>NZ_MPDM01000001.1 GCF_001936115.1 Boudabousia marimammalium
GTACCAGGACCAGTGCTTTCAACTGTCGCACCATCAGGAACATCGCCACCAGCATTAGGAACTACAACATCATCACCAGGCTTACCGGTAGTGTCTTCCCAATTCGGAGCAACAGGCTTATCACCAACAGTGGCAGTACCCTCCTTGGCAACCGGAGTACCAGCAGGCTTATCACCATCAGGCTTAGTGAAACCAAGCGTCACAGTGAACGGCTTATCAGTAACCTTCTCAGTCGGAGTACCAGAGATAACACAAGCAGAACCATCAGCCTTCAACGCAACCGACAAACCAGCAGGCAAGCCAGCAGCAGTACAAGTCAGACCCTCATTCATACCAGTGTTAGTAACAGGAACCTCAATCGGAGTAATCTCCACACCAATAGTCCCATTAACCTTAGGCACCTCACCCAAAACCGGCGCTACCGCACAACCATTAGCATCAACAACCGCACCAGCAGGAGTATTCACACACTGATCCGCATCATCAGACACACCATCATTATCAGCATCAGGCTTATCACCAACAGTAAACTTTGCTACCGCGTTTTCGGTTGATTTATCAGCGAACGTAGCTACAACCGGGATATCGTAAGACTTCCCTACCTGAGCTTTCGTTCCGGTGAAAGTAACTACACCAGTCGAGGTGTTGATAGCAACATCTTCAGCAGCCACACCCTCAGGAAGCGTTCCCAGCTTAAACACTGTATCCGCGGGCAACGTGGCCACATCTGCAGTACCCTCTCCAGTGAAAATCGGAGTAGAGTCCTTAGGTGTTCCTACTGTTGCTTCCTGGTCGTCATATTTCAGATCAACCTTCTGCGCAGTCAACTTACCCTTAAAGTTGAAGGTAACTTCCGCCGGACGATCCACTTTCTTATTGTTAACAGCGTTAACAATCTCCGCAACCACCGGAACCACAACAGTTTCATCTGCCTCCTTAGGATCACCCGTCCAAGACACCACACCGGTATCAGTGTTAATGGTGTAACCCTTCGGCGCATTATCAGCCAGTCGGTAAGTTGTACCTGCCGGAGCCTGACCCTTTTCAACCTGCTCCGTTGCCGGATTATCGAATGTTGGAGCCGCAGACGATGCAGTGTTCACCCCTGCCTCAACAGCAACCGGCTCATAGTTCACCTTAGGAATATTCGACACGATTAACGAATCAACCGCAATCACATTCCCCAAAGCCTGAAGCTCAACCCGGTAAACGTCACCGGTCTGAGCATCCGAAGGAATATCATAGGTGCAGTCATTTGCCTGCGGCAAGGAAGCAATATCGTCACAGCGCTTTACTTCATCACCATTGGCGTTCTTCCAAACAATGGAAGTCCCCACCTTACTCAAGTTACCACTAACTGCGATGAGCGCCTTCCCACCCGGAGGGGCAGGACGCGTATTAGTGTCATAGTTAGTAATTTCCAGAACGGGGCTAACATAGGGGATAACAGCAAAGTGTACGTTCTCCCATGCCTTCTTCACCGGCCGGTAAAGAGGGTTAGCCAAAGGCTGCGCCAAAGTGAATGCGTCAGGTTTACCATACGTGGGAATCGTCCATGTAGAATATGCAGGCATCGGGTTACCCTCAGGATCCTCAACATAACCATAAATGTTATCCTGGTCCAATTTGCCCTCGGTAAACTTAATAAGATACTCACCCTTAGCATTGGTGTGCGTATATGCAGTTTCGGCAATATACTCAGGATGCTCAGTAAGCAAATTCTTAAATAACAAAGCCCGATTCTCTACCGGCTGCTGACGAATTTTTGCAGCCTCAACAGCTCCTTCATTCGTCAACGAAGACATGACAACCTTATAGCTGGCTGCAGGACGATCAGCACCAAGTTGAGTCGGTCCAGAAGCCAAATCAGAACCCTGAGCCTCCAACCAGACCTTACCGGACACGTACTGTTTAACACCCAGCCCGCCGGTCTGCCCCACGGGAGTTTCAATCCACTCACCCTGAGGGCGAGTCATGTAACCACTGGTCGGCAACTCAGTCATAAAAACCGTATAGTTATTCGCATACTGTCCTGCCAGGGTAGTAACTGAAGCACCGAAATTGTAATGGGAGAAAGCTGGCACATTCGCGGCAGCATCCTTCATCTGAACAACCTGGTTACCAGTGTCAGGACTAACGTAAGGGTCAATCCAAACACGAACTAAAGGCCGCTTAGCACCCGACATGATTAGAGTGTGAACGGTTCCGCTATTATCAGTCCACTGCGGAATCGCAAACGCATAAGGACTAGGATTCGGAGCACCCGCATAGCCTCGGTGAGTCCTCGTCTTGTAGATAGGTAAAACTTGGCCATCCTTATCCACCCATCGCAAATAAACCGGCGTACCATCAGGAAGAGGAGCATTTCCTCCACCATTCAAAGAAGACGTGTTTGCAGTAAGCAACACACCATAGCCCGTTACTGTCGCACCACCGTTCGACCGATCAAAAACCTTATCAATCTTCGCCCAGTTATCCATATACCACTGGTTTGATGAATCTAGAGCATCAGCCTCAATAGCGGTAGCAGTATTTGAGCCTGGATCAACAGCTTCAGCCACAGGATAGTGGTATATCGCCACAATTCCAGCCAAAGTCACTGCAAAAGCAGCGAAGGTGGAAACAATGCGGTTCATTGGACCAGGTCCAGAACGCACACAGCCTCCACCCCCTTTCTGTGTAAGAGAGCTTTTTATACTCACCTATTATCTCTTTTCACTTGATGACATTAATTCAATTTCATGGTCCATAACTCACTGCACGGACGTGCACGACCAAGCACCATTACTTCTCAGATTATCATTCAGCAATGAGTGTCGAAACTGGAATTACAAAATCGCATCCACCTAGCCATATGATTCTAAACACACCAAAACGGTTACAAAACTACTGCGCAAAGGCTGTGGTTTACACCCAAAACTCGCGTTAAAATAAAGCCCCTTCAATCCCTCTAAAACTATGTGGAGCCCTCCCAAGACGGAAGAGCTCCACAACCCAAGTTAACCAAATTGACGGCTACAAAGTTACTTTGGCGAACCAACTAGTAATCGAAGTTGGGTGCGTAATCGCAGTCCCTACACACGCAGCATGAATGGGGCGCTGCCAAACCTGACGCAAATGCTCAACCGTGTGGATTCGCCCCTCCACCACGATAGGTGCAGAAATCCGCTCACACACCTGATCGATTAGCTCAAAATCAGGGCCGTCAGTCTTCGGGCGCTCCCCCGTGTAACCAGCCAGCGTAGTGCCGACCAAATCAGCACCAGCATCCTCAGCCATCAACGCATCATCCAAAGAACCACAGTCAGCCATGACGGCAACACCTGGGAACTCATCATGGATAGCTTTGCAAGCATCCGCAAAAGTTCCACCCAGACGCTCCCTCGACGTGGCATCAATCGCCACAATCGAAGAACCAGCCAAAGCGGCGGCCCGCGCATGAGCAACCGACGGCGTAATGTAGACGCCCTCGTGCCCGTACTTAATTAAACCAACCACGGGAACCTCAACGGCCTGACGGGCAGCGGCGATATCCTGCACGCCCTGCACCCGGACAGCTACTGCTCCCCCAGCCACCACGGCCTGACACATACGCGCCGTAACCTCCGGGGTGCGCAAAGGCTCACCCGGGTAAGCCTGACAAGAAACAATCAAACCTCGGGAAGCCTCCAAGACTCCCGCAACCGAAATATCAGCCTGATGAACCATCAGCGATCTCCAAACTCATCCAAATGATAACGAATCAACTCGCCCGCACCAACTAGGGCGGCAGCGGAACCCAAAGCGGCAGGCAACAACTGTGTATCCCGCAAGGCAGGCATCAGCTGCGTCTGGTACGCGGCCTTCAACGGCCCCCAGTATAAATCCCCGGCACGGGCCAGCCCGCCACCCAAAATTACGACCTCAGGATCGAAACAGTTCACTAGGCCGGCAATAATCTGACCGGTCGCGGTGGCAGCTTCGGCCATCACCTGGATCGCCAGCTCATCCCCCGCCTCAGCCTGTGCTTCCAAATCGCGGGCATCAACGGCATTGCCGCCGCGCTGATTAAACCAGCGGGTCATACCAGGACCGGAAGCAATCGCCTCCAAATGACCGTCCGCCCCGCAGGAACAAAGATTACCCTCAGCACCCGGGGCTACGATATGTCCAACATGTCCGGACAGTCCCCGAATTCCACGCAGAATGCGTGAACCCTCAGTGAAAGCACCACCGATACCGGTACCGACCGCCACCATCAACGTGGAAGCAAAAGGATTACCGGCGCCGCCGACGGCCTCACCGCGGGCATGGGCATGAACGTCATTTTCAATGATTACGGGAAGACCAGTGGCGGCCTCCACAATATCGGCCAGCTTAGTGCCGGTCCAGCCCGGAATCGCGTCGGTCGCTGAAGCAATCATGCGACCGGTCGGATCAATCACGCCAGCGCTACCGATACCGACACCAGACAGTGTCAGACCATGCGACTGTGCGTGAGCGATCACTTTCTGTACTACAGAGACAACGGTTGCGGCCACATCATTGCCACCGGTTTTCACCGTGGCAGCAGTCCAAGTCGGATGCGTGGCAACCGCACTACGGGCCGTAACAAATCCGCGAAGCCGCTCAGCTACAGCCGCTGGAGGCGTTTCACCGGACTCCAGCAAAGCAACTAAAGCTCCCGCAATCTTGGTTCCACCGATGTCGATGGCAATAACGTGACGCACCGTTGACCTCTGTTAACTAGTTGTTAGAGCATTCCACGATCGCGCAAAACTGCTTCGATCGCACTAACGTTTTCGCCTTCAAGCGGGAGAACCGGATCAGGCATGTTGTTGGTGTTGAAAACGCCCATCAAACGCAAAGCCGTCTTGAAAGCACCAACGCCTGCGCCGAACCCAGCGACTCCACGGGTAACAGTGAAGATGCGGGCCAAGCTAGCCAGGTGGTCCTGTTCCTTACGGACAGCATCCCAATCGCCCTTTTGGTAAGCATCCCACTGACGCACGTATGCCTCCGGATCGACGTTACCTAAACCGGGAACCGCGCCATCCGCGCCAGACATGTACGCACCATCGACCACAATCTCATGGCCAGTCAGCAGCACCAGCGGGTGTCCGGCGTTAGCGTTGTCCTGCGCTAGGAAACGGAAACCGACGTCATCACCGGAAGAGTCCTTCACACCGGTGAGCACACCTTCCTTACCCAGCTGCAACAACAGTGGCCCAGGAAGCTTAGTGTGAACACAAACTGGAATATCGTAGGCGAAGAGCGGCAAATCGATGGCTTCATGGATGAGACGGAAGTGGCGTTCCACCTCCGGCAGACCACCCAGCGCATAGAACGGAGCAGTCGCAACGATGGCGTCCGCGCCCAGCTCCTTAGCGACCTTAGCGTGCTCAATCACGCGTTTGGTTTCAGTATCAATGCAACCAACCATTACTGGTACGCGGCCGGCGACGACTTCCATGGTGGCAGCAATAATCTCACGCCGACGCTGGTCAGTGGAGAACACTACTTCACCGGAGGAACCCAAAATGAACAAGCCGTGAACGCCCGCGTCAATCATACGATTGATGGAGCGAGCCAAGCTTTCTTTATCTAGCTCGCCAGAGTCCGTTAACGGAGTGACGACCGGGGGAACTACGCCCCTGAATGAGTGCTTCATGATTCTACTTTCTTAAATCTGTAGTGGTTAAGCGCGTTCGGCTTCAGTCGGGTGCAACAATGAAGGTGCTGCGCCCAAGAGAGTTTGAGTGTACGGATGCTCAGGCTGTGCGAAGACCTTCATAGCGGGGCCTTCTTCCACAATCTTGCCTCCGTTCATCACCATAATACGGTCAGAAACATAACGAACCGTTTGAATATCGTGGCTAATGAACACCAGTGATAGATTCAACTCAGTTTTTAGGTCTGACAGTAGGTTCAGAATCTGGGCACGGACGGACACGTCCAAAGCGGAGGTCGGCTCATCAGCAATGATGGCGTCCGGCTTCAACGACAAGGCGCGGGCAATCGCGACGCGCTGACGCTGACCACCAGACAGCTGACCGGGCAGAGCATCCAAAGAGGAGCCCGGCAGGCCCACCATATGAATCAGCTCATTCACCCGAGCCTGGCGCTCTTCTTTGGTGCCAATCTTGTGGACAACCAGCGGGTCAATCAGCTGATCACGCACCCGCATACGTGCATTCAAAGCAGTCGCAGGATCTTGGAAGACAACAGAGACGACGCGACCGATTTCCAGGCGTTCCTTCGCGGAACGCTTGGTGACGTCACGGCCCTTGAACATAACCTTGCCCTTGGTTGCCCGTTGCAAACCACACATCACGTTAGCGGTAGTTGATTTACCACAACCGGACTCACCCACGATACCGATAGTCTCACCCGGCATGAGCTGCAGTGAAACACCGCGAACCGCATGCACCAAATGAGGATTGAAAACCGTGCCGGCGCGAGTCTTGAAAGTTACCTCAACATTATCTAGCTCAATGATTGGAGTTGTCATCACAGCTCTCCTTCGCTAGCGCTGGCGCCAGCAACTACATCGTCAGGCAGTGCCGCATAGAAGTGATACGTGCCTGGTACCTGCTTGAAGATAGGCCTGATATCCAAGCCCACATCGGGGTGAGAAGAACGAGGCGCAAAGCGATCGCCCTTCGGGAAGTCCTTCGGGCTGGGCACCACGCCAGGAACCTGGTGGAGCCTACCCTGAGTGGCTTCAATAGAAGTAACCGCACCCAGCAGACCACGAGTGTACTCATGGCGAGGATCTGTGAGCAGCTCACGGGTGGAGGCCTGCTCCACCACCTGACCGGCGTACATTACGGTGATGGAGTGGGCGACCTTGGCGACGAGGGCGAGGTCGTGCGACACGAACATCATGGCAAAGCCAAGCTTCTCACGCAGATCGTTCAGCAGATCAATCACCTGTGCCTGCACAGTCACGTCCAAGGCCGTAGTCGGCTCATCTGCGATGACCAGCTTCGGGTCACGAGTCAAAGCCATAGCGATAAGCACGCGCTGACGCTGACCACCGGAAAGTTCATGCGGATAGGATTCCAAGGTACGTTTCGGATCCAAGCCCACCAGTTCCAGCAGCTCCTCAGCAGAGCGAGTACCGCCGCGGCGGGTCAACTGCTTCATCTGATTCTTAATCAGCATGGAGGGGTTCAAGGAAGACAAAGCATCCTGGTAGATCATGGCGATCTCATGTCCACGCAAAGCGTTATGCTCACGGGCACTCATGCCGACTAGTTCCTTACCATCGAACATGATGGAGCCGGAAATCTCAGATTTCGGATCCAGCAAGCCCATTATGGCCAGTGAAGTAATTGACTTACCGCAACCAGACTCACCAACCAAACCCATGGTTTCACCCGGGCGGATAGCGAAGCTGACGTGGTCAACCACATCGACGTCACCGTGACGCGGGAACTTAATGCATAGGTCCTTAACTTCCAGCACGGGAGCTTCCGTGGACTGCGGAATGAGGCGGTCGTTGCGGGAAAGCTCAGCTTCACGTAGCTTCGTCAAGGACTCATTCAGGCTGTCAGCCTGCTCACGGTAGGCGGCAACCGGATCAACTAGGAGACGGTCAGCCTTACGCTCAGAGACAGGAAGTTCAGTCGGGGCGGCAGCACTGGGGGCAGCCACCATGGCGTCAGTGATGCCTTCAGACAAGATGTTCAAGCACAGCACAGTAATCATAATGGCCAAGCCGGGGAAAGTGGCCTGCCACCAGTAACCGTAGAGGACGCCTTCCTTAGCGGAAGCCAGAATGTTACCCCAAGTGGGAGTGGGCTCCGGGATACCAGCGTTGATGAAGGACAGTGAAGCCTCGAAGACGATAGCATCGGCGACAGACAAGGTGGTGAACACCATGACCGGGGCAGCAATGTTACGAGTCACGTGCTTGAGCAGAATCCATGGTGCGCGAGCACCTGAAACGATTACTGCACGAACATAGTCCTTACCGTATTCGCTGATGACGTTAGCGCGCACAATACGGGCAATCTGCGGTACGTAAAGAATACCGATAGCGATGATGATGCCAATCATGGACTGGCCCAAAATGATCACGAATACGGCGGCCAGAGCGATACCGGGAACTGACATGAATACGTCGATTAGACGCATGATGATTTCAGAAATCCAAGTACGGGTAACAGCGGCAATCGCACCAATGATGGAGCCGACAACCAAAGCGAAAGCAATCGCAGACAAGCCAATCACCAGGGAGTAGCGCGTACCGTACATTACGCGGGAAAGAACGCCACGACCTAGGTTATCTGTACCGAAAAGGTATTCGCCGTTAGGCGCCATGTAGGTGCCCACAATCTTCAATGGATCATTAGGGGCAATCCACTGCGCGGTGACAGCCACGAAGGCGAGGAACAGAATCACAAACAGGGAGAGGCGTGCACCCCAAGACATATTGCGGATTCGACGGAATTTGACGCCCGGCTGGGATACGTTTTCAACAAGTTTTCGTTTTCCAAACAACATGGTTATACCGTCCTGATCCGGGGGTTGATGAGAACGTAGAGCAAGTCCACGATGATGTTAACAATGATGAAGGCCAAGGCTACGACCAACACCACACCCTGAACCAGGATGGGCTGGTTGCCGTTAATGCCTTCAAACATGACAGTTCCCATGCCTGGCAGAGTGAAGATAACTTCAATCACGATGGCGCCACCGAGGAGGTAACCAATCTTCAGACCAAGCACGGTAATGGGAGTAATGAGGGCGTTACGGAAAACGTTGCGAGCAATCACTTCACGCTTCGGAACGCCAGCACCAATAGCGGTGCGGACATAATCCTTATCCAGTTCTTCCACCATGGAAGTACGGATGATACGGGTCAGCTGACCAGCGACCGGCAAAGCCAAAGCGAAAGCCGGCATGATAATACGCTCAAGCCATCCGCCCGGATCCGAAGTGAACTCCGGAAGAGGACCGGAACCAGGTAGCCAAGCAAGCTGAATCTGGAATACGTAAATCAACAACACACCAAGCCAGAAGGACGGGGTCGCGATCGCAACAATAGAAAGAATACGGATTGCCTGATCGGGCCACTGGTCACGGTAAAGAGCAGCCAGAACGCCGAAGATTACAGCCATCACGACAGCAATCAGGAGGCCAAAGAAGGTAACCTGCATGGTGATGGGGAAGGCAATGGCAATGCGGTCAGCGACGGGTTCCTTGGTGACGCCGTAGACGCCAAGGTCACCGGTAAAGAGACCGCCAATGTAGCTAAAGAACTGCTGAATCCAGGGGCGGTCAAAGCCCATTTCAGCGCGGTATGCATCCAGCTGAGCTTGGGTGGCGTTTTCGCCCAATGCTGCTACAGCCGGATCGTATTTGGAAAATGACATCAGGAAGAAGACCAACAAGGTCACTCCAAAGGCCATTAAAGGCAGTGCCACAAGGCGACGGCCCAATAGTCGAATCAAATTATTCACGACTACGCCCTTCTCATCTGTTGCAAGTATATTTTAGGGGATTTATGCGGCTGCGATATAAAGCCGGTTGGTGCAGATGGGGGAACGAATCAGACTGAAACGTTCCCCCATCTTCACTTATCAAGGATTACTTGAGTTTTGCGTTCAAGAAGCTCAAACCAGTGGTGCCCACTGCCTCGTAGTTCGAGAACACGTCGCCCTTAATCGCGGTCGACACCTTGCGGTGGAACAGCGGGTACAACGGAACTTCCTCAGACAGAATGTCGAAGCACTCGTTCCAAGCTTCCTGCTGAGCGGCCCCCTCGGCGGCTAGCGCGCGATCCATGGCCTCATGCAGCTTATTGTAGCCCTCAGAGCCGTTCCAGAAGGAACGCTTCTTGGTCCAAGCGTTGTCACCGTACCACCAGTTCATCAACAGGTCAGGGTCGTTACCGAAGACGGACGGGTCACCGGGGGCCAGCACCATCTTGTAGGTAGCGTCATCAACGTCAGTGATGTTCGGGTACAGAGCGGAAGACTTCATGGATTCAATGTTCACATTGATGCCAACCTCAGCCAGGTTGTTCTTGATCTGGGGAGCCAGTTCAGTAACCCACTTGTGGTCGGTGGTGTACAGAGTGAAGTCAAGCGGAGTGCTTACACCAGCTTCGGCCAGCAGGGCCTTTGCCTTCTCAACATCGTGGGTGTAAACGTTCTTTGCCTTGTGGTAGTTAGCGAAGCTCTCCGGTAGGAAGGAGGTGACCGGGTCAGCCTGGCCGGCCAGCTGGTTGTCGATTAGCTTCTGAGCGTCAATCGCGTACAGAACGGCCTGACGTGCCTTGACATTGTCGAACGGAGCCTGCTTGGTGTTGAACATGATGAAGGCCTGGTTGAAGCCCTGCACAGTTTCAATCTTAGCGCCGGCGCTCTTCAAAGTTTCAAAGGCCTTGGCGGGCACGTTTTCCATGACGTCGGTGTCACCCTGCTGCATGGCGGTCACGCGAGCGGTGTCGTCCGTGTTGACGTTCCAAACCATCTTCATGGTGGTGGCAGGCTTGCTGCCGTTGTAGTGGTCGTTCTTTTCGAAGTGAACCTGCTGATCAGTGATCTGAGTGTACTTCCACGGACCGGAGCCAATCGGCATAGCGGTCAGCTCTTCAGCGGTAGCCTTTTCCGGAACAATACGAACCAAGGAGAAACGCTGCTGAGCCAAGGGGAAAGGCTTCTTCAGTTTAATGACAACAGCCTTGTCACCGTCGGGGGTAACCGAGTCAATGAAGTCGAGCATTGACAGGTACAGACCACCCTCGGCCATGGTGCGACCGAAGGAGGAAACTACGTCAGCCGGGGTAACGGCCTCACCATTGGAGAACTTAGCACCATCACGCAAAGTGACCTTGTATTCGGTGGGGGAAACCATTTCGGGTTCGCCAGCTGCGAGAGCCGGGTAAACCTTGAAAGTAGACATGTCGAGGTCGTACAGACCTTCGGTGACGTGCCAGTTACCTGCCAGAGCCAGAGCCGATGAAGTCGAGGAAGGGTCGAACTTCTTGGTGGAGTAGGCTACCTGAGCGGTAATGGTGTCTTTTGCAGGTGCAGCACCTTCTGAGGTGCCTTCCTTGGACTCACCGCCTGCTGACGAGCAGGCAGATAGGATCAGAGCGGAAGCGGCTGCAATGGCAGCGACCTTAGCTCCACGACGAGTGCTGGTACGCATTCGAGATCTCCTCTTCTTCGAGATTAAAAAATCCATCAACTATGATGAAAACATCCTAAGATGTCTGACAACTACATTAGTTCTTTAAATATGCGTACGCAACCGATGTTGCCAGATTGTTACCTACCGTTACTTAATTCAATATGTGCTAAGCTGTTCGATTGTCGGACAACCAACACAATATAACGCGAATCATGTATATCAAGGACGAATCTATGAACCCGCGCCCAACAAATTCTGTAGGCTTAACAGGATTGACGCAGCTAACCAAACCTGCAACTGCGCACACAAACACCCCCAAGCGCGCTGAATCGGTGATGGACGCTATCAAAGCACTCATCCTTGAACAGGGTTTGCGCCCTGGAGATAGTCTCCCTACTGAAGCCACCCTATGTGAGCAGCTAGGAGTTTCCCGGTCTTCCGTGCGGGAAGCCATCCGCAAACTTGAAGCGCTAAATATTGTGTCAGTGGAGCATGGACGCGGCAGCTTCGTCGGCTCACTGTCACTAGACCCCCTCGTCCAGTCCCTCGCTTTCCGTTCCACCCTCCTCTCCAATGAAGGATTCGAAGGTCTGCGTGACGTCGTCGAAGTGCGTCGCTACCTTGATTTGGGTTGCTCTGAGCAGGTCGTGAAAACCCTCAAAGGGACAAAACAACCCGAGCTGCGCCGCCTGGTGGGTGAGATGCAGGTACTGGCCTCCGAAGGCAAAACTTTCGAGCAGCAAGACATTGCCTACCACTTGGGCCTGCTAGCCCAACTACCTAATACTGTAATTAAGCAGTTAGCCCATTCACTATGGCTGGTACACATGGCGGTCACTCCGCAACTTGGTTTAGAAATCACCCATCACTTGCGTCAAACCGCTGATGCACACGAATTGATGCTGAATGCGGCCATAGCGGGCGACCTGGAAGCCTACCGGGATGCGGTCACAGAACACTACCGGCCTCTGGAAGAGATTCTGTCCGCCCGCATCTGATTCGCCCGCATCTGATCAGCACAGCACTTGATTCTCAGCAGGTACCGGCGGTTTCGCTGCGGTGGATGCCGACATGTGGGAGCTTTGGCTGCGGTTTTTTAACGCGGCGGCAAAGTAGGCGGAGGGAGCGACGGTAGCTCTTTCCAATACAGGTGAATACCCGCAATGTTAGAGAAATGCGCGAAAGCCCAATCCGCTCCGGAGACTAGGGAATCCGCAGCATCTTCACCACCAGAAACCAGATTGAAGATATGCCTGTGCGGGGATGATAACCGAGTCATCGGGTAAACCGCCCAGCCTCCCAGGCCATGCACCCCGTTACTGTCCACGAACAAGCCCGCTAGGAAATCTGCGACGGCTGCCGCCAAAACGTCCTCTTGCGGGTGAGTTACCGTCAACTGCAGGGAAGCTACAGTGGTTTCCGGCAGCCCTGACCAAATCCACTCATAGTTTGGATGATAAGGACGATTTTGCATTTCGGATACCTCACGGATTCCAGCTAAAGATTAGTCCAGCGGGAAAATCGCGTCCAGAACCTCTGCGGAAACGATTGTGTCCTCAAATGGGTGCATAACGCCGTTAAACTCTTGGTAATGCTCGTTACCTTTTCCTGTAATCATCACTGTATCTGCGACCTGAGCGGAGCGAATCGCTTCCCGGATTGCGTCGCGGCGGCAAGTGATCACTTCAATCACGTCTTTCAGTTCCGGACGTACCTTACGGATTCCTTCCAGCAGCTGACCGCGCACCTGCACAGGATCCTCATAACGCGGATTTTCGTCCGTTACCCACAAAATATCTGCATTCTCCGCGGCGACTCGCCCGACATCTGGACGCTTTGAGGCGTCACGGTCACCGTCGGTCCCGAAGACCACGATGAGCCGACCTGGCGTCAGTTCCCGAACCGTGCGGAGCACCGACTCCAGGGCCTCCGGCGTGTGCGCAAAGTCAACAATCACTAGGGGTCGCCTCTGATCGCGAGTGGACATGATTGTCATCCTCCCCGGCACCGACAGGCGCTTGATTCCCGCAATCACCTGATCCGCGGACAAGCCCAGCCCCCAGGTCGTCATTAGGTAGGCGGCGACCGCGTTTTGCACGTTCACCTCACCGGGGACCGGGACGGAGAGTTTCACCGAGGACGAGGGGGCGGCGGCTGACTGGCTCGCCAGTACCACATCGGTAGAGATGGTGTCCAAATCCCAGCTCTTTTCCAGGACCGTCCAATCGGCTTTAGCCTGCGGATCATAAGCACTGTAGGTAACGAAAGGAACATCGCACTGGGCGGCTAGACGCTGCCCCCACTGATCATCGACACAGATGACTGCGCGGCGGGTAAACTCGCTGGAGCACAGGCGCGCTTTTGCCGCAAAATAGTTGTCCATAGTGTGGTAGTAGTCCAGATGGTCATGCTGCAGGTTCAAGAAAGTCACCACATCGAACTTCATTCCCTGGATGCGGTGCAAGCTAATGGCGTGAGCGGACACCTCAATGACCGCTGAACGGCAGCCCTGCTCCAGGCCCAGAGCCAGGATTCTTTGAATGACTGGGCCTTCCATGGTGGTACGCTCCGGATAGATGCTGACGTCACCTAGCCGAATCTCTGCTGTACAGAAAATCAGGGGGTTTTCCCCTGCCTGCTCTAAAGCAGCAAAAGAAGCAAAAGACGTAGTGGTTTTACCGTTGGTTCCGGTGACACCCACAAGCTTCATCCGTTCAGCGGGGTTACCGTAGGCGCGGGCCGCTAAAGGAGCCGCCACGGCGCGCGGGTCAGCAACCTCAACAACGGGGACGCCCAGTTCAACTTCGCTGGACAGGAGTTCAGCGCCATCCCGGTCAGTAACAACGGCGACCGCACCGGCCTTGACCGCTTTGGAGGCGAATTGGGCACCGTGCGCCCGGGCGCCAGGGATGGCGACAAAGACCTCACCCTCGGCCACGTCATGCGAATCCACGGTGACACCGTAAACCTCCACTCCATTCCAGTCAGGGGAGGAGTTGAGCGCCCAACCATCAACCAGAGCGGATAAAGGTACGGGAGTTACATTGGAGGGGCGAAGATCTTTCACAGAAATACTCATGAAAACATTGTACGCGGGTGCGTATCAAACTTCGCAAAAAAATGTCGGGGTAGCGGGATTTGAACCCACGACCTTCCGCTCCCAAAGCGGACGCGCTACCAACCTGCGCCATACCCCGTGCTTTCCAAATCTTAAACGAGACAGCCCAGAAATCCTAATCACAACGGGCAGATGAGAGGGACACCACTCATGCGAGCGCACCTAAATTAGACCGCAGCGCCTTCTTCTTGTTAAACTCTATAGGTCAGTTGGCGTAGCATGCTATTTCCAGCCGGCAACGCGAGTGTAGCTTAATGGTAAAGCCTCTGCCTTCCAAGCAGATGACGCGGGTTCGATTCCCGTCACTCGCTCCATTTTTTATATGGATCTTTTTCCCAGTCTGCAATTTTCTCTGCAACAACTGGGCAACGTTTGTGTCACAGATTACTAAAACACTGTTCGAACAGCTTGCGATATTGATAGAATCAAATCCCGTTTGTCTACAGAATGTCAGGGATGTCAACATGGCAATCATAAAATCAACCAAGATCGCAGCAGCCGCCGCTTTGGCTTTGCTGCTTGCGCCCATGTCAGCTGTCGCAATGGCGGCCACAGCTGAAGACAAGCCAGAAAACGTTGACGTGTACTCACACGTGTATGCGAATTCTGACGGAACTTATTCGCTCTACATTGACAGCAACAGTAATGTTGGTAAGGTCGACTTTTTGACTGGTGATTACACCATACCAGCCACTAATGAACGCTACCCTGTAGCTACCATTACTGCGCTCCCCAAGTACGCTACCAACATCAAAGCGGAAATCGTCTCCCCCCAGAATAACCCTGAAACGAAGGTGTCAATTGCTGGGGACACGATCTCCTGGACCATGGATTTAGGGATGACGCCAGAGCCCCCGACTGGTTTTCCGCCCATCCCGAAGCAGCCGCGCAACACTTTGAAGATTACCTTCGCCCTAGCTGAAGGCTACAGCGGCAGCATTCTGCCTTTCCCCAGTATCCAATACCCTCTCACCAGCACCGGCGCGAATGGGCCGGAAACCGGCACGATGCGAGTATGGCAGAACGCTATTACCGTTGAGGAGCCAAGCAATCTGACTCTCTCCAGCGCTTTCTACCCGGCGAACCAGTCCGACGCGACTACCCCTGAAGCAATCACCGAACTGCAACGGCTCTGCAATAACGGCACCCCTGAAGCATGGGTTAACTACACTATTACTAACCCGAATAAGGTGACAGCGAAGCACGTCATGTTTGAGCAGAACTTGACGCTTACTGATGTGGTTTCTGACCAGAATCCGGAGCTCACTTCGCTGGCCGCAGGCACGCCGGTTGAACTGAAGGACATTCCTGCGGGAACTTCTGTCCATCTGTGGGCGAAGGTGTCCGGCACAGACTTGAACAAAAAGATAGCGGACGCAAAGGGCAAAGTCACCTTCACCTACAAGCATGTTGAAAGCGGCCTCGACAAGGAAAACACCCTGGGTAGCGGTGAATATGTGGCTTTGATGGACGCCTCCCAAATGGGAGATCCTAATGTTCAGCCCCCATATATCGCACGCCCCGCCTACGGCTGGTCACCAAACTACACTGGCCCGGTTAAGACCACTTTCTTCTATGACGGGGCCAATGTGGAAACTGATAGAAGCCTAACTGCTGAGGCTTCCACCGAGTTGCAGCTGCTGGAGAACAAGACTCCTTGCCCGACCATTCCGCAGGATACCGCTGAAACTCCGCAGGTCACGGCTGAAACTCCGGAGATCACCGCTGAAACTCCCAAGACTGGCGCCGGCTTAGCCAAGACCGGTTTGAACGCCTCAGGCGCCTTGCTGGCCACATTAACACTTCTGGTTGCGGGCTCTGCCGCACTAGTATGGAACCGTAAGCGTTCCTAGTCTCTACACACTGTTGGGGGACCTGGCAACGGGTCCCCCAACCTAATTGAGCTATGCGACTTAAACTCATCACTACTACGGCAGTTGCCCTATCCTTGCTGTTAGGCTCCTGCACCGGCACGCCCTCGACCCCTGGCGCAGCGGAACATACAGCCACCACTACCAGCCCTGAAACCACCAGCGCGACGCCTTCAGCCCCCACAGTTTCAGAGGATGCGCACCCTAGCGCAGAGCGAGCCGAAAGGGAGGGCGCCGAGGGCGTCGCGCCCCGGAAAACACCGGTAAGGACCGTAGCTGAAGCCACCCAGTATTTGGTGGGCACCTACCAGTTCGACCTAGCTTTAGAAGAGCGCGCTGCCTTCATAAAATGGGCGGAAGAGCAGGACCGAATTAGCCGGCTTGAGCAAGCCAAATCTGAAGGCAAATCCGAAGCTGAAACCCCGGAAGAACTAGCTCAATCTGATCGGATGGGTTTCAGCGAGGAAGAGCTCAAGATTTTGGCCGACCGGGACCGGCAATGCAAAGACGCGCAGATTATTTTACGCGCCGACCAGACAGCTGAGGTGAAAGCGGTTTGGCCCTGCCGTGACCTGTGGCGAATTGACCCTGATGCGAGCGACTGGAACGTGATTCGCGTACAAAATGACGGCACCATTCAAGTGCGGCTGGGTAAAAGTCGCTTCCGGGTGACTGAACATGAAGCCGTTACCCCAGAGATGAAACAGTTTGAGAAGCCAAACCGCAGACTCTTTGCAGGAAGTCGCTTCCTCAAGATCGGCTGATTACAGCAAGCCTACTTCGCTGGGTTCTCTGCGATGCCAGCAATCCGGATATCGGCTTCGACCTTCTCCAGACCGGTGACTTTGCGCTGCAAAATCTGACTACCATCACGCTTGCTTATCTTCGTGATGGTGGCGGCTTTCTCTGCCTGCCCCACGGTGACCGACAGGATGGTCAACGCATCGGTGCTGGCCGTCAAATAGTAACGGGTGTAGGCGGCAGCGGCTTGCCCCTTAGGGCTGCTCTCTCCAGTTACCTCTGGCGTGCTGGCAGGTGCTTCCACAGTGCTGGAGGTCGCCTCCGTGGCGCCCGGCAACTGCACTGGTAGCGTCTCTGTGACACCGCTTTGAATATTGGTACGCAAAACCTGACCGTCACCGTTAATCCAGTAAAGTTGGGGCACGCCCTCGTCCCCCTCAAGGGAGAGCGACTGGGAAGAGTACGCGGCAACCCGCAAGTCGGCGGCGCTGGTGCGGAAAACCCTGCCGTCAGCTTGGCGCAGCGGCGTGAAGTGGATGGTGCGGTGCAGGGTGTCAATGGTGCCGAGGGCGGGAACGATTCTCAGATTATCCGCATCCCGGTAGGCAAGCTGCGAGAATTCTTCACTCTGGTCACTGAAACCGGGGGTGACAGTTTGGCCCCACTGCGTAGCCAGGAAATGGATTTTCCCATCCCAGCAGGGGGCGTCGGAAGCTGCCAGATCTGCAGAAAAGAGAGGGAGCGGCTGGGAGGCCACATAGTGATGGCTGGGCTGGGAAGCTTCCAAGATGGAGTCCACCCAGAGCGACTGGCCGGCCCCGGGATTGTCACTTTCAACCTTCGCGGCGTAAACATTTAGGCCGCAGGCGGAAAGCAAAGAGTATTCAGTATCGCTGGGGACAGTGAAAGACCGCGACTGTCGGGGCTCAGACAGAACAACCTGCTGCCCCGACTGGTCTTTCTCTGCCGTGCCCGCCTGCACTGCGGCAACCAGGTTAGAGTTCTGTACGGCAGCGACCGCACGCGTGAGTGGAGCACGTCGCGCATCCGCGCTGACCACTTCACCGTCAGGTAAAACCCGGTAGTCGGCGTACATGTCGGAAGCGTAGAGCCCCTCCCGGTCCCAAATCAACCGGCCACCAGTTTCCTTATCACGCATCAGCAACTGGCTGCTTCCGTCCGCTTTCACAAAGGCAACATAGGAATGGTTGGTTGCATTTTTGCCTAGCGCGGAGTCAAGATTTAACGCCCAAGTGTATGAGTCCACATTGAAATAGTCGATGTCTTTCATGTGGTAGGTTTGAGCGGTCGTGCATCCCGTTAAAGGGACGAGGGTGAGCGCGGCTGCCATCAGCGCAGTGACCGCTGGTTTCACGGTCTTCTGATTTCTTTTCATGGCAGCAAGCTTCCTTCTGAGGTGAACGCCTTGTGCGTTTCGTGGGCGCGTCCAGAGTTTAATTATCGGTGAGAGCGCGCTTTGTCGCAATCATACTTATGTATGAGAGTTAGCGCGGAGCTGGTGATCAGCCGCCACCACTGTCCACTTCGCGAGGGTGTCCATGGAGTCGATGACGTCAGAGTCGGTCACCTGTAGGTCCTTATAGATGACGGAAAGTTCGGTGCATCCACTGATGACCGCGTCCGCACCCATCAGCCGTAGCGCCGCAATAGGGGCGAAGAACTGTCCCGGGGTGACCCGTTTGCCGGCTTTCACGCCCTGATAGATCAGGTTGGTAATCTGCTTTTGGGTACGCGCATCCGGTAGCACCGCTTCGAGGCCGTGAGCTTCGAGGGCACGCTGATAGACGCCGGCGGCGAGGGTGCCTTCAGTTGCCATGACACCAACTTTTTTGGTGTCTGCGCTGCGCCGGACTACTTCTTGCACAGTGAGTTGCACAATGTCTGCGACCGGAATCTGGACTGATTCTCTGACTGCTTCCATGAAGTGGGAGGCGGTATTACACGGCACCACAATGAAGTCCGCTCCGAAAGTCTCTAGTCCTTTGGCGTCTTTAATCATTTGCTGGGTAGGGTCAGTCCCTTCATGCAAAATAGCGTCGGTCCGGTCAGGAGTGGAGGCCCGCTGAGAGACAATCATGTCTACGTGTTCTTGGTCTGTGGTGGCGGCCGTAAAATCTAGTACCTCAGCTAGAAAGTCAATGGTTGCCTTGGGTCCAAGACCACCTAGGACACCTACTAGTTTGCTCATTAGTCACTCCTTCTACTGCGTTGATTATACGCCGCACAGGCAAAGTGGCGACGGCGAGGGTGCTAAATCTCCCCACAGCAGCACGCTTGTAACAATCGCTTGACACAAATCTGAGGAAGGAATACATTTGTATCAAACAGTTGATACAACTTGAGGGTTTGGGAGGGAAAATGCATGCCTTATTTAGCCTCATTCCGACGCTGATGCTGCTTGTCCCACTGATTGCCGCAGTGGCAATCATCTGGGTGTGGCAAAGCCAGCACCGGAGCGCACTGAGTCAGATTACGTCCCACTATCCGCAGCTACAGCAGATGCACCGCACCACCTGGCTGGTGCAAGGAATCGCACTGTTCCTAGCTTTGCTGACTGTCCCTCTCACCGGCCTCCTGGGGCCGCTAGGTTTAGGTAACGCCCTGTCCCCCACCATTTTCGGCATCATTTTGATTGCAGGGATTCTACTGCACCAACGATTACACTACCGTGCGGCCACGCAGCCGGGGAAGGCCGCTTTGGAACGACGCACGGCCCGCCAATACGTCACCAAGCGGCCCGCCATAGTCAGTGCTCTGGCGGTTCTGCTGCTACTCACCCTCGTCGTTTTCTCTCACTATCTGGCCGCCCCGGACGAGGCGGGACGCATGCGCAATTATCAGGTCGCCTGCCAGGGCAGCCTCCAAAGCTCAAGCCCCTTCCCGGGAAGCTACTACACGCTGCCAGTCCTCGCGGGCTTGGCCATCACCGTGGTGGTCGCCGGATTCACGCTCTGGTTTAATGCGAGGCGCCCACGCAACGGCGCCGACCCGCAGCTAGTCGCAGCAGATGACACGCTGCGTTTCAACAGTGCCGAAAGCGTCCTCTCCGCTGTCGGACTAACCACCGCGGCTAGCTCGCTTGGGCTGAGCACCTTCGGAGTCGTCACCACTGCCACCACTTGCGAACTAGAATCCTGGGGCGCGGCACTAATCCCCGGGATTTACGTGGTTTTCACGCTGGCTGCAATAATCCTTTGCCTCCTGAGCCTTGTCTTCTACCTTTCCCCACTCAGCGGCTACACAAAGCTGAGCCTAGGACAGCGCGAAGCGGAAGGCCGGAAATGAGTTTACGCCTGCAGATTTCCAGCACTGACGCCACCCCTCCCTATGAGCAGCTGTACCAGCAGATTGCCGCGGGGATTCACGCAGGCACCCTGCCGGAAGGCTCCCGCCTGCCGACCGTGCGGGCAGTAGCGGCCGACCTAGGGATCGCGCCAGGCACCGTGATGCGCACCTACAGCCTGCTAGCGGAGGCGGGTTTGATTATTTCAAAACGAGGACGAGGGAGCGTCGTCGCCGCCGGAGCGCAAGCCCCAGAGCAGAACCAGCAGATTTTAGAGGGCTTGGCCGCCGACTATGCCCGCAATGCGACAGCCCTAGGCGTCGATGAAGAAACCGCTTTGCAGCTGATTACCGCGGCTTTGTTTCCAGATCGGCAGCAATAAAAAGTTCTTTGGGGTCTATGGCAGGCTTTCGCCCCGAAACTTAATTCTCGTCTACCGCCAAGACGCTCCGCAACGGGAACTTACTACGCCACTTCGACGGCAACTGCTCATAATAGCGCAAAACTAAATCCGTAATATCCGCACCAGAGAAGAGCCGAATATTTTGCTTCTGGCGTTCAATTTTCAAAGCATCCGCAGAGTATGAGCCGAGAGTGAAGAACAAGCCCGCCTCATCCCGGTCTAGAGTGCCCAACAGCTGTTGCACCACCGGGCCGCCCTGTGTTGCCGAAGTGTGCTTGCACTGCACCTTAATGATTGGAGGCTCCACGCCCAGCAAATCCTTATGTGCCACCACATCAATACCGCCATCAACCGCATACTGCGTCACCCGGGCCTGATAGCCCATGCAACGAAGCAAATCGGCAGTGAAATGCTCAAACTCTTCATGGGAGAGCTCAGTCAGCAGCATATTCGCCACAAAGTCGCGGGTATGCTGATCAATCCGGTCAGCGTTGGGCATCTCCGAGACAGCTTCCTGAGCTTCCTCCTCAGTCTGTTTCTCTTGTAACTGCAGGTGAGAACGCACGAAAGATTCGTCATCCTCGGCCCCTAAGAAAGCTAAGAACTCTTCAGCATAGTTACGCACCGCAAACATGGTGAGGGCGGACCCGACCTCGTAAAGAGCCGACTGGGAGAAGAGGCTACGCGCTACTCCGGTCTTCAACCATTGCACCCGGCGCAGATGCGGCTGCAAAGATCGACTCGAATCATACTCATAGCTTCCGGTTATGCGCCCAAAGTTCAAGGAGCGGTCGTGTTTGCTGGGGAAAATCACCACGTCACCGACCTGCGCCTCGAAAGCGAAACGACGCAACATGCCTGCCCACACCGGGATGGCGCCAGGCTTAGCGGCCGGGAAGACCCTAGCTACCGCCTCTCGCATTTTTAACTGGTCATTGCCGATCTGACGCAGATCACCGACCGCTGGCCAGCCAATCGAGATGAAGCCGCCGTCAAGTAGTTCCTGGCCTAAAACATCATTGTGTAGGCCCCAAATACGCTGCGAATTAGTCATAGGTACAGACTAGCAGGGCAAAGAGGTGGAAAGGCAGCCGCATCACGAAGGCCACCGCTGCACTGTGTCGCAAAGTGCTGTTTTAAGCGTAAAACTCCACCCAATTTCGACACTTTGCAACACAGCAACACAACACAGCAACACAACGACACAATCAGACCCTCACCTACACCACAAAGGCAGCCGCATCACGAAGGCCACCGCCGCACTGTGTCGCAAAGTGCTGTTTTAAGCGTAAAATTCCACCCAATTTCGACACTTTGCAACACAGCAACACAACACAGCCAGCACAGCCAGCAAAGCTAGCGCAGCCAACGACAGGGGTCTGCCTGATGCTAGTCGGTGACTTTGCTGAAAAACTAGTTGATACCCGTCTCAGTCAGGTACTTCAATACTGCGCGGACTCGGCGGTTCTCCTCCCCCGGCAGCAGACCCAGCTTCGTGAACACATTAGACACATGCTTCGACACGGCGGCGGCCGACAAAAACATGCGCTCTTGAATCTGCGCATTAGAAAGACCAGTCGCCATCAGCTCCAAAACCTCACGCTCCCGCGGAGTCAACGAAGCCAAAGCCATTGAACGCCCCCGAATCAGCTGAGTGGCGACCTCCGGATCAATCACCACGCCACCATTAGCGACCATCCGCAAAGAAGCCGCAAAATCAGCGACCCGAGAGACTCGCTCCTTCAGCAAATAGCCCAAGCCCGCCGATTTTGCGGGAGTGGCGATCCCTCCAGAAAACGTGGAGCGACCGGGCACCGGACCACCAGCAGCCGGGCCACCACCATCTGCCGCGAACAACACCGACGCGTAAGCCGGCGCCACATACTGCGACAACACCATAATCGCCAAAGCCGGAAACTCAGCCCGCAACTGGGCGGCCGCCCGCAAACCGTCATCAGTCAGATTCGGCGGCATCCGCACATCCGTCAACACCAGGTCAATCTGCTCACCAGCCGCAAAAGCGGCCCGCACCCCAGACAGCAACTCTGGCGCACTATCCGCCTGCCCGACGACCTCAAAACCCGCCCGGCCCAGCAAACCGATTAGACCCTCACGCATCAACGCCGCATCATCAGCCACAAAAATTTTCATCGCACACCCCGCTCAAACTAACGAACCAGAAACCGCAAACACCCTCGGCCTCGGCACCCCTAAACGACCACGCCCGGCTCACCCGCGCGAAGCAGCAACGGAATCTCCCCACGCAACACGGTCGGGCCGCCCGGCGGGGAAGACAGCGAAAGGGAACCGCCGAAAGACGCCAGCCGCTCCCGCATGCCCGCCAGCCCGCCACCCGGACGGATCCACGCACCACCCGGCCCATCATCCGCAACAGAAACCCGCAAAGAATCATTCGTCGCCAGCAGCACCGTCACCGCCGCCGACGGCGCATACTTAGAAATATTCGTCAAAGCCTCCGCCACCAAAAAATAGGCGGCCGCCACCACGCCCTCCGGCAGCTGCGGCAACTCATGCGGCACCCGCACCTCCACACGCAAACGCGAACGCTCCGCCACATCCCGCACCGCGGCCTCCAAACCAATATCGGACAGCACCTTCGGATGCACATTATTGACCGTCGCCCGCAAAGACGACAAACCCCGCTGATTCACCTGCTGCGCATGCGCCAACAAAGACGGCAACTCCGCCAACTCCGGCGGCAACTCACGGCCCGACAACAGCAGCTACATCTCCCCCAAAGCCATGCCGGTCGCCACAATATACTGTTGCGCCCCATCATGGAGGTCACGCTCAATGCGGCGGCGCTCAATCTCAAACGCCGCCACAATCTCCCGCCGAGACTCCGTCAGCTGCGCAATCTCACGCGCCACATCCCGGCGCCGCCGAAAACCAAACATAACCACAGTTTAGACAGGCGAACGCAGATCCGCCGCCACACCACCGCCACACCACCCAAAGTCGCCAGAAAGTAGAGCTAGCTCTACCATAAAATCGGTAGCTACCTCCATTTTCTTCACGCCGGCACGGAGGCAGAATGGAATCATGAACGAAATGAATCTCCGCGGACGCGGTCTAGTGAAAACATACGGTACTGTCCACGCCCTCGCCGGCGTCGACATTGATCTCTTCCAGGGTGAAAGAGTCGCCATCATGGGGCCGTCCGGCTCCGGCAAATCCACCCTCCTGCACGTGCTGTCCGGCATTTTGCGCCCCGACCAGGGTGCCGTCCAGCTAGGCTCCACCACCATTTCCGAGCTTTCCGACGCGAAACGCTCCAAACTGCGGCGCACCGCTTTCGGCTTCGTCTTCCAGGACGGGCAGCTGGTTCCCGAACTAACCGCCCGCGAAAACGTCGCCTTCCCACTGCTGCTTTCCGGGGTGACGAGGGGTCAAGCCCTGAAAACAGCGGAAATGTGGCTGGGCCGGCTGGGCGTTGAATCTCAGGCACGGAAGCGGCCCGGTGAAATGTCGGGTGGCCAAGCCCAACGAGTGGCCATCGCCCGCGCCCTCGTCCACGACCCGGCAGTGCTATTCGCTGATGAGCCGACCGGCGCCCTCGACCAAGCCACCGGCCATGAAGTCATGCAGGTCCTCACCACGACCGCGAAGATGAACGGCACCACCCTGGTCGTCATCACCCACGACGCGAAAGTTGCCTCCTGGTGTGACCGGATGATTGAGATCCGCGACGGCCTCATCCACTACGATGGGCGAGTCCAGCATGAAGGGCAGAATCTGGGCGAAAGGCACGGTCTGGGCGAGGGGCAGGACCAGCAATGAACACCATCTCTCTAGCTGGCATGTTGACGAGGGCGCGACTGTCTTCTCGCACCGGCTCCACCGTGCTAGACGCCCTATCCGTAATCGCTTTCGCGGTCGCCTCCTGGCTGACCATGACCACCGCCGGTGGCGTCTGGATGTTCCACGCCCGGCAAAACACCGTCACCAAAATCTACTGGGACAGCTTCGGAATGGACTTCGGCGGTGAAGTCTACTTCGGTTTAGCGCTAGTTGCCGTGGGCCTGCTGACCATTCCACTGCTCACCCTCGGCGCCGGAGCCGCCCGACTAGGCGCCGGAGCGAGGGAGCGGCGGCTGGCATCCCTCCGACTAATCGGCATGAGCACCGGTCAAGTCGTGGTCCTATCCATCCTGGAAAGTATCATTCAAGCCCTAATCGGTTTTGGTGTCGGACTGGTAATCTACCTAGCTACACTACCGGCCTGGGGTGCGCTCAGTTTCACCACCTTGCCGATTCAGGCCAGCGAAATGCTGCTGCCCTGGTGGGGGATCCTGGCCGCCTACCTGCTGGTCACGCTGATTGCAATGACCTCCACAATCATTGGGCTGCGGCGCGTGTCCATATCCCCACTAGGCGTCGCCAAACGCATCATCCCGCTACAAGTAAGGATCTGGCGGATCCTCGTGCTGGTCGCAGCTATCGCACTGATTCTCTACCAGACCGCGCATTTCAAACCCGGCCAGGAAATGCTGGCATCCATAGTGTCCCTTGGTGTGGCGATCTTGATTTTCGTTGGAGCCGTGACGATTGTGGGGCCGCTATTCCTACAAATCACCATGCGGCCACTAGTTGCGACCTCCTCCCCCGCCCGACTGATTGCGATCCGGCGCGTTGTCTCTAACGCTCGGGGAGCCTGGCGGAACATTAGCGCAATCGTCCTCATGGGTTTGGTCGCAACCATCGCCTCCAGCCTCATGAAAGTCAGTTTCAACCCAAACGCCGACCAGACCGTGAACGGGCTCAGTTTCTACCAGCTACTAGGCGGAGACATCTCCAAAGGCGTCATGGTCGCCTTCGCGTTCTCCCTCATCATTGGGGCGACCGGCACACTGATTCAACAAGTCTCTGACGTCTACGACCGGGCCGAAGAAGCCCGTAGCCTAATCTACGTTGGCACGCCAGTGCGCACCCTGATTCGAGCCCGCTTCATCCAAGTACTGCTACCGCTAATGGTTTCCACACTGTTCGTTGTGATCCTAGGATTCCTGCCCGCCACCGCCCAGCCAGCACTGGTGAACTGGCAGAACATGTACGTGCTGCTGGCAATGGTTATGGCAGGTATCGCCCTGACCTTCGCCGCACTACTGGTGACCGTGCCGATTCAACGAAATATTGTTTCCGCCCGGGTCAGAAGAAACGACTAGGAGTAAATGGTTTCGTGATTCATGTCCTTCAAGCCGAGAGATCATCTAGGTACGGACAGAAAACCTACCACAGTGGGTTTCCACCGTGTATCACTGACCTTGCCTGAAGGAAGTTTTATAGGCCGAGGAGGGGGCTCAACGTGAGTCCCCTCCTCAAGCTAATTCAGCGTAGTCGTTTCGTCCGCTGACTGTGTGCCAGCCGCGCAACCACCCCGCCGACTGTGCACCCAACCGCACAACCACCCCGCCGACTGTGCACCTTAACAACAATTGTGCACCTTGCCGCGCGGCCGCCCCGCCGACTGTGCACCCCACCGCACAACCACCCCGCCGACTGTGCACCTTAACAACAATTGTGCACCTTACACGGTGCACAATTGTTCGTAAGCATCACGCTCGACGAAATGCGTCCAAACCGCACCGACGTCAAGCCGCCTGATCCACACATAAACCACTACTGTTTCAGCCAACACCGGCGGGTTGCCAGCGCACCCCCCATCACCCTCGTCACCTTCAAGAAAATGTGTGCAAAAAAGCCACAATCGTACGGTTGTGTGTGGGATTTCGCCACACAGTTTCAATAGTGTGTGCGAAAATACCAAAAAATGGCCAAACTCGGGCAAATTCGGGCTTTTTCCCACACACAAATGGCAGCCAAGAGAAACCAAGCCCCCACTGTGTGACCGGGTGACCGCCTCACCGCTGCGTGAGCAGGTGACAGCCTCACCGCTAAACTCCCAGAGCAGTTAATGAGGAAGCAAACACCGGACTTCTGTCTATAATTGCTCAAAGTAAGCCGAATATGAGGGGCGGGCGAATACAAAAACTGCATGCGATTGACACTGGCGCACCCTGAAAGGGCACAATCGTAGCTTTTCATGGCGTCACCGATAATGCCGCCAGTCTGAGCGGACTAGCAGAACACTGAGAAACAGAGTGGAGAGTCATCCGCGTGGACGCGCTCGGACACGGACACAGCCCTCGGTTTACAGCTGAGCAACTCCTGCGACCCTTCGACGCTATGGTGGAGAAAGCCGCAGAGGTATTGCGCTGGGCGGCCGGGCAAGGCGGCTCTTCCCCCACAAAAATCATCCTCTGCGGGCACTCCATGGGCGGAGCCATCGCCGCCCGACTGGCCGCACAACACCCCGAGCTGGTCCGCGCCGTCATCCTAGAAGATCCTGCCCTGCTAACTGACCAGCAAGCCGAACAATACCGGGCCGGCGCAGCGGACCTCGTTTCCCGCCAGCAGCGCATCGCCGCGGACCCGGGAACAGCCATCCGGCAGCTACAAGACTCACACCCCGGCTGGCCCGCTGAAGAATACCAAGCCTGGGCGGAAGCAAAATCCCAGGTCGACCTAGACTTTCTCAACACCGGAATCGTCGGGAGTCCGACCGCTCCCTCCTACACGAACTCACCGTCCCCACCCTGCTACTGACCGGAGACGCCGGCGATGTCCTCTTCGGACCCGACGCGCAAACAGAAATCGCCTCCTACCAGAACCCCAACCTGCAATACGTGCTCATTCCCGGAGCCGACCACTGCGTCCGGCGTAGCCGCACCGACGCCTTCCACGCCGCCTGCGACACCTTCCTACAACAGACTTAACCTGACCGGCGAGTTTCCAGCGCACCCCCCTCGTCCTCGACACCCCAAAATAAAACCCGCTAAAATAAAGGGAAAACCCGGCCCCGCAACTGCTGGTTGCGAAGTTCAAGGTCGGGTTACTGGAATGCAACTGGGATCCTCGGCAGAATCTCTAGTGACGCCAGATATGCTGGTGGCAGAGAGGAAAGAGAGACTAGCCATGATCATGGCCGACAAAATCATTGACCTGCGGAAGCGAAACGGGTGGACCCAAGATGGTTTAGCCGCCCGCCTAGGAGTAAGCCGGCAAGCCATCTCCAAATGGGAAAGCGCCCAGTCCGTACCGGACCTGAAAAACATCCTGGAAATGGCGCAACTTTTCGACGTCAGCACCGACTACCTAGTCCGGGACGAGATGACGCCCGAAGATGAAGGGCTGCGGGCCCCCGAGTTGAGTGGCGAGACCGCGCACATCAAGGCCGAGGACGAGGGAGCAGCGGGCGCTGACGCGCGAAATGTGCAGCCCTTGCGGCAAGTCAGCATGGAGGAAGCCACACAGTTCCTGACGCTGAAACAGAAATCATCCGGTCTAATCGCACTGGGCGTCGCAATCTGCATCATGTCAGTTACTCCACTGATGACGCTGAAATGGCTGTCCGCAAGTAGCATACTGCCGCTACATGAACATGTTATCGAAGGTATAGCTGTGCCGGTAATGCTGCTGCTGATCGCTGTCGCGGTCACTATTTTTGTGATGCAAGGATTCAAACTCTCCAAGTTCAAATACCTCCAAGATGAACCCTTCGAGACTGCCTACGGCGTCACTGGCATGGTGAAACAACGACAGGAAGAAATGCGTTCAAGGCTTCTCATCAGCATTATCGTCGGAATAGTACTATGCATCATAGCGCCGTCTGTGATTCTGATAGGAACAGCACTGCTTGACGATGCTGTGGGCATCTACCTCGAGCTTTTTGTGACCGTAATGTTTGCACTGATTGCCGTCGCGATTTACTTGTTCGTTTCGGTAGGGATTCCGTGGAATGCCACTAAGATACTCTTGCAGGAGAGCGATTATGAGCCAACCAAACGAACGGTAGCGATAAAGATTAGCCCATACGTGGCAATTTATTGGCTGCTCACGACGGCACTCTATTTGAGTTACAGTCTGCCGACCAACGACTGGGGTCGCTCCTGGGTAATCTGGCCGGTGGCGGGCGTACTGTTCGCGGTTTTCTACATTGTGTTGGAGAGGGTTTTCCGCTCCCGAATTGAGAAGCAGCGGGGTTCGCGTAGCTGAGTGTGCTGCACGCCGGCGGCCAGCCCACCGACTGTGCACCTTAGCAACAATTGTGCACCTTACACGGTGCACAATTGTTCGTAAGCATCACACTCGACGAGATAAGCCGACTGATCTGCATAAAACCACTGCTGTTTCAGCCAACACCGGCGGGTTGGCAGCGCACACCCTCACCCTCGTCGCCTTCAAGAAAATGTGTGCGAAAAAGCCACAATCGTGCGGTTGTGTGTGGGATTTTGCCACACAGTTTCAATAATGTGTGCGAAAATACCAAAAAATGGCCTAATTCGGGCTAATTCGGGCTTTTTCCCACACACAAACAATAATGTGTGGAAAATTGCCACACACAAACAGAGAAAATGGGTACTCCACCCATGGAATCCCACCGACTGTGCACTTCGCCGCACGGCCACCCCGCCGACTGTGCACCCCACCGCACGGCCACCCCGCCGACTGTGCACCCCACCGCACGGCCACCCCGCCGACTGTGCACCTTGCACGGTGCACAATTGTTCGTAAGCATCACACTCGACGAAATCCATCCAAACTGCAGAGGGGTGGGGATGGCTAGCGGCAGATAAGCTACGGAGAAATGGATGATGAGCAGAGGGACTACCGCACCGACACCCCCGGCAAGAGGCGAATTGGATACGGAGCCTAAGCGGTAGCCGCGCAACCAGCCGCGCTGGCGCTCAGCCCCCAGCAAGCCGCCGGAAATGCTCCAATGTCACTTCCCGCACCTGCGCATCACCAAACGCCGCCAGCACAAACTCCACTTTCACATCTAAGAATCCGCGGCCCAGCCAGTTCTCGTTGACCTCAAAGTAGGCTGGCCCCGGCTCCGGATCCGCATTGTACCTAGCTTTCGCTTGCTCCATCATTGGCACCCCGGACTCATCAACTGAGGTGATTTCTTGCACCCCAACATAGGTCGACAAAGCAGTGTCGCCCAGAAAATCCAGGGCGAAAGCCGCCAGCTCTGGCCCACCCTGAAAGCCGGCGGCCAGCATCCGCTCCACCATGGTGTTCACGTACCGTTTAATGTGTACGTGCCCGCCCGGGTGATGAATCAGCGCCACCGGAAACCCCGGATACCGCTCGCACATTCCCCACACGTCGTCCACATATTTGCGTAGCTGATCCTGCCAGCTGAGGGAGGCCGAGGGCGCTTCCAGCTCACCGGCGATCCGAGCTAAAGCCGCATCCACCAAGGCCGCCCGGTCAGCAAACAGCCGGTACAAGGACGCGGTCGTCACACCCAAGCGTTTCGCCACGGCAGCGAAAGTGAACCGGTCAAGACCGAGGTTTAGCGCAGCCTCCACCGCATCGGCGGTAGAAAATTTTGGTTTCGGCCCGGTTTTTCTACCGAAATGTCCGGACTGGGGTGAACCCTCGACAATCATCATGAAACCAGTTTAGCGTTCCTCGGTGAGACGCCAGCCGGCCACCTCAACGCGGCGCTGCCAGAAGGTACGGTACGGCCCGTCAATATTGACTAGCTCATCGTGCGTGCCGCGCTGCGCGATCTTCCCGTCAGCACTAAGCACAATGATCTGGTCGGCGTGGCGGACAGTGTCCAGCTTGTGCGCGATCACCAGCAGGGTGGAGCGGTGGCGGAGCTGCTCCACGCTGGCCAGCACATGCTGCTCATTTTCAGCATCGAGGGCGCTGGTTGCTTCATCCAGCAGCACGATGGGCGCCTGCTTCAGCAGGGCACGGGCCACAGAGACGCGCTGGCGTTCACCGCCGGAGAGGCTGCGGCCACCCTCGCCCACCCTGGTTTCCCAACCGTTGGGCAGGCGGCGGGCAATCTCGCCGACACCAGCTAGTTCGGCTGCGGCGATGGCGTCCTCACGGGTGGCGTCCTCGCGGCCAATCAGGATGTTGTTCAGCAAGGTGTCATCGAACAGGTAGACGTCTTGGAACACCATAGAAAGCTGCGCCATCAGGTCGGCGGTCTTGAGTTTGCGCACGTCCACACCGCCAACGCAAACGGTGCCGGAGGTGACGTCCCAGAAGCGGGCAATCAGTCGGGCGATCGTGGTTTTACCAGAACCAGACGGCCCCACGATCGCGACAACGGACTGTGCGGGAACCTGAAAGTTGATATTCTCTAGGACGGGTTTGCCGGGCAGGTACTCAAAGTTTACGTTCTCGAACTGGATGGTGCCGGGCGCGTTCAGCGGGGCGCTCTGCTGCGGTTCGGGGAGTTCTTCGGCCCCTAAAATTGTGACGATTTCTTTAATCGAGGGCACCCCGGATTGGATACCAATCGCGAAGCTGACCAGGTCGGTGACGTTTTGAAAGAAACGGATCACGATACCAATAATCACTAGGGTTTCAACGGGGCCGAGGGCGCCCGTGCTGGCCGCAATCGCAGCGCCAATCGCCAGTACTACCACCACGATTTGGGTGTCGATACCACCAACTAGGTTAGCCAGAACGTTCAGCCAAAGACCGCGCTGATTGGCGCGTTTCGATTCTGCTTGGGCGGCTTCCAGCGGCTCATAGTGCCCGGATTTGCCGGCTGCCCGCAGGGCGGGCTGAGTGCGGGCGAACTCCACAATCCGGTCGGCTAGTTCCCGGTTGGCGGGCGCTTTGGGGCGTTTCCCGGCCCGGTCAATGTGTTGTGCCAGCAGCATTAGCGCCACCATGAAGGGCAGGGCAATCACCATGGCTAGGCCAAGTTTCCACTGCCATAGCCATGCTCCCGCAATTAGGACGGGCAGGGCGACCGCGTTGCGGATGACGTTTTGTAGTAGGTGCGCGTCAACCTGGGCAGCCTCCATCAGTCCGTCACTGACGAGACGGGAGATGCCGCCGGCCCGGCCGGCTTCGAACCAGCCGAGCGGCAGACGCGCTAGTTTCCGCCCAATCGAGGCATGCACATTGTTGAGCGTGTCGAGGGCTCCCTGATAGGAGTTCATTGCGCCCAGATAGCGCAGCACCGCGTTGGCCAGTGCCAGTAGCGCAATCATAATCATCCACCAGGTGAAGTTCAATCCCCAGGCGGTTTCCCCGGTCGCTAGTGACACCATGGCGGGCAGTGCAAGCACCATGGAGAGCCCATCGATGGCACCAATAATAGAGTTCAGCACCATGCCTTTGCGGTAGATTCGCAGTCCGTCTGCACTGTAGAGACGGTTGAAAAGATCGCGGCGTAGCGGGTGGCGAAGATTGGTTTTCCAGTGTTCTTCCTCGGCCTGAAGGGCGCCGGGTTTGACGTTAGTTTGCGGCATTACTTTGCCTCCTGCGGTGCGAAGAGCTTTTGCATGTGCGGGTGGTTGGCGACCTGTTCGGGGGTGCCGAGGGCGGCCAGTTTCCCGTCTTCGATGATGGCGACTTGGTCGCAACCGATGATGGCGTTGGGCCGGTGCGCGATGACTAGGACGGTGCGGCCCACGGCGAGGCGGCTGAGGGCCCGCTGGATTTCGGCTTCACTGTCGGGGTCGGTGGAGGCGGTGGCCTCGTCAAGAATGAGCACGGGCGTGTCGGCCAGCAGGGCGCGGGCGATGGCGAGGCGTTGCGCCTGCCCGCCGGAGAGTTGCACGTCGGTGCCGTAGATGGTGTCTAGGCCTTTGTCTAGGGCGCGAATATCGTCAGCAATCTGGGCGTCGGTGAGGGCGTCCCAGATTTGCTGGTCGGTAGCTTCGGGCCGGGCCAGTTTGACGTTGTCGCGGATGCTGGTGCGCACCAGTTGCGGGTCTTGTAGTACGAAGCTGACGTTCCGGTACAGCATTTGGGTGCGCATTTGCGTGATTGGCACCCCGCCGATGGTGATGGTGCCGGTGTCGGGGTCTTGGAAGCGGGCCAGCATGGTGGCGAGCGTGGATTTGCCGGAGCCGGACGGCCCGACGAGGGCGGTTACGGTTCCTTGCGGGAGGCGCAGGTTAATTTTGTCGAGGGTGGGGGTGGCGGCGGTTTCATCGTATTTGAAGGTGACGTCGCGGTATTCCACATCGTAGGTTTCTAGTGTCTGGTCGATGTTGCCTGCATCGGAGAGTACCGGAGTGTCGAAGGTTTCAAGGATCCGGTAGGCGGCGTTTCCGGCGCGCTGATATGACCAAGTAATCATCAGGATTTTGTCGATACTGGAGGGAATGACGAGGGAGATTAGCGATGTCACAATCACCTGTGGGATGGTGACTATGCCGTGACTGACCATGAGGCCACCGACTGACAGGTTGATGAGGAGGAGCAGCGGCACCGCAATGAATGATGCGGATGTGGCGGAGACTTTCAGGAGCGGCCCCACCCAGTCAAGGTAGAAGCGGATGAAGTTTTTGTAGGCGGTCTGGTACCGGTTGTGTGCTTCGCCGGTGCGGCCGAAGGCTTTGACGATGACGACACCGTCGGCAAATTCGACGGCGGTGGAGGACACGTTCGCCAAATGCTCATCCATGATGGTGGTTTTGGCGCCCATGTCTTTGGTTTGGACTGCTTGGAATCCGATGTAGAGCGGGATGGTGGCGACGGTCAGCAGGGCGAGACGCCAGTCGATGCTTGCCGCGTAGATCAGCAGGGCAAGCGGCGTGATGATGGCTGCGGCATTATCGACGGGCGCGTGGGCGACGAGGACGTGCAGTGTTGCCGTGTCGTCTTGGATGGCTTTACGAACGCGGCCGCTGGTCGTGGAACTGAACCAGGCGAGCGGTGCGTGGGAGAGTTTTTCAACCAATAGTTGGCGGATATGCGCGGTGAGGGTGCTGTCCGCGAAGTGGGTGACTGTCAGGCCAACCACGTAGACCATGATTTGGAGGAAGAAAGCACCAATCAGGAACATGACGGTGTCCATGACGGCGTCATAGTCGGGTAGCTGTCCGGCTTTGTGGGCGGCGAACACAATATCGCCGAGCCAGACGAGGGCGATGTAGGGGGCGACGGCCAGGATACCGGATAGTCCGCCGAGGATGCGGCCAATCATGAGCTGAATCTTTACTGGCTTCATCAGCTCTTTGAGCGCAGCGTTAGCGGCTTTCCGTTTGTCTTTATCTTCGGCGGTGGGGACTGAGGTGTTTATCTTGGGGGCTTCCGCTGCCGGGGCACCTGCCACTGGTTCGTTTGGTATAGCCATAGTGTTATCCAGAACTTTCGTTACGCTGCGTCGGCCAAGAGCCTCCGCAAACAACTATCAACACAGATTAGGTTACCCAAACCTTAGTTAATTCTAAACACCATTTAGTATTAACTGGGTCACACATTTTTAGCGATGTGGGAGGCCTCGCTCACCGACACACCCTCGGCCCCCACTACCCCTCCGTACAGGTCAACTCCACCGCTCAGCCGCTCAGCCGACCATATCTCGCAAAATGTGAAAGAAACAGCCGGCTTCACCCATTTTCACCCAGTTTTGTGTGGCAAAACCCCACACAAAATCAAAACTGTGTGCAAAAAAGCCAAAAAACGGCCAAATTCGGGCAAAATCTGGCCTTTCCCCACACACAAACAAAACAGTGTGGCAAAAACCCACACAGTTTCAGCGCCAGAGAAGACTCTGCGGCAGCGCGCACCCCACTAATCCCGACTACGCACCGACAACGGCAACCGCACCCGACTGGTCAGCCAGATTAAAGAAAGCATCAGCAAGGGCGCCGGCACCGCCAACACCAGCAGGTCAGCCCAGGGAATCACCACTCGATAAACCCCGTCGTCGTAATTCATTTGCAACCGAAACCGCGCCCACGACAAGGCAAAACCGGCGACCGCCCCCAAAACAGTGGAAACCAACAGCAACAGGCCGGCCTGAGCCGTAGCGTAACGGCGGGCAAAACCGGGCGGCGCCCCGACCGCAGACAAGGTGGCCATATCTGCCTGCATCTGGGTGCGCGACAGCGCCAAAGAAATCCAGACGGTAGCGAACAGAAGTCCCAGCAAACCAATCCGCAACGAGTGCAGCATCCACCAAGGTGGCGCTGCCGTCATCTTCGGCACCAGGTAGCTCATCACGCCCTGCAAATCACCCAGCTCCGACCAGGCTTCCTCCAGCTGCGCCTGGGTAAAACTGTCCCCTACGCTCTGATCCAGTACCAGAATCTGACCGTATAAATGAGCATCGTAATATCCCAGTTCTTTCGCCAACTCTGGCGACGGCACAAAACCCGTCCGTGCTAACAGGTTGTAGACGAAAGCACCCGGGAATGCCCGGTTCGCTATCACTTCGGACTGTAAGCTGCCGGAGGCATCATGCCGGCTGCGATTCACGCTAACCCACGCCTGGCCGGTAGCCGGATTGTAGGCGTAGCCGTTAGAAACCACGACTCCCCCAGCATCCAGCACTTTCGCAGCCTCCTCAGCGCCGGGCACCCCGGTGGCCCGCATAGCATCACCGGTAAGTACCGGATTTTCCGGCAGTTCCAGATCGCCATAAATGCCGGCGCCAGAGACTACCGTCCGCCGCGTACAGGTCAACGGCTGGGTCGGGTCTCGCCGAGACTCCAGTGTGGTATTCAAGCCCGGCGGGCAGCTCTCCCCCGGCCGGTAGCCCAAGCTGTAGTAGCTTTCCGGATAGATTTCAGAACCGGACGGCTGCTTAACCTGCTGCGGTCCGCCATGCTGGAGACGCTCCGCTGAGGCGGCCACTTCCTCCGCATTGTACATGTCGGCGTGGGCAACAATCGGTAGCTCTTTCTCAAGGATTTGCCGGGTCTTATCCACGAGTTCCCGGTTGAAGTCTTCCTCTAGTGGGATTTTCGGAGCAATCAGGATACGTCCCTGCGCAATAAGGCGATCATTCACATCATCCTTCCACTGATCCCAGGTCACCAGGGTGGTCGTAGTGGAGACGTACAGCATAACCACCATCAAAGTGGCGGAGGCGACTGGGATGACCCTGCGTCGATGAATGGTGGCGTCACGTGCAGCTAACCGCCAGGCCAGCCCGACGCGACTCCCCCTCGTCCTCGACGAAAGCAGGTGGAACAGGTGCGGCAGGGCGGACACCAGCCCTAGGACGACCAGGACCGTTCCGACCCCGCTCAGCAGGTAGAGCGTGGACAGCATGCCAGAAGAGGCTCTGATTTCCACCTCTTTCCGCGTGTAAATCAGAAGGGAAGCCCACGCTCCGACGCCGGCCAGCAGCAGTAGCGGCGGCAGGAAACGGTAGCGGGGGCGCGTATGAGCATTCGCCACATACCCGGTCAAGGTTTCCAGTAGATTATTGCGGTTCACCCAGATGGCGGGCAGCAGCGAGGAAATCCAACCACACAGCAGCCCGGCCAGCACAGCTACCGGCAGTAGCCACCAGGTGAAATTCCCCGCCCAGCTGAGCGGATCGAAACTGAAATCCTCCAGCCCTTCCGCCCAGTACTTTTGCCAGGTCATTAGCCCGAGGCCAGTCACACCTAGAATCAGCCCACCGAGGGCGCCCAGCACTCCCCCTAGCAAACCAACTAGGCTGCCCTGCCGGGTGATGATACGCCGCAGTTGCCGTCCGGTCCCGCCGGCGACCGCAATCATGGCGAGGCTGCGGGCCGCTTGCTCCGCCGACACAGTGAAGGCGGGAGTCAACAGGAAGAGCGCCAGTAGCCCTACGATTGCCACGGTGACAGCTAGGTCCACTAGCGATCGGGACAGAGACTCGGCGTCGATTTCTACCGGGTAGCGTTCGCTTTCTGGTGGCGGGTTCAAGATGACGTCCCGCGAGAAGACGATCGCCCCGACACGGTTGATTTCTTTGATTTGCGGCCAGGTGACGGGCTCCGTCCCGGTCACCACGTAGTTACCGAATACGCCGTGCACGCCGGTGAGCGTGTCTTTCACCCAGCCGGGTGCCGCCCAGATTTTCGGCAGGCTGTGGCTGTTTTCGTCGGGGACGATGCCGGCGACCTGGTAGGTGAAATGCTTCTCGTGGAACGCGCCTTCTTGGCCGCCATCAAATTTGGCGGGGGCGCCGGATAGTGCTAGTTGGTCTCCGATGTGGGCGTGGAGGTAGTTGGCGGCGGATTGGTTTAGTACCGCGTGCGGGACTGGGTCCGAGGACGAGGGTGCAACGGCGAGTGCTGCCTGCAGTTGTGCAGCGGCGTCGGCGGGGAGCTCCGCGATTAGCGGCATGATCTCCGGCTGGGCTTCAGTGATTTTAAGAATGGCGATGTGGCGGTCGTTTTTCGCCAGCACATTTGGAGATAACCAGAATTGCCAAAGCTGGTTTTTGGCGTTGAGATGCGGAGCGATTTGCTCTGCACTGGCGGCCATTTTGTCCATGTAGTTTTGGATGCCCATTTGCCCGTGGTAGGGCTGTTTGACGGTTATGCCTTCCGGGTAGGGTTGCGCTAGGATGCGCGCCTGCGCCCCGGCCGGCACGTCTTTCAAGGAGACGGTTTCGATGCTGGGGCTGGCCAGTTGCACAGCGACTTTCGCGGTGCCGGCGCTGATGGGGACGGCAATCAGGAGGGTGGCGAGGATAGTTCGGGTGAGGTGACGGCGGGCGTCTCGCCACGCCATTTTCCATGCGAGTTTCATGATTTCACCTCAGTGGCCGAGGGTGCTGCGGGCACTGTCCAGCCAGCCGGCGGGGTCGTCCGGGTTGGCGGTGTCTACGATTTTGCCGTCGCGTAGGAAGATGGTGCGGTCGGCGTAGGCGGCGAAGCGCGGCTCGTGGGTGACGACTAGTGCGCCGGCACCAGCATCTACCCGCTGACGGATTACGGCCATGACGGCTTCGCCTGTGGCGCTGTCGAGGGCGCCGGTTGGCTCGTCGGCTAGCAGTAGTTTCCGGGGGCCGACGATGGCGCGGGCGATGGCGACACGTTGGGCTTGCCCGCCGGACATATTGTCGGGGAAGCGGTCGGCTAGCTCTGCGACCCCAATTTTGGCGAGTATTTGCAGGGCTTGTTCAGCGGCGGTTTTCGCTTTTACACCATCAAGTTCGAGGGGGAGGGCGACGTTTTCTAGGGCCGTCAGGGTGGGGACGAGGTTGAAGTCTTGGAAGACGTAGCCGACCGCACGGCGGCGCAGTTTGGCAAGGGCTTTGGTTTTCAGCCCGGTGATTTCTGTGCCCGCAATTTTTACATTGCCCGAGGTGGGTTGGTCGAGGGCGCCCGCCAAATGTAGCAGCGTTGATTTACCTGATCCGGAGGGGCCCATGACGGCTACGAACTCTCCGGCTTCAACGGTCAAGTCGGCGTTATCGAGGGCTTTGACTTCGGTGATCCCAGTGCCGTAATAGCGGCAGGCCGCCTGCATTTCTAGGAGCGGCCAGGTTGTGGCTGCAGTGTTGGGGCTTTCTGTGGCGCTCATTTTTTCACCTCGGACAGGCGTTCAATGAGGGCGGTCGTGTCGGTGGTGGAGACTGCGTTTGCTGCGGCTCCGTTTTGGTGGGCGGCGACTAGGCCTTCGATTTGGTCTAACCAACGGAGTTCTGCCTCGGCCATAAAAATGTGGTTTTCGATGACTAGTTGCCAGGGCAGCTCGGCTGGACTGCTGGTGGCTGAGACTTTGAGGCGGGTGAAGTCACGGAGTGCGTTCATGGTGTTGCGGCGTTGGGTTTGCACGATTTTGGCGACGTCCACGCCGGGGGTGCTGGCCGCTAAGGCTAGTTTCATGACTAGTTCGGAGCGGGCTGGTTTCTCACGATCCACCGGCGTAAACCACCATTTCAGGAGCTCCTCCCTACCGTCTTCGGTCAGGCTGAAAGGTTCAGTTTCAGAGTTTCCATCTTGTGAAGGCTGTTTCTCACCGCGAGAAACTAGGCCATCTCTTTCGAGGCGTTGCAGGGTGGAGTACACCTGCCCAATGTTGAGTGGCCAAGACTGTCCGGTGGTCTCAAGGAAGTCTTTGCGTAGTTGATAGGTGTTTGATTCTCCGCGCGCTAGTAGCGCTAGCAGGGCATGTTTGACGCTCACAGCTTGCCTCCGAGGGTGTGAATCCCACCAAAACAGCGGGGTTACTGAGTAACTATACAACTATAGTTACTCAGTAACCCCTGTTTGTCAATCCCTTTACTGCCGCAGGTTCTGCCAATCGCAGATTATTAACCACCCGATCGATCCTACTTAGCCGCGCAGACTACCTACGCCGCCCCACTTCACCACCCACCACTTCATCGACTGTGCACCTAAACCACGAATGTGCACCTTGCAAGGTGCACAATTAATAATAAAGCGCACACTCGCCGCAGATTCAGTCGGCTTCAGACGGCGAGTCCCCGCGACCCCCTCGGAGCAAAAACAAACCCAGCGGCACAAAAGCGGCGGCGGCGGCAAACCGGACCCAGCCGGGCACTCTGTCAAAGGTGGAAATATACTGCACCCCAATGAACACCGCCAAAGAGGCAGCGAACCGGATCCACTTACTTCTAGCATCAGGGCCCGCCGCGTCAGCCACAATCAACGCCGCAAACAACATGACTAAGCAGGCGATAAGAAACTTCGGCAGCATCGGCGACGCCTAAACCTTCCGCGCAGACAGCGCCCGGAACTTCGGATGGACGAACACGAACACCGTCACCAGGCCCAGAATTACCACCCCAATCCCCAGTGACAGGTACGGGCTCACCCCGTACAGTGCGGTAGAAGCAACCGGCGCTATCACATAGGCAGCACCATTATTGGAGTTAATCAAACCCGCCAGACTACCCTGCTCCGACTGAGACATTTCCATGGTCGGGCCGGCCGAGTAGCCCAGCATAGCTAAGCCAGCTCCCATGCCGAAAGTTATCGCCCCCAGACCCAGCAGCACATAGGATCCGCCCGGCATTATTAGCAGCAAACCTACGACCGTGACGACGAAACCTAGACGCATCAACTGCACAGAGTTCCATCCCAGCTGCGAAGCAATCACAGCCTGCGCCAAAATCAAGGCGAAAGACATTAGCGCCATATAAACCGCGGCAACACCCGCAGTACCAGAGGCCGACAAGGCGAAACGGTCTTGCACTAGGAAACCAAAAATCGTAGCGACCGACGCGAAACCAACGAACAGCATCAGACCAGAAATCAGGAAAGGAAAAGCGCGCGGATCAAAGTAGGAAACACTCTTTGGCTCCTCCACCTGACGCTCCTGAGCGGCCGGCTTGAAGAACACCACCAGCACAATCAGACCAGCCAGCATCAGCAAAGGCGTCACAATCAACGGCAGCATTAAACCACCAATCGCAGCTAAGCCACCACCCAGCACAGCGCCCAAAATACTGGCCAAACCATTGACTGCACCCAGGCCACCAACCGCCTTTACACGCTGCGCCTCAGTTTCGGTTTGCGTCACGAAATGGGTTTGCGCCGCCGGGGTGACCGCCGCAATCGCGCCACCATAAATCAGGCCGCGCGTCAGCATAAACCCAATAATCATGGACGGCCCCACCCAGATTCCACGCAGGCCGAGGAAGGAGATCGCCGCCACCGCAATCAGCGCCAGCAAAGCCACCAGCATCGCCGCGGTGAGGACCGGCTTGACGCCGCGCTTTTGGGAGGTCTTACCCCAGAGAGGGCTGGCGACAACCACCATGAATGCGGCTAGTGAGATGGCGACACCAATATGCCACTCCTGCATTCCCAGCTCTCGCGACAGCGGCGCAATAATCGGGCTCAGTAGCATTTGACCCATGAAGGCAAGCAGCACCACTAGATATACGATGGGGGCTTGCGTAGATTTGGGCAAAGTCACCCACTCTTTAGACTGAGACTTTGTGGACACAATTCTCTCCCTCCAGTCAGACCACAACCTTTGGTATGGTCAGAAAATCCGATGTTTGCAGAGTATTCTTAGCTACATATAGTGTCAAGAGGTAATTTAAAAAATATGAACATTCCCGATAGACCCACTGCGAGGCGCGTGGGACTAAGCAAAGAAAAGATTGTTGAAATAGCCACCAAAATGTCCGAAGAGCACGGCATTGACGGCTGGTCAATGCGCTCTTTAGCAGCTGAAACAGACGTGGTTCCTTCAGTTCTCTATCACTATTTTGCCAACAAAGATGAAGTGTGCGAACGCATCATTGAGAACCTAACGCTTCTGCTCAAACTACCAAGCGAAGACCTCGAATGGAAAGACTGGTTCACTGACTACCTAACACAAATGCGGAGGCTGCTGATTAGATACCATGGCGTCACCGAACATCTGCGGCAGGCAAAGTTCCCCAGGGCTTCCCTCCCATTTTTTGATTTAGGAATGAAGAAGCTAGAAGCAGCCGGCTTCGGCAAATACGCGCCACTTGCTCACGCCATGATCATGAATGTTGCAGTGAGCGCCATTAGTGCACGAAATGTTCGCATTCCTGAAACCAGCGGACCACACCATCAGCTCACTTCAGCTCTTCACAGTCTGAGTGGAATGGCTGCAGAATCTGAAGGATTAACCAGCATCATTGACAACGTACTGGCGCCTTTGGCCGCACAAACGGACGAAGAAACTGGGTGCAGGTTCTTCGAGCTTTTAGTCAAATCCATCCTCAGCGGCGTCGAAAGCGTTCTCCTGCCCCTGGCACAGCAGGAATCCTGAACTGGCGAAGCGTTACCGAATAACACCACAATTTAGGACTCCCTCACCAAATATTCGCAATCGATTGCGCACCCTCGTCCCCAAAGTTAGCGAGAACCCGGCCCCTAAGTCCCAAACCGCATAAACACGCGGCAAAGAGGATGAAAGTAGACAAGTAAATCAGCGGGAAAACTATTGACTTAAACAATCCATGAACCTAATTTCAAGTTATCAGAAAGTTACCTAACTGAAATGAGGAACCATGACATACCGCATGATTTTTAACCAAACCGCATACTTCGGTCGCGGCGCCATCCAGAACCTGGTGCCGGAGCTACAAAAGCGCGGCCACCACAAGGCGTTCTTGATTACCGACGCGATCCTGCTGGAGACAGGCACCGCCAAGAAAATCACCGATTTGCTAGATGAAGCTGGCTTCCCCTACGAGATTTTCAGCGACGTCGCCCCGAACCCGCCGGTCGAAAACGTGAAAGCCGGCGTTGCGAAGTTCCTAGAGTCCGGCGCTGACGTGCTGATCGGTCTAGGTGGCGGCTCCCCGCAGGATACCGCCAAAGCTGTCGGTATTATTGCCGCTAACCCGGAGTTCTCCGACGTGCTCTCCCTCGAAGGCGTGGCAGACACCAAGAACCCCTCCATCCCGATTATTGGCATCCCCACGACCGCCGGCACTGCTTCGGAAACCACCATTAACTACGTCATCACCGACACTGAGAAGCACCGCAAGTTCGTCTGCGTTGACCCGCACGACATCCCGGTCCTAGCGATTGTGGACCCTGACCTGACCGACTCCATGCCGCGCAGTCTCAAAGTGGCGACCGGCCTGGACGCCTTGACCCACGCCATCGAAGGCTACATCACCCCGGGCGCTTGGGAGCTGTCCGACTCCGTACACTTGACCGCAATCCGCATGATTGCCGCGAACCTACAGAAATCCGCTGACGGCGACTTGGAGGCTGGCGAGAAGATGGCTTACGCCAGCTATATTGCCGGCATGGGCTACTCCAACGTCGGCTTGGGTCTGGTCCACGGCATGGCACACCCGCTGGGTGGCCGTTACAACGCCCCGCACGGCTTGGCGAACGGTATCCTGCTGGCCCCGATTATGCGCTACAACGCTGAGTTCACTGGCGAAAAGTACCGCGATATTGCGCACGCTTTCGGCATCGAGGGCGTCTACTCCATGACTTTGGAAGAAGCCCGCGAAGTTGCCTGCAAGGCGGTCGAGGATTTGACGGTCGCACTGGGCAATCCGACCAGCATTTCCGCTGTCGGCGTCACCGCGGACGGCTTGGACGACTTGGCTGATGAGGCGTTCGCTGATGTTTGCACCCCGGGCAACCCGCGGCCGGCGACACGCGACGAAATCCGCGAGCTTTACGCTTCACTACTGTAGTTTGGTTTCATATTTCCGGTTGGGGCCGAGGGTGAGGGTCATTTGTGTCCTCCACCCTCGGCCCTTCCCCATTTCTGCGAAGTTCACAATTTTTGCAACTTTTTGAACATGCTTACGCATATGAATGCAGATTCTAGTCATAATTGTGGTTAATTTATTGACAAATCTCCATCTAGGACTAAAGTCGATATTGGGTGGTCCAAAACGCTAATTTGGGCGCCAAAATGAAATATACTATAACCACCTAACCGCGTATCGGCAGAGAAGCCGATACCTTACCGAACAATTCTTGGTGTCGCATAGTTGCACATCCAGAAGAGACGAAAGTAGGCAGAACATGGCTCGAATCGTTATTCTCGGCGGAGGAATCAGTGGCCACACCGCTGCAATGCATCTGCGCCGGAAACTATCCAAGTCTGAGCATGAAGTAATTGTCGTTACCCCGAACAAGAACTGGAACTGGATTCCGTCGAATATTTGGGTAGGCACCGGCAAGATGGATAAGTCTAAGGTGGTGTTCCCCCTCGCCCCCATCTATAAGCGCATGGGTGTCACCTACCGTCAGGCTAAAGCCACCACAATCTACCCGGAAGGCACCGAGAGTGATTCGCGGCCGCAGGTGGAGATTGAGTTCACCGACCCGAAGATGGCCGGTGAAGTCGCTAAGATTCCTTACGATTTCTTGATTAACTGCACCGGACCGAAGCTGAATTTCGGTGCCACTGAGGGTCTTGGCCCGGACGGTGGTTACACTTACTCGGTTTGTACCGCTGACCATGCAGAGCAGTCCGGTCAGGTGTTGCAGTCCTTGATTAAGGAGCTGAAAGCGGGCGCGAAGAAGCGTATCGTTGTTGGCACCGGTCACGGCACCTGCACCTGCCAGGGAGCGGCTTTCGAGTACTGCTTCAACGTCGATTATGATTTGCGTGAAGCCGGCGTGCGCGACAATGTCGAGCTGGTTTACTTGACTAACGAAGCTAAGCTGGGTGACTTCGGTGTTGACGGCATGACTTTCCGTGACAACGGATACGCCACCAACTCTCAGCTGTGGACAGAGTCTTTGTTCCGTGAGCGCGGCGTTAAATCGATTTCCGGCGCGGCCGTGCAGCAGATTCGTGAAGGCCAGTTGACCTATGAGAATCTGAACGGCGAAATGCACGACCTCGATTTCGATTTCGCAATGCTACTCCCCCCGTTCTCCGGTGTTGGTTTGAAAGCTAAGTTGCCTGATGGCACGGATATTACGGATAAGGTGTTCGCTCCGAACGGCTTCATGAGGGTTGATGCTGATTACACGCCGAAGCCTTACGAAGAGTGGCGTGCCACTGACTGGCCGGAAACCTACCAGTCTCCCGCCTACCCGAACATGTTCGCTGCCGGTATTGCTTTCGCCCCACCGCACGCCATTTCGAAGCCGCGTAAAACCCCGAATGGCACTATGATTGCTCCGGCTCCGCCGCGTACTGGTATGCCGTCCGGCACCATCGGTAAAGAGGTCGCCATGTCGATCGTTGATTTGCTGAAGGATCCGAACGCTAAGCTGCATAAGGCTTCGATGGGTGAGCTGGGTGCGGCTTGCGTGGCTTCGACTGGTACTGGTTTCACTAAGGGAACGGCCGCCGCTATGGTGATGTACCCGATCATTCCTGATGAGACTGTATTCGCTGATGGTGGCCGCAATCCGCGGTTCACTTTCGGTTCCATTGGCTTGTTCGGCCACTGGACCAAGTACCTGCTACATATTGGCTTTATCTACAAGGCTAAGGCCCGCCCGTTCTGGTGGCTCATCCCTGAGTAGGCCGGTTGGCATTGCACCAAATCCTTGACTGAAACCCATATCTCACGGAGGAATTGAGATGAGTAAAGACAAACAAATCATTGAAGAGATGAGCCCTGAAACTAATGAGCGTATCTCTCGGGCTCCGATGCCTTCCAAGGGCACTTTGCGTCGCCGCCAGAATCTGCTGATTCAGTTTTTTAAGCTGATTGGTTTTAATTTCCGGATTCTGCATATTGTGACGAAGGAAAAGCTCTCTAACCGTCACTAGTTTTCGGTTAATTACTCCTTGGGTTAGGGCCGAGGGTGTGGGGACTGCGGTCCCTTCATCCTCGGCCCTGGCGTATGTCTGCGGTGGGGCAGGTGCGCAGCTGCGGTGCGGGAGAGCAGCGCAGAGCGGCGGCGCGGCAGTCAGGTTAGCCAGCCCGGAGCAACGCGGGACGCGGCGATGGGGCCGGGGCGGAGCAACGCGGGAGCGGCGGAGCTAACACCCACGAATTGTGTGTAAAACAGCCACTGTCACCCGGTTTTGTGTGGTATCAACCCGCACAATTCCAATACTGTGTGGCAAAAAGCCAAAAAATGGCCAAATTTAGCCACAATTTGGTCTTTTCCCACACACAAACAAAATTGCGTGGCATTAGTCCACACAGAAACAAAATTGTGTGGCATTAGTCCACACATTTTAGACACAGACCGACGGGCAAGCAGACGAAAGCTGGACAATAACTAACCAAAAGCTGAGGGGCTTACCGCCGGTTTCCCAGCAGTAAGCCCCTCGTAACTCGGAGACGGAAAATATTTAGTGGCTTGTAGATTCCAGCGGAAGGCTGCCGCGGCCGGCTGCTACCACTAGCGCCGCCGCCAAGCTACCATCACGGGGTCACTACGCCCTTCTTCAAAATGATGTTGGCGTAGAGAGCTGTTTCACCTGTCACCACCACGGCAAAAGCCTGACGAGCACGCTCATAGAACTCGAAACGCTCAATCTGCTTCACAGTGGCGCCCGGGTATGCGGCCTCAACCAGATCCTTATACTCTGACCAGATTGGCGGGGTCGGGTCATCACCCACAGTTTCCATCAGCCCATACTGCCAGTCACTGTAAGGATCCAACGGCAGCACCGAAAGCACGGCCTCCAACAGGTTAGGCACCCCAGAAGTGTCGTAGCGCAGACAGTTCGGGTTGACTGACGCTCCCGGAAAATTACCGTCAGCAATGACAATCTCATCGCCGTGGCCCATTTCCGCTAGGTTCATCAACAGTTCCGGGGACAACCTCGGATCAATGTTCTTCAGCATCTCAAACTCCTTTGTTTCTAGAGATGAAACAACCAGCCTTAGAGGCCGTATTGTGCTCGCATTCCGATTAGTTTCTGGATCTCATCCTCGGGCAATGTGCGCTGCACGCCCTGAGAATCCAACAAGAACTGCAGCTGCGCGGTGAACTCCAAACGCTCCATCACCAGGTAGGCGTGAGCGGCGGAAGTGCCCCATGCGACGGCGCCGTGGAACTCCATCAGGCAACACGGGTAATCCTTCACGTAGGGGGCCACATTCTCAGCCAGCTGGTAGGTGGACGGAGTGCCGTACGGGGACAACGGAATCTCCGGCATGGCAATAATGTTCTCCGGCAGTGCCCGCACGGAAATGGGCTGCCCCTTAATCGCATAGTAGGTGGCATGCATGGGGTGCGCATGAACCACGCACTTCACATCCGGGTTCTCCCGGTAGATAGCGCCGTGCATCTTCACTTCACTGGAGACCTTGTAGCCTTCCGGCTCCTCAATGGCAATGCCGTCATAGTCGGCGACGCACAGCATGTCTGTGGTCAGTGAGCCTTTCGAAACACCAGTGGGTGTGCACAGGATTCGCTTATCGTCGAGGCGGACAGAAATGTTTCCATCATTCGCGGCGACCATGCCTTTGAGCCAAATCCGGTAGCCTACGTCAACTACTTCCTGCTTAATCTGTTCCAGATCCATGTTCTCTCCTTGTTACTAAATAAATTCGACTTTGATTGCTGACTTGTCGAAACCAGCTACCGTATACTGCGCCAGAAGATTACCCATAGTGGATCCTTCCGCACTGATCTTCGTTAGTTTGGTTCCAAGAATTTGTTCCATTGTTTCGGTGTAGAGCCGGTTATGGGAACCGCCACCCACCAGGTAGATGGCACCCGTGAAATCACACAGCTGGGCAAGCTGCCGTAAAGAGGTAGCATGCGAATGAGCCATGGAGACTACCAGCGCCCGAATCGCCTGCCAGTAGTCCTCATCCTGATCCCCGGCGAAGCCCAAATGCTTGAGCAGCCCGGGCAGGGTGCTGATCAGCTGTTGGGCTTCCTCAGTCTGCACCTCGAAAACGGGGCTGTCAGTCGCCGAAGCGGCCGCCCGCTCAGCGATTTCACCCCAGCTGAGGTCACCGAAACGCTCCCGAATTTCTGGCCCCAGCTGCTGCAGCAGCCACCAGCCGGTCAGGTTCAGGGAGGCTCTGAACCCACCCCCGACGGCGGCTTCATTGGTTACGCCGAGGGTGTATGCGGACTGGGAAATCAGCGGTTTATCTAAGGTGATGCTGACTACGCACCACGACCCGGAAGACACCAAGCAGCGGGGGCTCTCCCCCGGCAGGGCGAACTCTGCGCAGGCCGTGTCATGTGAGCCTGCCCGAATCACTTGCAGTCCGTCCACCTCAGCGGCGACCTGCAGTTCATCCCGGACCGGCGGCAAAATCATCGACGGAATCCCGGTCGCTTTAACGAGGGCGGGAGCCCACGCCAGATTGCCGTGCTGTAACAGTCCAGTGGTGGATGAGATGCAACGGGACGCCCCATCAATGTAGAGGCTTTCAGCGGGAACACCAGCCCACGCGGCCGCGCACAGGTTGGAGAAAAAATCAGGCAACAGCAGGGCTTTTGCGTCATGGTCTTGCGTGATCTCCTGCAGCGCCTCCCGGTCGGCCCGCAGCTGATAGATAGTGTTAATGTCTTGCGGCAAAATGCCTGTGATTTGGTACTGATCTGGTTCACTAACCAGCTCTTTAAGTTCGGCTCGCCCTCGTCCCCCTCGGGGATCACGATAACTGACCGCCGGTTTCAGCGGGCGACCATGCTGGTTCACGACCACATAGTCGACGCCCCACGTGTCAACGCCGACACTGGAAATAGTGGGATACTCCTGCTTGAGACGGGTCAGGCTTTGAGAAACGAAAGTGGTCAACCGCTCCAAATCCCAGCGGAACTGGCCGTCAACCTGCTGCGGCTGGTGGGCGACACGGTCGATTTCTTGCACCGTGAGGTGGTTGCTGGACTTGTCCAGCTGCCCCATCATCACGCGCAGGGATGAGGAACCAACATCCAATGCAATTTTTGTTACCGGATCCATGATTTTACCTCACTGTCTTTTCAGCGTGTCCAATAGTTTTCGGCTCTAGCTCGCGGCTGCGGTGGCGGCCGCCGCGAGGACGACCGCCACCGAAAGGTTTAGCCGAAGAACGGGCCGTAGGTACGGCAGGCCGCGTAGTCAGCGGACTCCAAGTTGTCCGTACCGAACAGGTCCCAGTTGCGGGGCCGGAACAGTTCGCCTTCCACGTTGTGCATGGAGACGGGGATGCGCAGCATGGCGGCCATCGAAATCAGGTCGGCACCGTAGTGTCCGAAGCCGATAGCGCCATGGTTTGCGCCCCAGTGATCCATCACGGAGTAGACGGAGGTGAACGCGCCCTTGCCGTTCAGGCGGGGAGCGAAGAAAGTGGTCGGCCAGGCCGGGTCAGTCCGGTCAATGATCTTCTTCATGGCTTCCTCGTCGAAAGTGACCGCCCAGCCTTCAGCCAGCTGCAATACCGGGCCGAGGCCCTTGCAGATGTTGATGCGGGCCATGGTCATCGGCATGGCGTTCGCGGTTATGAACTGGGTGGAGAAGCCTCCTCCCAGGAAGTAGTTGCGGTTTGCCGGGTAGAGACGCACATGGTCGAGGGTGGCCTCAATGTCGCCTTCGGTGACCTCCCACCAGGGTTTAACGGTCGGGTTACCTTCCTCATCCAGCATGGCGCCGCTTGCGTCGAAGCTGGATGCACCGGAGTTACGCAGGTCGAGGAAGCCGTTCGCGCCGTGGCCTTCTAGTTTGTGGCCGGTGACGCGCTCCACTGATTCGGGTGACCAGAAGGTGCGGACGTCGGAGAACAACTGAGCACGGTTTGTCAGGTACTGCGACAGCAGCATGGTGGCGCCGTTCAGGGTGTCGTTCTCAGTGGCGAAGGTGATGGGGGGACGGTTGCCGGTCCAGTCGAAGGAAGTGTTCATGATGGACTCAACCATGTCAGCGTTCGGCTTCCAGTCAGTCCACTGACGCTGGCCCTGGAAACCACCGACGATGGCGTTGTGACCGCGGGCCTGCTCACGTAACCCAGCTTCCGCCAGTTTCGGGTTACCCTTCATGAGGTCGCGCACCACGAGGCACATCTTGACGGAGTATTCGAACTGCTCGTCATACTCTTCCTGGCTGAGGGTTTCACCGCCGTTCACAATGTCATCACCGACAGTGACTTTGTCCTTGAACCAGGCCAGAGCTTCCTGGTATTCTTCCTCATCGAAGACGCCGCCTTCAACGCGGTGGGCGATTTCAGTCATGTCGACTGATTCGACACCCAAGCCAAGGTAGCTCTTGAAGAAGTCACGGTCAATCATGGAGCCGGCAATACCCATGCACTGGGAGCCGATCTGCAGGTAGTTGGAGCCAGCGAACTGGCCGATGGCGATAGCTGCGCGTGCGAATCGGAGCAGCTTCTCTTTCACATCTTCAGGAACAGAGTCGTCATCTAGGTCCTGCACGTCACGCCCATAGATGCCGAAAGCGCTAACCCCGAACTGTGCGTAGGCGGCCATAGCGGCGGCCAGGGTGACAGCGCCGGGACGTTCAGTACCGTTGAAGCCCCAGACAGCGTGCTGAATACGCGGGTCCATGTCTAGAACTTCGGTGACGTAATCCCAGCAGGGGGTGACGGTCAGTTCGGCGCAAACTTTCTGTCCGACGGTTAGCTCCTCCATTTTCGCGGCGTCTCCGGCACGACCAATGGTGAAGTCGGGGACAATGCATTCAACGGGGGTGCCGTCGAAGTACCTTAGCTCCTGCTTGATTAGATCCGCAGCAGTGCGTGCCATCTTCAGAGTTTTCTCTTCCAAGGATTCGCGCACGCCAGCTTCGCGTCCGTCAATGATGGGACGAATCACGATTTTCGGGTTAATAGTCATTATCTTTTCCTTCATTCATTTTGTCGGATAAATTTTGTTGCAAAGGCTGCAGCGTCTTCGCCTCAGCTGACCCTATGGGGGTTTGCAAGCTTTCGTGTAATCGATTGCACGGCGGATTAATGCCGGCTACCTGGGGGGGGATGTCAGAACCGGTAGAAAGAAACAGTTAGCGCTGTTTTACTACTTGAGATGAGATTTAAAACCTACGTTCACAGTGACCGGAGGTTCAGTGGAACCCATGATTCGCTGCAGCAAAGTATCCATCGCAATGGTACCCAGCTCAGTCGCAGGCTCACCCACATAAGGAATCTGCACATCAGGGAGCAGATGCTCCGCTGGGGCACCTAAAGAGCACAAGTCAACTTTCGGAGGTAGCATGTCGTGCTCCACCATGGAGCGAAGCACCCCGAAAGCCAGATCGTTGTTCGCCGCGTAAATGGCGTGTGGCGCATCATCGTTAGAAAGCAGCTGATTAGCTGCCTCATAACCGCCGATTCGAGAGTATTCCGTCCTGGTAACCAGCCGCTCATCAGGCAACTCGTTCGTGTGTAGACGTAAGGCATCTAGCCAGCCGGCGACACGCAAATCCGCCGTCTGTACACCCTCGGGACCAGAAATACAAGCAATCCGCTGATGCCCCTTCCCCAGCAAGTAACGGACGCAAGCCTGGCTAGCTGAATAACTGTCCATCACCACTGTGTCAACGCCTTCATCGGCGGCGGCACGGTCCACGCAAACCACCGGGACGCCCCGTTCCAAAGCCAGACTGTAGGAGCTTTCCTTAGAGGCTGGCACCGCCAAGATGCCGGCCACCGGTTCAGACACCATTGCCTGCAGATACCGGGATTCTTTAGCGGGCTCATCATCAGTGCTGAGCATTATTAAGTTGTAGCCATTACTTTCAGCTAGATTCTCAGCCGCCCGGGCGATCCGCACATAAAAAGAGTTTGAAATATCAGGCACCATTAAAGCAATCAAACTGGATTTTTGTAGGCGTAACCGCCGGGCTGCTCGACTAGGAAAGTAGTTGAGTTGCTGCGCCGCCTCCCGCACCTTCTTTGCGTTGGGAGAACCGAGAACCTTCCCGTTCAAGATACGGGAGGCGGTCGAAGCTGACACGCCAGCTAGAGAAGCTACATCATAGATTGTGGCCACGATTCCTCCTCGGATAAAACCATATAGCCACGACTATACCGCTTCTCTACGCGGCTTAGTCGTTTACTCGTAGAGGTTAGGCTTAACCTCGTCACTGTCCATATTGTCCTTGTCGTAGTAAACGAAGCCGGAGTCAATGACCTTTTCGAGGCTTTCACCCTTGATGGCCTTAATGGCTGACATGACGGTCTCGTAACCCATCTTCACCGGGGACTGCGTGATAGCGCCAGCTTCCAAGCCGGAACGGATAGCGTCAATCTGGGCCTTACCGGAGTCGAAACCAATAATCATGACGTTGCCGGTCTTGCCAGCTTCCTGAACGCCCTGCACAACACCGGTAGCGGCAGCTTCGTTAGTGCCGTAGATACCAACAATATCGGGGTTAGCGGTCAACAGGGCCTTAGCTGCGTCAGCGGCCTTACCCGCTTCACCAGCGTACTGTTCATCAATGACCTTGATGTTAGGAGCATTCTCCTTCAACCAGTCTTTGAAGCCGAAGCAGCGTTCCTTACCGGTCTGTGAAGTCTGGTCGTGGCAGACCAGACCGACAGTACCCTGATTGCCCAGCTTCTCAGCCATCTTTTCTGCGGCGGCAGCGGCGGCAGCCTTATTGTCAGTCTGTACGGTGGTGACCGGAATGTCCGAATCCACACCAGAGTCGAAAGCGACAACTGGAATACCGGCCGCCTTGATCTGCATCAAAATCGGCTCAGCGGCACCCGAATCAAGGGCTGCGAAACCAATCGCGGCAGGCTTGGAGTTCAAAGCGATCTTCAGCTGGTCGAGCTGCTGGTTTACCTGCTGCTCATTTTCTGGGCCGACGAACTCAACTTTGTAGCCGTTCTCAGCGCCAGCCTTTTCAGCGCCTTCCTTCACGGCCTGCCAGAAGCGGTGCTGGAAACCTTTGGAAACCAGGTAAATGGTCTTCTGGCCTTCGCCGCCTTCAGATGAGCCGGAACCGGCATCTCCGCCGGTGCTAGCGCAGCCGGCCAAGAGCGCAGTTGAAAGCGCTGCTGCTAATACTACTTTTCCGAAACGCATGTCTTCCTCCTTGAAGAATGATTGTTGTTTGCGATTTTGCTTGAGAGATACTTGTAGCGATCAGGAGGGACCGTGGCTGGCACAGATGAATGGGTGCCCGCACCATCCTCGGCCCCAAACTTGCTGGGCAGGAACTAGACTTGCTCTGCCCGACGACGACGCAGGTTGTCAGCGAACACGGCCGCCAGCACAACCACACCAACCACGACCAGCTGCCATTGCTGAAGCACGCCCATCATCTGCAGGCCAGTGGTCAGCGTATTCATGAGCAGGGCGCCAATCATGGTGCCAATAATGTTTGCGCGGCCACCAGCCAGCGACGTGCCGCCGATGACGACCGCGGCGATGGCCTGCAGCTCCAGGCCGAGGCCTTCAGCGGGCTGCGCGAAACCGAAACGAGCCGAGTACAAGATGCCGCCAACAGCGGTGAACAGGCCAGCCAGCATGTAGATGAGGATGAGCCACATCTTGACGTTCACGCCGGAAAGACGGGTGGCTTCCTCATTGGAGCCAATGGCGAGGGCGTAGCGGCCCAGTAGCGTCTTGTTCAGAATGAAAGCCGCCAGGATGGTCAGCACAATGAAGATCAGCGCCGCGTTTGAGATGCCGGGAATCAGCTGCCCGTTAGCGATCTGGAAGTAGCCGGGGTTGCCGATCTTGATGGATGAGGCGCCGGACATGATTAGGGCGATACCGCGGGCCACCATCATCATGGCGAGGGTAGCGATGAAGGGAGGGATACCCAACAGGGAGATGTTTACGCCGTTGAGCAGGCCGAGGAAGGCGCCCACTAGCAGGGTAAGGATGATGCCGACTGCGAGGGGGAGCTCTAGGTATTCGCCGCCGAGGAAGAGGCCAGCGGAAACAGCACAGAATGTCATGCCGGTTCCGACTGAAAGGTCAATACCTGAGGTGGCGATAACGAAGGTGGCACCCAATGCCATCACGCCGATTGATGCGGTCTGCATCAGAATCGAGCTGAAGACGTCGAAGCTGGCGAAGTTTGGTGCGAAGACCAGGAAGATTACGTAAACAACAATGAGCGCACCGAATGCGAACAACTGTTGTAGTGAGGATTTGATTAGCTGCATTTTAATCTCCGTAGATTTCTCTATGAAAGCTCTTCTGGCACGAATGTGGTCGCCAGTTCCATTAGGTTTTCTTGGGTGGCGTCCTGGTTCTTCACGATTTTGACCAGGTGCCCTTCAGACATGACCGCGATACGGTCTGAGACGCGGAGAACTTCAGGTAGTTCGGAGCTGATCACCATGATGGCTTTCCCGGACTTACGGAGTTCTTCAAGCAGACCGTAGATTTCTTCTTTCGCGCCCACGTCCACGCCGCGAGTTGGTTCATCGAAAATCAAGACGTCAGTGTCTTTGAGGAGCCACTTCGCGATGACGACTTTCTGCTGGTTACCGCCCGAAAGGGAGTTAACTACAGTTTTTACGCTGGGAGTTTTGGTGCGGAGCTGTTCCACCAGTTCCAGTGACCGCGCCTCAGCCGCCTTGTCATTAATCACACCGAACTTGGAGAGGTCTTGGAAAGAGCTCAGGCAAGTGTTGAACACGATGTCCTGCTGGAGGCACAAGCCCTGCTGTTTACGGTCTTCGGACAGGTAGGCCAGACCGTGTTTCACTGCGTCAGCGACTGAATGAATCTTGGTTTTTTTGCCTCGAATGTAGACCTCGCCGGCGCTACGCGGATCCGCACCGATGAGGCAGCGGGCAACTTCGGTCCGGCCCGCACCCATGAGGCCTGCGAAGCCGAGGATTTCACCGGCCCGCAGGTCGAAACTAACGTCGCGGAGTAACCGGTGAGTGGACAGGCCTGCAACCCGGACAATCTCTTCACCGATTTCTTCCCGCGGCTCAGGGCGGGCATCTGTCTTGAGTTTGCGACCCACCATCATGGCGACGATCTCAGACATCGGGGTTTCCGCGGTCACTCTGGTGCCAACGTACTGGCCGTCTCGGATAACGGAAACACGGTCGGTAATCTGTTCGATTTCCGGCATACGGTGCGAAATGTAAATGAGGCCCTTGCCTGGCCCTACAAACTCTTTAATGAGTTCGAAGAGAGCTTGGCTTTCCTTCACGGTCAAAGCCGCGGTGGGCTCATCCATAATCAGGATCTTGGCGTCAAAGGAAAGTGAGCGTGCGATTTCTACCATCTGCTGCTGTGCCACGGAAAGGTCACGGCAGTGTGCTTTGGGGCTGATCTGCATTCCGAGACGGGAAAACAGTTCTTCAGCCTTTTCGCACATTAGACCGTCTTTGATGAACGGGCCAGAACGGAATTCGTCACGGCCCATAAATAGGTTCTGCGCCACGGTTAAGTCAGGTACCAGATTAAGTTCTTGGTGAATAATACTGATTCCTAGCGCGCGAGCATCATTGATGTCTTTGATGTCAACTTTTTGACCATTGACAACGATTTCAGCACCGGAATCAGGAGTGTAAATACCCGATAGGATTTTCATCAGCGTGGATTTACCAGCACCATTTTCACCGCAGAGACCAAGGACTTCGCCCTCCCGTAGCGTCAAACTGACACCGTCTAGCGCCTTCACGCCAGGGAACGTCTTGGAGACATTATTGAGCTCCAAAATTGTCTTCTGCTCGTTAACAGGACTCACCTCGCCACCTCCTCATTGAGTTATTCGACGATTCTTTTCTCTGTCACACACGCTAAACGTGTCGGTTTTCCCGCTATAAATGGCGGTTTTCCCAATACGCCAACACTTCAATGTGTCAATCAACCGTCCGTGCAACTTCGCGCGTGCAATCGATTGCGTGTGAGCTCTAACACTACCTATTTTAAAATTTTCTGTCAAGTGAAATTTTTCGGACTAAAGTATGGCGTTGGTCACTTTTATGTGGTGAGAGTGTTCGCAATAGCTTTGCGACACTGTGGCTAGGGAAGGCGGGAGGGCCGAGGACGAGGGTGTGGCGGTGCTGTTAAATCCGCAGTTACATGCGAGAACCACGGTAGACCCTACCTTGATGCAAGGACTGTCGGTTAGCGGCGCATCGCCCGCTGAGGCTGAACGGAAGCTGTACCTAGCTCATAACTCTCGCTTACCTACCGCGATCTGGTGGAATGCTCATTTAACAACGTCACCCTGCTGAGCAGGAATCAGCGCTTCACCATGCCAAAAGCAAACGCCTAAACGCCAGCCGCTACCGGTTTTTCGTTTCGGTATGGGTTTACACCAGGAATTGGGCGAATTTGAGCTATTTCCAGCCGAAAGCCATACCCAACCGAAAAATAAGGACTGAATCTTTCAGTTATGTGAGACTTAACCCCCAAACAGGGCAAATCCAGGCCGATTTCAGTAATAACCCATACGTAACTGGAGTGCTGGCCAGCCAGCAGAGGTGCGAATCCAAGTACTAATCTTGTCAGACGCCACCCAGGCAATCTCACCAGCAAACGCCCTGCTCTCAACCTGGTAGTCACGCATCGTATAATCACAGTATTGGGAGTTCCAGTGAACTTCAAAGTCGTTTAGCACAAAGCTGGGGATTGCTCGGCATTAGACACGGTTACGAACCCATAAGGACCATCAGGGCGGTCGCAACCGCTCTCCTCGCAAGGGCAATCTTTGCTCTTATCCCATTGTGAAACTTGTTTTCACAATATGAAACAGTGGGCTAGGACACTCCGGTTTACAGCGGATAGTTGCCTGAAGTGAGACGTGTTGCGACACAAAAATAGATGCCAAAATTCACGCGAAAAAGAATGGCGGAGGAAAACTCCCCCCGCCATTCTCTTTTTGGGTTAACGCCACCGATAAAAGTCGGCGCCAGACAAAGCTACTTCGAGGTTTCCCCCAGCAGCTCAGCCATCGGCATGAAATCGTCGACATCAGGACGCAAACGCCCAGCCGTACCGTCGCGCTTCAGCAAAGCCGCCAAAGCCGCCTTGCCGGGCTTGCCCACATCCTGCTTCGGCCGCTGATTACGCGGAATCGTAGACTTGTGAATCGGGCCGGCAGAAGCACCAGAGGCACCCGGGCCAGCCGCAACACCCGGCGTGTTAGCCACGCGCGGTGCAGCGGGAATGGCGGGAGCAGCCCCAGCAGATGCCGGTTTCTCACTAGCCGCCACTTCCGGCACAGAGCCATCAGCCGTCAAAGCCAGCATCCGGAACAAGTCATCCGCCGCCCGCTCAACACGCGGTTGCATCTGTGAGGAAGCCCCGAAGTCCTCCGCCGCCGCGAATACCGCGGTTCCGGCCGTCTGCGCACGCATCGCTGAGAACAGCGGACGCATCGCATGGTCAAGGACGAGGGAGTGTCGTAGCGAGCCGCCGGTAGCACCCAGCAGCACCGGTGTTCCCATCAGACGCTGCGTGCCGACCAGATCCATGAAGGACTTGAACACACCAGAGTATGATCCAGCGAAAACCGGGGACACGGCAATCACCGCGTCAGCAGCTTCAAGGGCGTCCAAAGCATCCTCGACACTCTGCACGGGCATGCCGGTCACCATTACGCGGGCCACATCCAAAGCGATGTCGCGTAGTTCCACGTTCGTAATCTCAACCTTCGCGCCGGAGGCTTTCACCCGGGCTACGACCGCGTTCGTGAGCGCGTCAGCGAGCACGCGGGTCGAGGAAGGGATGGACAGTCCTGCCGACAGGACGGTGAGACGAACTGTTTTAGTTGAAGTTTCAGTTGTCATGGTTTTACCTTCTGACTGTGCTTAGTCATCGGAGCGGTCTTCAGCGCGAAGGCCGGTCCAGTTGTCTCCGGTTTCGAAACGGTACTCATCGGACCATTCAGCGTCGCGAGCGGCGACTAGGCTCTCATGAGTGGGCGCGTCGGGCACATCGGCGGGACGTTGCGAGTCGTAGGCTTCACGCAGGGCCGGGGCAACCTCGGTACCGAGCAGGTGAATCTGCTCCAGCACCATGTCTAGCGGCAAGCCAGCGTGGTCCACGAGGAACATGATGCGCTGCACGTCACCGTACTGGTCACGCATCGCGGCGTAACGGTCAATGACCTGCTGGGGGGAGCCGACGGTCAGCGGGGTGTCCGTGGTGAACTCTTCCATGCTGGGGCCGTGTCCGTAAACCGGCGCATTATCGAAGTAGGGACGGAAGGTGTTGACTGCGTCCTGCGAGTTGTGGGCGATGAAGGCCTGGCCGCCGATACCGACGTAGGCCTGATCAGCGCGGCCGTGTCCGTAGTGCTCGTAGCGCTCACGGTACAGGTTAATCATGGTCGCGGTGTGCTCTGCCTTCCAGAAAATGTTGTTGTGGAAGAATCCGTCACCGTAGAAGGCCGCCTGCTCAGCGGTCTGCGGGGAACGGATGGAGCCGTGCCAGACGAAGGGGGCAACGCCGTCGAGGGGGCGAGGAACAGAAGTGAACTGCTGCAACGGGGTACGGTAATTGCCTTCCCAGTTGACGACGTCTTCAGTCCAGAGGCGACGCAGCAGGTGGTAGTTCTCCACCATCAACGGGATACCTTCACGGATGTCCTTGCCGAACCAAGGGTAGACCGGCCCGGTGTTGCCGCGCCCCATGGTGAGGTCAACGCGGCCGCCTGAAAGGTGCTGCAACATGGCGTAATCTTCCGCAATCTTAACCGGATCGTTCGTCGTGATCAGGGTGGTCGCGGTGGTTAGCTGCAGCTTCTTGGTCTGCGCGGCAATGTATGCCAGCGTGGTGGTCGGTGAGGATGAGTAGAACGGCGGGTTGTGGTGCTCGCCGAGACCGAAAACGTCTAGGCCTGCTTCCTCGGCGGCTTTCGCCATGGTGATGCCGGCTTCGATACGCTCATGCTCGGTAGGGGTTTTACCGGTGACGGGGTTACGGGTGATGTCTGAGACTGAGAAAATTCCGATTTGCATTGGAGTTAGTCCTTTCGATTTGGTTCGGACGCTGTGAGGTGGCGTTCGAGTTGTGATAATACGCGTCCGAGGGTGGCTTGGTCTTCGTCGTCGAGGGCGCCAAAGAAAGCTTCCCGCACATATTTGGTGTGGATTGGTCGAATCTGGTTGAGTGCTTCTTGACCGGCTTCGGTGAGCGTCACATGCATGTGGCGTTTATCCGCCTGATCAACGGTTTTGGTTATCCAGCCGCGCTCTTTGAGCCTGCTAACTGAACGTGACAAGCCTGATGTGGTGACTAGCACTGTCGCTCTCAGACAGGACATTGAAAGCGTTTTATCCGGAGCGCTCTCCACAGTGACTAGAACGTCAAAGTCGGAGAGACTAATCCCGGCGGCCTGTTTAAGTTCTACATCCGCCCCGGTAAGGATGTGGGATGCTGTGTAAATGTAGCTTTTCCAAGCTTCCCAGTCATTCTTCGTTTTCATGTTTGTAACTATAGCGCACAATAGTTGCGCACGCAACTATTATTGCGTATTTGTGCGGGAAACCACTACTTTATCTTTTTAAGTAAAGATATTGGGGAGCATCTAGACCAATCCTGAGCCTTACACACAAACCTAGCGAACACGTAACGTACACCGCTCATTCAACCTCACAGCAACCCCCTCGCCCCCTCCTACCGACACCCGGCACCCTCGATCCACACAAAAAGGGTGGGGGTAAATACCATTTCTGGTACTTACCCCCACACGTTTTATTGCCGAGGAGGCGCCTATCAGCGGCTCATTTGGAGCGCTGGCGCACTACTCAAAACTCAGTGAATCTCCGTCTCGCGACGCTTCAAAGCAACCGCCGCGCCACCCAATAGCGCCAACAAAGCGGCAGACATGACAATCGGAGCGACAGCCGAAGAACCGGTCTTAGCCAGGTTACCCTTAGCCTTAGCTTCCGGAGTCGGCATCTTGCCACAGTCAACAGAAATAGTCAGACCCTGGTCAGCGGAAACCAGTTCACCCATGTCGCTTTCAAGATAAATGGGCATATCCAGCGTTCCATGCGCTCCCTCGCAAACCTGAGAAACAACGAAGGAGACAGTAGCCTGGCCGGCACCATCAGTGGTAATCACTGATTCAGTCTCAGAGTTCGGGTTAGCCTCATTCAGGCTGTTATTCACCTGAACATACTCGCTTGCATCGCCGACAAAAACCTTCACCTGGTCAGGAATTCCCGCACCCTCGGTGAAAGAAAGACCACGCAAAGCGATGTCGAAAGAACCATCAGACAGCTTCACAGACTCAGGAGCAGTCACACCCACGGAGTGCTTCACAGTGGAAGCCTTCACCGGGGCCTTAGCCAAGTAAGCGTTGAAACCATCACGGTCCAAAATACCGTCAGTCAAAGCCGGACCATTCTCAGTCAAAGCGTCGAAGGAGTCACCGCCATCCAACAAGAAGGTAACCGAACCGACCGTGTACATGGCATCCATATCTATCGGCTCACCGTTAATAGAAATAGAGGTGATGCGCTCACCATAAGGCTTCTCCGGATCGTAAGTGTATCTAACGTTGCTGGACAGACCTAGCTTCAGCATCGGGCGAGAGTTCTGGCTGTTCAAGTTAGTCTTCCACTGCTGCTCCAGAGCCTTCTTAAACTGAGCACCAGACAAAGTGACGTAGCCCAGCTCATTAGAGAACGGCATAACCGCGTAAGTCTGCTGATAAGTCAAAGTACCGTCAGCATTAGGCACCAAATCCGCACGCAAACCACCGGCGTTAATAATGCCAATATCAACCGGCTTACGGTGAGCGCCGCGAACCATAATCTGGTCGCGCATCGCGTCAGCGGCTAGAGTACCAAGAGTGGACTCATGGCCTCGGTTAGAACCCGGGCCCTTCGAGGTGCCATCAGCCTGGTTGTAAACAGCGCGCTTGAAACTGTCGGTGTAGCCAGTAGCTACAACCTTCGCGCCAGCAACCTTAGATTCAGCAACCGCCTTGTCCACAATCGCCTTAACGGCGGTACCCGTCGCAGACGCAGCCACATCACACTCAGCCAAAGCCGGAGCCGGAATCAGCTCAACAGCGGACTCCACAACCTTGCCAGTCTTCTTGTTGAACTTAACGACCATCTTAGACAGGTTGTCAGTGTAAGAACCGGAAGCAGTAGCGGACAGCTTGTTACCCTCCGCACCGTTCACCATGTCAAAGTCGTAAGGCACGTGAGTGTCACCACCCATCAAGCCATCAACATACATGCCCATCTTCGGGAAGTTATTCTTCACATCGTCATCCAACATGGCAATAACAACCTGAGCTTCACCGCTATCCTTCAGCTGCTTAGCCAAGGTGTTAATCTTCGCAATCGGATCATTGAAAGTCATACCGGTAGTAGTACCGGGGCTCAGCTTGTAGGGCACGTCCTCGGCAATGGCGCCAATAAAGGCAACCTTAACGCCGGAAGGTGACTCCCAAACCTTGTAATCGCCCAGGCTTGCACCCAGACCCTCAACGTTGGCGGCCAAGTAGGGGAAGCCCAGCTTCACGAACTGCACTTCCTCACCGCGGACCGTGGCCTTAGTTCCGGCTACGCGAGCCTTGAACACTGCCTGACCGAGGTCAAGTTCATGGTTGCCAAGGGTGGAAGCCAACGGATGCAGCTCATTCAACGCTGCAATAGTGGGGTTGTCGTAAAGAGAACCAGAAGTGAAAGGCGAAGCACCAGTGTTGTCGCCTAGCAAAGTGAAAGAAGAGTTCGGGTTAGCTGCACGCGCTTCGTCGAGGTAGCAGCCAACAGAAGCCAAACCAGCCTCAGTAATCTTCTTAGTCTTGTAATGCTTGACCTGCTCAATATGGCCGTGCACGTCAGTTAGGTTGTAAAGATCCAAAGTTACTACATCGCCCGTAGCCTCTGGGGTTTCAGCAGTAGCTGGAGCCTCAGCGGTGGCGGGAGTTTCAACAGTCGCTTTGGGGGTAGCCGGAGCTTCGGGGGTCTCCGCAGCAGCGACACCCGGGAGGCCGACCATAGCGACGGCAGTAGCGGCAGCAAATGCGAGCGCCGCAGTAGATAGCTTACGTTTCATTAAGCACTCCAAAATAACTCGATAATTAACGGCGGGCCGCCAGTGATTATTGAGACAATTCCGGCAGTCCTGCAGTGCCAGTATATAAGAGTGCGATGCAAATTACAGAGCGTTAAAGAGCACTATTAGCTAACGATTCCCCGCTCTGGTAGGCCGGCGGCGACTGTGCACCTTAAGAACAAATGTGCACCTTGCACAGTGCACAATTAAAAATAAGGTGCACAGTCGCCGTGGAACGGGTGAAGGGGCCGCGGAGCACAGGCGTCCGGCCGGCCGCGTGACCAGCCCGCACCGCCACCAGCTACCCGGCCGCACGACCAGCCAGAACCGGCCGGCTAGGGCAACACCGCCACCCCCTCGGCCCCCAAACTAAGCCGGAATCAACTCCATGATCTGGTCATAAAGCCCGAGGCGCTGCGCCACCGTCAAAGACTCCGGCCGCAACGACATCTTGAAGCCCTTAAAGACCAGATCATCGCCAGCCGCCGCCCAAGACTTCACCAGCAGCTCCGGCGTCAGCAAGGCCGAGTCCGCCGCGCCGCCCAAACCGGCCACAGGCAGATGCCCATCCACCCAGCCAGGCCCGAAAGCCGAATCCTGCGGATCAATCCCAGAGGCCATATAGCCGCGCAAAAGACCGGCCTCGCGGGCCATCCCCAAATGCTCCAACGGCGTCTCCACCGACCCGGTCTCCAACACCGAACGCGCCCAGTTCACACTGACGCCCAGCCGCACCCGCGCAGCCCCCTCGGCCTCCTCCTGAGAACCCTCATAAACTTGCGTGATCGCGGCAAGCTCCTGACCGAGGTCGAGGAAGCCCTTCTCCGGCGCGACCGTACCAGAGGCAGAATCGCAGTGTTCCACAGTCAGCGCGGCACCATGCCAATCCCAAGTCACCAGCTCTTTGAGCGACTGCGCGAAGGCCGCCTCGCTGCCGCCACCCTTCGGGGCCGAGTGAATCTGCACCGCCTTCACCTGATGCCCCGCGGCAGTTAGGGCTTCGACACGGGCGTGCAACTCACGGTTAAGTTCAAGCGCGGCGGCGCGGCCGTCCTCAGTGGGGCTGGCCAGGCCGAGTCCCGGATGACTGCCCTGCATCATCATGGTGATCGGAATGCCGGTCAGCACCAGATGTGAATCCGCGGCCGCACCCTCCGGCCAGGTCAGATTCCAATACTGTGGCGCGGCGGACCCACGGTAGGGAATTTCGTAGCCACCGACGCGCGGCTTTGCGCTCAGCTGCTGCAATAATTCTGCGGTAGTGCCCAGCTCCGACTGCTCCGGGTTGGGATAGATCGGGTATGCACCTACGGTAAGCTTCATGATTTCCTCCTTGATATCTGGCTAAGGCTGGCGTATGCGACCATCCGGAGACAGTCAGCTAACGGTTTGCTCCTTAACATCTTGCTCCCCAGTGTACTCCGGTTGTCTGACGACAGTAAGGGTTTGGGTGTTCTGCTTTCTGAGCGGTGTGCGCATGCGAGGCTTGTGGCTGTGTTTTCCAGTGCTTTGCATGTAGTGGTTTTGTGTGGCAAAATGCCACACAATTTCAATACTGTGTGCAAAAAAGCCAAAAATTGGCCAAATTCGGGCGAAATTTGGTCTTTTCCCACACACAAACGGAATTGTGTGGCATTAGCCCACACATCTTCGACTCGACTCGGTAGTTTCTCACACAACATCGTCACACTGGCAGTCGCAGCAGCCAGAAACAGTGCAAATATCTGGCCAAAACACCGCCAGCACAAGCAGAAGTAACATAAACACCACCGGCACAGCTATAAACACAACACAGTCACAACACCGACATAATCGAATCTGAGGATGCGGCGACGCCAACGACCTGCAACTCTGGCGACACCCCTCCCTCGGCAAGAAATCCACAGGAAAGTTATCCACAACGCAACAGAATCTTGCTAGCCAAACAGAGGCAACACGCGACACAGTAACTACATGATCGACATTTCAAACACATCACTCGCAGCCGCACGAGAACTCCCACGCCAAGAACTACGGAAAGTACGCCAAGCAGGGAAGCCTGGCCAGCAGGCCCGCTGGAAACAACTACGCCATGGCTTCTACATCCAAAACCGACCAGACACCTCAAAACACCAGTGCAATCAGACTGTGTCTCTGGCACGGATCATCGCGGAATCCGCACTGAACCACGACGCAGTCTTTACCCTAGAATCGGCGGCGCTGCTACACGGATACATGATTCGAGATGGGGTGCCACCAGTCTGCATCGCAAAACATCCCAACCAAAACCGGCACGCACACACCTACCCTGCAGTTAGCCTCGGAGAATTCCAAGTGCCAGCGGCCACCACCCAAATCAGCTCCAGTACGACGCAATTCGAAACCATGCAAATCAGCGGTATACCAGTGCTTACCCCAGTTGACTTAATCTGCATGATGATGAGGAAAAGAGACCCTCTCACTGCAATGATTACGGTAGACCATGCTTGCGCTGAGCTTTGCGCCGCAGACCCTATTCGACGGCAGGAAACTGAAACTGAGTTCGTCAAGCTACAGGATTCGGTGCGGGAGCGATTAACGGAAATGCGCGGCCAGCACGGCTGCAAGCAAGCTCTCAAGCTGGTGGAGCTGATGACTCCCTGGGTGCAATCACCGCTGGAGACACGGTTCCGTCTGATCGCTGCGGCCTATGGTTTCCCCACGCCGATTCTGCAATACGAGGTTTTTAACGAAGGCTCTGTATTTTATGTCGACGCATTCTTCCCGCAGCAGCGGCTAGCGATTGAGCTTGATGGACTGGCAAAATACAACAATGACATCGACGTCCTCCGTAAAGAAAAACGGCGCGAGAGACATCTGCTGGATCAACGGATGCAAATCGAACGTTTTTCCTTCCGGGAGCTTACCCGTCCGGCACAAATTGCCCGTACGTTGGGAGCCCGAATCCCAGACTGTTCTGCCACCGTGCCGGTACACCAGTTTTTATTGGAGAATTGGTAGGGGACGAGGGCGAGTTGTCAGTAGCTTTGATGGAACGCTGTTGCTGCGCGCTGGCCGTCACTGAAGACTACCTCCCTACCTACGATGTTGTGTGCAAAAAAGCCACTTCCGCCCGGTTTTGTGTGGCAAAATCCCACACAATTCCAATACTGTGTGCAAAAAAGCCAAAAAATGGCCAAATTCGGGCAAAATTTGGTCTTTTCCCACACAAAAACAGAATTGTGTGGCATTCGTCCACACAATTCCGGCGGGGGAATGGGGTTGGGCGGTTTGCAGTTGATTTCACATTCCCCCACTCGCGCCGGTAAATGAGAACGTATATCATTAAGGGGTAACTGGGTAAGGAAAATGCTAAGGAGAGCGGCATGGGACACAGCAAAGCTCGCGGCAAGGACCGCAGGCTTGAACTCACCATGCAATCCCGTAGCCGCAATGTCCGCAGCCGCACGCCCAAGCCCACCATGCAATCCCGCAGCCGCAACATCCGCAACCGTACGCCCAAGCTCACCGCACTCTCCCTCGTCCTCGGCGCCAGCCTGACCCTTAGCGCCTGCACACCCTCAGCCCCCGCCATCGACCCAACCCGGACCAACCCGGACGGCACGCATCACGTACAGGTCGTAGCTTCCACCGGCATTATTGCCGACCTAGCCCGCAACGTAGCCGGCGACCGGGCGACCGTCACGCCACTGGTCCCCGAGGGCGCCGACCCGCACTCCTATGAGCCAACACTGCGCGACATCCGCTCCATTGTTTACGCGGACGCCGCCTTCACCAACTATGTGATGCTGGAAGAACACAGCCTCATTAAAGCGATCGACGCTAACCTGCCGGAAACCTCGGAGAACGTCGCACTGGCGGAGGACGCCGCCCGCTACTCCGCGGAAATCATCCCGCTGGTAGAGGACGCCTCACTGGACACCATTTGGCTGGGACTACGAGTGCGCGGAAACGGCAAAGCATACGGGGCGAACCGCTCCTCCGAAGCGACCATCAAAGCCACCGGCATGCGCGGACCCGGCATCCTGGCCGGCTACCTGACCGGCTCCTTCGGGAAGCCCGACATTTACTTCAACTCCGGCGACGGGATTGATCCGACCGACGACTCGGTGGCGCTCCCCCTCGACGCTCACACGCACGTGTCCTGGGCTTTCGACAAGCCCGGCATCTACCAGCTAGACCTGCAGGCCACCTTAAACCCTGACCAGAACGCCTCCAACACGGTCGGTTCGGGCAGCAAGCGAGCCATTCCCTCCGGTGAAACCACCCTCACTTTTGCGGTTGGCGTGGACCCGCACTCGCTGCCGGGCGCCGACCAGAAACAGATCCTGGACGCCGGACACGCAGACATCACCGCCGACATTGACACCGGAAAGTTCTCACTGTTCGCTGACCCGAAAGGCGGCGGCGAATACACGCAGAAAGACATTGACCCGGCGAACGCCATCATTGAAGTGCCCAGCAAGGCGCTGCAGGCGATCCCTCCCGGGCCGGAGTTCAGATTCCTCGGCAAAGCCGGACAGCAGATTTACCTGCTACCGCAGGCCGTCCTCGGTAAGCATGTGCACGGCGAGATTGACCCGCACCTGTGGCATGATGTCCGCAACGCCAAAGCCTACGTCAAATCAATCCGTGACACGCTCAGCAAAATCGACCCGCAAGGCGCCCATATTTATGCGCAAAATACCGCGAATTATTTAGCCAAACTGGACGCCACCGACGCTTTCGTTCGCAAAACCATTCACGAGGTGCCGCCCGCGAAGCGCACCCTCGTCACCACGCACGACGCCTACGGTTACTTGGCGCACGCTTACGGCCTGAAGGTCGTCGGCTTCATCACGCCGAACCCCGGCACGGAGCCGTCCGTCGCACAGCGCGTCAAACTGGCCCGCACCATGGCGGACTTGGGGGTGAAAGCGGTTTTCGCGGAGCCATATTTGGCGACCCGCAACCAGGAGTTGCAGCAGGTCGCGCATGACGCGGGCGCCGCCGTCTGCCCCATCTACTCTGACAGTTTCGACCCCACCGTCAACACGTACATTGACATGATGCGTTTCAACGCGACCTCCATCCGCACCTGCCTGGGCGACGCCCAGCCGTGGACCGGCCCGGAGCCGACGCCTGAACACTCGCACGGGCACTCGCACGGGGATTCCGGGGCACACATGGAGGGGGCCGAGGACGAGGATGCGCACCAGCACACCGACGGCCACAGCGCCACCCCAGACCATGGCCACTCAGACACTCACCAGCATTAAGGACTTTAGGCAGAAAGAATGATTATGAAGCAGCTCTCCACCACGCAAACGAATCCGCGGCCAGCCAGCCGCTGGCTCAAAATAGCGGCCGCCACCGCTGCGGCTTTCAGCTTTTTCACTGCCGGCCTGCTGACCGGCGCTCCCTCGGCCTCGGCTGATGAACTGGATCAGGTAGTGGGCGAGAATGAAACCCTCAGCCATGACCGCGCCGAAATCAGGGAAGGCCACATGGACATTGGCCCGCGCATCATTGACGGGCAGTGGATGCTGGCGGTGCGTGACGACTCTAAGGACACGCCGGCGTGGCGGCTGCCGAAGGACGTGATTTTCCGGGTCGGTGACCAGTCGATTCTGCAGGTCCCGGACTCGGGCGCCTACGATTTTACGGGCGCGAAAGCCGGCGAGAACGCCTACGTGATCCCGCAGTCGCAGCTGCCGGGCGTGCCCTGGCTGGGCTGGAATACGCAGGCGCCGGAGGTGACGAAGCAGATCGCGCGCGGCATTAATCTGACCTTCCTGGGCGCGCAAGGCCCCGGCAACCTGAACGTCTTCTTGGAGTCCGGTAACTTCTCTGAGCCGACCCAACTGTGGGATGCCCGCAAGTCAGAGCCGCAACCCATCTGGGTGGATCTGCACACGCACACGCACGCCACCTGGGTGTTCACCAAGCCGGGCATTTACGCGGTCGCGCTGAACGTATCCGCTACCGGCAATGACGGCAAGAATCACTCTTCCACCTCCGTGTTCCGTTTCGCGGTCGGTGACCAGGCTTCCGCCGAGGAGGCTTTCAACACGCAATGGCAAGGTGAGATTCCTTCCGCCGAGGGCGTGAAGTCGGCGCTAGCCGGAGGCTCTGACGCTGCCGCCCCGGTCGCTACCGCTGAGCCGACCGCTACCACGCCGGCCGGCACTATGGAGCCGGTCACCACCCCGGAAGTGGTGGCTAATCAGCCGGCCAGCGGCGGCCTGAGCATGGGTGCACTAATCGCCATTATTGGCGGCGCCCTAGTGCTGATTGGCGGCGTTGTTTTCTTCGTGATGCGCCGCAATCAGGCAGCGAAGCGGGCTGCCGAAGCCGCGGTTTCCGCCACCCCGGCGGGTAGCGTGGAGACGTCCTCGGCCCCCTCGTCCCCGGCCTCCCCAAGCAACCACAACGCCCCGAGCGCCCCGAAACGAAGCCAGCAAAACGACGGTGATTCCCTGTGACTGAGCCGGTTTTAGAGATTCGCGGGCTGAACGTCAGCCTGTCCGGGCGGCGGATTCTACGCGACGTTGACCTGACCTGCGAGAAGGGTGAACTGCTGGGTCTGCTGGGCCCAAACGGCGCCGGCAAAACCACGATGCTGCGCACCATGATGGGGCTGGTCATGCCGACCGCCGGCAGCATCAAAGTCCAGGGCATGACCGGTAAAAAAGCGGCCGACCTGATCGGGTATGTGCCGCAACGGCAAGACATTGCGTGGGAGTTCCCGGTGACGGTCGCGCAGCTGGTGATGACGGGCCGAGGGCGCCGCATCGGCTGGCTCCGCAGCGCCAAAACTGAGGACTGGCAGGCGGTTTTCTCCGCCCTTGAGCAGGTGCAGATGCGCGCTTACGCGGACCGTCCCATCGCGGAGCTTTCCGGCGGGCAAAGGCAGCGCATTCTGATTGCGCGCGCCCTGGTGAACTCGCCGGCGCTGCTGGTGCTGGATGAGCCGTTCACCGGCCTGGACATGCCGACGCAGGAACTGCTTTCCGCACTCTTTAGGCAGCTTACCGAGGGCGGCACCAGCCTGCTGATGACCACTCACGACTTGACGCACGCAATGGTGATTTGTGATCGGGTGGCTTTGTTGAATCGGGCGATTGTGGCCGAGGGCGCGCCGTCGGCGCTACGTGACCCGCAAGTCTGGATGGATACTTTCCGAGTTTCCGCGGCCAGCCCGCTACTTAAACAGTTAGGGATCTAATGCTGACACCAATTGATTTCATTCGTGACCTGATGAACCCGATGCTGGCGTTCTTGCCGCGAGCCCTAATTGTGGCGATTTTGGCCGCCATTATTTGCGGCATCATTGGTGCGCACGTGGTTTTGCGTGGCATGGCTTTCATTGGTGACGCGGTCGCTCACTCTGTGTTCCCGGGCCTGGCGGTCGCTTTCTTGCTGCAGGGCTCACTGGTGCTGGGCGGTTTGACTGCGGGCGCGGTCACTGCCGTTCTGGTGGCGTTGTTTAGTCAGAATCGTCGCATCAAAGAAGACACCATTATTGGTATTTTCTTTGCTGCCGCTTTCGCTTTCGGTCTGGTTATCATGTCGCTGTCGCCCGGCTATTCTGGGTCTTTGCAGAGCTTCCTGTTTGGCTCCATCACTGGTGTGAGCGTGAACGACATTATTACCGTTTCGGTGGCGGGCCTGATTGTGATTGCTTTGACTCTGATGTTTAACAAGGAGCTGGTCGCGGTTTCTTTGGACCGCGATATGGCGCATGTGCAGCGGCTACCGGTTTTGGCTTTAGATATTTTGCTGTACTTCATGGTGACTATTGCGGTGGTCATGTCGATTCAGACGATTGGTAACGTGCTGGTGATTGCGCTGCTAGTCACGCCTGCGGCGACGGCCCGCCTGCTTACTGACCGGCTGGCTCCGATGATGATGCTGTCCGCCAGCTTGGGGGCTTTGTCCGCCCTGGTGGGCGTGTACTTGTCTTGGTCTTTCAACATTCCGACCGGCGCCACCATTGTTTTGACCGCTACCGTGATTTTCTTGGTGACTTGGTTGTTGGCGCCGAAGCATGGCCTGCTGGTGACCCGCCTGCGGGGCGGCGTCCGCATCGCCGGCGCGGACCGGGAAGACACCGAGTGGGAGCAGGCTCCGGCGGTGTCCGCGTAGGTGCGATTGAGTCACAGCACTGGGGGTCGATGTGACGGTGGAGGGCACTGCGCTAGCCGTGTAGGTTGCCACGCCAGCCGTGTAGGCTGCGCTGGCGTTGGCCGCTGAGTCCGCGTTGTCACCACGCCACCCGCTTAAATTGCGCCACTACCCTTGGCAAAATCGCACACATTATTGTTTGTGTGTGGGAAAAAGCCAAAATTAGGCCAAATTTGGGCGTTTTTTGGCTTTTTCGCACACAGTATCGAAACTGTGTGGCATTAGTCCACACAAAAACCGTCTAATTCTGGCAGTTTCTCACACAATTCCCACAATACGCGGCCGGTGGCGGAGATGGATTGGCTGCGCAGATGGGTTAGTGACGCAGATGGATGGGTAGCGGGCTGCGCAGGTGGGGCGGGTGGACGGCCAGACTCACCGACTGTGACCATTACAAACAATTGTGCACCTTGCACAGTGCACAATTGTTACTAAGGTGCACACTCGCCGTGAGCGGATGAGTGGACTAGGTGAAACAGTGCACAATTGTTACTAAGGTGCACACTCGACGAAGGTGTGCGGCGGCAGGGCTGACAGCTCAGCGGCCGCCGCCCACAGCGGTGCCAGCACCCGGCAGGCCCCCAACCACGTAGGGCTCGTAAGGCTTCTGACTGCGCGCAGCGTCACGGAACTCCCGAGACCGCAAAGTCCGGCCCGTCAAACGATGCCCCCACATTGCCAGCATCACGTCCTTGTACTGGCTCAGGCGGTGAATCCGATCCGTTGACTCGCTGTTCAAATGCTGGAACTCCGTCTCCACCTCCACGACGGAAAAACCCTGCACCAGCAGGTCGATGGTCATGCCGACCTCTACGCCCCAGCCGCGACTGAACGGCAGAACCTTCTGCGCTGACTCCCATGACAGGCACCGCTGACCAGACAGGGGGTTGCGGGGACGCCAACCGGTCGCCGCCGCAATATTACGGCGCGCTAGTCGGGACACGAAGCCTCGGCCACCAGAGGTCACCTCACGGGGCGTATCGCCAATCGCCATGCCTACGCCACCACCGCGGACTGTGTTAATCAGTTTGATTGCTTCCAGCGCGGACTCGCCCACGTCGGCGTCCATGAACAGGACTGAACGCCCTCGTCCTTCCTCCGGGTCACGCATCGCGGCGACCTTCAGCCCGGTCTCCATTGCGGAAGCTTTCCCCCGGTTCACGGCATGCCGAACCACGACGGCACCGGCGGCCCGGGCACGATCTTGCGTGTCATCCGTGGAGCCGTCATCGACCACAATAATGAGGTCCGTGCCCGGCAGAATATGGCATGCGCGCACCGTAGTCGCGATCACCGTGCCCTCGTTGTAGGCGGGGATTACGACCGCGACCTGTTGCGAATAGTCAATCGTGTTCATGATGGTGGGGTTCAGGTCCGAGGACGAGGGTGAACGGCAATCAGCCGCCCCCACAGGCGCGGAACGCTAAACCGGCTGGACCTTAACGCAAAGACACCTGGCGGGACACTAGGCCCGCCCGCGCCCGACGTTCATCATCAGTCAGCTCGTCACGGTTATCGATCTCCGCGACCAGCTTCTTCTCCAGCTGCGCCGCGGCGTCAGCTAGGTCGGCGGCAGCGGTACGCTCAGCCATTTCGAAGACCGGCACAATCAGGCCGCAAGTGCGGAAAGCCCCAATGAAACGAGTGTCCTCACCCAGGTGTGCTTCACCGCGGACCTTCAAGCGGGCCAGCGCGTCAAGGACACGGTTCTCAGGCTCGTTACGGATCCAGCGAACAAAATCGTGATTCATGCGGCACCAGAAGGCGGACTCAGTGCCGGGAACAATTTCGGTCGGGATAGTTTCCTCAGCAGTATGATCAAGGGCGGACTTTACGTCCTCGTCCTCCAGCTTGGCGGGCTCCACCCAGAAATCGAAGTTCGGGGACATGTGGAACTCGAAGCTCTCAGTGTCGACAACCTCATCCAGGCGCGGGCCCGGGTCGCGCACGTCAAAGCCGGACAGTGCGGAGCCGTCTTCCAGCTTCAGCACGGCCACCGCGGCGGCACCCAGATCGTGGGAGAGGTCGCGGCTGTTCGCGGTGGTGCGGACCGCCACCATGGGGACACCATCGGCGCGCATAATGCCGGGAGTTCCCTCCGGCAGGTAGGAAACCAGCAGCAGCTCACGGCTGCCGTATTCTGGTTTCGTGGTGACTTTAACGTAACCGGACGGCACGAAGTCACGCAGCGCGACCAGCTGGTTTTCGAATGCGAGGCCTTCGAAGGGGCGGGCGACGAACGGAATCGGCGCACGCTTAATCTTCTGCGGCTTGGACGGATCATATTTACGACTTGCTTTACCCATGGGTAAAAGATTAGCGTACCCGCGGGTGTTTTGCCGGAAACTACGCGAAGAAAGCACACTCAGACGGCAGTGACCACCGAGATCAGTGGGGTCAGTAGAGGCAGTGCAGGGACGTTAGCTCCCCTGGCTGTCCCCCTCGTCAGCCTTTGAACGTATTATCCTGAAGATACGGTAAAGTACCTTTGTAATACTGAAACAGAGCTTTGAGGAAAAGTCATGTCCGAATCCGCACGGGAAGCCCAGCAGCCGGCAGACGCAAACAGCGACGCCGCGAAGGCTAAATCTGAGCAGTCTGGGACCTCGGCGGCGCCCGAGAAAATCAACGTGGTGCGGTCTTCGCTGACCATCGCGGCCGGCACGATGACTTCCCGCGCCCTCGGGTTCATCCGTGGCGCCCTCCTGATTGCAGTATTGGGCGCGGTCGGCGTGCAAGACTCCTTCCAGGTGGCGAACACGCTGCCGCAGCAGGTGTATGGGCTGCTGGCCGGCTCCGTCATTGCGGCCGTCCTGATTCCAGAAATCGTCCGGGCCTTTGACCGTAAGGATGGTGGCCGGGACTATGTGAACCGACTGCTCACCCTGACCGGCACCGCCCTGTTCGTCATGACTTTGGTGATGACAGTGGGCGCAGTGGTGCTGGTCGACATTACGTACCCGGCCCTGTCCCCGCAGGTGCAGCAGCTGGCTTACGTGTGGGCTTTCTGGTTTATGCCGCAGATTTTCTTCTACGGAATGCAGTCGGTTCTGGGGCAGGTGCTCAACGCCCTCGGCCATTTCTGGGAGGCCGCCTGGTCCCCAGTTTTGAACAATATTATTGCGATTGCGGGCCTGTTCTTCTATGTGTGGCTGTTCGGCTGGGCGCCGAAGGGCTACACGGATCCGGCGGCTCTCACGCAGTCGCAGATCATTACGATAGCGATCCCCACCACCCTCGGCATTGTCGTGCAAGCCATGGTTTTGCTGTGGCCTTTGAAAACGGTCGGGTTCTTCCCGAAGTTCACCTGGGGTTTCCGCGGTTACGGGCTGGGCCGGGCCTTTCGGATTGCGGCCTGGACGATGGCCTCCGCGACCATATACATGCTGTCTTTGCTGTCGGTGCAGTGGCTGGCGTCCGGCGCGGAAGGGTACGGCGCCGCGCAGAATCTGATTATTTCCGGGCCGGCGGCGCGCGCTAACGCTTACGCGATTTTGATGCTGCCGCACTCTGTGTTCACGGTGTCGATTATGACGGCGATTTTCCCGAAGCTGGCGCATTACGCTTCCAGTGGTGCGGCTGAGAAGATGCGGGGCGCCTACGATAAGTACATTCGCGATATTTTTGCCCTCAGCCTGTTCTTCTCCATCAGCTTGCTGGTTTTCGCGGTGCCGATTTTCCAGGCGTATGCGCCGTCGCGTTCCGTGGCGGAGGTTTTCGCTTACGCACAGGTGTTGAAAGCGTACTCTCCGGGCCTGATTTTCTTGGCCTTGTTCGGTATGCAGGTGAAGGTGCTGCTGTCTTATGGTCTGGCCCGCGTCTCCTTCATTGGGTATGTCGCGAAGGCCGGCACTTTGGTGTTGGCGGCGCTGCTGGTGTGGCTGCTGGTGAATCCGTTGCGCTGGGTGGCGGTCGGCGCGATGGCGGAGATTGTGTCTTTCATTGCGGGCTCCATGTACATGCATTACCGGATTGAGAAGCTACTGCCGGGGCAGAATAATGAGAAGCTGTTGCGGGACCTGATTGGTTCCCTGATTGCGGCGATTCCAACGTGGATGGTGGCGTCGCTGGTGCTGTGGCTGCGCGGCGAGTTCGTGAAGGGCTCCCCCTCCTATGTGTTCACCTATTCGGTGCTGACCTGCGTGATTGGCGGCCTGCTGTCCCTGGCCACCTACCTGCTGATGCTGTGGGCCGTGGGCAACCGCGAGGCCGTGGGGGCGCTGGCTTCGCGTTTTCAGCGGTTCCTGCCGCGCCGCTGATTTAGGCGCGGGGTCGGCGCGGAGGTCGGCGGGGGGTCGGCGGGCTTCACGGGTTTCGCATAGTTTTGGGGCCGAGGACGAGGGTGAGCGGTAATAAATTTGTTCAGTGTGGAAGGAGTGTACGGTGTCTAGAGTTGATGCGGTGTCTGAGTTTTCTACGGTGTCTGGGGCTGCACTGAGGCGCCCTCGTCCCCGCGTCGCGGTGTGCGGGATTCATATTGAGTCCTCAACTTTCACCCCGTATTTGTCGGGGGAGGCGGATTTTGTGGTGACGCGCGGTGATGAGCTGATGGCCCGGTTTTTCTGGCGTGATTACACGTGGGCGCAGGCGGTGGATTGGGTGCCGGTCCTGCATGCGCAGGCTTTGCCGGGCGGCGTGGTGAAGGCTTCCGCTTATGGCGCTTGGAAGGCGGAGATTTTGGAGGGCTTGGCCGCCGCGATGCGTGAGGGCGGCCTGGATGGCTTGTTCTTCGACATTCATGGCGCGATGAGCGTGGAGGGTTTGGATGATGCGGAGGGCGACCTGATTTCCGCGATCCGGGCCGTCATTGGGTCGGAGCCTTTTGTGAGTGCGTCCATGGATTTGCATGGGAATGTTTCTGAGGTTTTGTTCGATGAGACGGACCTGTTGACCTGCTACCGGATGGCCCCGCATGAGGATGCTTTGGAGTCGCGGATGCGGGCGGCGAAGAATCTGGTGGATCGGGTTTTGGCGCCTCGGGCTGAGGATGGTTCGATCGTTCGTCCGGCGAAGGCGCTGATGCATGTGCCGGTGTTGTTGCCGGGCGAGAAGACTTCTACGCGTTTGGAGCCGGCGAAGTCTTTGTATGCGCAGTTGCCGGCGGTGGAGGTCATGCCGGGGATTCTTGATGCGTCGATTTGGATTGGTTTCGCTTGGGCGGATCAGCCGCGTTGTCAGGCCGCGATCTGTGTTTATGGTGATGATGATGCGCTGGTGAGGTCGGTGGCCGCTGATTTGGGTGAGCAGTTCTGGGCGGCGCATGACCGTTTCGAGTTTGTCGCCCCGACCGGTAGTTTTGCTGAGTGTTTGCGGGTGGCCGAGGGTTCTGTGGCTGCCGGTCGGACGCCGTTCTTTATTTCTGATTCTGGCGATAATCCGGGCGCGGGCGGCGCTGACGATGTGACGGTGGCTTTAGCTGGCCTGCTGGAGTGGGAGCCGCTCAGGTCGGGCCGCTTCAGCGGCATTTATGCGTCGATTGTGGATCCGGTCGCGGTCGCGGCGGCTGATGCTGCTGGCGTGGGTGGCCGCGTGGATGTGTCGGTGGGCGGCAAGATTGATACGCGGGCGCCGGGGCCGGTTGAGGTGGCTGGCGCTGAGGTGGTGGCTTTGGCGGATGATCCGATGGGTGGCCGGGTCGCGGCTTTGCGTTGTGGCGGACTGGTGTTCGTGGTGACTTCGAGGCGGCATCAGTATGCTACGGCTGCGGATTTTGCGCGGCTTGGTTTGGAGCCGACTGCGGCTGATGTGGTGGTTGTGAAGATTGGCTATTTGGAGCCGGATTTGTTTGAGATGCAGGCGGGCTGGATGATGGCTTTGACGCCGGGTGGCGTGGATCAGGATCTGCTACGTTTGGGTCATCATCGGGTGTCGCGGCCGTTGTTTCCGTTTGATACGGGTTTTGATCCGTTGCCGTTGCCGGTGCGTTTTGTGGCTGGACATTAGTTTGCTGGTACAGCTATGCTTCGATGACTGCGTCCAGTTCACCAATCCATTGGGCGGGCTGGCGACTGACCTACTGAGCGGGTATTAGACCGGAGACGGTTAAAAACCCTAGCTGCTTATCTAAAGGAATGCTGCCTCGGCCTGTTTCTTGGAAGGTTTGCGCATCGAGCTCAATAATCCGGACTAGTTTTTTCTCCCCTTCGAAACTGTTTCCGAGCAGATAGATTTTCCCGTCCCTAGACTTCGCGGTGGCATCGTAAAGATGATTATCATGGTCAATAAGAGCAACCTTGTTTTGGTGTGAATCAAAGACTTCAAAAACTCGCTGGTCTTCGACCATAAACTTGTCTGTACCTGCCCAAATCAATTTCGTGTATTTTCCTGATGGAACGAAAATTTTTACTAGTTTGCCGTTTTCATATCGGGCGATTGCGTCAGACGGTCCCTTATCAGCTGCCATATGAATTATGGGAGTGTCACCCATCATTTTGACATCATCGAATGCTGTGTACTCTTTGTCTTCTACTAGGTTCTCTAGCTTACCGGTGTTCGCATCTATCACCGCGAACGCTCCATGATAATTGGAGAAATCGCCAGTTTTAGCTAGGGTTTTGCCGCAGACATACAGCTTGTTTTTGTGAAACACCATGCTTTCTACTGAGATAGGTAATGAGAATTCATGAAGTAGCTCCCCGGTGTCCACGCTGATAGCTAAGATCCTGCTGGCAATAGCGGAGCCTCTGGAAACAGAGGGTAAATAGACAATCGAGTCACTTTTCGTTACGGTCGACGGATATAAAAATTGACCTTTCAGAGCGTTTTTCACATTGTTGTTTACTCCGGTTCTGGTTAGAGAGTAGATTTCAACCTTGACGGAGTTAAAGAACCAGAGTGAATCCTCGTCCTGCTTGGGAAAGCTGTTCCCACGGAAAGGTAGCCTACTTGAGCTGACTACGTTAAAATTTTCGTCAACCACTGTGGCGATATTCTGCAGCTCTAGGCGTTCACGGTCTATGTCATCGGAGTTCCCCAAATCCAGAGGTTCTATAGTTTGTTGCACAAAAATAAACTTACCGTCGAGTGGGAACTGTACTTCGTCCATGAGCGGAGCCGGTTTGGAGTTCTTTGCCGAGCCGGGTTTGCTGGGCTGCTCGGGGCTGCTGGAGTGCTCGGGGCTGCTGGAGTGCTCGGGGCGGGACCAGTTGACGACTAGTTCACCTGTGGAGTTAGACCAGCCGATTTCCACGCCTGCGCAGGCACCGAGTACAGATACTAGGGGGATGATTACTGCTAGCAGGGCGTAACGTCGCCCTGCTCTACCTGATCGGTTGTGGGGTAGTGAAGAGTCGGGCACGATTTCTCCTAGGTTTGCTTTACTGAAACCCATCATATTTGTTCTCTACGGGATGTGAATGGTTTTGTTATCCGCTTCGCTAGATTTTACTCAGAGCCAGCAGGCCATTTTATTGCGGAACTAGCGCACCGAGGCGGAACGGGTTCTTGGAGTCCACTAGGATGCTGGCTTCGCTGACTTTTTCCCGTGTTTCCAGGTCAATGGTGAGGGCCCGGAATCGGGCGTTCACATCTTTGGCTTTGCCGGTGACGAAGAGGTACAGTTTGCCGTCTTGGACTTGGGCGGAGTTAAACTCGTTCACATCGCCTAAATCAATGCTATCGGTGGTCTGCCCGTCCGCGGTTTTGGCGAAGTGCAGGCGGTTGCCTTCAAGGTAGACAAATTCTTCCTCGTCCCCCGTGATGAGTCGAGGGCTACCGTTCACGCCGAGGCTGCGGAGTTTGCCGTCCCGATACTCGTAGATTTCCCCGGAGTCGGCGTAGCGTTCACCCAAGGTGACCAGGGTACGGCCGGGCAGCGGCAGGATTTGCTCGAAATTTAGGGGCGAGTCGTAGTCAAAACGGTCCAGGATTTGGCCGGTCAGGGCGTCTATGGTGAGGAGTACGGTACCACCGTCACTGATGGCTTGCCCGGAAACGTAAAGTTTTTCATCCAACAGTTTCATCGCGGAAGCGTTGAGCGGAAGTTCAACCGTGTAGAGGTTCTGCTCGCCAGCTTCAGGGCGGGCCATCAGCTCAGAATTTCGCTGGTCCTGTATCTCCAAATGCCCATTCGTGGCGTAATAGCAGGTGCCGCCACCGCTGGCAATCGCCGCAATCCCCAAGCCGGCAGGCTTTTTGGGGTACTCAGTCAGGATGGTTTTCGTGGGTGTGACGGTCAGCTGCTGGTTGGCATAATTTTGCGCCAAGTGGATTGCCCCCTGATTCGCCGCAATAAACCCTAGCTTGCTGGGCAGGAGGTCACCGGTTTGCTGAATCTTGCCGGCCTCATCAATGACCGTCACATGCGTGAGCGCAGCATCCTCGGAAGATTCAAACAGCAGGAACTTGCCTTCCAGCGGGAAAGTCAAGGGGTTCCCCCGCACGCATCCACCAAGGACGAGGGCGAGCGGCAAAACAGCCGCCAGCAGCAGGCGAAGGTGTCGTGTTCTCAGCATGACGGTGGCTCCTAGATCTGCGGTATTGCTTATGGTTCTAGTGTAAAGGGGCGGCGGGACATTTTAGGGCGCTTAATGCAAACTGTATGCCTAGGTAACGGATCTACAGATTCTACTTGAGCTGATTCCGGAGGCGGAGGCAATCTGCCACAAATAAGATACTTGCATTGAGGTCGTTGTTGGAATCGCAAGGGAGTCCGGCCTGAAACTATCTGGCGGCCCAGGCGCGTAGGTTAATGTTGGAGAGTGTGGGCGTGATGGAACCTAAGGCGCAGCTGATGGAGGAAGCGGATGAGCAGAGTATATTTTTCTGACCCTGCCGATTGATGTTCTTTGAACCCACGAATCTTATTTTCCGGTTCGCTCTTTTCGCTGCCTCATCGTTTGGTTTTAAACTGAATATTTAGCCAATACTTGTTCCAGAAGCAGCGAATCCGTTGACTTTCAGTATATTGTTTCCCCTCACAGTTACTTCTGATTCTAGACCATCTGTTTCGGCGATAAGATTGATGAACTGCGCAGGGCCTTACCTTTGCTATCTCTGATTAAGCGTCAAATAGTCTGAACACTCTCTGCCTAAGATGCTCGATATCCCACTGTGAGTACAAGCGGAACGAACAGATCATCAAAGCATTCTTTAGCCACTCCCGGTGCAATAATACGTACGCTAGTAGTCTGTTTCGACGCAACAGTCGAAACAGAATGTGAGGTGTTGGCGCACACATTCTGATTTATGTTATAAGCTAAGTCAGCAACGCAGGTAAACTTGCCTCCCACGAGGCTATGAGGTGGCGGCTAAACTCGATTATATACCCATCTTGCGCCCCTAACATGGAGACATCTAGAGATTGTACGCAGCTATGCCACCTAACTCGAGAATCCATATCGGACGATTAATGTTAATCTTAGCTACTGCACTGTGGCGTAGCTAGTCAGGAAACTTCGAGTGCTTTCTTTATCGCTAGAAGGAAGGGCTCATCTTGGGCTCTGGTATCTGAGTCGAGTTCTTCGTATGGTCGGATAGCCTCATGGCTCGGATCTTGTCGCATCATCCAGGCTGACCATGCATCATGAACATCTGAGGCAGTGACATCGGATCCTTTTGCCCTCATTAGTACGGCATAGATAACAAATAGCGAATCGGCGTTATCTGGCACAGAGGTGCCCCCTGGGAGGACTTGCTTGATGAGTTCAGCATCTTGTTGTAGGTAATTCTTCATTGGCAAATTACTGCTGTCAGGAGGATTAGGTAGAGGCCACCGAAGACGGCAGGTATGCCTCGTTCTACGGTTCCTAGCTGTTGAAGGCCCACTAGTACTTTAGAACGCTTATCTTCCGGTGGATCATTTTGTCCGAGTTGGTCCCACTCGTCGGTGAAGGGTTTGACGGGCAGGTGTTCATTCTCGATTTTATTGATGACCTTGAATTTCGCCTCGTTCAATCGGCGGTAATTCCGCAGAAGGAACCACCAGCACACTGACACCAAGACGCCTGCTATGCAAACCGATATCGCCATGACAGGATCTAATGCAGGCGTCTTATTGAGCCCGATAACGGCAACCAAGGTCGTGTTAAGCGTCAGGAAGAACGCGTTCGTGGTTGCCCGTCGCGATGAGATACGGTCGGCCATTTCTACAGCTATTTTGTATATCTCAATGACTCGCGAATCAGGAAGTTCGGAGTCGCTCATCGTTTGCCTTGAATAAGCGATTTCAAATTGTTCCACGTCCATTCATAAAGCGTGTCGCTCGACTCCGCTGATGTAGGTAGCCTGACCAAATCCTTGTACCCCGCGAGAAGTAAGTAGGGTACGTTCTCTTCTTTTGCGATGCGAAGTTCGGCGGCGACCCCAGTCGCCGTATCTGTATGACGACCACAAAGAACTATTACTAGACCAGCCGAACGGATACGGCGGCGGGCTTCAGCCCTCCAAGTAGGTGAAGCAGTCTTGATAGACCAGTCTGCAATTTCGAAAGGCGAGTCGGGATACTTTGCTTGGCCGACAAGAAGATCCTTGAGTCTTGCGTCGTGGTCATAGTCGAAACTGATGAATGCTCGTTTCATGATTTATTCCTTTCTTTGAAATTCTATGAGAGTACTTTCTTGATTTCCCAGTTCACCCAGCCATCACGTGTTTGATAAGTACCACAATGTCATCATACTCGAGCTGCGGAGAAAACTGAACGTTTATGTTCTCATCACTTATGGAATCGAAGAACTTCTTAGCTTCCTTGAACCGCAGCTTCTCTGACTCACATAAATTGAACTGCTCTTTGACACCCTTGTTTCAATATTGAAGTTAATTGATATTTCGCTATCTGCGGTTTTGAGCACATACATGAAACCCGAGCTTGTAATGCCGCAAAAATATAGCAACTCCAATTTTCTCAACACCTAAACTCTTTAATAAGAACAAATGACAAGTACAAAAGAAATCCAAATTTCAAAAATCTATATCGCCCAATCTTCTTGGAGTTCTCGCATTCTTCGAGCCAGGGAGCACGAAAATAATTCTCAGCATTCCTTACCATTTTAGGGCTAATTCCGGTGGTCAAAGCGGGTATCCCTAAATCCTCAAGCTGTGAAGCTTTACCAGGATGGGGATTACCTCCCTTAAACTGCTCTTGCACGCCAAACCAGTCAGTTTCAGGCCAGACTGCAAAAACTCTGTCCGCAGAATACTTATCCTTTAAAAAATCAATTATTTTGTCATTGTTCATAGGTGACATCTGGTCTGTATCTGCATAATATACGGCCACAACCTCGTCTGATGATGTTTTCCACACTGACAATGCAAAAGCAGAGATTCCCGTACCAGGATTGAAGAACAGAGGACGCGAATCTAGTAAAGTTGCTCCGTTATTCCTGAACTTATTCAACCTACACCTTTGAAGACGAGAGGTACTAGCCAGATATCTCTTCGGTTCCGACATACCCTGCTGCATATCGATGTTTGTAGATTCATCAACCGATTTCTTTATATTCTGTAAAACTTCTTCATCATAGCTATAACGCCAAGGCAACCACCTTGCCTCAATTGGAACATTCTCAATGCTCATATCTGATGCCAGTAGATAGTAAACTTCACCTTGTGCTCGAATTGAAGCACCAAGTTCAATGAGACAGCTCTTGCTCTTAAAGTAATTACTAGAAGCAAAGATAATTACCATTGGAGCCCCGACTAAGGAACTCATGAAACGCGAATTCTCCATGGCCCCTTCGGGAACTCTAGTGTCCTTATCAGTAAAATGGATATGCCAAGAACTAACCTCGCACTGATTCACCAAAAAATCACAACAAAAGGTTTTGACCTCTGCTACATCTCTCGAAGAATGCGAAATAAAAATACCAGTCATTCAACCCACTACTTTCTATCTACTACCATCTCGGTACCAACTAAATGAGCCCGTTCTTTACTAAACCCTAATAATGTCTTCCCAATGCGGTCAACCTGCAACACCGACTTTCCATAACTGCATAGTACATGTGCTCAGTATCGACTGGTCGGACAAGACCTACTGATTCTAGTTCCTGCAACTTTTTAAACATGGCTACATTATTCGAATCTGGAGGATCAAGATAATCTGCATTCCCATTGCGTGAGGGTTCATAGGTTGGATTAAGACGGTATTGCGACTCTGGTGACTCAAAATGCTTGGAATTGATTTCAATGTATCTAACAATATTGGCGGCTGAGCCGTTCTTAAAGATACAAATCTACTGACGTTGGTTTAAACACCGGTCGCTGCGACCAAGGCCCAAGAGATTGATAAATATGCGCATACACGCTCCCCAGAGTGACAGATCATAGAAGATCCGAAGCACCACCTTCCAGCGCAGCAACCAGATAATTCGTAAATACTCCCGAGCCATCGACTTCTTCAGAATACTGTTTATCCGTGGATGCAGTAAGTTTGCTCACACCTTCCTTTAGCTCCGAAAATCTCGGATTAGCAGTATTACTAGCCACTATGGCAACTATCAATTATGATTATCTTGTTTTTCGCGTCAGAATTAGAGGCGAACCGCATAACCTCATATAAAGCGAAAGACTCTGCGCAATCACCAAGTTCGCGCATTCGACGGCGTATTCAAAGGTTTTGACTCTTCAGATCGTGGCATTCCAGTAGTGACTTGCGGGTCCGATACAACTTTCACTAGCCTAAAAATCGTTGAGAGAACGGCCGCTGAAATGGGAATGTAGTACGAATTCTTTTCATCGTTCCTTCTTTCGCTTTGATGAGTTAAACCCTCCAAGAGCGGTCTCCAGAGTGTGAGCTACCGTTGACAGCTTGGTCAGTCTGCTCAGATGCAAAAGTGAACAAGCGTCAAATGAACTCAGACATGGCAGATATGGTTGTAGCAGATTTGAAGATTCCTTCAGCAACCGATCCTGAAAAACTCGCTTCCTCTTTGAGGGGTGAAGATAGCGTCGACGGTTTACAGGTTGCATTCTTCACCTACCAGTCGATTGACACGATTCATGACGCACAAGAGTTAGTTGGCATTGACTGGAGAGATTTTGACTTAAATCATCTGCGATGAAGCACACCGCACGACTGGAGTCACTCTCAGCGGCGAGGACGGGTGAGTATTCGTTAGAGTACACGACAATGATTTTATCCGGGCGGAAAGACGCCTCTACATGACCGCAACATCTAGACCGTTCCGAGATGAGTTAAGAACGCAGCAAAAGAGCGGGATGCCATTCTCGCTCCTATGGATGAAAAGGATCTCTATATGGGCAGTTGAGGAATTCTCTTCTCTTGTGCGTAATCATTTGCAAGACTTAAATAATCTTGATGATACAGATGATTTGCAAGTCGAGCGCGAACACGTCGATGGCACGATGAACGCGGTCACTCGCGGCGAAAAGCTGTATTGGTTGAAAGCAGAACCGGAAAGCGTAAACCCTGTTTGTAGGATCCTAACGAATGCCCGTTGTTTGAGCGAGGGAGTTGATGTTCCTACTCTTGATGCCATCCTGTTCCTTAATCCGCGTCGCTCACAGGTCGATGTCATCCAGGCTGTTGGACGTGTTATGCGTAAAGCAGAAGGGAAAACGTATGGCTACATAATTCTTCCGGTGACGATCCCGGCAGGCATGTCACCAGAAGAGGCTCTGTCAGATAATAAACGCTACCAAGTAGTTTGGCAAGTCCTACAAGCAATTCGTGCTCACGATGAACGCTTTGAGGCAACCATTAACTCTATCGAGTACAACCACAAAGAACCCGAGAATATTGTCATCGACTACGCTGATTTCACTCCCCATCCTAAGCCTATTCCAGAACCCCGTATCGGCTCTGGCGAGACTTACACTACTGAGGATGATCACAAAGCCTCCACCACGAAACGAGAAAAACAGCCTCCGGAGATTTCAGATTCATCCCGCAAGGAGGGAGGTTCTCCCGCTTCTCCTTCCAACTCTGATAGCGAAGATTCGGCTACCAGATATTCTAATGACGCGCCCCATCTTGGGGAGAGTCCTTCCACAGAGGACGACGAGGACACAGCTGAACCAAATAGTTCTGATATGGACCGGCAATCAGAAGGAAAAGATGACCCGGTAGCGCCAACTAAGACTGAAGAGTCGGATGCTGGCGACGGTTCAGACGAAGATGCGGAAAAGGGAGAGGAAACTCCCTGCACGCCGCCAGCCATTCCGACAATCTCTAAAGATATTCCTGATTCATGGAAAGATCCTTTCTATTCCCGAATTGTTAAGAAGGTTGGTTCGAGGCTGTACTGGGATAACTGGTCAGGGGATATAGCTGACATTGCTAGTAGATATATCAGTCTGATTGAGAGCCTGCTTAAGAATTCAGATCACCGAAAAGAGTTTTCAGAGTTCGTTCACTCGCTTAGGTCCACTTTGAACCCTAGCGTGAGTGAGACTCAAGCTGTCGAAATGCTTGCTCAGCATCTGATCACGAAGCCGTTATTTGATGCTATGTTTGAGGATCAAAAGTTCACTGAGCAGAATCCTGTGTCTATTGCTATGCAAGGTATCGTGGACAAGCTTGCGGATCATGAGGTTTTTGAGAAGGAGCGTCGCCCTCTTGAATCTTTCTATTCAACTATGGTGACTAGAATTAAACAGATTGATAACCTAGCTGGTAAGCAGCAGATTATGGTCACTTTGTTTGATCGGTTTTTCTCAAAAGCCTTCCCCAACATGGCTAGCAAGCTAGGTATTGTATTTACGCCAATACCGGTGGTTGACCACATTATCCGTTCAGCAAATGCGCTTTGCAAACTGCCTTCGGCAAGAGTCTGGTGACGAGGGTGTTTCTGTCCTTGACGCTTTGCATGTGGATTGGATACAAATTGGCTGAACCTATACGCTCACGATGTAAGGGTAGTTTTAAAACAATGAAGTTTAAGGAGTGGCAAAGTGACCAATGACAAAACGGTGCAGATTGATGAGGAAATGCTCCGGAAAATGTTCGATAGAGTTTTTCACACGCATTTAAGATATGCTACAGGGCGCGCGAAGGTTATCTGGCGCAATTTTGTGGATGCTTTCTGTAAAAGGGAGCACCAGAAAGTCGAAACTCTAAAGCATGAGATAGAAGACTGCGCGCATGATAGCCTCCAAATACTTTGTACTGCTTTGGAAGAAATTGACCCTCGAGCATCCTTAGAACTCCTGCTTGGCGAGTGCCACGATCGATTACATTGCTATAATCCCCCAAGGGGAGGAGAGACTTTTTCTATTGCCCGGGGTGCGTGGTTAATTGGGGTTTTCGGCAACGGAAATAACGCTACCCAGTACGAAGCACTCAAGGTGTTCAATAAATACGTGCGTTGGCTTGCGACACACCTCATGTGGTTACACATCTCTTCCATCGCATCTGAGGACGATGATGCACGAATTATTCGTAAAGCTGTTAAGCAGCTTGAAATAAATCGGCTCGTAGAGCCTGAAACGCGCATGATGTGGATCACGGCCGAGATCACAAAAGAAATAGGCAAATGGGTAGAGGCAAATTCCGACAGTTGCAGCATTTCTGACCACCTTAATTCAACAATAGCTGAGCAAATCAATAGAAATGCCACAAGAGCTACCAATGCTTTAAAAGAAGCCGTTGTAAAGGGGGCGAACTCTTTACCAAAAGCATTCAGCGAGATGCTCCTAAATGCGGTGCCGAACGAGATTTTGCAGAAACTAACCGCAACTCACCGCTCAATATCACCTGCCAATATTCAAGATGTATTAAATAGTGACCTCCCGACGTTTTTCCCGCTTGTCGAGATCGATGATAAATATCGAGTACTCGGAAGATCAGCCTGGTTAATGCAACGGGAAGATGCTCTGTTACAGCTGTGTATGCAGGCGAGCCCACAGCATTCAAGAGGTAAGGTTTTCGAGGATGTCACTGCTGCTTTGCTTCAAAAATGGGGTCCTGCCGATATCGATTGGCGTTCCTCCGTGAGTTTGGTAGATCCTAGAAGTTCGAAGAATCCCGACGACATCGACGTGTTTGGTTCTGCTACACAAACAGTATTCATTGGCGAGTGTAAAGCCAATCGATTATCTGTCAACAATTCAAGCGTTGCTGCAAATTTCGACGCCGTAGTTTTAACCAAGGCCACTTCACAACTCGCTACCAGAACAACGCACTGGAAAAGCGGCTGGCGTCCTTCTAATTCTGATAAGGCTTTTGCCGACAAAGTTGCAGGTTTCATTACAACTTTCTCTAGTTATGGCGGGTTACTTTGGAGTTCCACCGAGATTGGAGATAAAAACTCTTCAGTAAAGTTCGGAATTTTTCCGCTGCATTCACTAGTCCTTGCCATCAGCGCTCTCAAGACTCCAGACCAACTCGGGAGTTACCTCGAATTTCGAGTGAATTCCACGGTGTTAGGTGTGAATAATTTTGACGAGCTTGAATACATGCTCAGTTTCCTAAGTAAAAGGGATGATAGGATAAAGGTCGTACAAGATGGCGCAACAATTCTATTTCGCCAATATGAATTAGACGATAGCGGAATGTGGATTGACCCACGAATTTACCGAGATAAGAAAAACTGGAAAGATGAGTTTGTGTTAGATCTGTGGGGACATACGGAGCCCATAACCCCGCCTGCAGAATGAATCGTTGTCTGCCCCTGAACGCGTAAGTGATGGTGACGTCCATTTTAACTTCGGCGTGGTTGGTCGATCGTCACCGTACCGTCTCGATGTCGTAGAGGTTCCCGAAGGTGTGGAGCGCTCCGAAGGCATACAACATCAGCTGCGGACTCCGTTCGGCTTCGACGAATACGCACATGCCGTGCTTGAGATCGATAATCTGCATGGTTGGTTCTGCAATGATAACGTAGCCACCGGTGCCGAACCTCTAGGCACAATGTGGGAGAATTCGAGGCGATGCTCAATCAGCACTTGCGCATCATTACAGGTTTCATCGGCGATGGAGATGCGTTCTAGTAAGGCAGCGACATAGTCGTCGGTCAAGGTTATATCTCGTCGTTAATCCACTCAGAGGCTTACCTTTTCGACTGCTGCTTGAGTGTTCGCCGGACTTTGTGCTCAGACAGGACGTGAGTGACGGCACCTTGTTCGGCAGCATTCGACGTCGACTCCAGCTCATCGCACTCCAGATGTGCCGACGGTGCGCAGTTGAGCCATCTATGAGCACCCGACGCTGAGAGTAGAGCGTGGTCGGACGGCGCCATCAGCAATCTCCCTCGCCTGTTCGAGTAGCCAACTGAACTTTGCTGGGTCCACCGCTGAGAGCCTTTCCGCACCGGCTTCGACAATCAGTTCACGCACCTTCACCGTGTGACCTTGTGCTGAGAACTGCGCGAGCACGCCGCGCACGTCCTCCAACGACACGGCCGGTTCTGGCTCGTGCTCGGGAGTAAGAAGTTGTTGCTGTGGAGAAGCTGGCTAAGTGTTTGACGGCTCGGCGAGTGGATGCGCGGTAGCTGATCGTTCGCCGCTCATTCCGGCATGGTCCTCGAAGGAGTCCCACACTTTTTGCTCGATGTCCTGATTCAACGCGACGAGCATCTCAACCGCGCCATTGATCGAATCAATGAGGAAGTTTGTGTCGCTGATATTCATCGCGCGTCACCTCACGAGCGGCCATCAAGTGCATCGGCCAGTGCCATGAGATCGTCGATGGGTTCAACGATCTGGATTTCGACGTTGGTGGTCTCTGATCCGGGCAAGAGGATCACCATCTTGTGGGCAGGTGTGGTGGTGCCGAAGATGGCGCGCACCATCCGCTTAGTAACGCGGATTTCCTTTGCGGACAGTGCCGCATCTGGGTTGGGGTGTTTACCGATCTTGAGCTTGAGCTTGGTACTCATTTGTTTAGTCCTTCCTGAGCAGCGCCGTGTGCCTCGCTCGCAGGAAGGCCACAAAGGACTCTGGAGTTACCCCCCCCCCGCCGAGACCAGTCCGTCACGGAGGCGCTCGCTAGCTTTCTTCAACGTTTTTGAGATCGCCACTTTCGACACACCACGTGCCGCTGCCACCTCCACGGCAGGGTGCTGTTGGATGTGGACGGCGATGAATACTTCCCGCTGCACAGGAGGCAGCTTCTTGATCAGATTGGCCAGCAACTGGCCAACAGCACGGAGTGCTTGTTCGTGCTCTGTAGCGGTTTCGTTCTCGTACACGATGTCTTCAGCCGGCGATGCGGTTCCGGCTTCCTGATTGCCATAGGCGTTGTAGACATCCCACGAGCAGAATTTGATGCCTTTGTGGTCTTGATGGTGGCATCCGTGTTCGTTTCTGTATTCAATCCGGTCAAGATCAGCAACGATCTCGATCCAACGGTCCTCGACCTCAACAACGATTGGATCGCCGAGAACGGACGTATAGGTAAGGGATCCCATGAGTGGGGTTCCGTTCTTGTAAAGGGAGACCCACTCGAGGAAGCAAGCTCGGGTGTCAACCCATCAAAGGCCGCGACAGGGTAGAGAAACGAGAAGGCGGGCACCCACAACGGGATAGCTGCCATTTGTTTCTCTTAATGGTTGACGGCCTTGTGTGATCAGCAAGCGGAACCTTGTAGGAGCACCTGCCACGGATGTGGCTGGTTCACTCCGTCATGTTCACGCCATCGACTGCGTGAGCCCTACTCTTCGAAACACCGCGTCGAGAGACCGCGCTCGTGTCGTACCGACCTTCTGCCGCATGGTGCAGTAGAATGCGAAGAAGTTCTTCACGAACGCGATTCAACGTTGTGTTGTCCGAAAAGCTGTTTTCAGACTACAAACATTGCTGTTCGCTGCCGTGAGAAAACATGAGACTTTTGAGGGCAGGAGGGTGATGAAGTTATTTGAGCTGGCTGACACACCTCATCCACTTGTTCCTAGAGGTCTTGCTCACGCTCCGTATTTGCGGGAGCTGATTTCGATGTTCACGACCGTGACCGAAGCCGAGTGGGTAACGCGCGCTGGCCCTTACACATTGCCCAGTGATGCGACGTTGGAGAGGATAGCCTTAACTGACAAGGTATTTACGAAGAAGCTAGCCAAGGCGATCACTGCCCGTTGGAGAATCAAGAATTTCGTCACCATGATCGACGGTCTTGAACTTGAGACTCAGCAGTTGATCACTGCTAACATCGCCTCCTACGGCGAGCGGGTTCGGCTCGATCGTTTCCCTGACGATGTAGCACGGCTCCTTGTCGAGATCTTTCAAGCGAAAGCGGGCACCGATAACGGGAAGATTAAGGTACTTGCCGATATCACTATGCAAGCAGCTCGCATGCGTTATGAGAAACTTCTTCTCGCACGCTCGCGCGGCTGTGCAAAGTGCGGCAGGCCGCTAGGTATCTCCTCCCACGACCGGCAGGCCGACTCAGATTCGATCATGTTCCTTGACTCAGACGAGGATGGATACACGGCTGATGACTTCGCCGCCTTGTACAAGCCATATGGCAAGAAATACGAGTTCAGGCACACGCCGCAAGATATCGCCGAATTGTGCCGATCCAACGTGTCGCTGTTGTTAAATGATCAAGTTGATGAATGCGCCTGCGGTGTCGTGGTATCGTTCCTGACCCAGATCTGTGATCTGTTCAAGCCCCGGAGGCAGATACTGTGATCCGTCTGCCGAACAAACTCTACCGTTTCAATGAATCCGTGCTTGCCGACTTCGTCACTATCCTCAAAGCCGTAAACAACTACCCGATCTCAATTTTGGAACTCCACCGCGTCCCAGCACCAGATCTACACACCAAAGATTTCATCGACGCTCTGACGCTGCTGCAAATCATCGATTTCGTATACTCAGGCAACGATTTCCTCAAATCCGAAGCGGTGCTGTTCCCACAAACAGTCGGGCACCACACCATCTACGTCACCCTCCACTTCGACGGTAAAGATCACCATTTCAGCCGAGCAACCAATCAGCATGGTTTCGTCACCCGCTACAACGACCCTGCGTGGAAATACGCAGAAGAAGAGCTCGACATCGACGACTACCAGAGCTTCCTTCTCGAGCATTACGCGCTGCAACAGACGGGGGGGACGTGGTGTGAACTCGTCGGACGGTTCAGCCGTGTCGATGGGCGCAACATGGCCTTACTGGATCGACCTTTGACTGCAGCTGCTGGAGCGAACGACACCGATGGAGCCAAAGCACAACTGGATTTGTTCGGTGTCTACGACGAGATCGAACGCATCCAATCTCGCTACGGCCAGGTGAACAAAGAAGCCTCCATGCTCAACGCCATGGCCAAGGGAAAGTACTCCAGCTACATCAAGTTCACCACGAAGAGAGAACGCAACGCAGCTCAACGAGAACTGATCGAAGCTCAAAGCGAGGCCAAGCAGTTGCGCACCCACGTTGACCTAGATCTTTTCCAGGCCAAGCGGAAAGCACGACAAGAACAGGTACTAAAACGCGCACAGACGCGCCCGCTGGTTCAAGAATTCGATGCGATCAACAGCCACCTAGCGATCGTGGAGGCCACGCTTTCTGGCAAGACCCTGATCACCACCCGCTATCTCGGCGAATTCCACAAATTCTTCCCCGATGCTAACCGTAAGCCCCTAGAGACGATCGAGTACTACCATCATCAGTTCGCTGGAATCCTCGAAGAACAACTGCTTGAACAGCAACGTTGTCACCCTTCCCAGGCCGCCGCGCTGATGCTGGCCATCGACAACCTCAAAGGTCAAATTTTGGCGTTGGGGGAATCAGTCTCGCTTGATGATGAAACCTACGGACAATCCACCAGAGTGCAAGCACGGATAAGTCGGCTCGATGAACAAAGCCGCGCCTTCGACCGCAACGAGGAGCTCAAGGCAGAAAGCAAAAAGCTCAAGCAGGATATCGCCGAAGTCATCCCGAGCCTACTCGGGAATCTGACTGACACAATCAACGCACAGATAAAAACCACCAATGACGTGCTCTACCCAAATCAACATCGCAAGAGCCCACAATTCTCATTCAAGGCAGCAACAAAAAGCGTGTCCTACAGCTTCCCCCACAACGGAGATCGAGGATCTGGATCCAAAGTTAAAAACCTTATCATTTTTGATCTCGCCGCGCTCACTACTACACCATTGCCGTTTGTCATTCACGACTCGGCAATGATAAAATCCGTGACTTTTGCACAAGTGCGTGAGCTACTCAACGTTTACGCCCAGACTCGAACCCTGACCAGCGGAGCACACGAATCCAAACAAGTTTTCTTCTCGTTCGATGCCACCAAGGCATGCGGCATGGGAACAGAACACACGTGGCCGAAAACCAGATCATTCACCTCGGTGAAGACACCGAAGCACTCTACGGATTCACGTGGAACACCGAGGCAGAAGTAGACGAAATAAAGTGACTATAACTTTCAAACCCTTGTGGAAACTCCTCATCGACCGCGTAATGACACGCGGAGATCTACGCCACCAAACCGGGCTGTCTCCAGCAGCAATAGCTAAACTCGGGCGTGACGGGAAGGTCACCACCAACTTTCTAGCGCGAATCTGCGCCGCGTTAGATTGCAAGATTTATGAGATCTGTGGTATGCGGTCAAAGACAAATTCTGTTAAGTTGAAAGAAAATTAATCGTATGAAGATGGCTGAATTTGAAACTTCTGAAAAACTACGAGGGGGATTTTACACTCCATGGGCGGTAGCAAACTTTCTTGCTACGTGGGCAACTACTAGAGCAGAATCTGTGTTAGAGCCATCATCTGGTGACGGAGTTTTCCTTGAAGCGATGTCTCACCTTGCTTTTGGTCCACGCAAAGTCACAGCAGTAGAGCTCGACAGTGTAGAGGCGCGAAAATCTAGGGAAAGGCTAGACCGACTAGATGGTCAAGTAATCAACATGGATTACTTAGATTTTGATCCCGATACAAAATTCGACGCAATTGTTGGCAATCCACCTTTCATCAGGTATCAATATCTCAGCGCTCATTCCCAGCTTAAAGCTAAGAATTTATACGCTTCCCAAAACCTATCTTTCACTAAACGCACAAACGCATGGGTACCGTTTCTTATCAAGGCGCTCACAGAACTCAGCCCCGGGGGCAGGTTAGCAATGGTTATTCCTGCAGAAATCCTAAACGTGTTACATTCAGGTGCGGCTAGGGAATTTCTCCTCCGTACGTGCGAACGCATTCTTGTGCTAGACACCGATGAGCTTCTCTTTGACGGCACACTACAGCGAATTGTGCTTGTGGCAGCGATACGGAGACAAGAGGGAAGCACTCAAAAACCTTTGCTTGCCTTTGAGAAAGTCACTTCTGACGACTTCTCGAAAATACCTCTTTCTAAAATTTTTGATCTCGCGTGTTTTACTGAATATGATGTTAGCCCCGAAAAATGGATGGACGGACTGTTAAGCGCCGAAGAAAGAGAAGCTTTTCACTTGCTCTCTGCCAACGATAGCGTTAAAAACTTTTCAGACATCGCAAAAGTCCAAGTGGGCATCGTTACTGGAGCAAATTCGTTTTTCGTGGTATCAAAGTCGATAGCAGACAAATACTCCCTGTACGATTATTTGCGTCCTATTTTTGGCCGAAGTTCCCATGTTCATGGCCTGTCGTATTCAGAGACAGACCATCTCCGCAATCTTGAATCTGACCTTCCTTGTCTTTTTCTAGATTTGAACGGATGTAGTTGGAAAGATCTTCCTCTGGGGGTTCGAAGCTATTTGGAGTTAGGAGAGTCACAAGGACTTCAAATGCGTTACAAGACGAGGATTCGTGAACCATGGTGGCAGGTTCCGTCGGTATATTCAACTAACATTGGCTTACTTAAACGTGCGCATGAAGCTCCACGACTCATCTTCAATGAACTGGAGGCACTCACAACCGACACAGCTTATAGAATAACTTCAACGCTTCAACCGACACAGTTAACCTTAGGGTGGATAAATTCACTGACGCTATTGGCCTGTGAACTAAACGGAAGAACTTACGGTGGCGGAGTCTTAGAACTTGTGCCGAGCGAAATTCGAAAAACGCCCATTCCGATTCTCAGGGATACAAGTGCTTTTGAAGCTGTTGACTGGGCATTACACGAGGGTACCTCCATTAGAGAACTGCTCCCAAAACAAAATACGCTCATTGCATCAGCAATAGGAGTCGATCGCGAGATCTTGGACGTGATGGAGAAAGCAAGAAATAAGATGCTAAATCGGCGAACTAGGAATGTAGGGAAATGAAAACTATCGAAAATCAACTCTCGCAGTTAGCTGATTCTTTTCGCGCAGGCGAACAGATTTATACGGATGCTTCACATTACACCGAGGCAGAGACTCGCCTCGAGTTCATCGACAAGCTGTTCATATTGCTTGGGTGGGATGTCAATAACAACGCCTTGTTATACCCTTCGAAACGTGAAGTAGTCGTGGAAAGGACTAACCGTAATAGCCAGCGCCCAGACTATACATTTCGCATTCATGGAATCCCTAAATTCTACGTTGAAGCTAAGAAGCCATCTGTAAAAATTGATGAAGATACTTCGGCTATTTTTCAAGCTCGCCGATACGGATACACGGATGAGCATCCTATTGTCGTATTGACCAATTTCCGGCTGCTCTTAATTTATGATGCATCTGTTCCAGTCGATGAACAGTGCGACCGGCCCGAAACGGGATTACTCTTCAAGATTAAATACACGGAATTAAAGAATGAGTACGAGACACTTTCTAAGTATCTTTCCCGCGCAAGTGTAGGTACCGAGGAATGGGAAGAGCTTGTTTCCGCACACAGACCCGTCCAATATCTCCCTGCCGGAACACAGTTTCTTCAACATTTGCGACAATGGCGGGTCGAGTTGGGTGCTAGTATACTGACGAATCAGCCATCTATAGATGAGACCAGTCTCAACGATTTGGTGCAGTTGATAATCAACCGTTTCCTTTTTATTCGAATGTGCGAGGACCGCGGGCTCGAACTCAAAGATGAACTGCGAAATAGAGCCAGCAAAGATATCGTGTCCGTAAATGCGTTATTTGCGCAAATGGATAAACGATACAATACAGGCTTGTTCAAGCAATCACCGAATAATCGCAGTCCCTTATCTATGGTGGGCGGAAACACACTGCTGGATATTATTGACCGCCTATATGCGCCGACATCACCGTTTTCATATGCCGTTTTAGATGCAGAATTTCTAGGAAGAGTATACGAACAGTCCCTTGTAGAGGGGCTCCGTATCGGTCAAAGTGAGTCCGGTGTCCCTACAGTAACTCTTCAGAAAAAGTCTCAATATTTGCACAGAGACGTTGTAACAACGCCGCAACCGCTCGTAGACGCTGTCGTCGAGCAAGCTCTCAATGAACTTGATGACTCAGTGGTGTGTCCAAAAATTCTCGATTTTGCGATTGGGTCAGGTCGTTTTCTTGTTACCGTTTATCGGAAGCTTGTAGATTTGGCAGTTACTAGTAAACTGGCTTCTAACAACGAATCTAGCTTAGTCAAACGAGCCCCCAACGACTATACACTTCCGTTTACCGATAAAGTGAAAATAGCGAGAAGGCAATTGTTTGGGATTGATATTGATTTCAATGCAGTTGAAGTTGCTAAGTTCAGCATTCTTGTGGCCCTGCTTGAGGATGAAACTCTAGAAACTCTCCCCACAGGTAAGGGTATTCTGCCTGATATAGGAAACAACATTATTCATGGGAATAGCCTTGTGCGCCCTTCCCTGGAACATCCCGACTGGGTTGACGACCCTATCTATGCCATCGATCTCATAGGAGCAGGTTTTAATGATTTTGATGTTGTTTTAGGGAACCCGCCGTACGTTTCTACTGAAGACATGCGAAAGATTAACCAGAACGAGTTCACAATTATCGAGTCTTCATATTCCTCTCTTCTTCGTCAATGGGACAAGTACTTTGCTTTCGTGGAATTTGGCATCACTAAGCTGACAAAACATGGTGTTATCGGTGTGGTGATTCCAAACAAGTGGATGACAGTCGTTTCTGGGGCCTTGTTTCGACAGCTCTTGGCATCAAACGTTCATGTAATTTGGCTACAGAATTTCACTTACCACCCGGTTTTTGAAGAAAAGCAGATTTATGTTTGTGGTCTTGTGGCTAGTAAAGACAAGAAGTCTAAGATCATGTATGCTGAACCAACCTCTGTTGATGAAATCTCTACTGTAACACCAATGTACCCATTGGAACGTGACGATTGGCTGCCCTCGCCGTCCTCGGAACCCTGGGTGCTCCCTGCAAATGCACGTCAGGAAGCAATTCTTAGAGCAATCCGACAAAATTCAATCAAACTTAGTGAGATTGTCGAACCCAAAAACGGGCTACAAACGTCTGCAAATGATGTCTTTTTAATTAAGAATGCCACTAAAAACAATGATGGGACCGTAACGTTTTCAGCGAGACTTCGTGGTTCCAAGCGCTCAAGTGTTTGGACAATCGAGAGCGACCTATTAGTTCCTTATCTTGATGATTCGAAGGGAGTCCAATCTTTTCAGTACGTCGAAAGCGATTCATATCTCCTATTTCCATATTGTGATGACCCTTCACGACCTTCGGGCAAGTCCTTAATCTCCGAACAAACTATAAAGAAACAGTATCCGCTAACGTACCAATATCTTGTCGCATATAGAGAGCGACTCCTCAAGCGAGACAAAGGAGCTCAGCGGCAGATGAAGGACGGTGGGGCGTTTTATGCCTACGGACGAGGGCAAGCTCTCGGTTACGCAACTCAACATCCAAAGATATTTTATTCAGTTAATCAACGTGGCGACAAATATGGCCTGGACAGTCAAGGAATCGCTTTCCAATCTGGTGGCACTGCAGGAGAGGTCGCATTATTCCCTCGAGACACCGGCTATGACTTGGATTTTGTCCTTGGATTGCTAGCCCAACCTGAAATCGAACTGTTCCTGCGTAAACGTGGTAGCCCATTTAGGGGAGGGTTTTTTGCCCGCGGCACGGATGTAATCTCATCGGTGCCGGTTCCGAAATTGGATTTTAATATTCAAAATGATCAAGCTTTTCATGATGAGGTTGTTTCTCATGTTCAAGCCATCCGAAATATCGGCTTGTCCTTAGCAACTGGTCAAAGGCAGATAGAGATGAAGGAAAGACGAATGAATCAGAGGAAAGAAATTTTGGCGAACTTATTCCAAAATCGGTGGGGTCTGGTTTAGAAGGCAAAGCCTACGGAATTCAACCTACGAAGAAATACTGCATAGAGCTTAGGTAATTCGCATATCTTTTGAGGGCAGGTCTCCTCTACGAATTACAGGTGCAGGCGATGCCCATTCTCCGCACGAAATTGTACCCCGATATAGCATCAAGTTTCGCGTAGCCACAGTCCATTTGAGCCGTGCTCAGACAGGCTCCCAGTAACCTAATTTTGTATTTGATCCGCTCCCGTTCCCGAGCCATTTGTCAGAACTGGAATCTTTGCGACTAAGATTTCGTTGTCTGGAATAATCTCTCCTGCGCAGTTAGGGCACAAGTACAAGCATGAAATCTTTGCGAACCTGATTGTTCTGTGTTCTCACTATATTGTTGCTATCAATATAGAGCCCGTATACAGGGAAACCGTGATTGAGCAAGGGTTTTTAAGATGAACATTTAGAGTGCCCTAAGTGTTTAGGTCCAGGTGACTTGAGTGTTGTCTGTTTATACCCTGCCTGTGGGTAGGGAGAATGGATCAATGGTGAAAAAGTTTAGTAAACACACTCCAGAACAAATTGTTCGTAAGCTTGATAAGGCTCGGCAGATGAGAGAATCAGGATCGAGCACTGTCCAGATCCTGACCGTACTTGGAATTAGTGAAGCCACACTACACCGATGGCAAGCTACTTACGGTTCGATGAGCAAGAGTGAGGCTAAAGAGTTACAGCGTTTGCGTGAAGAGAACTCACGTCTCAAGCGCCTTTTAGGTCAGGCAGAGCCGGAAAAAGCGGCGTGGAAGGAATTGTCGGAGGGAAACTTTTAAGCCCAGCTCGCCGCCACGATGCGGTATGACATCTGATCGAGCTGGGCTATTGCCAAAGATTGGCTTGCCTGATTGTTGGGCTCTCACGCAGCGCTTACCAGCGTGCCAGAGCAGATGATGACAAGCCTGATAAGTACGCGTCTTTGCGCGAGTGGATGCACGAGTTTGCTAAGGATTACCGCCGGTGGGGACACCGGCGTGCTTGGGTTACAGCGCTAGCACAAGGGTATGGGGTGTGTCGGGAAACATTTCGTTGCTTATGGCGTGAGGAAGGCCTACGTGTGTTACCAAGGAAGAAACGTATGCGTTTAACTGGTAAAGATCATCGCGAGGTGCTGCCTAGTCAATACTCCAAAGATGTATGGGCTCTAGACTTCCAGTTTGAGTCGATCTGGCATGGGAAGATAATCTAGATTTGCAACATCATCGATGAATATACCCGTGAACATGTCGCCTTTAGTGTCGATAACAAGCTTGATGCTGCCTCAGTTATTGAGTACTTGACTTGGCATCACTCGTACGTGATGGCAGACTGCGTGTGATCCGGGTGGATAACGGACTTGAATTCATCTCTCACGCCTTACATGAATGGGCTGGCGAGGATGACACGATTCAGGCGTTTATTCCACCCGGCCAGCCTTGGCATAACCGGTTTGTTGAGTCGTCTAGCAACCGGATACGAGATGAACTTCTCGAAGATAACAGCATCGAGAACCTAGAACACGCTCACACATTGGTGGCTCACTGGTCACGGCGCTGCAATAACTTCCATCCACATTCCTCGCTGGGCTACCTCAACCCACGACAATATGCGGAACAATGGAGAGAAGAAAACACGGTCAACCCTTAAACCAACTGGACGGAAAACTAGGCTACGCCATTATCAACTGCTTGTTCTGGATCCTTAAGTCTCATATATTAAGTATCTAATAAATCCTGCCCATACAAAAGTAGCCCAAAATCTGAAAACAAAACGTGTAGGGAAACGAATCGGAATCGAGATTTAAGCAATCCTAGAATCACTAGATGTAAAAGCCAGCAGGTAGCGATAACTATATCCAGCTTAGTTACTTCACTCCCCATACTGTTACGTAGTTTACCTACACAACTATTGTTATCCGGACAACCAATGTATGGCCTTTCTAACCTTGAGTAAATGACTAACTGGAGTGGTTTAGGAATTAAATCCGGTTGGCTTAAGTGCTGACCGTGTTTTCTTGTCTCCATTGTTGCGCATATTCTCGTGGGCTGAGGTAGCCCAGCGAGGAATGCAGATGGAAGTTGATATAACGCTGTGACTATGGTCTATGAGGATTTGGGCATGAGTGAAGTTCTAGATGCCGTTATCTTCAAAGAGTTCATCTCGTATCCGGTTGTGAAACGATCAAACAAACCCGTTACCCATACAAATCACCCTTGGTCTACAACCATTTTCGAGTGATGCCAGAGCAAGTAGCTCGATGCCCGAGGCTGCACCAAGTCTGTCGTCGATAGCGAAAGCAACATGTTCTTGGGTGTACCCCTCAATAATGTCGCGTATTTTGACCATCTTCCCACGCCAAGGTCGGATCGAACCAGAAATCCAGCGTCCACACATCTTTCGGGTGCTGACCAGGTGTAGCCTAACGGAAATCCTTAGTGAACTGGGCATGGAAGTTTGTCTACAATACTTCTTTCGACGCCGCTTTTCTAGCTCGGCTTAACCTAGCAGACGCTTCAGGCACGGTATCTCATCACGCAGCCCGCAACTGTTTAACCTCACTCTTGGTCACCTCTCCACAGGTAGCCGACCAACGCTTCAGCGCCGCTTCACTAATACCCATCTCGGTCAAAATCTAAGTCATGGCAGGTTCGCTCACTTTGAGTTCCCGAGTCTTTTCCAACTTGCGAACAATCTGTTTTGGAGTGCGTTTCGCAAGCTTCTCCATCATTCACCCGTCCTCCCCACAGGCAGGACATCAATGAGCAACGCTCAAATCACTTAGACCAAAAGACTAGAACACTCCAATAGCATGACCAATACTGACAGTTGTGAAGAAAATTAAGTTGGTTAAGCACATTGCTGAGAAGAGAGACTCCCACACGACATGCTTCTCGGTATTGATTAAAAACAGCGGCAAATTACACTAAAGTATGTGTCGTAAACATATTCAATCCCGAAAAATCGTGCAGAGGATAAGAAAATATGACAAACCCGATGCTTTTTATCGTAATGTGCCTGCCTATGATTGTGGCTATGATGTCTACCAGACTTTCGATTTGGTTGAAGAATATACTGCCGGCACCGTTGAGGAATATACTGTCTTATATAGTTCCAATCATTATGATTATTGTACCCCTTCCTGCATATATTCATTTTGGTCCGCGATTTAGCAACGGAACGGAGGCAGTAAAGGTTTTCGTATGCGCTGCGATTTTCATGTATATCACTTCATGTATATCGTATGCCGTGTTTAAAAATGAACGCGACCATTTAGTTAAGAGGGTCTTTTCCCCATTCCTAGCCGGTATCTTTTTTATGTTGTTTTTACACGAAAGGTTACCAGACTTTAATTATCACAACATCGGTCTATTAGAAAAGGGAGCGGCAATTATAATTGGTCTTGCAATTGTACAGGGCGTCACTGGGTATATTGGATATTTTTCTTCCCTATTTTCCCTAGCTAAAAGCCAAACCTCACCTACAACAAATGATGCAAAATAAACGACTACATCAAAAGAAGCTATAAGATACAGGAGGCATCTTGGTTTGATGCACTATGGTTCTTTTCCGTCAATTCAGTCGATGATTGCTATTTCCACGTTGTTTTGTATTAACTAAATTAGATTTACAAATAATAAAAGGGAAACCTCATTACACTTATGGCATGGAAGGATTACGTCGTAGCCAGTTTGAACACTCTATTTGATGGCGAGGATACATAGAATACGAACTAGATTGTATCTTGCGTAGATAGTCTAAGCTTAGAATCCGACAGCGAGTACGCATAGGTGCCAGTCTTAAGGATTTCCTACCATATTAGTCGGTAGTTCGGAGAAGAATATTTACAACATATAGAGGCATGCCGAGCGGCAATAGAGATTTACGGGGTACAACCGAACGGCAAGTACATTTCCCGTGCCGCACTCCACCCTGCACAGCACCCTCGCAAGCACTGTTCAGCGGTAAAATATCTGCGACATTATTACCGTTTTATGTTTGAAAGATTTTATTCAGATACGAATTCGTGAAACTGTTGCCGGGTTGGCTGCGGCCTCCCTCGTCACCCTGGTTTTAGCGCCGATTGCTGCTCTCGCGCCTGCCAGCTATGCGGCCCCGCAGGTCCTCCCGTTCAACGAGGACGCGCACATCCTGCCGTTCGACGGCATTGAGGATCCCGCCACCGCCGGCACCGTCACCATTAATGGTGGCGACGTCCTCCTGCCCGGCCGATCCGGAGCTAACCCACTCGCCAGAGTGCTGGCACGAATATCATTAGTATTCTACGTAACAGAACCGAACACGTTAGTTAGGCAAACCATCCAACAGCTCAGCAATCTCTTCTAACTTCCTCTCATAGTTCTCAGGCTTGACTTCTCGATAGGCCTTCATGACAATCTTTCCGGTAGCGTTTGACATCTTATAACCCCAATACGAACCAAAGTCTTCATAGAAATCAACGATTCCCTTGGAGTCGCCCAGATACTCGAGTAGTTCACAATAGTCTCCAAACAAATGAACCGGAAATAGTTCCTGTTTATCGTACTTCAGTATCTTTTCAAGCTCTTTGAGTAGCTCTCCGGCTTTCTCTTTACTATCAGGTTGTGTTGCGAACTCTGTCTGCGCAGAAACTAACACGGTATAGTCTACGTGCATTTTGTATCTCAAGTAGCCCGCATCTGAATATAGTTGTTTCAGATGGAACAGTTCACTTTTTATCTGCGATTTCTCGATTGATAGTTCACGATCGTGGCCTAATAGGAGTGCCCGAATAGTTAGCTGGATGACAATCTCATGTTCGAGCGATTTACTGCTAAGGACCCTAACGTCAATGTACCTTTGGGCGACTTTCTTCTCTTCAAACTCGAAGTCCGATTCTATTTCAGCATAGAACAAGACACTGTACTCTCTTACAATCGAGGTGATATCTTTCGATATTGACATGAGTCTCTCAACAGCTAGATACACGGAAACAAACACGCCTAGCGCAGATACCAGACCACCAGTCGCTTCAGTCTTCCCAGTAAACACTGCTAGAAGAATCGAAATAGACACCAGAGAGAAAAACACGAGAGTTTTTAACGCTAAAGAAAACAATGGCCTTCCCGTTTGGGAGTTCTGGTAGAGAGATAGCACAATTGCCAAGAGCAGAAACAGCACCAAAACATAGTTCAGCCCACTGAGAGAATGCAAAACCACTGCCAGAACTGCCGCACTGATCACGATAAAAGCTATTTTACGGGCTTCTGGTTTCCCAACCGCAGTCTCACCTGTCCTAGTAAACAACATGTACCTCAGGTTCTGCAACAACCCGGAATAGTAGCCACTACCAAACGGAAAGATTAGCACAATCAAAAAGAGAGTAGCTCCCCACCCCAGACATGCTAAGACAACAAACTTCACCTCGTAACCACTAACAACTACGGAGAAAACTGCCCACACCAAAAGCTGCAAAACGAAGATAAAGATTTGAATCACAAGGGCGACTGCGTACCTAGTCGCTTTTACGACTTTAAGTCTTGTCAAAAACCAGACTGAAATGACAAAACATAAGATTATGAAAAGCCAAAGGATACTGAAGTAGTCAAACTGACTTGGCCACCCAATCGGGGCCTCCCAGCAGCTTGCAAGGGAAGGATCTAGCCCCTGACCTATGCTTCCAAGATCGCTGTTGCGAAGTTGATCAAAACACTCATGCCCCGATCGAATAATACTTAGAATATCTTGCAGAAAATATGGGAAAGAACTAACTATCCAAGAAATGACAAAAGCCGAGTACCAAAAAACAAGCTGGTCAGCTCTCTTAGTGCTTCCTGAAATCCTGAGTAATCCCCAATAAGATATATCAACAAGCTGTGCTAAGGTCCATTCTGCACCAGCATCATCGCCGACCTGCCGCTTACCACTACCGCCATTGAACACAATACCGCCACCTCTAGAGCGAAAACTCCCTACGCGCTCATTCTTTCATACCAAAAGGAACTTGTGAGATTCAAGCTAATACTGCTTATGGTACGCTCAGGTGATTAACCGCTAGGGACCATCAAAGACTCAAAGAAAAGTTAATCAGCTACGCACATACGATGATAGAAAAGTATCATTGTATATGTAGAGCAGTGGAAAACCTATCGAGCCCCCTATGCAACCTTTCTCAATTGATACGAGAAAGACAAGGATAGGTAGCTTTGAATTCGTAAAGATTTACCCATAATGCACTGAGGTGACATCCCCATGGTTTTTGTTCTAGGTAGTTTGAGTATTGTTCATTGATGTCCTACCGGCGTGTAGGGAGAATGGTGAAGAGGTTTACGAAACACTGTCCAAAACAGATTGTTCGCATATTGGGGAAGGCCCCGGAACTCAAAGAGAGAGCGAATCTGTCGCTAGATTCAAACCGGGCTGGGTATTAGTGAAGCGAAGCTGCACCATTGGCAGGCTACCTGTGCAGAGGTAACCTAGAGTGAGGCCAAAGAGTTGCACCGGCGGCGTGATGAAAACTCGCGCCTGAAGCGTCTGCTAGGTCAAGCTAGGCTAGAAAGAGTAGTGTGGAAGGAACTATCCGAGAAAAACTTCTAAGCCTAATCCACCGCGATGATTCGGTATGGCATCTAGTTGGGCGGGATATTACCAAAGAACTGCCTGCCAAATTGTTGGTCTCTCACACGACGGTTATCGGCGGGTAAGCGCCTCGATAGCAGACCTGATAAGTACTATCCCTTACGCCAGTGCATGCACCAGTTCGTTAAGGATTACCGCCGGTCGGGACACTCGCGTGCTTGAATCAAGACAACACTAAAAAGAGTGTAGGGTGCGCGCGGTAAACCTTCCTTAGAATCTGGTCAATACGCGAAAAATATGTGGGCACCAGATTTCTGGTTCGATTCGACCCCGACGTGGGAAATGATCAAAATATGCAACATTATTGATGTATGCACTCGAGAACATGTTGGTTTTGCCATCAATGGCAGACTTGATACGGCTTCGGCCATCGAGCTACTTGACCTAACATCACTCGAAGATAACAGCACCGACAACCTCGGTCATACCCGAACGCCCTACTTTTATGTAATCTTCGGCTTCACCCAAGCAACCGGAACATTAGTTGCCATATCTCCCAACACCATCTCAGTTTATGTATGAGGTATTTCCCTAAACAGCCCAAAATTGGCCCCAATTCGGTAATAACTCATACACAAACGCACAAAAGCAGACCAAAACACCAGTTGGGTATGACATTGCGCCAGAAAACAGGCAAATCCGGGCTAAAAATGGCGGAAAAGCATACCAAACTGCACGAGACTACTTCTTGCACAACCACGGAATCTCCTCAAGCAGGACTCATAGCTATCAAATGCGCGGATACGAAACAACATTTCCTCACAGACCTGCAGATTGTCAAAGAATCTACCCACACATTGGACTTATTAATTCGTGTTGAGTAAAACATCTTCGTGGCGAGTAGATAATCAAAATCCAAGTATTTCTCACGTCCATCGAATATAAGCTAAGAGATACAAACAAAACTTCCGTGTTGAGTAATACCGGCACGTGTTGAGTAACACTCTGTGATATCACTTGATATTGTGAACAACAACAGAAGCTAAGTGTTTAGCTATGTATTCATTAGGGCCAAATGCCTTTCAAGCACATATATTTGCCCACACACTAGCTTCGTACAGCAGACAAATCAGCATACTTACCAGTTATCCGGAAATCCCGGACAACTGCATGAAACTGGCAAATCAAGATACGCCGGTTTTACCGTCGAGTCACAAAGTATTGTGTAACGCTGACGCCGCACCCGAAGGGGCTCTTCAAACCAAATATCAGTCAGCCTTAATGTATCTCTCCAAATACCTTGACTTCTGTAGCGTACAGGCTACACTGGTGGTGCGGAACTGAGGCAAGTGATATTTTCAATGACTTTCTGTTGGAGCTAAATCATCCCAGAGCAAAGACATTAACCAAGCAAAATTATTAGCACGGGAAATACAGAAAGGAACATTATGAGTGAAGTAACCTTTCGGCGTTTCGATGCCAGCGCCTATCTTGCCGACAGTAAAGATATTGAAGACTATCTTGCCCTAGCCATCGAAGAAGGGGATGCTAAAACAATCCAGCTGGTCTTGCGTGATATTGCTAAAGCCCAAGGAATGACTCAGTTAGCAAAAGACACCGGCCTGAACCGAGAGTCTCTTTATAAAGCACTATCGGCGCAAGGCAATCCCTCGTTTGCTAGTATCCTCAAAATCACTCAAGCGCTGGGTCTGAAACTGACCCTTCGTCACACCGGGTAAGACTATTCTTTTTCTACTACGTCAGCTTTATCTACCCATCTGGCTAATAAACTGAACGCAGCCAGTTGCTCTACACATAGTTGTTCATCTTCTTCATCTTCGCTTGCTACGTCGTGCGCATTCAGGTTTCTGACACCTTTATAGAGGGCTTCACCCAAAGCTCTTGCTCCCTCATGAAGGCTCTTATAAGAATCACTTCCGTCATTCTCACTCAGACGTAACCTAGGTTTACCCTTTTCTGCCTCTGCCAGAGAGAATGCTTGTTGAAACAACTTGGCGTCTGAAAGATCTTTTCGATTAAGCTTATTCTGGGTTTCTGCGTTAATTTTAACCGCTGTCTGCAGCACCGCTTGACGATAATAACCACTCATCCATAAGGAACTAGCATTTTCCCACGCCCAAGGATGAAGATTTGATATTGCTACAGTGGGGCCATCGTCTCCAATGATTGACGATAACTCAATTTCTGATTCTATTGCAGCTATGCCCCTCAAGGCCTGTGTACGCAACCACTTATATTCGCCGTCGTTTTCACCCTGTACACCATTCTGCCTCCAGTCAGGAGTAGCTCTGTCAAGTATTTTCTCAACTATGTAAGACAGCCGATCCGCATCCTCCCTTCTACCTTTCATAACGGTCCCCAAGTACACAATCCCGTTACTTGCATCTGGGACAACTTGCTTAGTTACCTCAACAAATTCCTTGAGCTTATCAGCTGCTTGTTCTGGATTCTTAAGTCTCATATGTTAAGTATCCAATAAATCCTGCCCATACAAAAGTAGGCCAAAATCTGAAAACAGAACGTGCCGGGAAATGAATCGGAATCGAGATTTAAGCAATCCTAGAATCACTAGATGTAAAAGCCAGCAGGTAGCGATAACTATATCCAGCTTAGTTACTTCACTCCCCATACTGTTACGTAGTTTACCTACACAACTATTGTTATCCGGACAACCAATGTATGGCCTTTCTAACCTTGAGTAAATGACTAACTGGAGTGGTTTAGGAATTAAATCCGGTTGGTTTCGGTGTTGACCGTATTTCTTGTCTCCATTGTTCCGCGTATTGTCGCGGGCTGAGGCAGCCTAGCGAGGAATGCGGATAGAACTCAGTGCAGCGCTGGGATTATTGATTTACGAGCGTGCGGGCATGAGTAAGATTCTTGGTGCAGTTATCCTCGGGAAACTCATCACACATGCGATTGTGGAACGATTCAACAAACCCGTTATGTCATGCCAAGACTGTCAGGGTGGGATGAACGCCTGAAGCGTCTCATCCTCACAAGCCCAGTCCCGTAGGGTACTGGAGCTGAATTCAGATCCGTTATCCATACAAATCACCCACGGCCTGCCTCCATTTTCGAGCGATGCTAGGTCTCGTAACTCGCTTACCGCAGCCGTAGCAAGCCTGTGATCGATGGCGAAACCGACATGCTCGCGGGTGTATTCATCGATGACGTTGCATATTTTGATCATCTTCCCCCGCTAGGTCGAATCGAACTGAAAATCCAGTGCTCACAAATCTTCCGGGTATCGACCGGCCAGAACCTCGCGATGATCTTTCCCTGTCAAGCGGTTGCGCTTCTTGCTTGGTAACACACGCCAGCCTTCCTCACATCAAATCTTGCGAAAGGTCTCCCAACACACCCCGTATCCTTCTGCTAGCGCCGTGATCCAAGCACACCGGTGTCCCCATCGGCAGCGAACTTGAGCAAACTCCCGCATCCACTCACGTAAAGATGTGTACTTATCAGGCTTATGATTGCGGCATCATTGCAGCTAACGGGGCTTAGAAATCTCCCTTCGACAGTTCCTTCCACGCTGCTTTTCCCAACTCGGCTCGACCTATAGCAGGTGCTTGAGACGCGAGTTCTCATCACCCAGACGCTGCAGCTCTCTAGCATCGCTCTTAGTAATCGCCTCACAGGTTGCTTGCCACCGGTTCAGTGTCGCTTCGCTAATCCCCAGAACGGTCAGAATCTAAACCATGCCCGACACTGATGCTCTCATCTCCTTGGCTTTATCAAGCTCACGAACGATTCGTTCTAGAGCGTGCCGGCTAAACTCCTTCACCGTTCACCCATTCTCCCCACGCACAGACAGGGCAACAACGGACAACACTCAAAACACCTGAACCCAAAAACTTAGAACACTCCAGCACGAAAAGCCGACGTGTCCTTCAACAACCTATTCGCATCACGAAATTCCCGTTTTTCACGGCGTAATCGAGGATTTTCTACAACAATACTTTCATCTGCACGAACCAAACGGTCTTACCTGCGAGATTAAACCAACCATTGCCGAGCAGTATGAGTGGAAACACCTAGTTTTGGTGCTACCACCAAGCAAGTTAAACGGAACAAAACCTAGACCACTTCAAAATCAGCGATTTTGTTGATAGCTAACAGAATGGGGTCCGCGGTCAAAAGACCGCAGACCCCATTATTCAGGAGTTCGCAAAAATGACTAAGGCTTAAGGACTTCTCCATGCCCGACTGGATTGCAACCAAGATGATTGGCCAAAGTTGCCCCAATATTGGCGAGAGAATCCCAAGGAGAGCCAAGTGTTACGCTAAGACCCTCAGATTGATTATTGCGCGATACCCACAGAGCAGGCACATATTCACGGGTATGGAATGAATGCTCAATGGTAGGGTCGTTACCATGGTCTGCTGTGATTACTAAATAATCGTCTCCATCTAGTTTTGACAAGAGTTCTGGTAGCATTTTGTTTACCAATTCCAGTGTTTCGCAATACATTCCTGGATCTTGTTGATGCCCAGCTAGATCTGTTTCTTGGATATTAGTCACTGTCAATTTTTTATGTCCAGCTAACTTGATTGTCGTTGCCATGTTTTCTTTGGTGTCAACACCTGGTCTACGGTCTACCTCTGAATCTGTTTCTAAAATATCGGCAGCTTTACCGACCAGAGCAACGTTGTTACCGCCCTTTGCTACGAGTTCGGGTAGTTGGCGACGATGATCAATATCCAAACCTAGATGAACGACCTGTAGACCTCCATTTACGTAGAATCCAGTCATCGGGGTATCTAGTCCGTAAGTACCATGGCTCCCAGGATGGGTATAGTTGTCCAGCGTTTTTTCGGAGTATCCACCGACGCATATAACCCGGGCTACGGGCGCTACCTGCCGAACTAGTTTTGAGACATCCATGAGTTTATCCCAAGTTACATCGCTTAATCGCGCTGACACGTTCCAGTTTAGCCCGGGGTCGGCTTCCAAATTGTCATGAATCAAAATATGATCATCGACTACTAGGTTTGCTTTGTCTTTAGCGAGCCACCGTACGGAGTATCCTTGAGATTCAAGAAGTTCTTGCACCTCATCAACGCGCTCTATCAATGGGCACACCACTACCTTTGACATATCTGCACCCATCAGGGTCTGGTGTCCAGCAAAGGTATCTGCCCCTGGATATCCTAGTGACAGACGATGAACACGGGAATGCAATCCAGCGCTAAAGTCGTTGATTTCGGAGGCCTCGCTAAGTTTGATTCCAGGGCATAGTTTATTCAAGCCCAATGCGGTCAAATACCCTATGTCCAAGTCTCGTGATCGATGGGCACGTGACCATTCGGTCAAAGACTTTAACGTGTGCGCCTCAACGTCGCTCTTGCGTAATTCCCCTGCATCAGGCATAGCTCCAATACCGAAACCATCAAGAACTAGTACAATGTCACCCATAATTCACTTCCGTTTCTAGTAGACCTTGGGAGTCGTAGAATCCAAGAATTTTGCGCTGAGACGGGGATACTACTGCAACAAGCGAGCGGGTTACGAAAATTTGAGATCTAAATGCCATCAGCGCAGTGTCGCCTATGTGGAGACCACTACCATCACGGACAATGCGGTAATAATCGATATTTCCAATTGTCGGTTCAACTAGAGCACGTTTCGTGCGGGTTCCGTCCGAGGATACGAACAGCGCTTTGTCAATTTGTCCGCGTGGATAGAATCCGCCACCGTATACGCTTGTATAAACACCAGTCTGTGCAATTTCAGATACGTAAACATAGGCGGGTATCTCCGGCAAAGAATAATCTACTGCATGCTGGGGCGTGGTACCGGTTAGCGCATGACCTGGTTCGCTATGGGTTGCGCCAAACTCAGCTAGCATAGGTGTGGTCGCTACTGACGAATGACTAGGCAGATTGAGGATTAGCTTTTTGCCATAACGTTCACAAAGATCAGTGTGTGCTTCCTTCACTAAATGCGCAGTCTTAGTGAGAACGGGATTACCCTGCTCCTGTTTGAAGAGAACCGATGGGAATCCTGTGACGCCGGCGCATGAGAGATATGAAGATTGGTCGATAAAACTGCACGCCTCAGCAACTGTACGGAATCCGCCCTCCTGTCCAGGGTATACCTCAGAATCGTCACTGCGAATTTTGAGTAACACTCCTTGCTTAGTCCCATTTTCTTCACAAACACGGCCTACTTCGTGCAGCATTTCAAGAGAAGACACAGTGACAGTTTCAGGTTGCCCCTGTAGCGCATTTGCTAGAAGTCGTGGCGGCATTTGAACTAGATGTCCAATATTTGCGACCTTTATCCCAGCAGAGCGCATCCTGCGGTACTCATGGAAGTCCACTACTGTGCATGAAGGGATATGCTTCGCAATTGCCTGTGCAATCAGAGGATTTCGTCCAAACTGTTTGGTTATAAACCACGGCGTGATGCCGTGTTCAGCACTGGTAGAAGCGATAGCCTCCGCATTCGCGGAAATTGCATCTATGTCTAGTAGGTAAGTATCTGGCGGAATTAGCCCGGTTTGGTGTAGCTCGATTGCCAGCTCGCATAGTTGCGGGTTTCTTTCCAGAGCAACGTCTAAAAACATATTCGCGCTCCTTGGGTTAATGTTGCTTTTTGATAGATTGGGTGAGTATATCGACCACGTGCTCCGCAGATGCACGCATAGGATTTATCCGTATTGCATAGTCCGCTAAGTCCGGTCTGGATCGTAGGACCGAGGAAGACATCCGGTAGAATAGAGGCAAAAACTCGTAAACTGAGTTCGACCCCACCGGGAACGCTGCAGCGCCGAGGGTAGCGGCTGTTGCGCAAACATCGTGGGCAATCGGATTATTGAGTCTGACGATTAGACAGAGATCCTGTGCATTAGCGACTCTCACCTCTGCAACCTCGTTTAGTTTCGAGATCAACTCAGCTGCGTGTAACACTTCCTGCGATTGTTGTGCCCACAGCAAGGGAGCTGTTATTAGTTGCTGCAATGCGCTCAAAGCCTGGTCTCCTTGAACCTGTGTTCCACCTGAATAGTTTTGGCGGTGAATCTCATCGATGATGTCTTTGTGTCCGAGGACAGCACCGATACCTGCCGGTCCGTGCAGTTTGAATAATGAGAATGCGCTGGCGGCGGCGCCCCGTTCGACGGCAATCTCAGGTGTACGCATAACCGCGTAGTTTTCGTCGCAAATTACACGTACTCCGCGTTCGGTTGCTATCTCGCAAATATTTAGTGGATCATAGCTATCATCCAATTGCTGTCGTGTGTGTTGAACGTAGAGCCAGTTAGGGTGATCTTTGCTCTCTAGAAGATCAACTAGTGCTTGAGAGTTGTTAAAATCAACTACAACTGGGTTTACTTTTCCCCACTCAAAAGTCACTTGGGTTGTTGAGTAGACTGGAGCGTCATGGATGATGATATCTCTCATGTTTTCTGCCCACGGTCCGGCCCCTAGCGCCGAACGAATTGCTCCAGTTCCGGCTCCTTGAACTAAGGCTGCTGCCTCGGCTCCAAATGTCTCCGCCAGAACAGCCTCTACTCGCGCGGTCGTTGAGGGCCGCCCGAGAGGTGGGGCGACACCGTAGTCTGACTGGAACTGGAACTGGAACTGCCCGCTGAAAGCCGAGGATGCGGCCCGCACCAAACGATCTTGTATTATCAGTGCTTCTTCTCGGGTCGTGACTGGAAGTGGGTAAGTTAAAGGTAGGTTAATCGACAACGTCTACTCCTAACCATCTAGCTGGGTTGCTCGCTGTAATTCTGCGGTACTCTTCATCCGATAAACCAATTTTCATGAGTAGAGTACGCATGGTGTCAAAGCAATGGTGGTACCCTTGACCGCCTTCGGACTCGAGATATGAATATCGTGAAATGTCGTTGGAGAGGAGTACCTGGTCTAAATAGCCAGCCTCAATAACGGCAGCGATGAGTTCAGCCCTTTTATGATCACTTTGATATGAGACTTTTCCGGCGGTATCAAAGCCGAGGAAGGCCCCGGATTTTGCGATTGCCACGTGTTGGCTCGACTCATTAAATAAGTCTTGGTGACCGATCAGTACTCTGGTTAGATCCACGTCATGTGTTTCGAAGATTTTCATCTGAGCCATTGCGCCTGTGCCGAGGTGGGCGTGAGTAGCGATGGGAGTTCCTTCAGCCTGACTAACACGAGCAGCAGCCTCGAGGGATACTTTTTCATGTTCGTCTGGTTCATCCGCGTGGGTACCTACTTCTCCGATAATGCCTGCGCGTATGGGCTGGGCATCGTCGATTGTTTCGTCAACGCTCGTGGTGAGCTCGCGATAAATCGTATCGATAGCGCGCGAAAGGTTGCCAGGTTCCCCTTCTGGGTGGAAACGTCGATAATACCATCCAGTAGCGCAAACGATTGGTACACCAGAGCTGTTCGAGATAGTACGCAATCGACGAGCATCCCGGCCCATGCCACGACAGGTTTGATCAACAACGAGCGCTAAACGATTTGAACCTTGGTATAGAGACGATAATTCCTCGGTCACAGTTTCATCATGATTGAGATAGCCCTCGCGGTCTTTCTCGGTCCTTAAGTCAAGAACCAGATGTTCGTGCGGAAGAACAGCCCCTGATATTCTCGCGAGCTCACCAGTAACAGTCTGCATATCAAGCGCCTACCGGGGTGAAGAGACCAACGAGATAGAGCAGGTTGAGCAAGATGCCACCGATGATCACTGCTGTTGGTCCTGCAGCCATGCGGACCACAGGACGGTCTAAGGCCTCATTTAGCAGGTACAAGCCACCAACAATGAAGATGCCTGCCCCGCCGCCCATAGCCAAGGCCGCCATGATTGAACCAACTAAGATGGCTACCTGAAGGCTTTCGCTAATAGCGGTACGAATATGGTCGGCAGAGTTCCTTACCGAAGGCCAAGACTGCAACCAATTGCCAATGGCTGATAGTGCGAAAACCTCAATGCAGAAGATAAGAGCACCTGCAACGAATGCTAACACGAGTCCAAGCCATTCGTTTCCGACCCAGTATGGAATCAAGTAGCCAACGGGGTATACAAACGTGAAACCGGCCATTGCGTAAGCACCTGAAGCCAGAGCAGTAGTTGCGATAAGAGGTATGAAACCGAACGCCCTATAGAAGTCAATCTGAGCAGCTTCAACGTACCTGCCGTCGGCAATCATGAACGAGGTTGCTTCACCACCGCCAAAGATATGTGACGCAGCGAGGACACATACGGCACCACCGAGGATAGCAAACCAAATGAGGTTCTTACGAAGACGGGCAGCGTTGGGACCAAATAGCTGATTTACGGCATCCTTCTCAGCTAGCTTTCGTTTGTCGAAAGCTTTCCGCTCTGCTTCGGATATATCCGCTAGTGCAGCAGTTTCCGCTTTCTTTTTCGTCAAGTCGTGATGAACGGCGAAGATGAGAAGGATGAGCACACCAATAGCCATGGCTAGCGAGCCGGGGAATGTCTTCGGAAATAGTTTCATGGATCCAAACATGGTCGCAATAACCAAAGCGAAGGTAATCCCGCCCTTGACCTTACCGAATTGTTTAGCCACTGCAATGACTGGGAACATGGCGAACAAGTACAGGATAGGGGTCCCCATTTGCTTGAGTGCGCTGATGAAATCAACGGGCAGCTCATGAGCCACTGCGTTTGCACCGGAGAGACCAAAGGCGCACAGTGCTCCCCACGCGCTGCCAGCGAGACCCGCTAACCATGGCCAAGGAGCTAGAATGCCGAGAATCTCAACTGGTAGGAAGATTAGCCACGGGTTCAACACGCCGGTTGACAAAGCCATAGGAGCGCCAAGGCCGAAGATGAATCCGGCGGAAAGACCGAAGACAATCATGCCAGTCTCAGCCCGCGATGTGCGTTTCTGGATAAAGTCGAGCATAAATGGACGAGCGCCATCGTTGAAGACCGCAAGAGCATAGTGGCCCATTACGGCAGCAATCCCAGATACGATAATAACCACGATGGATTGCCAAAGTTGGAAATGGATACCAACTTCTGGTTTAGCCTCCGCAAGCGGGAAGCTGGTAAACAAGGTTGCAATCATGACTATTCTCCTTTGAATATTTTCCACAAGATGGGTACAACCTCATCTGCTTGATCGACACAACAGCCGAACGCAATTTTCCCCTCGGACAGCTTTTCTTTTACTTCACTCTCGTCGGGTATGCGTCGTCCGAAAGTGTGACATTTGTTCATGCCGATTAGTCCGGGGATGACGCCAAGGGAAGCGCCAGCACCGGTATGACATGTTCCGATGTAATAGTCAATCTGGCCGCTTTGGAGTTTGAGCGCCGCGTCCATGTCGTCTGTGACGAGGATGATGTCGTCAGGATCTTTGAGTCCTTCAATAATCTTGCCGACGGCGGTTTTGCCAACGCCTGCAGTAGCTACTATCATGGGTTGTTCCTTTCCTTGTGTTTGAGTGCTGCTAAATGAAGCATGAGATAGCCCTTTTCTTCGTTGGGCAGGGAAATGTCATGCTCCTCAAACAGAAATTTGGTTATGTCTTCGACATCTTTTTCGACGGTTGGTTCCTTCTCTAGGATTTCGTCGACTTGAGATTGAGAGAGACCTTCAAGGCTGTTGTCGCCCTCGTTATTTCGGGTCAATGCGGCAACAAGGTGGGAAAACAGGAAGCCCATATTCTTGTCAGTGCAGTAGGTGCCAAAGTAACCGCGATGGAAAAGCTGTTCGACTATATCAACTATGCCATCGGGAATAGAGGCATTCTTACGGAAGAGCGCGCTGCGAGCTTGTAGCTGCTCATCAAATGTAACCATATTATGATCCCTAATATTCGGGCAGCCGCTCGCCGCTCAGAACTTCGGATGCAACCTTAGTTACGGTGTCACTTGCTATCGCATCATGGATGGCAACTGACACTCTGTTGTCCGATTCAGAGCAAACCAGTACTGCGTGGGTGTTGCGGGTGTTCTTGAAAGAGTCAACTTCGACTGATTCAACCGAGGATGGCAGCGTCTCGCCGATTTCGTCAAGATTCCATACTGTGGCATCAATATGGCCGGCTTCAAGAGCTTTAAGGACTTGCGTATATGAGCATTCGACGTAGTGCTTTTCATCAATGCCGGGAAACGCTAGCCGGGTCATCGCGATTTGGTCAATCGATAGAGAATCGACGCCGAGACGAATATCCGGGGAGTCTAATGCGATTTCTCGGCGACGAATGATGCCGTGAGAACCTACATAAGTCTCGGGGCCAAAATCGTGGATGGATTTAAAACCCTGTCCCTGTTCGTGATCTGCTGCTAGTCCAGATACAAGAGCTAAATCGCTACGGCCTTCTCGAACTGCTTGGAAACGGAATGTGGCACCTCGCTGGAAGGACACACTCAGAGGAATACCTTGTTCGCGGAATGAGTGCTGCAAGCCAGTGGCAAGAGCTTCATACCGTCGTGAATAGGGTAGGGGCATCGCGATGCTAAACAGTTTTTCCCCTGAAAGATCCCACAACCCTGCATAATCGATCATTTCAATGTAGGTCCCTAAATGACCGCGCGAACGGAGACGAATTACCTCGGCATCCTCAAGCAGTGCAAGGGCTGTTTTGACGGTGCCAGCTCCACACGAGAGATCTTTTGCAATCTCAGCAACCGGGGCTATTCGCTCACCTACGTGTTGAAGTGCGAGCATCTTACATAACGACACTGTTACGACGCCTAGTCGTGACATGAGAGATTCTTTATCTACCATGCGTAGATAATATTCTATATTCTGAATATTGTCAATTAAGTAGTTTCGATTATTTAAACAGCTTGAAAAAGCCTTATTTGCTAGATCTGGCGGGCATAAGTATCCGGGTGTGATTAAGGTTCTCGATGCTGTTATCTTCGAGGAGTTCATCTCACATCCGGTTGTGAACAGCCCAAATTCCAGCCAAATAGGGGAATAACCCTCACGCAAACACGCAATACTCCTGCAAAACCCTCGGCACTGCCCAGTCGTTATCTCTCCGCATAATCACAACGGTCACAGCAAGCCCCAGCAACGGCGTATGCAAGCCCGATGGCACTTCACCTGCCCGTGTCTCCTCCAAACTAATGAAGACCAGAAACCCTAAGTTCCAAGTTAATCAGGTTCAATTCTTCTACTAGACGGAACATTCCATCCCTACAAAAATTGAGCATTCTACTGTCGAGACATAAGAAATCTATGAAATCAGGTGTTAGACTACTTTCCATGTTTCTGCATCCAGCCGTTACCACCATCCCATAACCAGTGGATTAGCACCGTCAAGGGAATCAACACCACTATGCGCACTAATCATGTAGTTGTTACGGACTACGACCCACGTTGGGTAGAAGATTTTGAGCAGATTGCAGCAGAAATCCGCGCTGTTGCAGATGATCTAATAATCGGGATTGAGCACGTTGGCAGTACTGCAGTCCCAGGGTTAGCAGCTAAACCTATCATCGACCTTGATGTGATAATCAGCGACTACACAGTTTTCTCACCGTTGGTTCAAGCTCTACACGCCCTCGGCTACCGGCATGAAGGAAACCTTGGTATAGAAGCCCGGGAAGCCTTCACCTACGACAATAAACCCCACCTGCGCACGCACCATCTGTATGTGTGCCCGCAAGACTCTCCAGAGTTAGCAAGGCACCTGCGCTTCCGTGACTTTCTGCGTAATCACCCTGATGCCACCAAAGAATACGGAGAAATTAAGAAAACCGCGGCGCAATTATATCCGCATAATGTCGAGGCATACCTCGAGCACAAAGGCGTCTTTATTGAAGAAATCTACCGGCAAATTTCGGCGCTAGACCAGCAAAATCGCACTTAAAAGACTCAACCACAGCGCAGACCCACCGCTAAAGCTCAAGCTCAAGCAGCGCACCACACAGCCAGCATCACCCCAGGACTTCGTTGAAGCCTTCCGTTGAGGAGGGGTGGGTGAAGATCATGTCAGCTAGCTGCGTGGCGGTAATCTGGTGCTTTATCGCCAAAGCCACAGTGTTGATTAGCTCCTGCGCGTCAATACAGTACAGTGTGGCGCCCAGAATCAGGTCGGTTTCCTCATCAATCAGGAACTTCATCAGCCCGGCCGGGTTGCCGAGGATTTTCGGCCTCGGCATTGCAGCGATTTGTGCGATATCTTTGCGCACCACTTTGACCCGGTGGTGTTCTCGTGCGCTCTGTTCACTCAACCCCACTGTGGCCAGCGGCGGATCCAAGAAAATCGTGGCGGGCACTACCCTGCCCCTAGTGGACTTCTTCCCCTCACCGAGTAGCTGGTCAAGCACAATCCGGTGATCATCATAGGAAATATAGGTGAACTGGGGGCCACCATTGACGTCGCCGGCAGCGTAAATGCCGGGCACACTGGTCCGCAAGTACTCATCCACTTTGACGGCGCCGCGCTCAGTCAGCTCCACCCCGACCTCAGCAAGCCCTAAACCGTCAGTCATGGGGCGACGGCCAACCGCCATCAGCACATAGTCTGAGACCAGTACATTGCCTTCCTTTTCGGGCAGGTCGTATGAAACCTTGACCTGGTCTGCGTCCTCATTCACCGCAGCTACCTTCGCAGAGTTAATGAAGCTGATGCCCTTGCCTTTCAGCACCTCAGTAGCCACCGCAGCTACATCCTCGTCAAACCTAGAGAAAGGCTTATCGGCAGCATCAAGCACGCTCACTTTGGTGCCGAAGCTACTGAAAATGCTGGCAAACTCGAGGCCAATCGGGCCACCCCCAATGATTACGAGGGAGCGCGGCAGCCCAGGTAGCTGCTGCACCTGGGTGGAGTCAACCACTCGGCCACGGTTCAGCTGCCAGTCACCCGCAATGCAAGGCACCACCGGAGTCGCGCCAGTGTTAATCAAAATATTGTCCGCCCGCAAAGTCACAGGCTCAGCCCCAGTGTTTACGGACACTTCGTGGGGGCCGGTAAGTTTCGCGGTGCCATTGAAAATGTGGACACCTTTACTGTCCGCCATCCCATAATTCGCACTGTTCATCTTCGCGGTCAGCTGGTTTCGCTGACTCTGCGCAGTGAGGAAACCGAGGTTCGCTTCCTCGTAGGTAACCTTGGCGAGATCAGGGTGAGCCGCCTGGAATCTCTCCGCCGCCACCACGAGGGATTTAGTGGGCACGCAGCCAATATTGATGCAGGTGCCGCCATACATTTCCGGCGAGGCCTCCACCAAGGCAACCTGCTTACCTGAGGCGGCCATTTTCATGGCGACAGTTTTTCCGGCTTTCCCCCAGCCTAGGACAATGAGATCAAAATCAGTGCTAGTCATAGATCAATACTAGGCACTTTGTCCAGCAATAACATTTCGGGGAACTGCGAGGTTGAGGGTTGGGCAGCGGGTTGGGGGAATAACCCATACACAAACACACAAAACCCCGCAAAACCCCCGGTTACGTATGGGGTATTCCCCAAAACAGCCCAAAATTGTCCCCAATTGGGGAATAACCCATACACAAACGCACAAAACCCCGCAAAAACACCGGTTGGGTATGACATTCGGCCAAAAAACGGGCGAATTCGGGCTAAAAATGGCAGAAAGTCATACCAAACTGCACAACCACACTGATTGGTGGGTGTTTGTGTGGGGTATCAGGCGGACTCCATATCCCGGCGGCCAGCCAACACCACAGCCATCAGCACCATCAGCAGGCCAGCGCCACCAAGCACCAGCGCGCCAGTCCAGTGATTACTGCCGTCGGATTGCCGCACCGCCCAGGCAAACAAAGACGCATCTTGCACCCAGTCATCCAGTTTCAACAACTCGCCTAGGATCGAAACAAAAGCCGACCAGGCAATCGGCAGCCACACCAGCCAAGACGCCCTCGGCACCAAAACCAGCAGCAACAAAACGAAACCAGCCGCAGCTAAGGCCGGGCCGACCGAGCCGAACATGACCCAGATGAAAGTGTCACCCAGGTCAGCTTCGCTGCCCGCCTGCGCGACCGCGCCCAAAACCACCGTCACCGCGACGGCGGACACAATGAAGGCGGCAACCCCCACCAGCCAGGAGAAGAACACACTGCGGCGCACCGAAATACCGGACGCGGCCTCGTTCGCCAGATACCCGCGGCGCTCATAGTTGCGGGCGCTCAACACCAGCTGCACAGCCATAATTGTCAGCAGAATCGCCAGCATATTGCCGACCATCAGCAGGTACGCGGTCGCCGGCTCCGAGGTTCCACCCATCGCCGCAATCATCTCCCGCATCCGCTCAGAATCCTCCAGCATCTGCCCCACATTGCCCACAATCGAGCCCCACAGCACGCTCATCACCAGCAGGCCGCCCAGCCAAGACAGAATCGTGGACCGTTGCATCCGCAGCCGCAAACCCAGCAGGCTGTAGCCCTTCGCGGGCTGAGGATTCGCGGCGGAGGTGGTGAGGGTGTCCGGCGTGTACGGGGTGGCCGAGGGCGCTGCCGCGGCCGGGGTTCCAGCGGAGGTGGGTGCATCGCCCGCACCAGCCACCGCGCCCGCCGCCCGCCACCGCCAGGTAGCAAAGAGATCCCGGCTCTGAGACATGTGCGCCGCCAGCCAGCCGAGGGCCAGCACAATCAGCAGCATCGGCGCCAGCGGCCACCACTCGTTCTCCCGGTAGGGGCCGGTCAGATTATGCCAGCCCATGGGTGTGAACCAGTGCAGCCATTTGGTGTCGGCAACGTCCGCGATGCCGCGCAGCACGTAGGCCAGCAGCACGAAACCGAAGGCGCAGAGTTTGGCGGCTCGGCCGCTAGCCGCGACCTGCGCCGCCAGCAGCGCAATCGTCCCGTAGGCCGCAATTTCCAGACTAAAAGTCGCGCCGTACAGTAAAGATTCCGACACCGCAAAATCCTCGATATGTGCCCCGCCGATCGCTAAGGCCAGCCCGCTTCCCATACCTACGGCCAGCGCGGTGCCGTACACAATAGTGGCGGCCGCCCAGAATGGGGCGCTGGGTTTCAGGCCGGCGGCCCGGAGCAGCTCTGTGTTGCCTTGCTCTTCTTGGGTCCGAGTCATTCCAACAGCCAGCAGAATAATCATGGCGGCAACCACGATTTGCAGTACCACACCAATCTTCCATACCGCGAAGTTCGCCAGATTCACCGGCTCTGGAATCGGCCCGTACAGCATCGTGATGCCGTCATTGCCGCGGAATGTCGGCACAATCTCCTGCAGCTCCGCAATCTCTGGGAAGCTGGCGCGATGCGCTTCCGGCATGGCCGCCATGAACCCGATGACCGCCAGTAGCCACGCCGCCAAATAGAACCGCCGCGTTTTCAGGTTGAGGCGCAGCAGCGTGCTCATTTGCGGCTCCTTCGCGGGAAGGTCCGTTTCGGGGTTTCTGGGGCCGAGGACGAGGGAGACTCCGACGTTTCAACCTCCGGCACATGCTCGGCCTCCGGCAGGGTGATGCTCGGTTCGGCAGTCACCGGCTCTGACGCGGGCTGCCGCCACGGCTGAGGTTCTGGCTCCGGTTCAGTGACCAGAGGCTCAGGCATCGGTTCCAGCGCAACCTCCGGCATAACCTCCGGCTCTGGTTCAGTCACCACCGGCTCCGGCTTTTCCTCAGCTAGTGTTGGCTCAGCCAGCTCAGCGAAGACCGGCGGCACGTATCCGCGGTCACTTGGCGGCACATACTCTACTGCGCTGGCCTGGTAATCCTCAATCACCGGGGTCCGCTGCTGTGGCGGCTGCCAGGTGGCCGGTGTTTCAGCCGCCGGCTCATCCCACTGGACGGCAGGCTTCAGCTCAGCCGCCCCACCTACGGTATCCGCAACGCCAGCAACACCCATGGTGCCCGTAGCGCCCGCGGCGTCATCCGCCGACCCGATTATCACCGGTTTGAAGCTCAACACTGCCGGCTCATCCGTATCCGCTGGATCCTCGGCCGGCTCTGCCGCGGGGGCTACCGCCACACCCTCGACACCCCCAATCTCGGCGGGCACTCCCGTCGCGTAATGCGCCAAGAAAATATCCTCCAAGCTGGCGGGCGCACACACAATATCGGTGGCCCGCTGGTCAATCAATCGCTGCAACACGGCGGGCTGCTGGTCGGCGTCCGTGTTCGTTTCGAAACGACTACCGTCAGGCAAAAGCGCCGAAATGTGGAAGCCATGCAGGTACGACAGTTCAGCCAAAGCTCCGGACTCTACGACGCGGCCAGCGCGAATAATCGTAATATCGTCAGCCAGCTGCTGAACCTCGGACAGAATATGGCTAGACAGCAGAACCGAGGTGCCGCGCCCCGCAGCCTCCTGCAAACACTGCGCGAAAACCCGCTCCATCAGCGGATCCAGACCAGAGGTCGGCTCATCCAAAATCAGCACATCCGCGTTCGCGGCCAACGCCGCAATCAGCGCAATCTTCTGCCGATTGCCCTTAGAGTAGGTGCGCATCTTCTTCGACGGGTCCAGCTGGAAACGCTCAATCAGCTCCGCCCGCCGCTGCGGATCATCACCAGAGGGACGCAGCCGCGCCAAAGTCGCCAAAGTCTGCGCACCCGTCAGCTGCGGCCACAACGCCACCTCGCCGGGCACATACGCGGCCCGCGCCGTCGCCGCCGCCGGATCCTTCTGCGGATCATGCCCACCCAACAGCATCCGGCCCGCATCCGCCCGCAACATTCCCAGCAGACAGCGGATAGTGGTGGACTTTCCCGCCCCATTCGGGCCGAGGAAACCGTGGACCGTGCCCGGCCGCACCTCCAGATTCAGCTGATCAACCGCCACGGTCTTCCCGAAGCGTTTCACTAGGCCTTCAATCAGTACTGGGGAGGGGGTTGTCTCGGTCATCTGTCTGCTTCCTATCTTTCCGGCGGGTCCTGCACTGGTGCAGCACTCAAATATCTGTGCTCAACTTTGCCGTATTCTGATAGGGTTTCGCAAGGTTTTTCGGCGGGAAAGACTAAACTCTTGCTGGCGGGTGGGTGGGGAACGCCCTCGTCCTCGGCCCCGAAAGGGCGCCAAATCAGCAACCGGGGCGGCCGTGGCCTACTTCGGGTCCTGCACCTGGTCGCCCACAATCCAGAAATCGCACATGTCGTCGCCCTGCGCCAAAGTCTTCTCACGCAGCAGCTGGGCGCGGCGAGTCTTCACCGTAAGATAATCCAACTCGCAGAAAATCGGCGCCAAATCGCCCATCCCCTGATCATTGAAAAACTTCGCGATAGGGCATTTCGTGAAGTAATAGTAGACGCCGTCCTGGTGGCTGTCATCAAAGTTGAACTTCCAGGTCTCCGGGTATTCTTCGCGGTGCTCCTCCGCCCAGTCCGAGTTGTCGTGCATCTTCTTCCCGAACTTCGCCAGCTGCTTCGGGTCGTTAAAATCACCGTTCCCCATCAGTTTCAGCAGGATCGGGTCGCTGAGGGTGTCGCGCATCAGCTGCCGCAACTCCTGCGGCCCGATCTTGCCGTCGCTAGCTTTCATGAAGGAGAAAAACAGCAGACTGAAATACAGGTTGTCGGCCATCGGGTTCTTTTCGCCAATATTGTCGGCTTGTTCCAGCAGTTTCTTGTATTCGTCCTTGGCGCCACCCATGATCAGTTTGACGTCGGCGGCATCGTAGCGTTTTTTGAGTGCCCGCTTCACAAAAGGCGCCAGAAACAGCCAGTGCTTGGCTTGGTACTTCAGCATCTTTGCTCCTTGGGGCCGAGGATTCGTGGTGTTCTCTCACCATTTACGATACAGCACTGTAGCTTTCTTTGTCTCATTTATGGCCGAGGGAGACGCCGAGCGGCGTGCCCGCGGTTTATGTGAGACAAATTCCCCAAAAAGGGCTGAATTCGAGCGATTTTGGAGAAAACCCCACACACAAACAGGAAGTTGAGGGCAGCGATGGCTACCGAAGGGGTGGGCACAGCGTAGCAACAGGCACTACGGCACGGGCACTTACGGAACAGCTCACCGCACCACCACCGCACCACCACCGCACCACCCGCCGCACCACCACAGCAGCAGCGGAATCCTCCCAAGTGACTTGGCTAACTCCGCTGGGCGTGACAAAATAGAAGTATGCATGAACGCGCTGGCCAGAGGGCCCTTCCAGAAGATTTGATTGATGTCGATGCGGTTGTTTCCGCCTACTATGATTTGGTGCCGGATCCGCAGATTCCTGCGCAAAAGGTGGTGTTCGGAACGTCCGGACATCGCGGTTCCAGCTTGAACACTGCCTTCAATGAGGCGCATATTGTGGCTACTACTGCCGCGATTATTGAGTACCGGCGTAGTCAGGGAACTGACGGCCCGCTGTTTATTGGCCGTGACACTCATGCGTTGAGTGAGCCGGCTTGGCGGACTGCGCTGGAGGTGCTGGCTGCTGCCGACATTGACACGCGGATTGATGCGCGCGGCGGGTTCACCCCCACTCCGGCGGTTTCGCACGCTATTTTGCGCGCCAACGGCGCTGGCACTACCGGCGGCGTCCGCATTGAGGGCCCTGGCCGGGCTGACGGCATTGTGGTGACACCGTCACACAACCCGCCGGCTGATGGTGGCTTCAAATACAATCCGCCCAATGGTGGCCCCGCGGACTCGGATGCGACCAGCTGGATCGCTAACCGGGCCAATGAGCTGCTGGCCGAGGGGTGGCGGGAGGTGCCTAGGCATCCGGATCCTCTCAACGCCGAATGCGTCCATCAAAATGATTACATGTCCGCCTATATTGATGATCTTGCGGATGTGATTGATTTTGATGCGATTCGTGAGGCGGGCGTTAGGATTGGCGCAGACCCCCTCGGCGGTGCGGCCGTAGAGTACTGGGGCATGATCGGGGAACGCTACAACCTGGACCTGACCGTGGTGAACCCGGAGGTTGACCCTGCCTGGTCGTTTATGACGCTGGACTGGGATGGCAAGATCCGGATGGACTGCTCCTCCCCGTACGCGATGGCTTCCTTGATGGACATTATGCGTCCCGCCGAGGATGGCTCCACCCCCTACGATATTGCGACCGGTAATGATGCAGACTCTGACCGTCACGGCATTGTGACCGCTGACGGGCTGATGAATCCGAACCATTTCCTGGCGGTAGCGATCGAGTACCTGTTCACTCACCGTCCCGGCTGGGCGAAGAACGCCGCGATTGGTAAAACCCTAGTGTCTTCCGCTCTGATTGACCGGGTGGCGGCTGATTTGGGCCGTCAGATGATTGAAGTTCCCGTCGGTTTTAAGCATTTCGTGCCCGGCCTGGTGAACGGCTCGGTCGGTTTCGGCGGTGAAGAATCTGCGGGAGCCTCATTCCTACGTAAGGATGGCACCGTGTGGACCACCGATAAGGACGGCATCATCATGTGTTTGCTGGCGTCTGAGATTCTGGCGGTCACCGGTAAGACTCCGTCACAGTTGCACCGTGAGCAGGTCGAACGCTTCGGTGCTTCCGCCTATGAGCGGATTGACTCCGCCGCCACGAAGGCTGAAAAAGCGAAACTGGCGAAACTCTCCCCCGAGGATGTCACCGCCACAGAGCTGGCCGGCGAACCGATCGTTGACCGCCTGGTGGATGCACCCGGCAACGGGGCGCCGATTGGCGGCCTTAAAGTCACGACCGAGAACGCTTGGTTTGCGGCCCGCCCCTCTGGCACGGAGGACGTGTACAAGATTTACGCTGAATCATTCAAGGGCGTGGAGCATCTAAAGGAAGTACAGGAAGCAGCGAAACAGGTGGTGGCGGACGCCCTCGGCGCCTGAGCAGAGGGCACACTAAAAAGAGTAGGTAAAATATGGGAAAGAAAATCGGAAGAATTCCTCTGTACTTGGCTGTATTCGGAGTACTTTTGTGCTCCATCATAATATTCTTCTCCGCATTAAGGGGAATGCCAATCGTACTGGATTTTTTTGGATATGAAGAGCTAGAAACCAACCAGTTGGTAACCATTTCTCTCTCAATCACAGCGGGATTGGGAGCAGCTGTGTTTATGGTGGTTAACTACCGAAAACAATCATTGGAGGAACGTAAATACGCGGACTCGCATGAGTCTGAACTTGTCGCCAGTTTTAACGAGTACGCAAGAGATTTGAATCAGCAAACCACTCAGGCAGTGGCGGCAATTATCGGTATTTCATATATCACAGACAAGATATCAGAACTTGGCCCCGAACATAAAGAGACTTTTAATCAAAGATGCGTGGATATTCTGTGCTCTTTTCTGCGCAGTCAAACTGACGAGAAGAGCCCCCGACTAGCCGAAATAAAACAGTCCGAAGTAATCAAACAGTTTCGTGTACACACACTAGAAGATGCTGAGAACAGTTGGTCTGGATGCACTTTTAATCTGCCTGAAATCAGGTTTTTTGCCAAACTCGATTTACGCAACTCCGTCTTCGATGGCTTGGTAGACTTCAATGGATCACAGTTTGAACGTTCCATAGACCTAAGCTATACGAAGTTCAGTACAGTTAATTTCGATAACACAACATTTATGGGAGAGAAAAACCTCTTCATTCACACCAAATTTAGAGATGAAATCACGTTTACTGGAAACTGCAAGTTTATGCATGATACTTATTTTAACGAGGCAGTTTTTCCAGATCAGGTTGTTTTTGGCAACTCCTTCACTCCCTCAACCCGAGAAAGCGAAGAACACTCAAATATTACAATTTTCTACGGAAACCTATCGTTTCAAAATGCCCATTTTGGGTCAACAGGCTCTGGCAGTGCATACTTCAATAGTGCAATGTTTCGCGATTCTGCAGATTTCTCAAAGGCTCATTTCGGCTCCTTAGAGTTTGTTTATGCCCAGTTTGAAAAGTCACTATACCTCGACCAGACCACTATTCTTTTGGGTATTAATCTAGAGCATGCATCGATTCGTCACGATTTACAACTAAAATCTCTCACTTTTCCCGACGTTAACTATGCGGCACCAGAACTCAAGTTATACAAGACCAAAGTCGGGGGTAGCTTCATACTGGATGAAAAACTAGACGAAAAACTAGGCGAAACGTACGCCGAGAACTTCGAGGAAAATACCGCGCTTCCTCGACATCTACAAATCTCCGAAATGGAGGTAGGAGACGCTTCTCCTAGTTCTATGTTAAACGGATTCTTTGAAACTAATCGGTTACGCATCCATTCCTCCGCAAAGACAGTTTGAGCCCCGCCTCGGTCTTGAGCCATTAAAAGCGCGGCAGCTAGGCTACTTTCAGCCCGGCTGCCGCGCTTTTCAATACGCACTCTGCAAACCCGCACCCCTTCCGCACCCCACTTCAACGCGCGTTTCCCCACAAAATCTTGAACTGTGCGGAAAGTACCAGAAAGCTGTCCCGGGCAGGGTGCATAATGGATACGTGCATATATCGTGCACTAGCGAGGCGAAATCAATGCCCCACAACGGCAAGGCAAATCCAATCCTGCCTGCATGATTTCGCACGTAACCCACAACTGTGACGGCCTCCGCCTGCGCTGAGCGCCGCCCTTTGAGAAGGAATACATGTTGAATATTGCTGCTTTAGGCTTAGCGGCCCTTATCCCGACCGAAACTTGGAGTGAAACCATTAATCAGGCGATTTCTAGAGCACTTGACCCCTTCGTAAATGCACTGTCTGCAGTGGTTTTCTACTCCCCCTCAATCGGGGGGACGCAGATTCCGCTGATTGTGCTGTGGCTGCTGGCTGGCGGTATTTTCTTCACCGCCTACCTGGGCTTCATGCAGCTGCGGGTATCCACTTACCGGCACTCTCGTAAACTCATTAAAGGCCAGTACACGCGCCACTCCGACCCGGGTGAAGTGACCAGTTTCCAGGCGCTCGCCACGGAACTTTCCGGCACAGTGGGCTTGGGCAATATTGCGGGTGTCGCGGTCGCTATCACGATGGGCGGCCCGGGCGCTGCCCTGTGGATCATTATTGCGGGCCTGATCGGTATGGCGTTGAAGATGGCGGAAGCCACCCTCGGCGTGAAGTACCGTGAAGTGGATGAGGACGGCAACACCTCGGGCGGCCCCATGTACTATTTGAAGCACGGTTTGGCGGAGCTAGGGAAGCCGCGCTTCGGTAAAGTGCTGGCTGTTTTCTTTGCGATTGCGACCGTGTTCGGGGTGACTGGTGCGGGCAATATGTTCCAGTCGAATCAGGCGGCGGCGCAGCTGGTGAATGTGACCGGCGGCGACACCAGCTTCCTGTACGGCAAGGAATGGCTGATTGGTGTGGTGATCGCGATTTTTGCGGGCGCAGTCATCCTCGGCGGCATCTCGAAGATCGGTTCGGTGACTTCGAAGATTGTGCCGTTCATGGGTTTGCTGTACGTCTTGATGTGTCTGTTCGTGCTGGTGCCGAATATCACGCACATTCCGGCTGCTTTCGGTGAGATTTTCGAGGGCGCTTTCACTGGCCAGGGTGTGGCCGGCGGCATTTTGGGCGTCATGATTGTGGGCTTGCGCCGGGCGGCGTTCTCTAACGCGGCGGGCGTCGGCACGGCCGGCATGGCTCACTCCGCGGTGAAGACTCGCCGTCCCGCGACCGAGGGTTTCGTCGCCATGTGGGAGCCTTTCGTGGATTCGGTGGTGATTTGTACTCTAACGGCTTTGACGGTGATTATTTCCGGCGTCTGGAAGGGTGCGCAGGGTATCGAGGGTGTGGCATTGACTGCAGCCGCCTTGGAGACCAGTGTTTCTTGGTTTGATGTGCCGCTGACGATTGCGATTATTCTGTTTGCTTTCTCCACGATTCTGTCTTATTCCTACTATGGGATGAAGGCGATGGGTTTCCTCTTTGGCGGTTCTAAGACCGCGGAGAAGGCTTATAATATCGCCTATTTGCTGCTGATTGTGGTGGGCGCTGCGGCCTCTTTGGATACGATTATTGCTTTCTCTGACGCCATGTTTTTCTTGATGGCGGTGCCGAACTTGCTGGGCATGTACATGCTGGCGGGCGTGGTGAAGCGTGAGATTTTTGGTCATCGAGAGAAGGTCGATGCGGGCGTGATTTCTGAGGTTGCCAAGGACGAGCAGGTTGGTGTTTTCAACGCGGCAGAGGCGGATGAGTCTCATGCGGCGGTCGCGCAGGCGGAGACGGTGGCGGCTTTTGAGTTGGCGGCGGAGGCCCGTTACGATGCGGAGCAGGCGCAGGCTGATGACAGTGTGAATGAGGCGGCGACCGAGGCGGCGGTTTCCGCCTACCAGGAGGCTTCGGCGCAGGCGGTGGAGACGGCGCAGCAGGCGCGCGAGATTTTCGCGGCGGCTGACGATGAGACTGGAATGCTGCCGGAGGAAGCTGACGTGGAGCCTTTGGTGACTGGTTTCGCGAATGAGATTATGCCTGACCTAGAGGAATCAGGGACTGGGGACGAGGGTTCTCAGATTTAGTTGAGGTTTAGGGCCGAGGGTTTCACACCTGTTGAACATTGGGGGACGGTGAATCCTCGGCCCTAAAACACAGACGCCTAATAGGCTGTGCGGGAAAACCAGTTTTTTACCAATATCACCGCTCTCAACTACTGAGTAAAACTGATTGACTTTTTCTTACATCTACTCTACAATGAGCATATTATTGAGAAGTAGACCACACCTATGTGACTACACTCACACTAAAGGGGAGTGTTGTTGATGACTATCTTGACTAAACGTTTATTTCAACTTTCGTTGCTATTTTGATAGCAATAGGCGGAATTGCCGCAGTCGACTATTCAGTGGCAAATGCCTTGGGATCGTACTGTACAGCTTGGATTAGAACAGTGGGCAACGCGCAACAAGGACAAGGTAGGTGTTCTTGGATAAGTGCCGACACTAAGGTTAGGGTACATCTTTCCATCCCCTATTGGCCAGATCATTACTCTAGCTGGTTTACTCGTACCCATAAAACATATTCCACCAGCTGGGCTGTTCAATGGGGATCGTGGGAAGCTGGATGGGCTCGCACTGAGCAGTATCCACGTTATTAGAAAGGTAACCCTGTGATTGAGTGTTCTGAGGTTTCTTTTTCATTTCCCGGAGCGCGCTCCAGTCGGCTGATTTTTGACCGAATGAACGTGTCTTTTGCGGAAGGGAAGTTTCATGCAGTCATGGGTCCGTCTGGTTCAGGTAAAACCACTTTGTTGAATCTACTTGATGCGACGCTTCGCCCGCATTCAGGTAGCATCACAATCGCAGGAAAAGAAGTTGGAGCATATCAACTGGGGGAACTGCGCGGACACATTTTGACTCGGATTTACCAGGATTACCGGCTGATTCCTTTTCTTACTGCCGCCGATAACATTCGTTTAGCACAGCAGGTGGCAGGCAACCTTAAATCTAAACCGGACTGTGCGTTAGATTTATTGCAACGTTTAGGAATCTATGATTTGGCTGACTATCCGGCCAGTCAGCTTTCTGGGGGAGAAGCGCAAAGAGTAGCGATTGCGAGAGCATTAGCAAACTATCCGAAAGTAATCTTGGCAGATGAGCCCACCGGCGCTTTAGACGAAAAGGCTTCACTTGAAATAGCAGTCTTACTGCGGAACTTAGCGCATGAAACGGGCGTCTGTATTGTGACGGTAACGCATGATCCGGCATTGGCGGCAGCAGCAGACAGGGTCGTGCTGGTTCACGACTATCAGATGGTGGAAAAGAATTTGTCTACTTCACCCCAAGGTAGTTTCTGATGTTGAACAGGCGGATAGTTTTAGGTGTTATTCGCAGTAACCTAAAGATTGTAGCCGCGTTCTTTGTTGGTTTGCTTGTTTTATCGTCATTATCCTTGTTGGGAACAATGGTCTCAGCGACCTATCTTCGCACAGTTGAAAATGATGTTCGTTCGACATATGGGGGTTTCCGGTATCTTGTTGGATCTACCACCTATGCCGGACAGGAACGGCTTAGCGATGAAGCAAAAGAACCGGATTTTATCAAGTTTATTAAAGGAAACTGCACCCTCTCCGATACTAATAAGATCACAAAAGTTGATTTGATTAAAGTAGGTGGAAACCTACAATACAGTCAGCTACTGGCTGGACGTTTTCAAAACAGTCCTAACGAGGTAGTGCTATCCCGTCAGCTTGCTGACCTGCACAATCTGGAGCTAGGCAGCCAAATAACCTGCGATAAGCTCAATGCCACAGTTGTAGGCATTTCAGTGCTCCCCGCCCGCACCAGCGAATTGTTTATAGTCACAAAGATTAGTAGCGACGAACCATCTGAAACGTCTGGCTACTGGTACACAAATACAAATCCTGAAAATGATCCGCGCCTCAAAGACTTAGAGAGCAACAATTTCGGAGTAATTTCTGTAGAAGGTAACATCCAGTTTGCTCAAGAGTCAGTGAAAGATTCGTTAATCAGAGTGTGGGATGCGATTGCATACATTCTCATAGTCGCAGTGGGCGTCCTTCTATTCACCGCTTTTTCTGTGTTTTCGAATGTTACCTATAAGCTTCGTATCGCCCTTGAAGCCGCAGGAATGGCGAAAAGAAAAACCTATTTTCTGACTATCACCCCACTGCTAGCTTTATCATTCACTGCCGTACTATTAGGATCACTTTGTACCCATTTATTGGGGTTTTGGTTGGCTCAGCCGCTTGGATCCTATTTTGATCACTACTGGCTGCAAATAGAATGGACTGGAATTAAACAAGGCTATCTGGGGATTTTTATATCATGCTTGGCGGCTGTGGCAGTTGGATTATTCTGGGCACGCATTAGAACCAAATTTGCTTTCAAAACCGACAACCTATCTTCAAGCGGCAAATCAATCAAAGGCTTGTCGATATTCACTTTACTGATGATAGGTTTCGGCGTTGCCAGCGCGCCTTTCGCTTACACTCATCCCTTGTGGAATTACACATCAGTAATCGCTTTAGCTATGGGACTGGGTCTAACCGGTTTTATTTTAGCTTGGTTGCCCTATGGAAAACCATTACGAATCGCCGGCTACCGCAGTGGCACACCAGCAATCTCTTTCACCCCAATTATTGCAGTCGTTTGCGCGATAGCTACGACTGCCGGCACTCATTTATGGATGCAGAACAAGGCACTTTCAGGGGGAAACCTAAATGCGGGCGGCTATGTTGCAATTTCGTCTCTCACTCAAACAGATGTGGATTATTTGCAGGCAAAATTTCCTGAGATGATAACTAACGCAATAGTATTTGCTGTCCCGGAGAAACCTCATGCTCAAATACGCATAGGTTCAGAACAATCTGCCCAGTGCAATGAGGCCACTTCTAGCGACAACCCAGCTTGCAAATCCTTTACCGGACTATTCGGCTTTGTGGTTTCAGATAATGGTAAAGATTTGATAGGAAAGATATCTCCTGAGCTTGCCGAAGCCCAAGCAGGAAATACCTATTCCCTTTTCCAATTCGATTCCACCCCCAGTAGATTTGACGAAAGTTTTCCAATCACACTAGGTAAAGTCACCCTTGAAAAAGATGTAGATCAGCGTTTGGGAAATGCGCAATTACCCGACTGGATTGCTGACCCAAGTTTAGCCGTGTTCCGCGAAAAGAATATTCGCATCGGATTGGAAAGAGCCCTCTACATTCCAGACTTCAACCGTTATCCTGTCACTGATCGGCAAAATTTTTTCAGCACAGTTTCATCCCGCACTTTAGGTTTTATTAACCAACCGGGCGAGATTGACGGTAGCACTTTGCGGCTTCTCAGCTATGGCATCTTCGGTTTTGAAAGTGGATTGGCTCTTTTAATGGCTGCCATCGGATTGGCTACCACTAAGCGCTATCGCAAAGAATTTTTTGCCACCATGATTGATTACGGCGCGAATCAATACTTTATTTTCCGCCTCCAGCTTTCACACCTATTCCCATACCTGTTCGCTATTATCAGTGGATCAGTGATTGGCCGTATGCTGGTGGTCCCCGTCTTTGTTGGAAGGGCATTACCCGAGAAAGTTGAGCCCGGTCTGATTTGGCTTACACCCGTTTTTGTCGCCATCATAATTTTGATTGTTATATACCTTGTCCGATACCCAAAACTACAACTGAAAGGAAATTGAAATGCACAAGACAATTGTGACTCTAGCTGGTTTGGCACTGGCTTGCACAGGTGCTAGTATGCTAATCATTGAGCCAGATATCGAATATGCCCAGAATTGAGCTAAGACGTAAGTGGTTTCGCGAATGAGATTATGCCAAATCTGGAGGATTCAGAGGCGGGGGACGAGGGTTAGTCTGCCCCTCAGTCTGCGGAAGGCTAGGCCAAAGGGAGTGCTCCGGGAAGTTGTACTTATAGAGACAGGGTGGGTGGTTTGCTGCTGATTGCAGTCAAACCACCCACCCTGAGGTTTTAGGATTAGCTGGAGAAGTTATCCTGCACCTCCAGATGCGAATCCGATATAGAACAAGATAGCAGGGCTCAGCATGAGCAGAACGCCACCTACTGCAAGCGCCAGCAGCAAGTAGTCCGCGTTTCTCTTGTTAAGAGAGACGATGAACAGGGCTGCGGCGCCAAGCGCGGTAACTACCCCGCCAAGCATCACGATTGTCGTGAGAACAGCGGTGTAAGTTCCTGCCACACCAGTTAGCGATACGGCTAGCATCAGCAAGGAGAGAAGAAAAACTACACTCGCGATTAGTCGGATAGTTTTCCGCAAATCCGTAACTTTATTCATTTTGGTCACCATCCTTTCAGTTACTTCTTGCAGTTATCAGCGGATGACTGGAAGTAAAGCTTAGCTTCCTTCAAGAGATATCCGAGAAACTGTTCAGGGCACCAACTTGACACACGATTTGCATCGTTGCTAAGCGCATGTTAAGCTGATACAGGCGTCATTTCATTATCATAGATTTTTGCACACAAAATACATTGTGACTCTACTCACATTTACTGTAGGTTGGTTATATTGCTCGGTAACTGCAGGTAGCGGCAGTCTCCGCACGGTCGCCGGGCCGCAAAACCAGTAGAGAATCCGCGCAGGCGTCAATCAGTTCAGGGTCGTGCGTAATCACCAGCACGTTTACGCCACTTGCCGCTAACTCGTTCAACCGGGCCGCTATCCGCCGCAAATGCCGGTAATCGACCCCCGAAGTCGGCTCATCAAACAGGTACAGTTGCGCATCTCTTGCGACCGCCGCCGCAATCACGAGGCGCTGTTTCTGCCCACCCGACAGGCTTAAAGGATGCCGGTCCGCTAAATCTGCCAGCTCGAACTGCTCCAGCAGGCCGGGCACATCAATACTTTCTTGGCGTTCCTTACTCAAGCCTAAAGTGATTTCATCTTTAACTTTCGCGGAGAATAGTTGCCGGTGGACGTCTTGCATGACGAGGGCGGTTTCGGCCTGCAAATCCTCCGGTTTACGTAAAGTTCCGTGCCGGTAGATGCTCCCGCCGGGCAGCGGTTTCAGCAGGCCGGACAGGAGTTTAGCGAGGGTGGATTTACCGACGCCGTTGTGTCCCACTATGGCGGTCACTTCACCGGCCGGCAGGTCTAGGGCCGGAATCTCTAAAACGATGCGTTTGCCGTAGCCGGCCCGAATTTTCCGTAGAGAAACCCCGGATTCTAGCGGCTCGCTAGGTGAACTAAGGGCTTCGGCGGGTCGGGCGACAGGCGCAGAAATAGGTTCACCAGCATGAGCCGTCGGGCTGGGCGCTGGCGTGCTGCCCGTTTCAGTTGGAGCCGTCTGCGCCTGGACGGGCGCATCATGTTCCGAAATTACTGGGCACTCTGCGACGCTCTTATCCTTCACTGGCGGATGGCCAGCGAACACGCCCTCGTCGCGATGCAAACGCCGCAAACCTAAGTCTCGGCGCTGCTGATCGGTGAGGGCAAAGAACTCGGCGCCGGTGAAGCGGCGGGCCACCCGGCCGCCCTCCATCAAGAGGACCTGGTCGGCTAGACCCTCCAGGAAAGCGAGGCGATGCTCCGCGACGACCAGGGTTTTGCCATCCGCTTTGAGGCGGCGCAGCAGGGCCGCGAAATCCGCGATCGCGGGGACGGACAGGTTGGAGGTCGGCTCATCGAACAGCAGGACCGGCGTATTCGACATGACAGCTTGGGCGCAGGCGACGCGCTGCAGTTCACCGCCGGAAAGCTGACGCAGATTCCGGCCCAGCAGGTGCGCGACGCCTAGGGCCTCCCCCTGCTCACTGATGCGGTCGCGGATCAGCTGCGGATCCAGCCCATAGTTTTCGTTGCGGAAAGCCAGCTCAGACAGGACCTCGGAGGTGAAGAACTGGGTGCGGGGGTTTTGGAATACGGTCGCAGAAACCCGGCCGGTTTCCACCAGTGGACTGTCTGAGACTTGTCGGCCGGCGACTTCGACGCTGCCGCTCAGTTCGCCCGTATGAAAATGTGGAACCAGACCGTTGAGCAGGCGCAAAGCGGAGGATTTACCGCAACCGGACGCCCCACACAGCACCGTCAATGAGCCTTCGGGGACGGTAAAAGACACGTCAGTGAGGGCGGGCATCGCCGGGCCTCCTCCAGGCACCGGCGAACCGGTGTCTGGTGCGTCCTCGTCCTCGACGCCGTAACGGAATGTCACCTTGGAAACCTTAATCACAGCAGCCACCCCCAAATGGTGGAGGCGAAAGCGATGGCCGCGGTCGCCGCAATCAGCGCCGCGTCATGCCAGGTGAAACGCAGACGCACAATGCTGGTCGGCTGGACGGCGCCACCCAGCCCGCGCGTCAAAGCGGCGGCGGACAGCTCATCCGCCATCCGGATAGATGAGGAGAGGAGCGGCACCAGAATGTACTCGGCGGTGCGAATCGGATGCGCCAGCACCCCGAAAGCGCCGGGGAACAGGCCGCGCAGCCGCATGGCGTCACGGATGGCGAACAGTTCATCAATGACGGTCGGAATGTAGCGCAGCACCACGGTAAAGGGAATCACAATGAACTGTGGGATGCGAAGCCGCCGCAGCGCCGCCGTCAGTTGCGCCGGGCCGGTCGTCAAAATCACGTAGATTGCTGCGGAGATTGACACCCCGAAACGGAGTGTCCAGTAGCCGATAGTCACAAAAATAGCGACCAGCACGTTCTGCCACAGCAGCGGCAGAACATAGGCGCAAAACGCGGCGGGCAGCATAATCAGCAGGTAGGGGCGCAGCGACCGCCAGCCGTCACTGACAACCAGCAGGAAACCGGCAACCAGCATGCCGACCAGAATCTCGGGCGCCTTCGCCGCATGCATTAGCGTCGTATTCACCACCACCAGAAACAGCAGCTTGGTGCGCGGATCCACGTTGGATGCGGTCACGCCCAGGCGCGTCATTAGGGGTCCCGAGGGCGAGGGTGCGCGCGTCTCCCCTAGCAGGGGACTAAATGACGGCGCGGAGCCGGCGGCAGCGGATTCAGTACTCATAAATCAGTTGGTTTTGAAGTGCTTTTCCACGATTAGGGCGCCCACCCAGCCGGAAACCAGTGAGCTCGCAAAGACGCAGGCAGCGAATAGGAGCATCCCGGCGGGCGTGAAAATCTGGCCCATCTGCTGGGCAAAATCGGCGCCCAGGCTTTCCGTAATGTGCTGCAAGAAATTGTCGGTGTCGTAAAGAATCGGGGTCAGTGGCGTAATGTTCCACAGGGAGAACACCGCGTACGCCAACACGTTTAGGGCGCGGTTGCGGTACTTTCCGGCGCGGGCAATCAAATCACCAAGCAGACCCGTCAAAGTGGCAACAATAATGGTGTACCAGATGTGTCCGCCCATGAAAATCAGCAGACCAATCAGGAATCCCATGATGGCCAGCGCCCAGGGGGCACGGACTTTGCGGAGGAACAAAATGATGACGGGACCGGAAATCAGAATGGAAATCAGCGGGCCAATGAACATCATCAGCGGGTTCAAGATCCCGGCGATGCCGCCGACTGCTAACAGCACAAAGTAGAGGGCGGTGAAAACTCCGGTAGTGATTAGAGTTTTCACATCCAGTCCGCCAGCTGATGATGCCGTTTTCATTGCTTAACCTGCCTTGAATTGTTCTGCTCCTGCTCATTGAAACATAAGCCTTAGCTAAGTAGCAACCCTTGGAGCAGGGAAAACCGCTGAGAGGTAGAGGCAGTTTGGACTGGCAAACAGCTAGAGACGCGAAAACTTATTCGCCGTCTTGAAAAATGACCCCCAAAAGGAAACTAGCGGTATCCCCTACGTCAATGCAGGGGGTACCGCCTTGGCTGCGCCTTTAACCTAAACTCAAAAAGCCTCTTGATCAGATTGCAGCAGCAAACTTTCTAACTCTAAGTCGCGTAGGTAGAACAGACTTTAATCGGGCCTACCAGAGCTTAAGTGCCGTTCTATTTTGTACAGGAAGTAGCAGCCCAAGATTACAGCTGCTCCTACAGCAACTTTTCCTACTGTCGCCACAATTAGAATAAAAGCGTGCATAACAGGCACCTCCTAATAATTAAAATTTGCAATACGCAAACAACTTGTCAAGTAGCTAAAATCCGCCAGATAGTGAACGGTTTTCAAGAATCTTCCCGTTGTCCGCGTCCACGAGGATGTAGCGAGCTTGGTTATCATCTGCCTTATCTGGAATGACGGTGGTAAATGCCTTGTCCAGATTATCTGGGGTTGGGGTCGGAGTTGCCATAGCCAAGCTAGCTGATGCGCCAGCTAATGCGATTACGAATGTGCCAGCGGATAGGATAGAAAGAATGCGTTTCATTTTTGCCTCTCTTTCAATGTAGACAGCCATTGTCTACAAACGAAAATTTACGCTAATTTACTGAGAAAGTAAATCAGTTTTCTATTTAGGATGTGCACAGATATTGCGTTATTAACCTCTGCCGAATCAGAGCACAGAAAATAGAACAAAGACCTGTAGAACCCCAGTGAATAGACAAGCGCATGCGGGGCGGTCGCCTTGACGGCACCGCGGGTTCCGCTAGTGCCATAGTTTCACACGGTTTGGAAATGTTTCCGAATGATAATGGCCCCCACCCAGGCGGACAGAGCCGCACACACGAACACGCAGACAGCGAATAAACCCATGCCGGCGGGAGTGAAAATCTCGCCCAGAGTCTTCGCATAGGAGGCGCCCATGCTACCCGAAATATGACCCAAGAAATTGTCCGTATCGTACAAGATGGGAGCCAGCGGAGTGACTGTCCAAAGCGCAAACACCGAATACCCCAGCAGATTCAAAGACCGCTTCCGGTAGTTCCCAGAACGGGCAATCAAGTCACCCAACAGCGCGGCAAAGGGAGCGACGAGGATGCAATACCAGACCCGGCCAATCAGCATCATGAGCGCCCCAATGATGAATCCCAAAATCACGAAAGCCCAAGGGGTGCGGACTTTCTCCAGAAACAGCATGATGACCGGGCCGGACAGCAAGATAGCGACCAGCGGCCCCACGAACATCATGAATGGATTCAGCAAGCTGATCATGGCACCGACCGCCAACAGCACAAAATACAGGGCAGTGAAAATGCCAGTGCTAATCAGTGCTTTGACGTCCAGCTGGGCGGTTGCGGCAGAGCTCATAGAATCCTCAGCTTGTGGTAGTGCGGGCGGAAAAGAAGTAAGGCAAACCAAACTTATGCGACACTATTCAAAACTGTGTCATTTTCTTCTGTTTCTATTGAAGCACTACACTGCGAGGCTGGCAACTCGCGGCGCCCTCGTCCTCGGCTCAGTGAGAAAGTTCCGTGCAGCAGTCGAAAATCTGGCGGCAGCCATGCCAGAATGAGAGCATGTTCAGCTCATACCGTGAAATTCTGTCAAAACCCGGCGCTGCCCTATTTTCGGCCGCCGGCTTTGCGGCACGCTACCCGATGGCGCTGATTTCACTGTCCATGCTGATTCTGATTCACACCGCCTACGGCAACTACACGATCGCCGGCCAGGTCAACGCGGTCGGCATCCTCGGTTTCGCCGCGGGCGCCCCGATGCTGGCGCGGCTGGTAGACCGCTACGGGCAAGCCAAAGTGATGCGCCCAGCAATCATGCTTTCTTCAGCTTCCCTTTTGGCGGTCGCTGGGGTTGCCGCTATTCAGGGTCCGGTTTGGTTGCTGTACGTGTTTTCAGTGACGGCAGGCATGTTTGCTGGCTCCATCGGGGCGATGGTCCGCTCCCGCTGGTCCAATCTTTTGCATCAGCCCGACCTATTAAATACGGCTTTCGCCTTAGAGGCCGCCCTCGATGAGATTGTGTTCATGACGGGGCCAATGATTGCGACCGCACTGACCACCTACGTGCATCCGACAGCCGGCCTGATTGCCTGTGCCGTAATCGGGGTTCTAGGCGGAATCTGGTTCTTTAGTTTGCGCGCCACTGAGCCGGCTCCTACGGGGAAGATCGCGGCCGGCTCCCTGGACGCGGGCATGATAATGAAATCCGGCACGATGCTGTCGATTGCGGCGACTTTCGTTGGGGCGGGCGCCATGCTGGGCTCCATCGACGTGGCAGTCGTAGAGTTCACGAAAGAGTTAGGAGTGCCCGCCTCAGCGGGACTGCAACTGGGGATCATGGCGACCGGCTCACTGCTGGGTGCTCTGATTTTTGGGTCCCGACAGTGGCGGGTGCCGCTCAGTCGCATCTACATTTCTGTGGTAATTGCACTGGCTTTAGGCACTTCCACTTTCTTATTCACCACCGCACAATGGTCTTTGGGGATCGCCATGTTTATCACCGGCATGGCTTTCGCCCCCACAATCACAATCGCGACCACGATTGTGCAACGAATCGTGCCGGCTTCCCGCCTGACCGAGGGTTTAACCTGGATGAACACGTTCATGAATATTGGGACTGCCACCGGTCTAACTGTGGCAGGGCGGTTAACCGACCTGCACGGTTCTACTGGCGGTTTCTTCATGGCGATGATCGGCGGTGCCGCAATGACCGTGGTGGCAGTCGCAACTTTGCCGCTGATACGCACCTCTTTGCGGGCTTCCCGCCGACAGCATTCGCAGGAACTACAGGACGCAATTTCAGGCGAAGAGCATACGGAATCCTCTACCGGGAGGACTGAGGATTTGAGCTCATCTGCCGAGACTGCCGGATCCGCTGAGTCTGCCGAAACTCAAAATCCGGGGGAAAAAGTTGAATAACTGGCTGCATAGATCCGGGGCGCTAGCTGCCCTAGTGGAGGATTGGATTTATGCTGGGCTGCGTCGTTGGGGGCGCTGGCGAGGGCTGATCGCCCAGCCTTTCCCTCTGGCGGCCTACGGTTCCGCACCACCCTCGGACCCAAACCCGTCCTCCCCCACTGATTTTGCGCGCATTATTGTGCGCGTATTGATGGTCTCACCCCATTATGATCGTTGGGAATTTTTGCGCCAAAGAAGGGGGTTCTGGCAGTTTTTGAGCCTGCAGCTGGCGGGCGTGCCCGTGCAGATTCGGCTGGGTGCCGCAACTTTGGAGACGATCACTGATCGGGGCGGCTATGTTGATGTGGTGTTGCGCGGGCATGGGCTGCCGGCCGGCTGGCATGACGCGGTGGTGAGCGTATCCGGAGGCAAACCGGTCAGTCAGCCTGTTCAGATTGTGGGGGCGGAGCCAATCCGCGGCATTATTTCGGATGTGGATGACACGATTATGAATACGGCTTTGCCGCGGCCTTTCCTGGCTTTCTGGAATGCTTTTGTGGCGCATACGAAGGCTCGTTCCGCAACGGTGGGGATGCCAAAATTTTTTGCAGCCTTGCAGGCTGAATGTCCCGGCCCGGTGATTTACTTATCTACGGGGGCTTGGAATGTGATCGGAAATTTGCAGGATTTTGTGCGCCGGCACGGATATCCGCGCGGTAGCTTTCTGCTCACCGATTGGGGGCCGTCGAATACTGGCTGGTTCCGGTCCGGGCAGGAGCATAAACGCACTCAGCTGCGCCGCCTAGCTGCCGAGTTGCCGCAAGTCTCATGGGTGCTGGTCGGCGATAATGGGCAGCATGATCCGCAGATTTACCGCGAGTTCGCCCTGGAGTTCCCTGACCTGGTTGACCAGATTGTGATTCGGACCCTCTCCCAGCGGGAGCATTTTTTCGCGCACGGCACGGTCGCGCCGCTGAAGGTGGTTCAGTCCAAGAGGTCGTTTAAGGACCGCCTAGTGGGGGATTTCGAGTAGGTTTTGGGGGCCGAGGGAGGGTCCGTGGCTAGTCTCCTGTTTTGTGACTATTGCTCGGCGGCTTGGCGGCCTCGTTTAGGCAGGGAATCTAGCGGATATTTAGCAATATTCTTCGCAATTTTGCGGCGGGTAGCTTCCTCCAGGTTAATATCGCAGGCGGTGCACAAGTGGAGCAGGAAAATAAACACGTCAGCTATCTCATCACTGACGGCTTCGTGGGCTTCCCCCTCGGCAACTAACTCTGCGGCACGGTCCGCGGGCAGCCACTGGAAGCACTCCGCCAGCTCACCCATCTCCCCCATCATGGCCAGCAGGATCGCCTTCGGGTCATGGAACTTTGCCCAGTCTCGATCCTCAATAAACTTCTTCATTTCGAGGCGCAGTTCTTCAATCTCAGACATTGGCATTTCCTTTGTACGTAGTAGACCTACACAATAGTATGACGTAGAGTACAGAGACTACTAGAGTTTAGAGCATCCAGAGTCCGGAAAGAGAAAGCTCATGTTCAAGTTAGCGGCAGCCTATATTCGCGGCAACATTAAACGTTGCCTAGCGATGCTCCTGTCACTGACCCTCACCGTCCCAATTTTTGTGGCGCTCAGCGCTAACCTCGGCACGCAACAGTTAAAAACCATCCAGACTCTCAACCAAAACTGGCGCGGAGCCTACGATATTCTGGTGCGGCCTCCAAACTCTGCGCTACCCCTCGAAGCTGAAAAAAATATTGTCCGGCCCAGTTTTCTCTCCAACACCTATGGCGGAATCACGCTACCACAACTTGACACCATTCGGAGCCTAACCCAAGTGGAAGTCGCCGCCCCCATCGCAATAATTGGGCAAATCTACCCCACCCTGTTTCCTTATAGTGACGTTTCCGCACTCACCAGCACCGACCAACCCACTCTGCTGAACGTAAAAACCAATACCCTCAGCAGAAATGGCCGCTACCAGAAAACCACCGACAGTTTCGTGTTCCTCTCCCCCGACCGGCTCTGTTTCGACCCTGAACTGGCCTCCTACACCAACTGCACCGAGAAAAAACCACTAAACCACATTCCCACCCAGAATGAACCCCCCGTTTTCAGCTACGGACACACCACAGACCCTGAAGAAACTAAGCACCTCACTACCGGCACCGCCAACCTTCCACCCGCCCAGAACATAGTCCCCATCGGGCTTAACTATCTTCCCCTCACCTGGGCGGCCATAGACCCAGTCGCAGAAGCACAGCTAATCGGTTTAGATAAAAGCATTAGCCGAGGACAATACTTGACTGCTAAAAGCGGAATCCAAACCCTCCCATACGAGACACTTTCACCCGAACTACCCACCTCCACACAACGGATCCTCCCCGCTATTTTAACTGCCCGCATGCCTGCCGTGGATTTGAAATATCATCTGGAAGTTAAACAATTAGAGCCGCAACTTGCACAACTTTGGAAACATGAAGGGGCCAGTGAAACCCTCGTCACAAAGCTCAGTTCGGCGCCACAAAACACCCTCATTGAAAAAGATATTCCCCTCAACTACCTGTGGCAGCAGTTCCAAAACCAGTTCAGTTTCTCCCCCCAAAATCTCCACCACAATGACGACAAAATCGCTCTCACCCAACTCGACCGGATCGGGGACGTCACCTACCGGGCCAAATCTGAAAACCATCTCTAAGCGCAAAACCTACCCCCTCTCACACAACAACGAAACGATTTCCATTACAGGGGCCTGCCCGGCGCCGAAGACAGCTCCTACCGCAAAGTACAAACCCTCATTCCTTTCCCCGCCGACCTCAATCCCGACGACTCACTTGCCCTGCTCCCCATCGGACTCTACGACACTGACAAATTAGGCGCCCTCACCGCCGGTGGAACAGCCCGCCTCCCCCTCGGCATTTACCAGAATCTACCAACCGAAACCGCCACCCCAGCCAGCCGCGAAATCCTCGGAAATAGCCAATATTTATCCGACCTGAACCCTGCCGGATACCTCCAAATCCCGCCCGGAATCCTCAGCGACCTCGACGCCACCGTGCAAGCCTTAGCGTCCTCCCAGCAGCCGGAACTAGCCGACGCCCCCATCAGCGCAATCCGCGTCAAAGCCGCCGGCATCCAAGCCATGACACCCCACAGCCGGGAAACCATCCGACGCCTAGCCGAAGAAATACATCACCGCACCGGCCTCCAAGTCGATATCATTACCGACTCTGCGCTACTGCACCAAACCGTGACTTTGCCTGCCTCCGCGTGGGGGATTCCCGCCCTTGAGCTAACCGAGCTGTGGTCCAAAAAAGGTGTCGTCACCCAGATTGCGCAAGCCACAGACTACAAAACCTTATTCTTGAGCATCATCATTTTGATCTGCTCACTTGCCACCACCGTACTAACCGCGCACGCGAACCTCCTCGCCAGAAAAACGGAACTAGAAATCTTAGCGCACCTCGGCTGGCGAAAAACCAGAATCTACCGGCTCACCAGCATAGAAGCAATCATTCTCGGCACAATCGCAGGCCTCGCCGCAACCGCGCTCACCCCGGCTCTCACCAAACTGGCCGGACTAGAAATCGGCGGGCCTGAAAGCGGCTGGCTCATCCTGCCGCTCATTCTGCCCCTCACCATTATTCTCACCCTCACCACTAACCTAATCGCCACCCTCAGCTACTACCGCCAAAACAAGCCGGCGAAAGCTAAAGCGCGCCCAATGCGTTTACGGTTAACCCCATTTAGTCTCGGGTTTGCTTTATTTTCAAAGCATCCGACCCGCAGCCTAGTCTCCCTCACCACCTTCACCATTGGGACCAGCAGCCTCAGTCTCCTCATCTGGATGAACAACACCTTCCAAGGGCAGCTGGCTGGAAACCTGCTAGGAAATCAGATTAGCCTGCAAATCCGCTCCTCAGACCTGATAGCGGCCGGTTTTCTAATCGCGTTAGCCCTCCTTGCAATCAGCACTGTCAACTGGATCAGCAGCCTCGAAGACCAGCCCGTTTACCGCAGTATTACCGCCATCGGCTGGCGTCCTCGGCAAGTATTCTTCACCCGCATCGCCCAGCCTCTCCTCACCAGTCTCACCGCCTCACTTATCACCCTCGCTTTAACCACCATAATTGCCCGCAGTCTCAGCCACCTCACCACGACACTCTCAGTTTGTGCGGTCAGCATGATTGTTAGCATTCTGATTTCCGCCATCCAAGCCCACACTTGGCAAAGGCAGACGGCTCCTGACAGAAAGACAGCAAATGAGTAGCGCACCATGGCAACAAGTCGCCCCCTCGGCCAGCTTCGGCAGCAGCCTAGAACTGGTAGACGTAAACAAGTTTTATCAAAGCGGCACGGATCATGAGATTAAAGCCGTGCAAAACCTCAGCCTGTCTGTGCCAGCCGGCCAGTCGGTAGCTTTGGTCGGCTCATCCGGTTCCGGAAAATCCACGCTGCTACATCTAATCGGTGCCATCGACAAAGCAGATTCCGGGCAAATACGCGTCGGAGACACCTCCATCACCAGCCTGAAAGGCAATGCGGCAGCAGATTATCGAGCCAGCATCGGCATCATTTTTCAACATTTCTACCTGATTGATTCACTGAGCGCCCTCGATAATGTGATGGCGCCACTGATTGGCCGCAAACCGCGCAAAACTCACCGAGACCTCGCCCTTGAGGCTCTTGCCCAGGTAGGTTTAGCAGATCGAGCCGCATCCACACCACAGCAACTATCCGGTGGGCAACAGCAACGGGTGGCAATCGCCCGCGCCCTCGTCGTGAAACCCCATCTCCTATTAGCGGATGAACCCACCGGAAACCTTGACTCTGACACCTCCGCACAGATTCTGGAACTATTAGCACAGTTACAGACACAACTGGGAATCACCATGCTGGTAGCAACCCATGATCTGGCCGCTGCCCGACAACTAGACCGAATGATTGAGCTCAAAGACGGGCAGATTATTAAAGACAACAGTAGGGCGGTCAACTAGACGGCTATGCTGACTGGTTGGTTGGCTGGGTAACTGAAGAATCAACCAGACGGGCAACCCGGCAACTGCCGAATCGCCGAGGGGACGCGGCTCCCCACCCTCGCTCCAACACAGTGGGATTTTGCCGCCCACCTCCATCTGCGCGAGCAACTGCCCCTTATCTACATTTGCGTGTGGGAATTTGCCACACATTATTGTTTTTGTGTGTCAAAAAGCCAAAATTAGGGCGAATTTGGGCGATTTTTGGTATTTTCGCACACAGTATCGAAACTGTGTGGCATTAGTCCACACACAAACGTGTGATTGTGGCAGTTTTGCACACAATTTCGAGGATTTAATCGAATCGAGGGCGTGGGGACGCCGGTTTTTCATGGATTACACGGAATCCTTCACCGACTGTGATGCTTAAAAACAATTGTGCACCTTGCACGGTGCACAATTGTTCGTAAGGTGCACACTCGACGGAAATGGTGGTCATCAGAGTCCACCAAGCAAAAACCCGCAGTTTTGATAGTATGAAACGTTAATCAAATAAGGATTAAAAAGTCGAAAGTAGGACTCTTTGTACTGGTTAGAAGCATTTGGGTGGCTGGGCTCAGCTGTTGTGGTGATTTCGCTAATGTTGGGCTCAAGCAAACAGTTCCGCTGGTGGAATTTTACTGGCTGCGCGCTGGCTACCGCCTATAACGGAATCATTGGGGTTTGGCCTTTCTTCGCGATGAACTTTATTATTGCGCTGATTGACGCGTACTGGCTGGTGCGAATCTATCGGGAGGAACGTCAGCTGGCGGAAACGAAAGCGCAGACCGTGGAGCAGGCGCTGGCAACGGAGGGTGCGGATGCCACTATTTGCCAGTGCCCGAATTGCGGTCACCTGATTAAGGCTTAATCTCCCCAAAATCTTGCGGGAGTTTAACTGTCGGGCAGGTAGCAATAACGGAGTTGATTGCCTGCTTTTCCGCCCTGGTCATTGACAGGTCCCATTTAGCTTTGACGGCCAGCTGCCGCGCCACGTAGCGGCAGTGGTAGTGACGGTTGGCGGGCAGCCATTGGTCCGCGGAGGCGGAGCCTTTCTCATAGTTGGCTTTGCCGTCGACGGCCAGCAGGTTCAGCGGATCGTTCGCGAAGCGTTGCCGTTTCGCCAGGTCCCATTTTTGCGCGCCGGACCGCCACGCGTCCCCCAGCGCTACGACGTGGTCAATCTGCACTAGCGGGGAGGTATTCGGCCCTTTCACAAACTCGACGGATTCACCCGTGTAGGGTTCCGCGAGGCGCCCGGACAGCACTTTGCAGGGTTTGCGTGGGCTGGTGTATTCGACGTCGGAGAGGTCGCGCGACAGAATATCGTTGCGCGTATTGCAGCCGTTGTGGTCCTCATCCGCCCACGCCTCACCGAAATCCTCACGCTCATATCGGCGGGTGGATTCATATTCGCCCTCGCGCACCCGCACTTTCCCTAGGGCGGTCACGATTTCGGGGTTGATTTGGGACGAGGACGAGGGTGATCCCCCGGTCCCGCTGCTGCTGCGCCCAAGGTCCAGCAGGTCGGGGCCCAGCCCGGGGATCAGCAGGTAGCCGGTAACCGCTACCAGAATAATCAGGGTGAGGAGGTTCCTGATTCTGCTGCTACGCGAAGTCGCCTTGCCGGCTGGCCGGTTAGTTTTCAAGGTTCTGTGACTCTTCGGTCTCTAGGTCGTGGATAGCTTCCGTGATGGCTTCAGTCGCAGCTTCAGTCGCAGCGGAAGTGGCGGCAGAAGTAGCAGCCTCCGTAGCTGCTTCGGTAGCAGCGGAAGTGGCAGCCTCAGTCGCTGCTGCCACCGCCTGCTCCACGGCCCGCTCAATCGTGACTTTGCGTTGACGTCGCAGCACTTTACGTAGCTGCGCGGTAGTCATAGTGATGGTCCAATCATCAGCGGCAGGCAGTTTCCATTTCCTCCAGTTGGACAGGACGGTGAAAGCAAAACCGACCAGTGCGGAAACCAGCATGCCGATGCGTTGCTCTCCGGCATACCAGAAGCTCAGAGTCGTCAGGGAGGAGATAGCCGCCGGGGTGGCGTACAGGTAGTTGCCACCAAAAACCATGGGGACGTTTCCGGCCGCAATATCGCGGATCATGCCGCCCCCGACCGCGGTCAGCATACCCATCAGTAGGGCCGGCATGGGGCCAAATCCTAGGTTCATGGCTTTGACCACGCCGGTGGCGGACCACAGGCCCAGCACCACACCGTCAGCGGCGATCACAAATTTCACGGACCAGGATGAATCCATGCGGAACAGTAACGCCACTAGGGTGCCGGCCAGCGCAGTGTAAAGATAGTACGGGTCGGTGATGGCGTAGGGCGGTCCCGCCGCCAGCATGACGTCACGGATAATGCCGCCACCCATGGCGGACATGATTCCAAGCACAATGAAACCGACCGCGTCGAAACGTTTTTGCCGGGCCAAACGCCCACCCACAATACCGTTGAGGAAAACACCGGACAGGTCAATGAAACGAAAGACCGCATCCAATGACAGAGTGGATGAATCAAAATCCCAGACGGAGGCATCTAACGCGCCGGAAAGAAGCAGGGTCATGCGTTCACCTCACCGTGTTTAAGCATTTACGCACCGAATAGGATGCCCAGCAGGTAGGTGACAGCGGCTGCACTCAAACCGATGAGTAGCTGCCGCACACCCCGCCAGAAGGGCGGCTGACCGGACAGGATACCAACAATGGAGCCGGTCACGAACAGGGCAACACTCACCACCACTGCGGAAATCACCATGCCGAACACGCCCTCGGCCCCAAATAGGAACGGGAGCAGCGGCAGGAGCGCGCCGGACGCGAAGAAGCAGAAGGAGGCGATGGTCGCACCGAAAGCGGAGCCGATTTCTTCAAAGTCGGAGTAGCCGGCGGGCGCGAGGGCGTCGTCGAGGAGGCCACCGTTTTTGAAGCGGCGCAGGGACTCGTCGGCGGCCCGCTGGGCTTTCTCTTCATCCATGCCGCGGGCGCGGTAGATGAGCGCCAGCTCGTTCGCGTTGACGTCAAGGGCGGGGAAGTAATGGTAGGCGGAAACGTCCGGGGTGGAGGCTTCCAAGAGTTCACGTTGGGAGCGCACGGAGATGAACTCGCCTGCCGCCATGGAGAGCGCGCCAGCCAGCAGACCGGACAGGCCCGCCAGGATAACGAAAGCGTTGGAAGCACCGGAGGCGGCGATACCCATAATGAGCGCGAGGTTGGATACGAGGCCGTCGTTCATACCGAAAACTGCGGCACGGAACATTCCAGACAGGCGGGAGCGGCTCTTCGCAGCGAGGGCGCGGACCACTTCGCCGTGTACGTGCTCATCGGCGGCCATGGTGTCGGGCGCATCCTCGTCCCCGTCATAGCCGGAACGCTGCTCGGTGCGCTGCATCATTGCCAGCGTGAAAATGGAACCAAAGTTGAGAGCTAGGGTGGACAGCAGGCGGGTGCTCCACGCGGTGCGCGGCTCCGGCAGGGCACGTTCGCCCAGCAGGGCCAGCCAGTAGGATTCGTGGCGTTCTTCAGCGTCCACTAGGCGTTCGAGGATGCGGCGCTCCTCCCCGGTGTATTTGCGGGCGAGGGCGCGGTAGGTGTCGGCTTCGTGGCGTTCGTCAGCCAGGTAGCGACGCCAGCGGCGAATCTGCTCACGCGTCGGTTCGGGACGTTCCGTGGTCTGGGAGCTCTGCGTTTCCATGGTCGTAATCAGTCGTTATTCTCAGTGGTTTCTTCGATTACTTCAACGTCAATGTATTCGCCGCGGCTGGTGCCTGAGCCGCCGTTGGGGGCGCCAAAGAGGCGTTCTTTTACGGCGTCAGCAACCTTATCGGTGACAACTTCACCCTGGTGGCGGATAGCTTCGGCGGCGCGTTCACCAACCCGGTCGAGGGGTTTGGCAACAAGGTTCGAGTTACGCACTTTGGAGGCGGCCCGAAGAATCTGCTCATAGCGTGCACGGCCCGCTCTGGAGCCGAGGATGTATCCCACCCCAACGCCGAGAAGAAGATTGAATTTTTTGCCCATTTTAGCCTCTCTAATCTGGTCCGCTGACTGGCGAATAGGCTAGCGAACAGCCTGGCGTTTATTCTATCAGTGCTGGGGACCTGCACGCTCAAATCGTTAGGTACTGCTCATTCAGGTGCACGTATGAGCAGTTTATTCCCCAATTGGGCTTTGACTGTTGCGCCTGGGGATGTGGCGTGCTTAACTGAGTTTATGAAAAAATTAATCAATGATCCCAAAGATGTTGTCACTGATTCCCTCAAGGGTATGGCACTAGCGCATCCCGACCTGCTTGACGTAGATGTGGACACCCACATTGTTTACCGTCAACTTAAGAAGACCGATAAGGTCGCAATTATTTCCGGCGGCGGCAGCGGCCATGAGCCTTTGCATGCCGGTTTTGTGGGTCACGGAATGCTGGATGCCGCTTGTTGCGGCGAGGTATTCACTTCCCCGGTCCCCGATCAGATTATGGAAGCCACCACGAAGGTGAATGCCGGCAAGGGTGTGCTTCATATTGTGAAGAACTACACCGGCGACGTCATGAACTTTGAAATGGCTGCGGAGCTGGCTGCGGCGGAAAGTGACGTTGAGGTCGCTACCGTGGTGGTTAATGATGACGTAGCGGTGCAAGATTCCCTTTACACTGCGGGCCGCCGCGGCGTGGGTGGCACCTTGTTCGTGGAGCGTATCGCTGGCGCTTTGGCTGAAACCGGCGCGGATTTGGAGGCGGTGCGTGAGATTGCACAGCGCGTCAACGACAATACGCGCTCTTTCGGTTTGGCTTTGACTTCCTGCACGGTTCCGGCAGCGGGCCGCCCGACTTTCGATTTGGGCGAGGATGAGATTGAGCTGGGCATCGGTATTCATGGTGAACCTGGCCGTGAGCGCCGGCCTTTGCAGTCTGCGCATGAGCTGGCGAAGGAACTGGTTGAGGCGATCACCGCCGACTTGGACTTCACTGGCGGCCCGGTAATCGCCATGTTGGGCGGCATGGGTGCGTCCCCGCTGTCTGAACTGTACTTGATGTATGGTGAATGCGAAGCACTGCTAGCTGAGAAGGGGATTAAAGTGGCCCGTTCTTTGGTTGGCAACTATGTAACCAGCTTGGATATGGCTGGCTGTGCCCTTTCAGTATGTCGCGCTGATGATGAGATGCTGAAACTTTGGGACGCTCCAGTTAAGACCGCCGGATTGCAGTGGGGAGAGTAAAACAATGAGCGCAACAGTAGAGCAGATTCTGAAGTGGATGGATGATTACGCCGTCCTGATTCGCCGTCATGCGGCTGATTTAACTGAGCTGGATCGCCTGATTGGCGACGCTGACCATGGGGCCAATATGCAGCGCGGCATGGAAGCTGTTCTGAAGTTGGAGGGTAAAGAGTTCCATGATGCCTCCACTTTGCTCAAGCGCGTTGGAATGACCCTGGTCTCGTCTGTGGGCGGGTCTTCCGGCCCGCTTTACGGCACTTTCTTCATCCGTATGGCGGCTGCTTTTGCCGCCGAATCGGAGGATCAGAAACTAATCAGCGCGGAGACTTTCGGTAAGGGTCTCCATGCTGGTGTCGAAGGTATTGCTGCCCGCGGCAAAGCTGAGGCGGGAGATAAAACCATGCTTGACGCCTGGTATCCGGCTTTGGCTGCCTACGACAAGGCCCTCGCTGAGGGCAAGGGTTTCCACGATTCCTTGGAGGCTGCGGTTTTGGCTGCAGAGCAGGGAGCGGAGGACACCATTCCGATGGTGGCGCACAAGGGTCGCGCCTCCTACCTGGGTGAGCGTTCAGCCGGGGTGAAAGATCCCGGCGCGGCTTCTTCAGCTTTGCTGTTGCGTGCCGCATTCGACACCTTCACTCAGGAATAGTCGGAGAACATTTCCTTAGTGTTCTAGGTGTGGGCTGGTCGGGATTCTCGGCCAGCCCACATTTTTGGCCGCACGTTACCCGGTTTTCGCTGACGGGTTGCCGGGGTCATCCTCGTCCCCTCCTAGGCTACCCGTCGGAGCCGTATCTGACGGCCTGCCTTATCTGCCCCCGACCCGCCGACACTGTATCTGCCCGCCCACTATCCCGTCCCTTTGACTTTTAGGAGTTTTCCCATGATTGGTATTGTTTTGGTTTCTCACTCTCACGCGCTGGCGGCCGCGGCCCGGGATTTAGCGCAAATCATGCTGCCCGATGACGGCCCAAAGCTGCTGCTGGCGGCCGGCATTGAGGGCGGCGCGGGTTTCGGCACTGACGCGGTCGCAGTCTCTGAGGCGATCGCTGAGGCTGATAGTGGGGACGGCGTGCTGGTGCTGGTTGATATGGGTTCCGCCCTGATTTCCACAGATATGGCTTTCGAGTTCTTGGATCCGGAGCTGGCGGAGCGCACTCGCGTGGCGGCGGCTCCTTTCGTGGAGGGCCTGGTCGCCGCGGCGGTGACCGCTGCGGGCGGCGGCTCTTTGGCGGCGGTGGCGGCTTCCGCGGAGTCCGCTTTGGAGGCGAAGCGGGAGGCTCTAGCGAATTCGAGCCTTCCGGCCATGACGATTTCCGAGGACGAGGGCGAGGGTGCGGCGGCCGCTGAATCCGCGGTTTCCGCTGCACCAAGTGGTGGAGGCGATGATTCCCTCACTAAGATCCTCACCATTAATGATCCGGTCGGTTTGCATGCCCGTCCGGCAGCGGTGCTGGCCACCGCGATGGGTGAATTCGATGCGGAGATTGAGGCCTTCAATGACACGGATGGCACCGGCCCGGTCGATGCGGCTTCGGTAATGATGCTGACGACGCTGGGCGTGAAGGGCGGCGGCCAACTACGTTTAGTGGCTTCCGGCCCGGATGCGGCAGCGGCCCTCGCTAAGGCCGAGGAAGTTGTCGCCGACCTCTAGCCATAAACCGTTTACGTATGAGTTATTCCCCAAAACGGGCTGTTTTTGGCCTGTTTTGGGGAATAACTCATACACAACTGTGGAGCTTCTGTGAGCTCAGGGTTCAGGCGCGAATCATGTCCAGCAGCCGAGAATAAATCCCCGCCCCATCAGTGCCAATCCCAGAATGCTGGAAAACATTAGTAATGTAGGGTTTCAAACCAATCAGCTCAGCGGTCCGAATGGACGGCTCCAGCGGCACAAAAATATCGTCATAATAGATGGCGGCCGCGCCGGGGACATCAACCTCGGCCAGAACCTCCGGCAGGTAGAGCGGCGGCCAGTCCGTGTACTGCGCCAAAGCCATGGCGGCAGGTTTCAATGCTCTGAGCGCGGGGTCCTCATCGAACTGCCAGGGGTAAATGTGTTCGCCCGTCAGATAGAACGGCTCATTAAGATTCCGCGAATCTGCATCCTCGGCGAACCCGGGAACCTCGGCCCGCATCCGGTGCGCCGCCCAGTTAGTCGCCTGCCCCGCCAAGGCTGGGGTGGCGCCCGCATAGATGGCCTCATGTATAAGGCCGTAGAGCGGCCCGCCCGCGAAGGAGAGGTCCGCGCCGATTTCGTTGAGGAAGCCGAGGGAGAGGCGCTTTTCCCCGCCCACGGTAACGAAGGGATCTTCCAGCAGGTAGCGCAGGGCGGTGAAGCCGGTGTCGCGGCCCAAGTTGATGCCCAGCATCCGGAAGCGGCGGGAGGTGAGGCGTTCACCGGTGGGAAGGAACTCTTCCACATTGTCTAGGTGATGGCAGATTTCGCGGATTCGCGCGTCAGCAAAGGGGACTTGCTGGTAGAACTCGCGGCTCCGTTTGGCGACCTTCGCGTAGGTGAGGCGATACAGTTCGTCAGCATTCTGATCAAGGGTCGGGGTGCCGCCCGTGTAGAGCACGCTGGTCAGCGCGTCAGGATGATAAGACAGGTAGGTGGTGATACAGAAACCGCCATAGGATTGGCCGCACACTGCCCAAGGTTTACCGTCGTTAAGCTCCGCCCGGAAGGCTTCCGCATCTTCAACAATCTGGTCGGTGCGCAGCAGCCGCAAATGCTGAACCTGCGCCTCCACGTCACCGTGCGCCAGAATCGTGTGCGCATCTTGGCGGGTAGAGCGGCCGGTGCCGCGCTGATCTAGCAGCAGCACTCGGTATTCTTTAAGTAGTCGGCCAATCCAGCCGCCCTCCAGGTTCAACGGGCGCGGGCTTCTCCCGCCCGGCCCGCCCTGGAAGAACATAATGTACGGGTAATCTTCCCCGCCCGGCGGCACGATTTCACGCACGAAAACATCTAGTGTTCCCAGAGTTTTCACCGGATCGTGATGATCCCAGGGGACTTCTAGGGTGTGGTCATGAACGGTGTGGCCTTGCAGGCGCCATGTTTCAGTTCGCATGCCGTCAGTTTACTATGATGGCCCACGATTCACGACCAAAAACAGCAGAGTCAGCGCAGCAGCATCAGCCGACAGATTTACCGCCAGCCGCCCTGCCAGACCGCGTCATTCGGCATATTCAGGGGCTGACGATGATCGATCGCGTGAGTCACGAACTCACGGGCGACCGACACGGCTGCTTCCACCTCGGCCCCCTTCGCAAGCTCGGCGGTAATCGCGGCAGCCAAAGTACACCCCGCCCCATTCAAAGGTTGATCCCCGCGTTTGCGGGCCCTGAACTCGGTAATCTCGGAGCCATCCCAGAGGACGTCAACGGCGTCCTCGCCCGGCAGTCCCAGGCCGCCCTTCGCCACCACGTAGGGGACGCCCAGGTCGCCAATCGCCCGTGCCGCATCCTTCAACTCGTCCAGGGTGGTGACCTGACGGCCCGACAGTGCCTGCGTCTCAAACAGGTTCGGGGTGACCACGGTGGCGGACGGCAAAATATGCTCAATCAGCGCCTGATCCACCGCCAAAGCGGAGGACGCCTCCTGGCCTTTGCAAATCAGCACCGGATCCAAAACCACATGCTTCCACTGCTGCAAAGACAAGCCCTCAGCGGTGGCCTCAATGGAGGGAACCGTCCCCAGCATGCCAATCTTGGTTACCTCAATGGGGCGAATCTGGATGGCGGAACGAATCTGCTGCAGGATTTGTTCAGGCGGAATCGGGAAGAAACTATGACCCCAGCCGGCATCCGCCTGGAAAGACACCAGGCAGGTGACCGCACCCATGCCGTAGACGCCCAGCTCATGGAAAGTTTTCAAATCCACGGGCAGGCCGCCAGCACCGGAGGCAGCGTTCCCGGCAATCGTCAAAGCAGTGGGGACAAAAGCAGAATCATTCACAGTTTTCATGCAAAAATACTACACCGGGTAGGCAAAACCGTGACATTGCGGCCAGCTGACCGCGAACACTGGGAAATGACGGTAGAATACCCTACATGATTGGAAACACTAAAAAAGCAGTAATTCTGGCGCGTGGCCTCGGCACCCGGATGCGGGCTGAAGCTGAAGGAGCACAGCTCAATGATGAGCAGGCGAAAGCAGCGAACGCTGGCGTGAAGGGCATGATCGATGTGGGCCGCCCCTTCCTTGACTATGTGATGAGCGCCCTTGCGGACGCCGGCTGCACCGAGATTTGCTTAGTAATTGGCCCCGAACACGACATGATGCGCGACTACTACGGCAACTTGAACTCGGAGCGAATCAACGTTCACTTCGCCATTCAGGAAAAGCCGCTGGGCACCGCTGACGCCGTGTTGGCTGCGGAAGAGTTCGCCGGCGATGACGCTTTCATCGTGGTTAACTCTGACAACTACTACTCTGCGGCGGCGCTCACCAAACTGGCCGCCCTCGACACTGCGGGCCTCCTCGGCTATGAACGTAACGCCCTGATTGAGCAGTCCAATATTCCCGCTGACCGGATTGCGGCCTTCGCCATCATGGACTACCTGGAGGACGGCACTTTCAACGGCATCCTCGAAAAGCCTGCCCCGGAGGTTTTGGCGGCCCGCCCCGACGCCGGCATTTCCATGAACGCGTGGCGCTTCACGAAGCCTATTTTTGCGGCTTGCAAGAACATTGAGTCCTCCATTCGGGGCGAGTACGAGCTAGCTGACGCAGTCCGTTACGCTATCGATCACGGCACCCCGTTCAGCGTGGTGGATGTGGCCGAGGGCGTCCTCGACATGTCTCGCCGGACCGATATTGCGGCAGTTAAAGAGGCTCTTTCCGACGTGGTGGTAACGCTTTGAACCAATCCTTAACAGTTCCGCCCGAGCTGCTTCACGACGCGCTGCCGACCACGGCGAAGCGGGTCAGCTGGTTTGTTCCCGGGCGGATTGAAGTGCTGGGTAAACACACTGACTATGCGGGTGGGCGTTCCCTGCTGGCGGCCGCGAATGTGGGTATCACTTTCGTTGCGGAAGCTAATGACGAGGGCGTGGTGCGGATTTCTTCCGACGCCGTTGAGGGAACTGTTGAGCTGCCGCTGGCAGAAAATATTGAAGGCTACGACAACGGTCACTGGGCTGGCTACGCCCGCGCCGTAGTGACCCGTCTGGTGTTGAACTTCGGTGATCAGGTTGTGGGCGCGAATATTCACATGACGACGACCCTGCCGTTGGCGTCGGGGATGTCTTCTTCGTCCGCAATGGTGGTGGGTTTGGCCCGCTGCCTGATGGATCTGTCCGGGATTGAGTCCACTGACTTGTTCCGCCGTAATATTTCCAGTGCTGAAGAGTTCGCCGCCTATCTGGCTTGCATTGAAAACGGCATGAGTTTTGGTGAACTGGTAGGGCATCGCGGTGTTGGTACTTTTGGTGGCTCCGAGGATCACACCGCCATGCTGTGCGGCGTGGAGGATTCCCTAGTGCAGTACGCTTTCTGCCCGGTCCGTCGCGAAGCCGTAGTGCCGTTCGCCTTGGATCATAGTTTTGTGGTCGCCGTTTCTGGTGTTTTGGCGGAAAAGTCGGGTGCGGCGCGGGATGCGTACAATCGTGCCTCCCAGTCGACGCGCGACATTTTGGCGCAGTGGAATGAGCACACTGGACGTGAGGATAGTTTCCTAGCTGACGCGATTGCGGCCACCCCGGAAGCTGCGGAGCAGATCCGTGGGCTGCTGGGCGAAGGCAACTATTTGCGTAAGCGTTTCGAGCAGTTCCTGATTGAATCCGATCAGCTGGTAGTGCAGGCGGCTGACGCCCTGCTGGCCGGCGACCTGGAGGATTTCGGTCGCGTCGTGGATTTGTCTCAGCATTGGACTGACGTGGGCTTACAGAACCAGGTGGATGAGACGCGGGCTCTGGCTGCTTTGGCGCGCGAGGAAGGTGCGGTTGCTGCTTCCGCTTTCGGCGCTGGATTCGGCGGCTCCGTCTGGGCTTTAGTTCCAACCACCGAGGCGGAAGAATTCGCTGGCCGCTGGTTAGAGAAGTATATTGCCCAGTTCCCCGAGGTTGCTGGGCGGGCACACACTGTGATTACCCGCCCGGGATCTAGGGCAACCCGCCTGGAGTTAGAGCTGGCCTAGAGGCCGCCGGTGTCCCCGCGATCTTCCGCCATATTCTGGAAGCGTGAATAGTGGCCTTGGAAGATTGCACCCACGGTTCGTGTCTCACCATTACGGTGCTTAGCGACAATAATGTCGGCTTCGCCTTTGCGTTCCATGTCGTCTTCTTTGCCGTAATAGTCCGGCCGGTGCAGCAGCATAATCACGTCAGCGTCCTGCTCCAGTGAACCAGATTCACGCAGGTCAGCCATCATTGGTTTCTTGTCGTTACGCTGTTCCGGGCCACGGTTCAGCTGAGCAGCTGCCACGACCGGCACCTGTAGTTCCTTGGCCAACAGTTTCAGGTTACGTGAAATCTCTGAGACTTCCTGCTGACGCGACTCCACTCGCTTATTCGTAGTCATCAGCTGCAGGTAGTCAATCACGACCAGTTTCAGGTCATGCTGCTGCTTGAGCCGGCGAGCCTTCGCCCTAATTTCTGGGAGCGTCAGGTTCGGGGAGTCATCAATGAACAGTGGCGCATCATGCATCCGGCCGATTCTCTTTGCCAACCGATCCCAGTCGCGGTCCTCCAGCTCTGCCCGGTTAATGGAAGACAGGAAGACCTCACTCTCCGCGGAGAGCATACGTTTCACAATTTCGTCGCGGCCCATTTCCAAGCTGAAGAAAACCGAAGCCATGCCATGATGAATTGAGGCGGAACGACAAAAGTCCAGAGCCAGCGTGGATTTACCCATCGAAGGACGAGCCGCCACAATAATCAGCTGACCCGGATGCAGGCCGTTCGTCAGCTCATCCAGACGAGCCAAACCGGTGGGCACACCAGCAGAATCCTGAGCTGTGGAAGACCCCAACAGCTCCATCATCTCATCCACCACCGGGCCAATCTGCACGAAATCCTCAGTAGTGGAATCCATTGAAACGGACATGATTTCGCGCTGCGCGGCATCAACTAGATCGTCGACATCCCCGCCCTCGTCGGCGTAACCCAACTGCACAATCTTCGTGCCCGCATTCACGAGGTTACGCAAGATAGCCTGCTCGCGGACAATATGCGCATAGTAGGTGGCGTTCGCGGCGGTCGGGACAGAAGCAATCAGGGTGTGCAGGTAGGTGGCGCCGCCAACCCGGTTGAGGTCGCCGCGGCGGTTCAGCTCCGCCGCCACAGTGATAGCGTCAGCGGGCTCACCCTTCGCGAAAAGCTCCAGTGCGACCTGGAAAATAGTGGCATGCGCGGGACGGTAGAAAGCATCAGCGGTGATGATTGCGTCCACATCCGCAATAGCTTCCTTAGACAGCAGCATGGCGCCTAGGACCGAGATTTCGGCGTCAATGTCCTGAGGTGGGGTGCGGTCGAAGCCGTCTTCTTCGGGATCCATGCCTTTTCCTTCCCTAGTTGCCTATGTTGCCGGTGCTACAAGCGCCAGCGTTGCCGGCGTTTCTGGTGTTGCCAGTAATGCCAGCATTTCAACTCCACGCTACTTTTCAGGGGCGTTTTCTGGGTTTTTACCTTACACCTTCGGTTTACAGCAACTACGCTAACCGACTGATTTAAGTTCACTCCTTTGATTATGCCTTCTCACCCGCACATAGTCGACACCAATAATGTGGATAATCGGTGGATAATATGTGCACGACACGCGAGGGCACTGTGGAAACAGTTGTGGGGAAAACTCGGGGTTTTTCTGACGGATTCATAAATGTATTGAGTTTTCCGCAGAATCCTCTATCCACATGTTATTAACAGGCTGTGGAAAAACACCTGTGGGTAACTGGCGAGTGGTAATTGCGACATTCCTCTTCCTCGACCCAACTCGGGTTACTCTCCGCTGGAAGCATCCGTTAGGGTGAGAGTATGAAAGAGCGCAAACCCACCCCGACCGAACCGGATGTGACTCCCGCGGCCAACAGCAAAGACGTTGACAAACAGATTCTGGGGCTGGCGCTGCCTGCCTTGGGGGCGCTGATTGTTGAGCCGCTCATGGTGCTGGCCGACTCCGCAATGGTCGGACACTTGGGGACGAACCCGCTGGCTGGTTTGGCGCTGGGGTCAACCATCATGCTGACCATCGTGGGCCTGTTCATTTTCTTGGCCTACACGACTACCGCGGTGGCGTCTCGGCAACTGGGCGCCGGTGATGAGGCAGGGGCGATTCGGTCGGGAGTGGAAGGCATCTGGTTCGCCGGATTCCTAGGGCTGCTAATGGCGCCCCTGATGTGGCTGTTAGCGCCGACCGTGGTGGGCTGGTTCAGCCCGGAGCCGGCAGTTTTCATCCACGCAGTCGCCTACGTGCGCTGGGGCTCGCCCGGACTACTCGGCATGTTTTTGGTGCTGGGCGGCACCGGAGCGCTACGGGGCTTATTGGATAATCGCAGCCCCATGTATGTTTCAGTGGGCGGCGCCATTTTGAACGTTATTTTCAATGCCACCTTGATTTATGGATTCGACATGGGAGTGGCAGGTTCTGCTGCGGGTACTTCTTTGGCGCAAACATTAATGGCTGTCGCTTTGACTGTGCTGATTTCTCGGGGGGCGCGCCGGCACGGGGTGTCTTTGCGTCCCACTTTCCATGGGGCTCGCGCCGTGGGCGCAGCCGGCGCGCCTTTGATGGCCCGTACCGCGGCTTTGCGTGCTGCTTTCTTGCTGACCACTTGGGCGGCCACCTCGGCTGGTGCTGTTCCTTTAGCCGGTCACCAGATCACTATTGCTTTGTGGGGTTTGGGCTCCTACGGGATGGATGCTTTAGCGATCGCGTCGCAAGCACTGATTGGTCACGGTCTGGGTACTGGTTCATCGGAGCGGATCCGCCAGGTACTGCGGCGTTGTCTGACCTGGGGCTGGTGGATTGGCTCCGCTGTCGGTGTGATTTTCTTGGTTTTGTCCCCGGTACTGCCGTGGCTGTTCACCCAGGACCAGCCAGTGTTCTGGCCGACCACGGTGGCGTTGATTATCTGTGGCTTGTCTCAGCCAATGACCGGCTATGTGTTCATTTTGGATGGCGTCCTGATTGGGGCTAATCGAACCAAGTATTTGGCTGTTGCCGCGGTGATTAACCTGGCCGTCTATCTGCCTTTCGTCTTGCTGATTGGCTGGTACTCGGCTGCTTGGGGAAATGTTTGGGCTTTGGGCGCACTGTGGTTTGCTTTCAGTTTCATCTACACCGGGATGCGGGCGGTAACCAACCGCTACGGCGCCAAAGACCTGCTCCGCTAGCCGCCGACGCGCCACAGCTCCCGCACCGGATGCTGTTCATCGGTTCGGTATGACTTTCCGCCACAAATAGCCCAAAAACACCACTTTTCAAGCCCAAACCCATACCAAAACAGACATTCCCCCCGTCACCACGAAATATATCCACAGGTTCCTTATCCACAACTTGGAGAACTACAGGTTTCAGAAAGCCGTATTGGCGCGATACACCTTAGTCATGACACTACTAAGGGAAATTCATGTGGCAAGAGCAAGTGAGATACCCAGGATCCGCTACTCATCCAACGACAATGACACCAAGCGCCCCGAAATTATGCGGGTAAAACGTGGATGCTACCTAACGGGACTACCAAATAGAGAGCCTAGTGGATACTGGGAAGCAGCCAGGATCGTCGCGATAGCTAGAGTGCTTGCACATCAGATTGCGAGACCGACAGCCACATTCACCCTAGAATCTGCCTGCGTAGTTTACGGATTTGCTGTTAATGACGCAAATCCTCCAATCATCACTCTCTCGGATAGAAAACACAACAGGCAGACCACTGTATTCCCAGCGCTAACCATTGGTACGCACAGTGTGGATGCCGCCCACCTGAAAATGATTTCCTACCGGGGCGTACCGAAAGAAAATCGCCAGATTGAGGGTATAAATGTGGTGGATCCAGTAGAGCTTATTTGCACATTCTTGCGATATCGTAAGCCGCTTGACGCGATGACTTCGGTGGACAGCATTTGTGTTGCCCTTTGCCGGGCGGATGCCCGGGCGCGGGGCCAGACGGAGCAGCGCTTCAAGCATTTGAAAAAGCAGGTGCTGACTAGGTTAGATGAGCTGCATGGGTGTCACGGGCTGAAGCGGGCCCGGCAGCTGATTGAGCTGATGACGCCGTGGGCGCACTCGCCACTTGAGACTCGGTTTCGTCTGCTTTGTGCCGCGTATGGCTTCCCGCGGCCGGTCTTGCAGCAGCGCATGGATACGGGGCGGGGCCTGTTTTTCTTGGACGCATATTTTCCGCAGCAGCGGCTGGGTGTGGAATTGGATGGTTTGATGAAATACCGGTCCGCCAGCGTTTTGCGGGAGGAGAAGCTCCGAGACGTCGCGATTGAGCGAGAGGGTTTGCGGATCCTGCACTATGTTTTCGCGCAGCTAAGGCGGCCGGAGCTGGTGGCGCGGGAGATTGCTGAGTGGGTGGCGCCTTCACGGCCTTTGGTGGTGATCTGCCCAGAGTTCTTAGAGGGTTGGTAGTTGTTTTGGCCGAGGACGAGGGTGTGCCAGTTTCCCTACCGGCTGTTTGGGTATGAGTAAACGCCAAAAAAGTCCAGATTTAGAGCAATTCCCGGCAAAAAGTCATACCCAACCGAACTTTTCTGAAGGAAAGTCTTGTTTAGGTATGGGTTTAGGCTTGAAAAGTGGTGTTTTTGGGCTATTTGTGGCAAAAAGTCATACCCAACCGCTGAAAGGCCGGTGGGCTGCTGCACCAGAGCACAAAAAGAACTGAGGATGGCGGATGCCACAACATCATCCACCATCCTCAGTCCCATAGCCACCCCGGAAGATTAATCTACTCGGGGACGATTCGACTGTGGGCTAAGATTCTAGCCCAGCTCTTTATTCCGCTTGTAAAGACCAACTCGCTGGGATGCGGCCCTTGCCGCATCCTCACCCTCGGCCTCAATGGCGGAGATGAAAGACTCAACCTCTTCGGGAAGCTCCGGTGTCGGTTTGAAACGGAGGTTCCAGATCCAGTAGGCCAAGCCGCCCCAAACTAGCACCATGGACACAATCATCATTACGATCGCTTGGGTATTCATCGGGTTTCTCCTTCAGTTGCGGCGGATGCGCCAGCCGCGTCGGCAGCGGCACCGGCAGATTGGTACTGCGCGCCATATTCAAAATCATCGTCTTGTTCACGGTCACCCGTTACCTTGGGAGCGACCGGCATGAGGGAGACACCCTCGTCCTCGCGTAGCAAACGACCGTAACGGTCACGTGGCCGGTGCGGCAACGGCATGACAGTGAAGTCATCCACGTCATTACGCCAGCGCGTCAGAGTCAAAACATAGGCGCCCACCAGCAGCAGACCCAAAGTACCCCAACCGAAGACACCTGTGTACCAGGACGGGTAGCCGCCGTAACCGTTTGAAATCAAATCCAGCACGGTCTGCACCCACATGCCAGCCAAAGCGGCAGGGATGACGAAACCGATGAGGAAATCCCACCAGCGACCGACCTTAACGGTGGACAGCAGGTTGAGGTGGCGACGCAGACGCGACAGACGCGGATGCAGAACGGCCACAATAACAGCAGTGGAGATGGCGGTAAAGACCACGCCGACCTCGTTAATATACTTATCCACAATGTCCAAGGTCAGCAGTCCGGACGTGGTGGAGAAGAACGCTAGGGACAGCACCATTGAGGGCACTGACACGGAGATGGCGGCACGGGAAGGCGACCAGTTGAACTTGTCTTGGAAGCCGGCGGACACCACCTGGATCAGTGACACGATGGAGGTCAGGCCAGCAACCACAAGGCTGGTGAAGAAGAGAACACCGAAGACTGCTCCGCCGGGCATAGCACCGATGATGGCGGGGAAAGTGATGAAGGACAGGGAAACACCGGTGATGCCTTCCAAGTCTGACACTAGGATTCCCTGCTGGTGAGCCATGAAACCGAGGGCGCCGAAGACGCCGATGCCGGCCAAGATTTCAAAGGAGGAGTTAGCGAAAGCCGCGACGAATGCGGTGCCGCCTAGGTTCGAGCGACGCGGCAGGTAGGACGCGTAGGTGACCATGATGCCGAAAGCGATTGACAGGGAGAAGAAAATCTGGCTGAAGGCGGCCAACCAGACGCTACCGTCGGCGAGGGCGGGCCAGTTCGGGGTGAAGAATGCGTTCAGGCCGTCAACTGCGCCGGGCAGGGTGACGGAGCGGATCACGACCGCTGCGAACAGTACCACTAGCAGGGGCAGGAAGATTCGGTTGAGGCGCTCGACACCTTTTTGCACGCCGAGGGCGAGGATCGCAATCACGATTACCCATACTGCAAGCAGGGGAAGTGCAACACCCCAAACCGGGCTGAAGCTGAGGCTGTCGCTGAGTTCTAGGAATTCTCCGAAGAAGAAGCCTTTGGGGTCGTCTCCCCACGCTAAGGTAACCGAGAAGAAAGCGTACTTAGCTGCCCAGGCGATGATGACGGCGTAGTAGGTCATGATGACGAAGGAAATTAAGACTTTCACCCAGCCGATCATTTCTACGCGGATATGAATTCGCCTGAATACGGTGGGGACTGCACCACGTAGCCGGTGTCCTAGTGAATAGTCTAGGAGTAGGAATGAGACACCTGCGACGAAGAGAGCTACCAAATACGGAATCATGAAGGCGCCGCCACCATTGGTGTAGGCAACTCCAGGGAAACGCCAAATGTTGCCGAGGCCGACCGCTGAGCCGACTGCAGCAAGCAAGAAGCCGGTCTGAGAGGACCATGTTTCTCTGTCTCCGTTTGCGGCACCCTGCTTTGGGGGAGCCGCCTTTGTTCGGGTAGTCATGTTATTACTCCTAATTTTTCAACTATTCGAGCTTCTATTTAAGCATTCTTTACCTTTACTTGAAACGGCAGAGCCAATTAAAGTGGGTTTTGTTATCTATTTGAAACGCTACCTGCGTAAATATGCACCTTGTCTTACAATTAACGGGTGATTGAAGTAAAGACCGAGGGTTCTGTGCGCATCGACGTCTGGTTGTGGGCGGTCCGACAGGTTAAAACGCGCTCTTTAGCAACCAGCGAATGCAAAGCTGGCCATGTGAGAATTAATAACGAGCCAGTAAAGCCTTCGCAAAAAGTTCAAATCGGCGACACGGTCCGCTACCGTTTTCAAGGTTTTGACCGAGTGCTAGAAGTTACGGGCCTGTTGTCGAAGCGGGCGTCTGCGGCACTAGCGCAACAGTGCTACATTGATCATTCTCCGCCGCGACCCACCCGGCTTAACGCCCCGGCCCCGATTGTGCGAGCACGCGGAACGGGCCGTCCCACCAAGAAAGAACGACGCGCCCTCGACCGCTTGCGGGCGCAGGAGCGGAGTGCTTTCGCGGAGCTTTGGGATGATGAGTAGCGCCTTGAGGGGAGGGCCCGAGGGCGCACAGAGCCAGAGCCAGGCAGGGCAAGGCTGAGCTGTCCGAGGGTGCGTCTACTTTCCGGCCCGCAGTTTGCTGACTTTTTCTAGCGCCTGGTTGATGGCCGCCACATAGTACTGTTCTCCAGATGGTCGCGGATGCACTAAATCCCGGTACAGGGTGTCTTCATGTCCCTTAATTGTTTCGTCAAAGGGCGCAATCACAATCCGATTCGGATATTTGGCTTGGGCTTCACGGATCAGGTTATTAGAATCCCAAATGTATTTTTCGGCGGGGCGACCATGCCCCGTGACTAGCACTAGGGTCCGGTCAGGGCCGGCCAACTCCAGCCAGCTTTCCACCTGTTGCATGCGCAGGGTGGAGTTGCTGGTGACCCCAATGATGACGACGGAGCGGAGCTCTCCTTTGTCGGCATATTGTTTCATCAGGCCGGCAACCTGCGGGGAGGCCCGGTTTTTTAGGCCGTCAATAATCATTTCAGGCCATTTGTTTTTCAGGCTTTTTTCCACCATGACGGTGACTGAGTCGCCAATGAAAGTGATCTGGTTGGCGGGAATCGGCGTAGCTTCTGGGCTCTGCTCACTGCCCGCAGCACTACCCGCAGCACTGCCCCCAGCACTGCCCCCAGCACCTTCTGGACTGTGCGTTTCGGTCGTGCCCGCTACCGCGCCACCGGCTACTGTGCCCGCAGTGCCACCTTCAGCAGTAGCGTCTGCCGCGCCGGCTCCACCATTTCCTTCCGGGGTTTCGCCGGTGCCTTCAACCGTGGCAGCACCCGGCTCTTGCGCTTGGCTGAGCTCATTTTGGGCGGGAGCGAAAGCACTCACCGCTAAGAACGCGGCAACTAGGCCGCCGACGGCTCCGCGCCGAATCCAGGCGGGCCGCACGTCTGCGCCCTCGTCCTCGGGCAGCCGCAACCAAGTCTTGAGGGTCGCGATAATCCCGTTTTTACGCATCGGGCTTTCCACGAAAGTGAAGGACAGGGCGGCCAGCACGGTAGCTAGGATCAGGACGATGATTGAGGTGACGCCCTCGGACAGGCCCGGGAACAGGTACCAGAGCACCACCAGGATGGGCCAGTGCCACAGGTACACCCCGTAGGAGCGCTCACCGAACCAGACCAGCGGCTCTCTATCTAGGAAGCGGCGCAGGGTTCTGGCCGGGCCGACCTGGTTTTGCACTGGCGCGACGAAAGCTTGAATCATGGCGGCGGTCGCGAAACAAGCCATCAGCGTCACCCACGGGTAGCTGACGGCGGCTTCGTCACTGGCCACCGCGAACGCTACCAGCATGACAGCGAACCCTGACCAGGCGACCAGGCCGCGCACATAGGCGGACTCCGCGGCAACGACTTCCCTGCTGGGTTCGACGACGCGCCCCAGCCACAGCGCCAGCGCTGCCCCCAGCATCAGTCCGAAGCTGTGCGTGTCCGTTCCTAGGTAGGCGCGAGATGGGTCCGCCATCCCGTAAGCAAGATAGGCCATGCCGACGGCTGAAGCAATGCCGAGGACGAGGGGGAGCGCCGCAGATTCCCGCCGGTTTAGCGGAATCAGCAGCAGCACTATCGGCCACAGCAGGTAGAACTGTTGCTCCACTGAAAGCGTCCACATATTAGTCAATAGTTGCGGCACGCGGGAATCAAAATAGGAGCTGTCCGTCCAGATCAGCACCCAGTTGTGTGTGAAACTGAGGGCGCCGGCGGCTTGGCTCCGGATTCCGGCAACCAGGTCCAGGCTGAAAACCGCGGCGACCGGAACCATCACAATCACCATTAGAGCGACCGCCGGGAAGAGGCGACGAATCCGGCGCAGCCAGAACTGCCCGATCGCAATCTTCCCGTCCCGATGCCACTCTTTCACCAGCAGACCAGTGATCAGGAAACCAGACAGCACGAAGAACACGTCCACACCCAGGAAACCGCCCCCAAACTTTGAGGGGAAAGCGTGGTACAGCACTACCGCGATAGCGGCGAAGGCACGCACCCCATCTAGGCCCCCCAGTCTGAACTGAGCGGCCTGCGCCTGAGACTTAGTTTTAGGCGTCCGCGGCTGCGCTTGCGCGGCCTGCGCCTGAGTTTTAGGCGTTCGCCCCTTAACTTTCGGGGCCCGCGCCGATGGTTTTTTCTGCTGCACAACTCCACATTAACCAGCGCGCGGGACATTAACAATCAACACGTCTGACTGTCGAAACAATTGGAACGCGGGCATTCTCACACCGGCGTTACCCGGCGGTACTTTCACAAAGATGCTACCCTCTTGGTAGACGTTCTTTAAGGCGATCCTGTGAGGTCGCGAAGGTGTCGAACAAGGTTAGGATACGGCCCTGCAACCACGAACAGTGGCTGCTGCGGTTTCAGGATTCTGCCGTGGATTGTGTGCTTTCGCCCTCATAGGCGGAAGCTATTTTTGTTTCCCCGGAAACGGGCAGGCAAAGGTGGCGCAAATATTGGAGTAGCACATGACCCAGCCAACCAGCCCGGCCGCTCACCTTCTCAGCATTGCTGATTTAAGTATCGAGGATGTGCTTTCCCTCCTTGATCGCGCCGCAGAGTTCAAACAGGGCGCCACCCCAAAGATCCCGTCAGGCCTGGTCGCTATCAATATGTTCTTTGAGAACTCGACCCGCACGATGACTTCCTTCCAGATGGCTGAGCACCGTCTCGGCATGAAGGTACTGGATTTTAATCCTGACCATTCCAGCCTGACCAAAGGGGAAAGCCTCTACGATTCGGTTCGCACAGTGGACGCGATTGGGGCGCATGTGGCGGTGATTCGCCATCATCAAAACGCCTACTATGATGAGCTGCTGGAAACCGGCCACCTGCGCCTCTCCATTGTTAATGGCGGTGACGGCTCCGGCCAGCATCCCAGCCAGTGCCTGCTGGACCTGCTGACGATTCGGGAAGAATTCGGTCACTTTGAGGGACTGAAGGTTGCTATCAGCGGCGATATTGCACACTCTCGGGTGGCTCGCTCCAACGCGGAAGTCCTCACCCGGCTGGGAGCCACCGTGTATTTCACCGGCCCGCATGAATGGATGGATGAAAGCATCACCGCCTGGGGCACGGTCGCTAGGCTTGATGAAATCTTGCCGCAACTAGATGTCTGCATGATGCTGCGCGTCCAGCATGAGCGTTTCGATGCCGGCCCCGACTTTAAAGCCAGCGACTACCTGGCCGCCTACGGTCTTACTGAGGAGCGGGCCGCCCGCATGCCCAAGCACGCCATCATTATGCATCCCGCCCCGGTGAACCGCGGCTGCGAACTAGCTGACGCCCTGATGGAAGCCCCCCAGTCACGAATTTTCCCGCAAATGACGAACGGGGTACTGGTCCGCATGGCCATGCTGGAGCGCGTCCTACTGAACAACTCTGCCGCTCAACAACAGAAAGCGCTTGCGAAATGAACCCCAGTCAGCCACTGCTCATCACCAACGCACGCACCCTCGGCGCCGGCACTTCCGACAGCCTAGAGGCCACCCAGATTCTGGTGGCAGACGGCAAGGTTAAAGCCATCGTCACGGGCCGCGCTGACGCCCCACAACAGACCGACGCCCGCGTGATCGACGTCCAAGGCGCCCTCGTCACCCCCGGCCTAGTGGATATTCACGTCCACCTGCGCGAGCCGGGTGAAACCCATAAGGAAACCATTGCGACCGGCACGGCAGCGGCGGCGCGCGGCGGCTGGACCACGGTTTGCGCCATGCCGAACACCGTCCCCGACCCGCACACCCCGCAGCTGCTAGCCCAGGTGCAAGAACTCATCCGGGAGCACGCCGTCATCAATGTTCACGCCTACTCCCCCATCACGCGCGGTCTCACCTCAGATGACGTGGTTGATATTATTGCGCAGGCCGAGGCGGGGGCCGTCGGCTTCTCCAACGACGGCAAAGGCGTGCAAAAAGCCGGCACCATGTGGCGGGCCATGCAGCTGGCCGCGCAGGTGAACCGCCCCGTCGCCACCCATGCGGAAGATGAATCCATTAAAGGTGAAGGCGTCATTAACGAGGGTGAAGCCTCCGCCCGCCTTGACCTGCCGGGCATTCACCGCCTCGCGGAAACCGTGCAGGTGGCACGCGACGCCCTAATTGCGGAAGCGACCGGCGCCCACTATCACCTCTGCCATGCTTCCACGGTGGAATCCATGCGGATTCTACGCCGCGCCCAAGCGGACGGCGTCAACATGAGCGCGGAAGCAACGCCGCATCACCTGCTGCTGACGGATGCGGATATTCCCGCCGACGACGCCAACTGGAAGGTCAATCCGCCGCTGCGCTCACAGCTGGATGCCGCCGCCGTCCTAGAGGGCTTAAACGACGGCACGATTTCCGCTATCGCCACCGATAACGCCCCCCACACTGACCCGGAAAAGCACTGCTCTTTCCGTACCGGCGCTTTCGGCCTAGTCACCAATGAGCACAGTTTCGCACTGCTCTACACGCACCTGGTCCGCACCGGAAAACTCAGCCTGCGCCGCCTGGTGGAGCTGCTCACCACCGGCCCCGCCGACCTGTATCACCTGGATGCCGGCCGGCTGAGCGTGGGCGTCCCGGCAGATCTGGCGGCCTACGCCCTCGACTCGCAAAGCCTGATTGACCCGGCCGCTTTCGTCGGCATGGGCCATAACAATCCCTTCGTGAACACGCCCGTACAAGGTGACTGTGTCCTCACGCTCTGCGGCGGACGGGTCGTCAACTGGCAGCCCACCCTCGGCCCCCAAAACTAGCCAAATCCCCCAAATCTCAACTGAAATCAGCAAACCCAAATAAAGGATGAAAATGAGTAGTCGCTTTCGCACCCTCCTGTTAGCGGATGGCTCCACGCATGTGGGCCGCGCCTTCGGGTCGGATACTGAAACTACCGCGGAGGTGGTTTTCACGACCGGCATGACCGGCTATCAGGAGACGCTAACCGACCAGTCCTACAACGGGCAGATCGTGACTTTCACCTACCCGCTGATTGGCAACACCGGCATTAACCGCGACGACATGGAGACCCTGTTCCCCACCACGGCGGGCCTGATTTGCCGTGAGGTTCCCCGCCGGCCCTCCAACTGGCGCTCCGACCTGGGCCTGTCCGAGTTCATGGCGACACACGGCATTCCGGGGCTGGCTGAGATTGACACGCGCGCCCTGGTGCGCAGGCTTCGGGCCGAGGGCGTCATGAAGGGCACCTTCCTCAATGGCCAGCCGGGCGTTGATTTTGCGGTCGAAGTTGAGCTAGAACGCCTGCATGAGCGGGAACTGCCGCGCGATCAGGTGCAGCAGGTTTCCACCCAGAACTCTTACGCTAATCCGAATACGGGCCATAACGTGGTGCTTTTCGATTTCGGTTTGAAGCATTCGATTCTGCGTGAGCTGAGCGCCCGCGGCTGTGCGATTACGGTGGTGCCGCATGATATTAGCGCGGAGCGGGTGCGGGCTTTGCATCCGGACGGAATCATGCTGTCGAATGGTCCGGGCGACCCGAAAGATCACCTGGAAGTGCTGGATGTGATCCGGGATTTGCAAGAGGATTTCCCCATGTTTGGTATCTGCCTGGGTCATCAGCTGATGTGCCTGGCGAACGGCGCGGACACTTATAAGCTGCCTTTCGGACACCGCGGATTTAACCATCCGGTGCGGGAGCTGGCCACCGGCCGGGTTGATTTCACCAGCCAAAACCACGGTTATGCCGTGGAGAAAGCCTCCCTGGCGGGAACCGACCTGGAGGTTACGCACGTGCAGATTAATGACGACACGGTGGAGGGCGTGCGCCATCGCAGCCGCCCCGCTTTCAGCGTGCAGTTCCACCCCGACGCGGCGGCCGGCCCGCATGATGCCGTCCACATGTTCGACCAGTTCATTGACTTGATGGAGGCCAACTGATGCCACGGCGCAGCGACATTAAAAGCATCCTAGTGATTGGCTCAGGCCCAATCGTGATCGGCCAGGCCGCAGAGTTCGACTATGCGGGCACGCAGGCCTGTCTGGCTTTGAAAGAGGAAGGCTATGAGGTCATTCTGGTGAACTCTAACCCGGCCACCATCATGACGGACACCGATATTGCTGACCGGGTTTACATTGAGCCGATCACTTTGGAGTTCGTTTCCCAGATTATCCGCAAGGAGCGGCCCGACGCGATTGTCGCCACCCTGGGCGGGCAGACCGGCTTGAACATGGCGATCGACCTGTCCCGTAGCGGCATTTTGGATGAGCTGGGGATTGAACTGCTGGGCACCGACCTGGAAGCCATTGAGAAAGCAGAAGACCGGGACCTGTTCAAGCAGCTGATGGAGGAGCTGGGGCAGCCGATCCCGGCCTCCGCCATTGTTCACACCGTCGAAGAAGCCATCCAGGCGGGACGAGAGATCGGTTTCCCGCTGATTGTGCGCCCCGCCTACACCCTCGGCGGAACCGGCGGCGGCATTTGCGCCACCCAGGCGGAACTGGAAAGGATCGTGGCGAAGGGCCTGGAGCTCTCCCCCGTCACCGAATGCCTGATTGAGCAGTCGATCTCTGGTTTCAAAGAGATTGAGTACGAAATGATGCGCGACGGCGCCGATAACACCATGGTGGTTTGCACCATGGAGAACTTCGACCCGGTCGGTGTCCACACCGGCGACTCCATTGTGTTCGCGCCAACACAGACACTGACTGACCGTGAGCATCAGATGCTGCGTGACGCCTCCATTGAGATTGTGCGCGCCCTCGACATTCAAGGCGGCTGCAATGTGCAGTTGGCTTTGGATCCGAACTCTTTTGACTACTATGTGATTGAAGTGAATCCGCGCGTGTCCCGCTCTTCCGCGCTGGCTTCCAAAGCGACCGGCTACCCGATTGCGAAGCTGGCCGCCAAGATTGCGGTCGGCCTGACTTTGGATGAGGTTTTGAACCCGGTCACGGGACGAACCTGGGCGATGTTTGAGCCTGCCCTGGACTATGTGGTGGCGAAGATTCCGCGCTGGCCTTTCGACAAGTTCGCTTTGGCGAACCGGAACCTGGGCACACAGATGAAAGCGACCGGTGAAGTCATGGCTTTGGGTCGCACCATTGAAGAATCCCTCCTGAAAGCGGTCCGCTCCCTAGAGATTGGTTGCGACAGCTTGGATTCACGCAAGGTCAAGTCCTTGAGTGATGATGAGCTGATGATGCAGATCATTAACGCCACCGATGATCGCCTGTTCTGCCTGGCGGAAGCCATGCGGCGCGGCAAGAGCCCGGATGAGCTGGCTGAAATCACGAAGATTGACCTGTTCTTCCTGGACAAGCTGGCCCGCATTATTGAACTGGAAACCGAAGTGTCCGCCCATCCTGGTGACGCCGCGGTGCTAGAGTCCGCGAAGCGGGCCGGTTTCGCTGACACTGCGGTGGCCCGCGCCTGGGGTCAGACCCCGCAGCAGGTCCGGCAGTTCCGTCACGATCACGGCCTGCGTCCCGTCTACAAGATGGTGGACACTTGCGCCGGAGAGTTCGACTCTGCCACCCCGTACTTTTATTCCACCTACGAGGTTGAGAACGAGTCGGTCCGCTCAGAGCGTCCCAGCATTCTGGTGCTGGGTTCAGGCCCGATCCGTATCGGTCAGGGCATCGAGTTCGACTATGCGACCGTCCACTCTGTGAAAGCCATCCAGGATGCCGGCTATGAAGCCATCATCATGAACTCCAACCCGGAGACCGTCTCCACTGACTTCTCCATCTCTGACAAGCTCTACTTCCAGCCGCTCACTTTGGAGGACGTGCTGGATGTGATTGAGCTGGAGCAGCCCGTTGGCGTCATCGTCCAGTTCGGCGGGCAGACGGCCATCAACCTGGCCGGACCGCTGCATGAAGCGGGCGTCAACATCCTCGGCACCCAGGTTGCGGACCTGGACCGCGCTGAGGACCGTGACGAGTTTGAGAAACTCCTCGCCCAGTTGGAGATTCCGCAGCCTCCCGGCGGCATGGCCCACAACGAGGACGAGGCACTAAAGGTAGCGCAGCAGCTGGGCTACCCGGTGCTGGTGCGGCCCTCCTATGTGATTGGCGGCCGCGCCATGGCGATTGTTTACAATGAGCAGGATCTGCGCGCCTACATGCGTAACGCCGTGGAGGTCACGCCGGATCGTCCCATCCTGGTGGACCGTTACCTGCAGGGCACCGAATGTGAAATCGACGCGATCTGTGACGGTGAGGAAGTGCTGCTGCCCGGCATTATGGAGCATATTGAGCGGGCCGGCGTGCATTCGGGTGACTCCATGGCGGTCTACCCGCCGCAGCAGATGAGCCAAGAAATCATTGACATGATCGTGGAGCGCACCACGAAGCTGGCTTTGGGGCTGGGCACTTTAGGCATTTTGAATATCCAGTTCGTGATTGCGGACGGGCAACCCTACGTGATTGAAGCGAACCCGAGGGCGTCACGCACCGTTCCGTTCCTGTCTAAAATTACGGACGTGCCAATGGCGGAGGTGGCGACCCGCGTCATCCTCGGCTCCAGCCTCTCTGAGCTGGGCTACCAGCCGGGCCTGCTACCCGAATCTGACCGCATCCACGTGAAAGCCCCAGTTTTCAGCTTCTCCAAGCTGGATCTGGTGGATTCGCATCTGGGCCCGGAAATGAAATCAACCGGTGAGGTGATGGGCTCCGACGTGACCTTGGATAAGGCACTGTACAAGGTGTTTGAGGCCTCTAACCTGCACGTGCCGGAGTATGGTCGCGTGCTGCTGACGGTCGCTGATGATGCGAAACCGGAGGCGCTGATTCTGGCCCGCCGTTTCGCTAATATGGGTTTCCGCCTGTCCGCCACGTCCGGCACTGCGAAGTATTTGCGTGACGCCGGCCTGCGGGTCGGTTTGGCCGGCAAGATTAGCGAGGGCGATCACCGTAGCGTCGGTGAGACGGTCTCTGAGATGATTAGCCGCGGCGGCTGTGACGTCGTGATCAACATTATGGAGCATTCCTCCAGCACGGAAAGCGACGGCAAGAAGATCCGCCGGGCCGCCATCATGCAGGGCATCCCGCTGTTTACTTCACTGGATACGGCGCAGGCGATTTGCACCATGATGGAGGCCCGCACCTTCACCACGCAGGTAATCGGACGGTGATTGGTAAATGAGCTGTTTCAAGCCCGCGCCCGTGAATCTGCCGGTGGTTTCTAACCGGCAGATTGCGGACAGTATCTGGGAGCTGGTTTTCACCTGGAATGGCAGCCCGGTCCCGCCCGGCACTTTCGTGATGGTCAAGCCCGCTTTGGCGAAGGATCTGCCTTTGGGTCGGCCGATTTCGGTCGCTGATATGGCCGATGACGGCTCCACTTTGACCATCATTTACCGTGTCGTCGGGGTGGGGACGGCCGCCTTGTCTCAGCTCACGCCGGGCACCGAGGTCACCGTGCTAGGCCCTTTGGGTCAGGGTTTCCCGCTGCAGATTGAGGGGGCCGAGGGCGACTCGGCTGATTCGCGCCGAGCCTTACTGGTCGGCGGTGGCGTCGGAATTCCGCCGCTGTATCTGCTGGGCCGCCGGCTCAAGGAGCTGGGCTGGGAGCTGAGTTTCCAGCTGGGTCTGCGCGGTGAACACGAGATTTTCTGGGCTGATAAATACGCTGACTTGGGCACGGTTCATTGGGCCACCGATGACGGCAGTGCGGGAACGCATGGCACGGTGGCGCAGATTGTGCTGCCGGAGACGGAAGCTCATCCCGACGCAGTCCACGCTTGCGGGCCGCTCCCCATGTTGCGGCATGTGAAGGAGCGTTGGATGGATACTTGCCCGACTTTTGTGTCGGTGGAGCAGCGGATGGCTTGCGGCGTGGGCGCCTGCTACGCCTGCGTTATTCCGAATCCGCAAGATCCTGAGCATCAGCACCGAATCTGCTACGACGGGCCGGTTTTTGCGGCTGCGGAGGTGACCTTGTGAGCCAGAATCTGAATGCCTCGATGCCTGACGCACCTGCGACCTCCCCCGACACCGCGCAGTCACGCCAGAATCCTCACCCTCGTCTCGCGGTGAAACTGCCGGGCCTTGACCTGCAGAACCCGCTGATGCCGGCTTCGGGCTGCTGCGGTTTCGGGCAAGAATATGATGAGTATTTTGATCTTTCCCGCCTCGGCTCCATCATGGTGAAAGCTACGACTTTGGAACCGCGGGCCGGCAATCCGGTGCCGCGGGTGGCGGAATCCCCCTCGGGAATGTTGAACGCAATCGGTTTGCAAAACCCCGGCATTGACGCCGTCATGGCACAGAAGCTGCCGTGGCTGGCGGAGCATCACCCCACTCTGCCGGTGATTGCGAACGTGGCCGGCTACACGGTGGATGACTATGTGGGGGTGGCGGAGCGGATCTCCACGGCGCCGAATGTGGCGGCTTTGGAGCTGAATATTTCCTGCCCGAACGTGAAGCAGGGCGGCATTACTTTCGGAACTTCACCGACTGTTGCGGCGGAGGTTACTGCCGCAGTGAAGGCGGTCTCCCAGGTGCCGGTCTATGTGAAACTGTCCCCGAATGTGACTGATATTGTGTCGATCGCCCGGGCTGTTGAGGATGCCGGCGCGGATGGTTTAAGCATGATTAATACGCTGCTGGGGATGCGCCTGAATCTGCGGACGCGGCAGCCGATCATTGCGAACCGGACGGGCGGGCTTTCTGGTGCCGCGATTCTTCCGGTCGCTATCCGCATGATTGACGCGGTGACCTCGGTGGTGAAGATCCCGGTGATCGGCATGGGTGGCGTCACGGATGCCCCCTCGGCCCTGGAAATGATGATGGCGGGCGCGTCAGCGGTGGCGGTCGGCACGCACATGTTCACTACGCCGCTGGCTTGCATTGACATTATTGAGTCTTTGGAGCCGCTGCTGGATGAGCTGGGGATTGAAACTTTGGAAGATTTGATTAGAGAAGTTCGTGAAGCAAAGGAAAACCGTTAATGGATACGTCTCGACCGATTATTGCCCTGGATGTGCCGAGCGCGCAGGCTGCCCTAGATTTTGTTCGTCTTTTCGAGGGCGAGTCCCTGTTCGTGAAGGTCGGCATGGAGCTGTTTTATGCGGCCGGCCCGCAGGTGGTGACGCAGATGCGGGAGGCCGGGCATGACGTGTTCTGCGACCTGAAACTGCACGACATTCCCAACACTGTGCGCGGCGCGGCGCGGAGTTTGTCGCGTTTGGGCGCGAGCCTGCTGACTGTGCATGCGGCGGGCGGGCAGGCCATGATGGAGGCCGCCTTGGAGGGTTTGCGTGAGGGCGCTGGGGCCGAGGGTGAGCAGCCGTCGGTTGTCGCAATCACGCAGCTGACTTCCACTAGCCCGGAAGCTATGCGTCGCGAGCAGCTCATTGAGGTGCCTTTGCAAGAGTCTGTTTTGAACTATGCGCGGGTGGCGCAGGCCGCTGGTGTGGCGGGCGTGGTCTGCTCTGCTTGGGAGGCTGCCGCCATTAAGGACGCCACCAGTGAGGACTTTTTACGGATCACGCCGGGTATTCGTCCTGAGGGCGCCGATATTGGCGACCAGGCCCGCGTGGTGACCCCGTCGAAGGCCGCGCAGATGGCTTCTTCGGGAATCGTGGTGGGCCGTCCCATTGTGCAGGCCGCTGACCCGGTCGCCGCGTATCATGAGATTAAAGCCGCCTGGAACAGCTGATTTTGGCGGCTGAACACCCCCTCGTCCTACCCAAACCCACCCTTGTTTTTTGAAAGGATCCCCATGACTGTCTCCGACCCGAAACTTGCCGCCCAGGTGGCCGCCGCCCTGCTGGATTGCGAGGCCGTGTCTTTGCGCCCGACCGATCCGTTTACCTGGGCGTCGGGGCTGCGTTCCCCGATTTACTGCGATAACCGGGTGACCTTGTCGGTTCCGGCAACGCGCTCTTTGCTGGCCGAGGGTTTAGCGGCTTTGGTGCGGGCGCAGTTCCCGGAAGCCACCGTCGTGGCTGGTACCGCTACCGCCGGGATTGCGCACGCGGCGCTGGCGGCTGACCGTTTGGGTTTGCCGATGGCGTATGTGCGGGCTGCCGCGAAGACTCACGGCAAGGGCAATCAGATTGAGGGACGGATTAGGCCGGGCGCGAAGGTCGTCATGGTGGAGGATCTGATTTCTACGGGTGGTTCCGTGTTGGAGGCAGCGAAGGCAGTGCAGGCGGCAGGCGCTACCGTGTTGGGTGTGATCGCGCTGTTCTCTTATGAGCTGCAGGCAGGTAAGGACGCTTTCGAGGCGGCCGGTTTGCCCCTGTTCACGCTGTCTAACTACCCGACTTTGGTTGAGGTGGCAATGACCGAGGGTAAGATTAGCGAGGCCGAGGAAGCCGCACTGTCTACTTGGTCAGCGGACCCGCAGGCTTGGTCTGACGCCCACTGACTATTGGTGCAGGTGCAGCACATAATTCATCAACGACTGTTTAACTATACTGCTATTCTTGGTGAGTATGAGCAGAAAGTTTCCTAGTATTGAGGTTGGGATTGGCGCTATCGGCACTAGCTTGGACAGCTCCTCCGCGACTCTTACGAATTTTCGTTCAGAAGCACGCCATCTGTTTTTCGACCTTAGTAACGAATGGTTGAATGAAGAAGTTGACCATCCTCCCTTGTGGCACACTTTTTATGAGGACGGAGAGCCGGAAGGCTTAGCTGATGCTGTGCTTGCTTTCGTGGAGATGATGGTCGACTCTCAACATAATATTTCAGTCTCACTCCTATTCCAGGCTTTACAAAACTGTTTGGATTACCTTGGGGATAATCAAGTCGACGGCTATTTCCTTAGCGTGGGATCTTTCGTAAATCCGGTCGATGATTCTCTGCTTTGGTATTGGACCGACGGAGAACGTAGTCTTAAAAGAGCTAGGTTCTTTATTCCGGATGTGCGGCTCGGCGCAGATTTAGCTTGCTTGAGCAGACGCCAGAGCAACAACACCCGAGTTGAAATCAGCCTACTTACCCCGCAAAAACCCGGCATTGAAGCTCAGCTAGCTGAGGTTTCAGAAATCTTTTTAGAAGCTATCACCCTAGAGCAACCAGCGCTAATAAACTTCGCAGAAGCGGATTCAACCACTGTTTCCAGTCCCGCTTCCTACATTGAGATACCCCAGGAGGTAGCTGAGCTGCACCTAGTCGGGGAGCTGCCTGGCCTGAACCCCATCTACGCTGGGGTGGCTGTGCGTAGCGTGCTTGAAGCCTGCTATCGAGCGGGCATCTCCATACCAATCCAACTGGCTGTCAAAAAGCGGCTGAGCTAGGCACGCACCAGACGCGTCCGCTGACACCCACATTTATCAATGTTGTGTGACTAAAAGCCAGAAGTACCCGGTTGTGTGTGAACAAATCCCACACAACTTCGATACTGTGTGCGAAAAAACCAAAAACAGCCCAAAATCAGCCCAAATTTGGCTTTTACCACACACAAATAGTACTCACAATCCTTTCCCGACTTTAGGGACACTTCTATCGCGGTCTGAGCGCCTCTACGATAGTGAGCTGACGCGCTAGCATCCAAGCTGGAACGCTCAGACCAGTACTAACTATGCCAAGAACGATAGCAAACACTGAGATGCTACCTGCTGAAGGCACAGAGAAGAGAACTGGAATAACATTGCTGTGCTTCAGTAATAGCACGGCGCTATGTCCACCCACCACTCCGATAGGTACTCCTACAATTACACCGAAGAACACTATAATGAGAGTTTCATACATAGACGTGCGGAATAATTGCCAAGTAGACATACCCATAGCTTTCGCGGTTGCCAATAAGGGAAATTGTCTCCGAGTGGCTACCAGCTGTAAGTACACCAAGCCACTAACGGCTACGAGGAAAGACACCCCAAGGATGGTAATAAGGAAAACAAAGAGTCCCTGAGTTTGTCTTGAAGTTTCGTCCACATAAGTCTGTTTCAATACTAGATTGTAATCGGAATGCGTTCGCGTGTATTGGATCAAGTCCTCTTCAATATCCTTGCCATCATTCGGAGTCACCATCAACACACTGGGTTCGATCTGCCTAAAAGTTCCTCCTCGTGCTACCTCTTTTGGAATAATCAGTTCCCCATGCAACAAGTGGCTATCGACTATCGCACCTATCTTGACCGTCGTGCAATGCCCTTCATTGTCGGAGATAGAAATCCGGTCACCAATCCTAAATCCCCTATCAGAAGCGTAACTCTGATTCAAAATCGCAAAGTCACTGCTGCGCGAATTATCGGCCAATAGATTGTCTAAACTACCGTCAACTAGAGGCAAACTAGCGGCAATAGAAAACGACTCGAAATCCAATAAATTCACGTTTACCGCTTGCGATTCTATGTTTTTGCTGGGAGCAGATTCACACAAGGGCGCAACGAAGAGCCCTGTAGAACCATCTACAGATGCTACATTTGGCAGATTTCTAATTTTTGTAATATCTTCATTAAAAGTCTCCGTATCAGCATAGGTCGTGAGCAAATACGGCGCTTTTAGCTCCTCCGTAATAGTTTTCGAGATGCCCTTTTCGAGACTTGCTTGTACGAAAAGGCCGGAGATAACCACCCCCGAGGCTAACATGATTGCAACTGTGCCAAAAGATAGCCGTTTCCGATCGTTGAGCAAGGAATTAAGCGAAAGAGCTAGAGCTACTCTCTTCCTGCCGGTCAAACGTTGCACCTGTAGTAAAAGATATGAAACAAGGTATCCGGAGACCAGGATACCTGCTAGGTAAAGCAGGAAAGACAGAATAAGCTTAAGTCTTGCATCAGCAGAAAAGAGCAAAGCCAGCGCAACTGCTCCCAATGAAACAAAACCCACAATGTGCAAGTAGTTCAACTTCACATGGTTAACATCAGTTTCTTTTCGATTTTTGGTGCTGGTGTATCTTGCCGCCGCGACTGCCGCAGAAACCGCAAATATAATGATTGATGTTGCTAAGCCTACAACCGCCACTAGGATACTAAATCGGTAACGAATTGGGGGCAAACCTAGCTCAAAGAACAGCCGATTAATCGCAATAGAACTTGGAACGGACAACAGCACGCCAGTAAGCCCCGCAATTACCCCGGCCGACAAGAATCGTCTGAGAGTTAACCCAATAACTTGTTTCCTAGACATCCCTAGAATCTGCAGTTCTTTTAATCTATCTGATTCAATTGTGAGCAGATAGTTTATCGAGTTAGTGGATAGGTACACTGCAACCAAAGCTGAAAGAACTAAGAGTAGTGCCACTATTGTTAAAGAGTTGAGCTGCCGCTGGAAACCGTCTTTGATTTCATCTCTCAATTGAACCTGAGTCCGTAGTTCTAGACCTGGTAGCTCGTATATTGTTGTCTTGACTTGCTCAAGCGTCAAGCTCTCGGAGCCATCTGGAGCAAGGCCAATCCGGTTAATCTGCTGCTCGCTACGCACAAGTTTATCTCGGTCAGCATCACTAAGGTACAGGTGATGTTCGGATTTAGGTGCTGAATCATTTGAAATTACTGCAACAACTCTGCCTTGGGCTGTTTTACTTCCACTTATAACTTGAATGGGGTAGCCGAGACTAAGATTCAAAGTCTCAAACAGGTACCGATCAACTACTATTTCTCCGGGGGAATTGGAAAACTCTCCTTCGATTACAGAATCTAGAGAATCACTGTAGGCAGACCAACGATCAGCAGCATATTTGGCTTGAATACCTGACCTAAGTACATGGTCACCAATCTTGAGGTCAACCAATATCGGCGCCTCTGGCACTACCTGCCATCCCGGTAGCTGTTTCTCTATAATGGTTAGGGTTTCGTGGTCAATCCCAACCCGTGCAGGAGCTTTCAGCGTCACAGCATTTTCGTTTACCGTAGAATCTCTTTCTCCCACTACATACAAATCGTACTGTAATTTATCCAGCTCGGTTTTTTCTACAGTCTTTCCAACCGAAACTAGGCTGGTCATGATGCTGACCCCAAGCATGACAGTAATAGCAACAATGGCCACAATGCCAACCAGTCGCTTCCGTGAATCGGCAAACAGTTTTCGTGTAACTCTCCAATACCTCATGCATGATTCCTAACTTGTATCCTAAAAGCGATAGAACCAACTCATAAAGACGAGTCAGCTAGTTCGGATAAACTCGACTCGGCAAGAACACCGTCTTGCATTGTTACAACACGCGAGGCATATCCTGCTGCTACCGGATCGTGGGTTACCATGACCAAAGACTGTCCGAAATCAGTAACGGTTTCTCTAAATATTTCCAACAAATCTTTAGACGCCTTGGAATCTAGCGCTCCTGTAGGCTCATCTGCGAAAATTAACTTGGGTTTTGTGATTAATGCTCTAGCGCATGCTACACGTTGTTGTTGGCCTCCAGATAGTTCCTGAGGTTTTCTATGTAAGACTTGGTCGATGCCTAGCCGGCGAGCGATTTCTTGGAAATAACTACCATCCACCTCACCCTGGGAAATAGCTAGTGGTAACAGAATGTTCTCTTCCGCCGTGAGTGTCGGAATCAGTTGGTAGTTTTGAAAAATAAATCCGAAAGTTCTCCGCCGCAGTTCTACGAGTTGCCTACTGTCTTTAGGATTAAAGCGTTTCCCTTGCACCAATATTTCGCCAGAGTCTGGAATGTCGAGTCCGGCCAAGCAATTCAGAAGTGTCGACTTACCAGAACCTGAAGCTCCCATAATCGCCAAAAAATCGCCCCTAAAAATGGACAAGGAAACGTTTTTAAGTGCATGGACTTTAGCCAATCCGCTTCCGTAGGTCTTAGACACTTCAGTAGCTTCCATGATTAGACTTGCATTGAGACTCATAATTGACCCCTTCGTAAATCATGTAAACACACTTAAAAATCACTATCAACAGATTCCAAGTTTGCCAAGTATTTCACAGTATATCGTTTCACAGCTGATTTTTTAGCTTTCCCTGCACGAATTGAAAGTAAATACCGGCTGGAGTAGCTATTATCTGGGTGAAACTACTCTTCCAAACACAAACTGTGCGGGAATCTTCCACACACAAACCGCACTCAATGGTTTTGTGCTGAAAAAGTACAATTGTCTTATGGCTACTGGCTGCTTTCCAAGCTGTCAGCATGGGATAACACTTAACTCTCACCCATTCGCGGACATAAAAATCGGGCGCTACCTGTCTGCAAAGATTGCCTTGCCAGATAGCGCCCGATTCGTTTAGTCTCAGTGCTCGTCGTAATGATCGCCGTCAGGATGATGCAAATGCCCATCATGCAGATAATCAGTATGATCCCCATGCTTCACGGCTGGGTGTCCGCAGTCCTTACCGTGATCATGGTCGACGTGAGCTTCAGCGATTACTTCCTCGGTAACCTCATGCTCGTCGTAATGATCACCGTCGGCATGGTGCAAATGCCCATCATGGAGGAAATCTGTGTGATCCTCACGCTCAATCGCGGGGTGCCCACAATCCTTGCCGTGATCATGGTCGGGATGGGGTTCAGCAATTTTGTGATCGCTCATCGGTTTGCTCCTCTAAGTCTTAGAACAGTAAATGTTACTGTCTTTACAGCATACAAGATATCCTGCATCCAACCTAGACCCAGGCAAGGCGGCCTCTAAAACTGCGCTGCTCTTTGCGATTTCGGAAAAGATCGGATTTTTGCCGGCGACCTAGTTATCCGCGTCCACGCCCCCGTCCGCATCGTTGCTTTCGGTCAGGCCTTGGGCAATGCCTTGCCCCACCATCCTACCTTGCAACATGGCAGCCAAATCCAGGCCGGTAGCTGCCTTCATTGACTCAAATACGCCAGACATTGCGACCGGCATTTCCTGAGACAAATTTTCGCCGGCAGAGGCCTGGCCGCTGCCACCAACAATCGTAATCTTGCCAATCTTCGCGTAACCGTCAGCGAAAGCCATCATCAGTTCTGGCAAAATCTCCAAAGCTCTCTGCGCTAGGATGGCGTCCTGATTCTCCCGCAAGGCTTGCGCTTCAGCAAGGATAGCTTCCGCCTTAGCTTGACCAGCAAGTTTAACCACTTCCGCATCCGCCTCGGCCTCGATCTTCCTTGCTTCCGCCTCCCGCTGCCGGCGATACAGTTCGGCGTCAGCTACCTGGCGAACCTCAGCGTCCAAACTGGATCGCTTGTTCAAGGCCTGCTGCTTCAAAACTCGTTCAGTGGCAGCTTCCCGGGCCAGCCGCTCAGCCTGCTCCGCCTCCGCATTAGCTTTACCGGTAGTGGCATTAGCTTCCGCCTGATTGCGCTTAAACTCAGTGTTTTCGATCAGGTTCTGTTCTTCATTGGCGATACGCTGTTTAGTAATGGCACGTTCAGCGTCAGTCTTAGCGATTTCAGCGGCCTGCCGTTTCGCCTCAGCCTCCGGCGTTCCCAAGGATTCAATGTAGCCGATGCTGTCACGAATTTCCTTAATGGAGAAAGAGTCAAGCACCAGACCCTGCTTTTCTAGGTCTGGACGAATTTCCGTGAAAATATGGTCAGAGAAAATCTGCCGAGACTCCATCAGCTCAGTAACTTTTTGTTTCGCGATGACCCCTCGGAGAGCACCCTCCAACTGTTCCCGAATAAAGACCTCAATGACTTCATCCTGGCTGGCGAAACGCTCAGCCGCAAGACGAACCAGGTCAGGGGTGTTACCGATCTTCACCAGTGCCACAGCCTCAACATCAACCTCAATCTTGTCCAAAGACTGCGCCTGCGCATTAACAATCACCTGACGCGATCGCAAAGAAATAATCTCATGCCGTTGCGTAATCGGATTAACCAGTGATTTCCCGTTAACGATTACGGTAACAGGACTCTCAGTGCCGTCCTCTAGCACTTGCCTCTTACCTGAAATGACTAGTGCTTCGTCGGCCCGAGCCACTTTAATCCAAGCGCGCGATGCCAGCACAAAAATTGCTGTAACCACCGCCGCGATGATAAGAAAAATAATCAAGGCAACTAGGAAGCCGCCGATTTTGATTGTGGTGACTGTATTGTCTATGACATCAAGTCCCTTGTAGGAAAACATTTCCCCACCTTCCGCTAGTGTAATAATGTTGCCATTATATACGTCCGACACTAGCTGAAAAGCCCCCAAGATCAACTTCACCCCCGAAAGCAACTAGGTCTTTCGGGGGTGAACTTCTGGGGGTAATAACCTAAGCGTTTAGAGCATGCAAGAGACGCAGTTATCTACTTCGGTGCCCTGCAGCGCCATCTGTCGCAGGCGAATGTAGTACAGCGTCTTGATGCCCTTACGCCAAGCGTAAATCTGCGCCTTGTTCAAATCACGTGTAGTCACATTGTCCGGGAAGAACAATGTCAGTGACAGACCCTGATCCACGTGCTGGGTAGCTACCGCGTAGGTATCAATAATGGCTTCCGGGCCAATCTGGTAGGCGTCCCGGTAGTATTCCATGTTGTCGTTAGTCATATATGGCGCCGGGTAGTAGACGCGGCCAATCTTGCCTTCCTTACGGATTTCAATCTTGGAAGCAATCGGGTGAATCGACGACGTGGAGTTATTAATGTAGGAGATGGAGCCGGTCGGCGGAATAGCCTGCAGGTTCTGGTTGTACATGCCGTACTCGTGTACGTCAGCGGCCAGCTGCTTCCAATCCTCCTGGGTGGGAATCTCCACACCAAACTGCTCGAACATGTCCCGCACCCGGTCAGTGGCAGGCACCCATTCCTGGGTCACGTACTTTTCAAAGTACTTGCCGCTGTAGTAGTCGGAACGCTCGAAACCATCGAAGCTCTCCCCCCGCTCACGCGCAATCTGGTTCGAAGCCTTAATGGCATGGTAGACCACGGTGTAGAAGTACATGTTGGTGAAGTCCAAGGCTTCCTCGGAGCCGTAATGAATATGCTCACGGGCCAAGAAACCATGCAGGTTCATCTGCCCCAAACCAATCGCGTGGCTCATGGCGTTACCGCGGGCAATCGGCGGAACCGCCTGCACATTGGACTGGTCAGAAACCGCAGTCAGGGCGCGAATCGCCACGTTCACGGCCTCACCAATATTGCCTGAATCCATCACCTTCGCAATGTTCAAGGAGCCCAGGTTGCAGGAAATATCCTTACCCACCTTCGCGTAGGTGAGATCCTCATTCAGTTCCGAGGCTTCCGAGACCTGCAAGATTTCGGAGCACAGGTTCGACATGATGATGCGGCCATCAATCGGGTTCGCCTTATTGACGGTGTCCTCGAACAGAATGTACGGGTAGCCGGACTCGAACTGGATTTCCGCAATCGTCTGGAAGAACTTACGGGCCTTAATTTTCCTCTTGCGGATGCGGCCATCGTCCACCATTTCACGGTAGTGCTCAGTCACGGAAATATCAGACAGCGGCTTACCGTAGACGCGCTCCACATCATAAGGGCTGAAGAGGTACATGTCCTCATTCTTCTTCGCCAGCTCGAAAGTAATATCCGGAATGACAACACCCAAAGACAAAGACTTAATCCGGATCTTCTCATCCGCGTTCTCACGCTTCGTATCCAAGAACGCCATAATGTCCGGGTGGTGGGCGTGCAGGTAAACCGCGCCCGCACCCTGACGGGCACCCAGCTGGTTAGCGTAGCTGAAGGAATCTTCCAGAATCTTCATCACCGGAATCACGCCAGAGGACTGGTTTTCAATCTTCTTAATCGGGGCACCAGATTCCCGCAGATTCGTCAACGACAACGCCACGCCACCGCCACGCTTAGACAACTGCAGTGAAGCATTCACGGCCCGGGAGATCGACTCCATGTTATCTTCCACGCGCACCAAGAAGCAGGAAATCAGTTCGCCACGCTGCGCCTTACCGGCGTTCAAGAAGGTCGGCGTAGCAGGCTGGAAACGACCGGAGAGCATCTCATCAACCAGGCGCTCAGCCAGCCGCTCATCCCCCTCGGCCAAAGTCAACGCAACCATGCAAACCCGGTCCTCAAAGCGTTCCAGGTAGCGGCGTCCGTCGAAAGTCTTCAGGGTGTAGGAAGTGTAGTATTTGAAGGCGCCGAGGAAGGTCGGGAAGCGGAACTTCTTCGCGTAAGCCCGCTGATACAGCGACTTAATGAAGTCGAAGTTGTAGCGCTCCAGTACCTCAGGCTCGTAGTACTTTTCCTCCACCAGGTAGTCCAGTTTCTCCTGCAGGTTATGGAAGAAAACCGTGTTCTGGTTGACGTGCTGCAAGAAGTACTGGCGGGCGGCCTGACGGTCCGCGTCGAACTGGATCTTGCCGTCCTTGTCGTAGAGGTTCAGCTGCGCGTTTAGCGCATGGTAATCGACCTCATCTGGGATCTTCTCTACGCCGGTATCTGTGAGATTTTCTGCCAAAACTTACTCAATCCTTCTTGGACTTTCTGAACATCCTCAGGGGTTCCAAGGAGTTCGAACTTGTACATGTGGGGGACCCCAAGCTTTTTGGCGACAATGTCACCAGCCAGCCCGAAAGCGGGGCCAAAGTTAGTATTTCCAGCGGAAATGACGCCGCGACAAAGCGACCGGTTGTGCTCATCGTTTAGGAACGCAATCACCTGTTTCGGGACTGCCCCACTAATTTTTCCGCCCCCGTAAGTGGGAACAATCAACACGAACGGCTCATCAACCCGTAAGAAAGGGTCATTGCGACGCAGAGGAATCCGCAAGGCGGGCATCCCCAGCTTCATGACGAAACGGTGGGTGTTATTGGTGGCGGAAGAGAAATACACGATTTGCGGCATGCTTATCCCTCCCTAGTTCCAAAACGTTGGTCAGCCGTTAGCCACTGCGGAGGCCTGCGCAACCTGCTTAATCAGGTCGGGGCGGAAGCCCGCCCAGTTCAGGTCGCCGGCAACTACGACGGGGGCCTGTGCGTGGCCGAGAGAGCGGACGAAATCCAAAGCTTCAGCATCGGTGGAGATGTCAACCGTTGAGTAGCTGACGCCCTGCTTGTCCAAGGCCCGGTAGGTGGCCGTGCACTGTACACAGTTCGGCTTGCTGTAAACGGTGATCGTCATGGTGACTCTCCTTCTTCGTGGGCCGTTTCAACGCTGGGGGCGCGACCCGTTTCCATCTCATTTTCGTCTTTGGTTGATTCGGTGACAGCTACCTAGCTATCTCTTGAACCAACACGCAGAACACTACACCTAGTGGTTGAACTTTGCTACTACCCCAATATGTCGTGTCGCACCCATTTTTCCCTTTCTGCCTGTGGGTAGCTTGTGGACAAGTTACACCGATGTGGTTTATTCGAACCATTCCAGTCAATCAGGCAGGCGGGACATTTAAGATGTTTACCGGCCACAAAGCAATTTCCAGCCTCTCAGACCCACCAAAAACACCCGCACACATCCTGTGGATAACTTTATTAACAGGAGGAAAAAATTGTGAATAACATGACTGTGATTTACTTTCCGACAGCCATCATAAAACCCGCAGCCAACCGCCCATTCTGACAAATTAGCCGACGGGTGTCAGAATGGCCTCTTAGCACTCCACCACGTTGACAGCTAGGCCGCCCACACTGGTTTCCTTGTATTTACTCAACATGTCGCGGCCCGTTTGCCACATTGTTTTAATCGCCGCATCTAAAGTCACGGTATGCCGCCCATCCCCCCACAGGGCCATCCGCGCCGCGTTAATCGCCTTCACCGCCGCGATTGCGTTACGTTCAATGCACGGCACCTGCACTAGCCCCGCCACCGGGTCACAGGTCAGGCCGAGGGAGTGTTCCATCGCGATCTCCGCCGCGTTCTCCACCTGTTGCGGGGTTCCCCCCAGCGCCTGCGCCAAACCGGCCGCCGCCATGGCAGAAGCAGAACCAACTTCACCCTGGCAACCCACCTCAGCGCCAGCAATCGAAGCATTAGTCTTAATCAAGGCGCCCACCGCAGTGGAGGCCAGCAGGAAGTCGCGTACCAAATCAACATTCACATGGCCGCGACAATCAGCGCTGCGGACCCGCTCAGCTTCATCCACCGCACCCTCCGCCGGATAGCAATCATTGCAATCCTCGTCCCCACACAAGAAACGACCCTCGGGGCAGAAAAACTCCAAATATCCCAATACTGCGGGAATTACCCCGGCCGCCCCGTTCGTCGGCGCGGTCACCACCCGGTGCCCAGCAGCGTTCTCCTCATTAACTGCCAGCGCGTAAAGATTCACCCATTCCATCGCCCGCAACGGGTCATCGAGGGTGGCCGCCCAGCGGTGCTCCTGGGCGGGCTGGCCGAGGCGACGCGACAGCCGATCCGCCATGTAGGGGGCGCGGCGGCGCACGTTCAAACCGCCCGGCAAGATTCCTTCCCCGCGGCAGCCCGAATCCACACAGGCGTTCATTGCGTCGTAAATATAGTCCAGGTAGTCATTCACTTCGAAAGCTGAGCGGGCCGCCTCCTCATTCGCGCGCACAATCTGCGCAATCGACAAGCCTGTCTGTTCACAGTGCTCCAGCAGCTGCGCGGCGGTAGAGAACGGGTAGGGCGCCACCACATCCGCCACCGAAAGTGCTTCCGCAGAAGCAATCGCCTCCACCTCCGGACGGAAAACATCATCATTGGTTTGCGCCATGACGAAGCCACCGCCCACCGAATAGTAGGTGCGGCGCAGAATCTGCCCTTCCTCTGGTTCCGCACAGTAGCCGTCAGAGCAGCGGGTCAAAGCGGTAATCGTTAAAGCATTCACATGGTAGGGCAGGACAATGCTAGGCAGGAAACGCATATCACGTTCTAGGACGTACTCGACCTCTTTACCGCCCAGTAAAGTGAAACGTTCAGACTGGCGAATCTGGTCAATAATGGTCTTCACCGTCTCCAAATCCACGGTTTGCGGGTCGTGTCCAGCCAATCCCAGCAGGGCCGCCCGGTCGGTGGAGTGTCCCCGGCCGGTCGCCCCTAAAGAACCAAATAGATCGACCGTCAGATGGGTCGGTTCAGGAGCCCCTTCAGCACACATTTGGGCCAGTTCTTCAGCGAAAGCTAAACCGGCCCGCATGGGGCCTACCGTATGCGATGAAGAGGGGCCAACCCCCACCCGGAACATATCAAAAACGCTCAACGGGCGGATTGCGTCTGCTGCTTCCACCTCACCGGAGATCAGATCGGCGGGCAGAGAAAACTGACTAGTATTCGATTCCATACCACTATTGCAACATATCAACGCCGGACCGGCGCGTTAAATCATTCATGGCAACACTGTCGGCTGGGCACTCCGCGCCCCCTCGGCCCCACCTCGGGAAGCTCACGATAAACTTAAGCTCATGAATGATAAACGCATGAACACTGAGTCTTTTAATCTTGACCATCGCACGGTGGCGGCGCCTTATGTGCGGGCCGCGGACCGGAAGGTGCTGCCGGGCGGGGATGTCCTCATCAAGTATGATGTCCGTTTCGCGCAGCCGAATCGGGCGCATATTGACATTCAAGCGGTCCATTCGATTGAGCATATGACGGCGGAGTTCATGCGCAACCATACGGATCGGCTGATTGATTTTTCCCCGATGGGTTGCCTCACGGGCTTCTACTGCCTGACATTGGGTTTGGAGTTGGATGAGTTCTTACCGATCCTGGAGGCCAGTTTTAAGGATATTTTGGGGGCCGAGGAAGTGCCCGCCGCCAATGAGGTACAGTGCGGTTGGGGCGTTAATCATTCCTTGGAGAAAGCCCAGGCGGCGGTGCGTGATTTTTTGGCGGCCCGCCCCGAATGGGAGCAGGTTACTAAACAGTAGCTACGGTAAGATTCTCTGTCACCCTTAACTGAAACTATTGTCGCAACACTGTGGCCGCTCTCGGGGTAGTGGTCGCACTTATTCTGGGAGTAACCATGTTTGTACCTGCAACCGACGCCGCGGCTGACAGTCAAAAGTCTTTGCTTGACGCAGTCGTTATCTGCGCCATGGATTCTGAGGCTGCGCCTTTCTTGGCCATGTCCACCCTCGACCCGAAACCTGACCCACTGAAACCAGATTTTAAGAACGGCAAAGCTGAGGGCTGGGTCATTAGAATCGGTGAGCATCAGCTGCTGGTGGTGAAGTCCGGGATCGGTATTTCGAATGCTTCAGCGGCCGCCACTTGGGCGATCAACCTGACGGCAGCGCCCCTCCTGTTCTCTGCTGGTTCTGCTGGCGGTCTGGCCGCTTCGGTGAATGTGGGTGAAGTGATTGTTTCTTCCGCATCCCGCTATTCTCAAGTGGATGCGACCGCTTTTGGTTATGAAAAGGGCCAGCTCCCGGGTGAGCCCGTCAGCTTTGATTCCCCCGCTGAGCTAGTGAAGCTGGCTACCGAGAACGGTGGTATTGCCGGCCAGATTATTTCCGCTGACCGTTTCGTCATGTCCGACACGGTGGACAGGTTCCGCACTGATTTCCCGGAGGCTCTAGCGGTGGATATGGAGACTGCCGGGCTCGCCCAGGTGGCCAGCCATTTCAACACTCCGTTCATGTCAGTGCGCGGCATCTCTGACCTGTGCGGACCGGCCGCCGACCAAGATCATCACCGTGAGGTTGATGAGGTCGCAGCCTCTGCCGCGAAGGTAGTTATGGCTGTGATTGACGGCCATAAGGCTGCTCAAAACTAAAGCTCCGGGGTTACGGCCGGAGACTTAGAGACGTGAACTGCAACCTATTCGAATATATTTTCCCTTTTGCGTTTGCTAAGAAGCCGGGCTTTCATTTATTATTACTTGGCACGCGCGAGTGGCGGAATAGGCAGACGCGCACGGTTCAGGTCCGTGTGCCCGAAAGGGCGTGGGGGTTCAACTCCCCCCTCGCGCACGTGAAAAGAATCGCGGTACTACCGAAGTAGTACCGCGATTCTTATTTTTTGCGCGATTCTTATCTTTGCTCAGGGACTAGCCATCAGCCATTGATGACTACTATGAAGCCTCAGTCGTTGCGATTGTTTTCTTCGCGAACATCAGGGGTAATACCGTACACGCCGTAAATGTAACCGGGCTCAGGAGCATTCCACTGACGACGGAACTGGAAACCACCATAGAAAGCCATAGCGAAACCGATTACTGAAACCGGGTATCCGATGTATGCCATGTCGAAACCTGAAAAGAGTACTCCCAGCAGGAAGACTACGATTCCAGCAATAAAGATTGCGTAGATTTTCTTATCGGTACGCTTCAACATCTCACCGAGGGAGACATTAGGATCAGCTGTTTGCCCACCCTTTTCCATTGTCGTTTCCTTTCATATATGACAAGAGATGTTCATTTGAACTCTCTATAGTCAGCTTATCGCACGCTTTATGCAAAAATTAAGGAAATCGTGACTAAAAAGGGCAAATTTTCCCAAAGCAGAATTTGAGATAAAAGGGGGATTCTTCCCTGTTTCACAGCCGATTCAGGGGGTCGTCGTCCGCGTCCTCGTCCTCATCTTCTTCACCCATCTGGTACTTATCCGGGTAACCCACATCGAGGGGGCCGAAATATCCAAAGAGGAGGCTGTCGATTGGGCCGGTCCCCGGCGGGAGTTTCCAGTGGCGTTGATAGATGAAACCGGAGGCAACCAGCAGGGCAATACCCGCCAAAACCAGTATCAGAACGCCGATCCCTTTAACCTCCAAACCCGCCAAAGCTAGGCCCAGAATCAGCGAGATCGCACCCGCCACACCGGTAATAATGAAGCTCTTACCGGTTTTCAGCAAAATGTTCTTAGTGGAGGTTTCGTCGAAGATTTTTTCCTGCTGCTCACGCTCAACTTCTTCGCGGCGACGGGCCTCCCGCTGCAGCTGCGCATACTCCGTGGAATGAGCGGAGAAACCGCGGCCTTCCGGCAGTACTTCAGCGGGCTCAAAACCAGCGCGGTCAAAGAAATCCCCCTCAGTCTCCACCCAGTCGGGACGCTCCCCGCTGCGGACCTGCTCAGAGAGCTGAATCAGCAAATCCCAGAACTGCTCCACGCTGGTGAAACTGGCCAACTCCAAAATGTCTAACTGTAGCTGATAATCTTGCGCGGTCAGCAGCAGGTAGTCAGAAAACTGTTTGAACTGGCGTGACCAAAGCGGCTGATTCATTTCCAGGAACAGGGCCGCGGTCGCAATATTATTTTGCAGGGTTTCACGCGGCAGGTCGAGGGCGGGTAGCGCCTCCACATCAAACTGGTTTACCGCATCAACCATTTCCTGACGATGCTCACGCAGGGTCTGCGGGTCCAGCAGAAGCATCCAAAATACGGGCAGGCTGTTGTAGGCCTCAAACAGATTGAACTTTTCAGCTTTCCCAGTCTCGGCCGCCTTGGTGGCGGTCAAATAAACCTGTTGTCCCATAATCTATTCTCTCTTTACGTCAGTTTTCACGGGGTCTCCCCCACCGCTGCCAGCCCCCGAACCAGGCTGTGGTTCAGCTCGGTCTCAATCTTAGCGGCCCAGACGCGGTAATAACAGGTTCACCACGCAACCGGTGTGCGCAACATTATTGCTGATGGAAACGCTGCCGCCGTGAGCTTCCACAATGGTTTTCACAATCGCTAAGCCCAGTCCAGAACCGCCAGAGTTTAATGCTTTACTCCCGGTTTTTTGCGGAGTACGGGCAATATCGCCGCGCCAGCCGGCCGTAAAAATATGTTCCAGTTCTTCCGCCTGCAAACCGGCGCATTCGTCGGCAACCTGCACCCGCAGGTCCGAACCAACCGCATCCAGCTTCACGGTGACAGTGGAGTCAGTTTTCGTGTACTGAACCGCGTTCATAATCACGTTCTGGAGGGCTCTTGTCAGCAGCACACCATCACCAATCATGTCTGATTCTGACACTAGGGTTTCACCCTCTAGGCGTACGGTTTTCGCTTCTGCGACCGGTTCAATCTGGGCGATCAGGTCAGAAACCAAATCGGCTAGACTCACTGCTTCGGTCTGTAGTTTGACCGTACCTGAACGCAGGCTGGCCATTGCCATCAGATCATTAACCATAACTGTGGTGCGCTGCGCGGATTCAATGATCTGCCCATAGTAGGCTCGCGGGTCTGAGGCAACGCCATCCTCTAGGGCTTCAGCCATGGCGCGGATCCCGGCCAGTGGCGTACGCAGATCATGAGACAGCCAGGTGATGAGTTCACGGCGGCCTTCCTCGACTTCGCGGCGGCGGCGCTCAAGTTCCAGTTCGGCTTGCGCCTGCTCCATCATCCGCTGGTTCTTCACCGACACGAAAACCCCCACCAGTAACGCTACCGGCGCGGTCGCCAGCAGAATCAGCAGGGGCACTTGCACTTCTGACACCAGCATCACTTGCATGCCGACCAGTAGCCCGGCCGCGACCGCCAACACCACGGACAGGGGTGCTAAGATAGCTGCCCACCGCACAGATCGGCGGGCCACTCGCAACGTCACGAAGGCGCACAGCAGCCCGGTCAGGAGGGTCGCGGCAATGGCTTCCAGCAAATGAATCGTCATTAGTTACTCTTTCAGTTTTCTGGCGTCTCGGCGGGTTCCCACCGGTAGCCGCGACCCCAGACAGTGACTAGGCGTTTCGGGGCGGACGCATCCGCCTCAATCTTGCCGCGCAAGCGCCGCACATGAACCGTCACAGTGGAAGGGTCCCCGTATTCGGAGCCCCAAACTTCCACCATGAGTTTCTCCCGGGAAAACACCTCGTTCGGGTGGGTCACCAGAAAGGCCAGCAGGTCATGCTCACGCAGAGTCAAACCGAGCGGCTGACCATCGCGGCTGGCTTTGCCTGCTTTCAGGTCCAAAGCCAGGTCACCATCTTCAACAATCTGGCGGGTTTCCTCCGCAGACTGCTCATCCTCGGCGCCCCGGCCGCGACGCAAAACCGACTGGATGCGTAGAACCAGCTCACGTGGGCTGAAGGGTTTAGTCAGGTAGTCGTCCGCACCCAGCTCGAAGCCGAGGATGCGGTCAGCTTCCTCCCCGCGGGCAGTCAACATGACTACCGCGGAGTTCACTTGGCTTTGGCGCAGGCGCCGGAACACTTCCAGACCGTCAATATGCGGCAACATCAGGTCCAGGACCAGCAGGTCGTAGCCGCCGGTGCGGGCCATCTCTAAGCCCTGCAAGCCGTCGCTGGCCTGATCGACCTCCATCCCGGAGGCTTTCAGGTAGTCAGCGACCACTCCGCGCACTGTGGAATCGTCATCTACAACAAGAATCTTTGGCACACCCCCATCATATTCCATGAGGGTGAAGCCGCGGACCTCAGGATTATCCGAAGGTGAAGGCATTGGCGCTCACACCCTTATCGAAAGTCAAAGTGACTTGGGTGCCTTCGGTGATTTCAGGCAGTTCAACCAGACGGTACAGCCGGTAGTCTTGCACTTTCACCTGGCCGTCTTTCACGTCCATGCCGCCGGGCTGACTGATTCCATCAACCATGACTTTCACCTGGCTGGAGGCTCCGGCAGGTACACCCTCGGCCCCCATCACGAGGAACATTTTCTTCCCGGTGAAACGGTAGCTTAAAGTGGCGCCAGCAGATTTGGCGGTGATTTTTTCGCCGTCAACCTCCCAGTCGCCGCCTAGGGTCCACTCGTTTTGGGTGATACTTTCCGCCGGCTGATAGGTGTTCAACCCAGCCTGCAGGTGAGGGGTGCCCACGAATCCACGGGCCCGGTTCACGCCCAGGTAGGTTTCCGGGGACTGCTTTTCGGAGCTGGTTTCAACCATCCCTTGGGGTTTGGCCGAGGGCGCGTCCACATTCAGAAGCTGCTGGATAGCTGATTCGGTCTGCTCATAATCGCCTTCCCCAAAATGGGTGTAGCGGATGTCGCCGTTCTTGTCGATCAGGTATTTGGCCGGCCAGTAGCGGTTATTGAAAGCACGCCAGGTGGTGAAGTTATTGTCTAGGGCTACCGGGTATTTAATGCCGGCTTCTTGGACAGCGTTTTCTACGTTGGCGGGGACTTTTTCGAAAGCAAATTCGGGGGCGTGCACGCCAATGATTTCAAAGCCTTTGTCATGGTAGTTGTCGTACCAGGCGTTCAGGTACGGCTGGGTGCGTTGGCAATTAATGCAAGAGTACGTCCAGAAGTCGATGAGGACTACTTTGCCTTTGAGCTGCTCTAAGGTGGTGGGGTTGGAGTTGATCCATTCTTGCAGGCCAGCCAGTTCCGGCGCCTGCGTGCCAGCGGGCAACAGCTCACCGGCAGGGGATTCCTCAGCGCCGGCACCATTATCGGAGTCCGGGATGAGGCTTTCTTCTAACTGGGTGATGGAAGGGGCCCAGTCTACCGCCCAGGTTTGGATTTTTTTGTCCACGCCGGTGACGATGGAGATACCCACCAGAATGAAGAGGATAGCGAGTGCGCGCTGGAACCAACCGTAGGGGTTAGCCAGCCAGCCGAGCTTGGTTATTAGGGCGCGGCCCAGCATGGCGATAGCCAAGAGGACAATAGCCAGACCAATGCAGTACATGGCCAGATAGAACAGGCCGACAGCCGGTTCGGCGGGCAGCACGGTCGCAATCACCCACGCATAGGTGGGGCTGCAGCTGGAGAAAACGGGGCCGAGGGCGGCGCCGGTTAAGATAGCGGACCAGGTGCCGTTATTTTTGCTGCGGGCGTTGTCCAGCATTTCATGGGATTTATTTCCCAGTTTGGTCCAGGTCATGACACGGGCCCAGAGGCTGGGGAAGAGCATGACGAAGCCAAGGATGATTACCAGGATGCCGGAAATGAACGGCCAAACACCGGGGTCAATATCAATCAGGAGGGTGCTGGCTTTAAGCAAAACTGTGAAGACCAGCAGTGAAGTCACCAGGGAGGCGGACACAATCAGGGGGCGTTTCCAGCCGCCTTTGTTGTCGAGGCTGCCGCCCACAATGATGGGCAGGAAGGGTAACACGCAAGGCGCGAGGGCGGAAAGCATGCCCGCCAGGAGCGAAAGTAGGGCGATTATTAGCATCGTTATGGCTTTCAGGTTTGAGGGTGTAGGTAGGCCCGGATCTGCCAGTGCCTGCGCAAGAGTTGCGGTTCTTGCCTAGGAACTAGCGGATCCGGGCCGGAAGAGGAACTGGTTACTTGCTGAGCTTCTTCGCTAGGTCCGCGGCGTTGGTGCCGGTCCACTGGTTCAGGGCTTTGCCGTCTTTATCTACCTGCACGAAGGTGTGCTGCATGGTGACGCCGTACTTCTTACGTAGGTCAGTGTGGGTGTCGTAGTCAACGGAGACGACGGTTGCGTTTTCCGGGATGAGGGACATATCGGATTTGAAGGCTTCATCGGCGGCGCGGCAGGCGGGGCACCAGGTGGCGTTAAAGAAGAGCACCACGTCGCGGTTCATGTAGGAGTCCATGTGGCCCATGTATTCGTCGTATTTGACGTAGGAGGCGGGCTTCATCATGCCGTCAGGGGTCATGGCTTTATCCATATTTTCCATGCTCTCCGGAGTCATGGACTTGTCCATTTTCTCCATTGATTCTGGGGTCATGGTCATTTCCATGGTTTTTTCCATGGTCATGCCGTCGGGGGTCATCGCATCTTTGGGCTCATCCGCACTGGAGCACCCGGCAAGGGTGGTGGCTAGTACGGCGGCGGCGGACATTGCAATCATTACTGTTTTTCTCATGTCTTTAACTCTGTCACAGGAACCCTTACAGACTGGGGGAGGATTTTATTAACAAAGTATGAACAGTTCTTTCGATTTGATTTTCTCTTGCTCTGGGGTGTTCACCCTCCCTGAATCTTTCGGGGCGGGTTAGAATATGGGTGTTGACCTATATCTTTATGGAGGAGTACTTAAATGGGACTATTCGACAAAGCAGAGCGCGCTGTCGAGAAGTCGGTAAATAGCGTCTTCTCAAAGATGTCTCATGCTCCTTTAAAGTCTGTTGATTTAGCTGCTGAGCTCAAACGCAGCATGGATGAAGCGATGCCTGTTGAGGGAACCCCGGACGTGCATTACAACTTCTTCACGGTGGCGCTTTCTCCGCAGGATTTTGAGAGTCTCACTAAGGACAGTTCGATTAGTCAGCTCTCTGAGTCTTTAGCTGATGAGCTTTACTTTTATGCGGAGGAGCAGCAGTTTTACCTGCTCGGCGATATTTCGGTGACTGTGGTTTCCAGTGAGAGCACTGGCGCGGGCCGCATCATGGTGACTCCGCAGATTCATCACACGGCGACCGCTCCGGCTTTTAACTATGCGGCGACCGCTGCGCATCCCATTATTGAGCTTGATGGCCGTCTCTACCGCCTGAATCAGCCGGTGATTGTGATGGGCCGGGGCACGCAGGCCGATATTCGTTTGAATGATAATGGGGTTTCGCGTGAGCATTTGGAGCTGAAGAACACTGACCAGGGCATGATTGCGACCGATTTGAACTCTACGAATGGCACTTTCGTGGAGGATCAGCGGGTCACGCTGGTTCGTTTGGTGGATGAGAACCTGGTGCGAATCGGCAATACGACTTTCACTTTCTTCACTGGTGATGAGGGTGGGATTTAATGAGCAATGAACTGTTAGTTACCCTCATCCGGGTGGGTTACCTGGCCCTGTTGTGGCTGATGGTGATTGCCTGCCTGTCGGTTTTGCGCCGAGATATTTTTGGCACCATGGTGACGCCTCGGGGACGAGGGCGCGGCGCCGCTACGCGTCGCCGGGCTGCGGTTGCGCCGGCTAACGCGGCGGAAGCTCCGCCGTTGCCGGGCGCTGCTACTTTCCCGAAATCCGACGGTAAAGCTCCGCTGCGTCTGATTGTGATGTCTGGTCCTTTGGCAGGCACCAGTCTGCCTTTAGATAATTCTCCGATTGTGATTGGTCGTTCCCCGACTTCGACTTTGGCTTTGCGGGATGATTATGCTTCCAGTCAGCATGCGCGTTTGTTCCCGAATCAGCAGGGCTGGTGGCTGGAGGATCTGGGTTCTCGGAATGGCACTTTCGTTGATGATGAGAGACTAGTTGAGGCACGGCCTGTGCATGAGGGTGTGCAGTTCCGGATTGGCAGCACCACTTTGCAGATTGGACGATAGTCATGCCGATCGAGTTACGTTACGCGGCCCGCTCCGATGTGGGTTTGGTCCGCAAACAGAATCAAGATTCCGGCTATGCGGGTCAGCATCTACTGGTACTAGCTGATGGCATGGGTGGTCCTGCCGGTGGCGATATTGCCTCATCGGTGGCGGTCGCTCACCTATCTGCTTTAGATCAGGATGCTTTCGCAGCGGAGGAGCTCCTCCCCAATTTGAAGCAGGCTATCCAGGCGGCTCACGATGAGCTGGTGGCGCGCTCTCAGGCGGACACTGAGCTGGAAGGCTTGGGCACTACCTGCATTGCAATGCTGCGTTCGGGCCGAAAACTGGCGATGGTCCATATTGGTGATTCACGCGCCTACGTGCTTAACGGTGGCGTGTTAACCCAGGTGACGAAAGATCATTCTTTTGTCCAGTACCTGGTTGATACCGGCCAGATTACGGAGGAGCAGGCAGAGCATCACCCTCAAAAGTCCGTGATTTTACGGGTTTTGGGTGATTCTGAATCCGATGTGGTCCCGGATGAGTCTTTGCGTGAAGCCGTGCCGGGTGACCGCTGGCTACTGTGCTCTGATGGTCTTCATGGCGTGGTCAGTAAAGAAACCATCACTGAGGTTTTAACTACTTTCAAGAATCTCGATGAGTGCGCCGATAAGCTGGTGGAGCTAGCGCTTCGCGGCGGAGGCCCCGATAACGTCACGGTGGTGGTCGCTGATGTGGTCTCCCAGGTTTCTGATGTGCCGCAAAATATTCCCCAAATTGTGGGTTCAGCTGCTACTGATCGTTTGAAGAAAACTACCGATGAAACTTCCTCGGCCTCACGCGCTGCCGCTTTGACAGCGAACTCCACGCAGCTGGAAGACCCGCAGGGTGAAGAGGCGAAAGAGAATCATCAGCCGCGGAAGCGGCGCAAACTGTGGCGCGGGTTGCTGGCCGCCGTCTTGGTGCTGGCCGCGCTGACGGGTGCGGGCGTGGCCGCCTACCAGTGGGTGAGCAGTCAGTACTACGCCATTTTGGATGATGAAAGTATCGTGATCTATAACGGACTGCCGCAGCAGATTGGCCCCTGGGTTTTAGCTTCCGAGGTGGAAGTCCGTCACGATGACCGGATTGCTGACTTGCTCCCGGCCACCAAGAATCGGCTGAAAGAGCCGGTTCGCCGGGATTCTTTGCAGGCGCTGGATGAGTATTTGGATAATCTGTTTGAGACCGATTTCCAGCAGCGTTTAGAAGCAAAAATGGAAGAAGACCGGGCTAAATCTTTTACCCCGGAGACTTTGACCACCCCCGAGTCTACTCCTTCGGCCCCGGCGCCCAAGCAGGAGTGATGGGCTGATGGCAACTATTTCTGTTCGGCCTGCCCGACCGGGGCGCCTGCCTGAACTATTCCTCATGTTCATGGCAGTCCTCATTGGCGTGGGCGGATATGCAGCCACCGCTTATTCACGGACCGGCACCCTCCCGCAAGGTTTCACCACCCATATTGCGGCTTTCTTGGGACTAGCTGTGGTCGCCTCAGTGCTGGTCAAAATCTACGCCCCCTACGCTGACCCGGTGATTATGCCGGTCGCAGTAGCTTTGAATGGCCTGGGTTTAGCCATGATTTACCGGCTTGATCAGTCATATATTGAGGCAGGAAAAACCCTCTATGTGACTGGTACCAGGCAGCTGACCTGGACCTTTTTAGGGATTGGTGTGGCCGCCCTGATTCTGATTCTGCTGACTTCGCATCGCCGGCTTCGCACCACGCCTTTGCTGTGGATGATTCTGTCTCTGATTCTGTTGGTAAGCCCGCTGATTCCCTTCATTGGACGCAGCATCAATGGCGCCACCATTTGGGTGAAGATCGGCCCTATTAGCGGCCAGCCTGCTGAGCTCGCCAAAGTGACTTTGGCGATTGCTTTCGCCGGCTACCTGGTGGCTTACCGTGACCGCCTGACTTTGGGCGGGAAAAAATTCTTAGGGATTCGCTTGCCCAGGCTGCAAGACCTCGGCCCCCTCGTCATCGTTTGGGCCATGTCTATTGTGGTGCTGGTACTGCAGCGCGACCTCGGCACCAGCTTGCTGCTCTTTGGCCTGTTCGTTGCCATGCTGTATGTGGCGACCGACCGGGTTTCCTGGATTGTGCTGGGCCTGACCATGTTCTTTGGCGCGGCGGCTGTCGCGGTGCAATACATTTCGCATGTGGGCGCTCGCATCACCGTCTGGCTCCACACTTTCGACCCGGACGTTTATTCCGCTCCGCGTGGCTCCTGGCAGCTGGCGCAAGCCCAGTTCGGGATGGCTTCAGGCGGCATGTTCGGTTACGGCTGGGGCCGCGGCTATCCGACGGAGGTTTACGCCGCGCATTCCGATATGATTCTGGCCAGTTTCGGTGAAGAACTGGGCTTGACGGGTCTGCTGGCAATCTTCATGCTGTACCTGATTTTGCTGGAGCGCGGCATGCGTGCTGCCGTCAGCGTCCGCGATGGTTTCGGCAAACTATTGGCGACTGGCCTGACTTTCTCCATCGCTTTCCAACTGTTCGTGGTGGGCGGCGGTATCCTGCGCATTATTCCGCTGACCGGTCTGACTGCGCCGTTCTTGGCGGCGGGCGGCTCTTCCTTGGTTTCCAGTTGGATTATTGTTGCCTTGCTGCTGCGCCTGTCCGATGCGGCTCGTCGTCCGGCTGAAGATCCGCTGACCTCCACTAGGTCGGTACAAAAACTGTCCAATTGGTGGAAGAAACGACAGGCCGAAGGCGCCGAGGAAGATGCAAACACTGATTCTGATGTGGCAGCGGAGGTGATGTCATGAATCCGCAGATTCGTAAACTTACTGTAGCGATGGCCATCATGATTGTCTCACTCCTAGTGATGGCCACTTACGTGCAGTTCTGGCGGGCCCCGGAGCTTTCCAATGATGCCCGTAACCGCCGTGACACTTACCAGTCGTGGGGGCAAGATCGTGGCCCCATTATTGTGGACGGCACAGAGATTGCCCTTTCTGAAAAGAATCAGGCGGGTGATCGGTATCATCGTGTCTACCCGGAGGGGCCGCTCTACGCTGCGGTGACCGGCTATTCGGCAGAAAGAATCCATGTTTCCACTGGTTTGGAGCGGGTTGCCGCTTCGGAGTTGGATGGTTCTTCTAATACTTTTTTTGCGCAGCGGATTAAAGCCATGTTCACGGGTAAGGACCCGCAGGGCGGCGCCATCCAGTTGACCTTGAATCCGCAAATGCAAAAAGCTGCTTTTGCGGCGTTGGGGGATCGGCGCGGCGCCGTCGTAGCTTTGGATGTGAAGACCGGTGCGATTAAGGCACTGGTTTCCACGCCTTCTTTCGATCCTAATCTGCTCACCATGGAAGATGGTAAGACGGCTCAAACAAATCTGGAAACCCTGCAGGATGACCCGCGCGCTCCACTGGTCAACCGGGCAATTTCTGGTAATCGTTATCCGCCTGGCTCGGTGTTCAAGATTGTCACCGCGGCAGCGGCTCTTCAGGCTAATGATTTGTCCCCGGAAACAGTGATTGACGCTCCGCGGGAACTGCAGTTACCGGGTTCAACTGCCACTATTAAGAATGATGGTGGGGCGGCCTGCGGTAGCGGCACGGTTCCCTTCAAGGAGGCGTTCGCCCGCTCTTGCAATACAGTGTTTGCGCAAATGTCCATGGATTTAGGTCAGGCAGCCATGCAGAAGCAGGCCGCTGACTTTGGTTTCGGTGAGGATCTGGCGACGCCGTTGGCTGTCACCCCCTCGATCTTCCCCGATACGAAATCAGCCCCGCAGTTAGCGCAAAGCGGCATCGGCCAGTTCGAGGTGCAAGTCACTCCGATGCAGGTCGCTTTGATTTCCGCGGCGGTCGCCAACCAGGGCAAGATGATGTACCCGTACCTGATTGAATCCACCGCTGACCGTGACTTGGTGGTGCGGGCGAAGACCGCTCCGCGCGTGTGGAAGCAGGCAATCAGCCCGCAGGTCGCGCAGCAGCTCACCAACATGATGGTTGAAGTAGTCAATAGCGGCACCGGTAAGCGGGCCGCGATCAAAGGCATTCAGGTGGCCGGCAAGACCGGCACCGCTGAGACTGGCCGAGGGGGTGCGCACGCCTGGTTCACTGGTTTCGCGCCTGCCGGCGATCCCCGATACGCGGTCGCTGTGATTGTTGAATCTGAGGACGGGAAAGCCTTCCATGGTGGACAGGTCGCTGCCCCGATTGCCGCTGAGGTTTTGAAAGCGGGGCTGAGATGATTCATAAAGGCGCGGTCTACGGCGGCCGCTATGAACTGACTGACCATATTGCGGTCGGCGGCATGGGGGAAGTGTGGAAAGCACATGACCGGCTCCGTGACCGTGAGGTTGCCATTAAGGTACTCCGTGATGATCTGGCTGGTGATAAGCATTTCTTGCAGCGGCTGGCGATTGAAGCGCAGAATGCGCAGCGGATGAAACATCCGAATCTGGCTGCAGTCCTTGACCACGGTGAAGATAATCAGGTGGGATGGCTAGTCATGGAACTAGTTGAAGGCTACCCGCTGGTTGACTATGTGGCGAACGGTCACACCCTGACGGTGGAGCAGCTTCTTCCTTTGCTTTACCAGGTGGCTTTAGCTCTGACTGCCGTGCATGCGGCGGGCGTAGTCCACCGCGATATTAAACCCGGTAATTTCCTGATTGACACAGCCGGGCATTTGAAGCTGACTGATTTTGGGATTTCGCGGGCCGCCCAGCAAGCTGATTTGACTGAGGTCGGCATGGTGATGGGGACCGCCCAGTATTTGCCGCCCGAACAAGCCAAGGGTGAGGTCGCTACCCCGCTGGGAGACCTCTACAGTGTCGGCATTATCGCCTATGAGGCACTGGTTGGGCACCGTCCTTTCACTGGTGAAACCCAGGTTGATATTGCTATCGCACATGTGAATCAGAAGGTTCCGCCACTACCGGAGACTATTCCGGCGCTGATGCGCACCCTGGTGATGTCTTTGCTGCAGAAGAACCCTGCGAACCGTCCGAAGGATGCCATCGCTTTCGCCCGGCAGGTCGCCTATGTGGCTCAGCAGCTTGAAGTGTCTTTGCAACCGGTACCGTTAGGCCCGCCCGATGCGGAGCAACTGGCCACCCCGAAGGTTACGCCCCCGGCGGCGAATGCGTCCTCGGCGCAGCCCCCTCGTCCTGCCTCCGAAACAGTGCAGGCAGCGTCGCAGCAGTCAGCGTCGGGAGCTAAATCGGCTGAGCCCGCCGCCAGACGAGTGGTACGAAAAACCGTTGCTACGAAACCCGCCCCAGCCCAGAGTACGGTCTTGGATCCAGTCCAAAGCAGCGAATGGCATCACTTCGAGCAGTCCTGGGATAGCCTTGTCAGTGAAGAAAACACTGATCTTCCAGAGGATTCCGCAGGGGCCCACAATTTTGCGGATGCGCCCGCTAAGGAGCGCAAATCTGACCACGTTACGACCAGTTTTACCCTAAAAAATGGTAATCTCACACAAAATAGCCCACTATGGCTACTAGCTGTGATTGTTCTGGTCCTCATAATAATCGCAGTACTGATGCAGTTTGGTTTGCACACTTTGAGCTACTCCGGCTCATACATTCAGGAGATGGAGGGAACCTTATGGTTGAATCACGCGCTCAGCGTCTAGCGGGACGCTACGAGTTACGAGGCCTGATTGGCCGAGGGGGCATGGCGGAAGTTCGCCTAGGCTACGATACGAGGCTGTCTCGTATTGTCGCAGTCAAGATGCTCCGCACCGATCTGGCCCGCGATTCGGTATTCCAAGAACGGTTCCGCCGGGAAGCTCACGCAGCTGCTTCTTTGAACCATCCCGCGATTGTCGCAGTTTATGACACTGGGGAAGAGCTTCTGGTTGCCCCAGATGGCAGCAAAGTCAATGTTCCCTACATTGTGATGGAGTACGTGGAAGGCCACACTGTGCGTGATCTCCTTCAAGAAGGCACCCCTCTGCCCATTGATGAAGCCGTTGAAATTGTCGCGGGCGTGCTTTCCGCTTTGGAGTATTCCCACCACGAGGGCTTAGTCCACCGCGATATTAAGCCCGGCAATATTATGGTCACCAAAACCAACAAGATTAAGGTGATGGACTTCGGTATTGCCCGCGTCTTGGAGGACTCTCAGGCCACCATGACGCAAACTGACGCGGTGGTAGGTACCGCCCAGTATCTGTCTCCGGAGCAGGCGCAAGGGGAGCTGGTTGATGCCCGCTCCGACCTGTACTCCACAGGTTGTGTCCTCTTTGAGCTTTTAACCGGGCAGCCTCCCTTCAAGGGTGATTCTGCAGTCGCAGTAGCCTACCAGCATGTGTCTGAGCCTCCACGTCGTCCCTCCGCAGTCACTCCGGACGTGCCGTACGCTCTAGATCAGGTGGTTTTACGAGCTTTAGCGAAGCGGAAAGAAGACCGTTACGCTTCAGCATCTGATATGCGCGCTGATTTGATGCGTGCCGCTGCGGGCGGCGAAGTCGCCACAGTCCCGGATTCTGCTTTCCTTTCCACCCGCCGGATTGATCCAATCCAGCAGACGACTTCAATGCCACCTTTGCCGCCGCAGGCAACCTCCCCGATTACGGGAGGCGTGCCCGCGCAGCTAGGTCACTCCACCGGTGCTTTACCGATGGTAAATGAGTCAGAGAAGCAAAAAAGTGGGAACCGTTGGGCATGGATTATTGCGATTATTGTTGCAGTGATTGTGCTTGGTTCCGCTGCACTACTGTGGTGGTCTCAGTCAGGTGGCTCCGCTCCCGCAACGGTGGAACCCACTGCGGAACAGAGCACAACAGTCCCGGATGTCACTAATATGACCCAGAATCAGGCCCGCGAGGCCCTAGAAAAGGCCGGCCTAGTGATGCGCCTACAGGATGAGCGGGTCTTCTCCGATGATGTCCCAGCTGATTCTGTGGTCTCCACTGATCCGGCTGCTGGAACCCCAGTGAGCCCGGACGCTACCGTTTATGTCACTTTATCTAAAGGCCCGGAAGCTAAGCCGCTACCGGAGCTGGCTGGCCAGAATCTTGACCAGGCGCAGCAACAACTGAAGGATGCCGGATATATTGTCACCCTGGAAACCATGGATGACCCGAATATGGAGAAGGGACACGTCATATCCACTGAACCGGCTGCTGGCTCTGAGCTGGCTGCAGGTGGAACCGTGAAGCTCAAAGTTGCCTCCGGTTATGTGAAGATTCCTTCGAACTTGGCTGGCAAATCAGTTACCGAGGTAACTCAGGTTCTGGAAGGCTTGGGCCTGTCCGTGTCCACTACCGCGATGGAAACCAATTCTAAAGCCCCTGACACGGTCCTGACGGTCAGCCCGATTGGTTCCGTGGAGATTCATTCCGCCGTGAACGTGAAGTATGCGGTAGCCCCGCCGGTGGCCCCGAAGCCACCTTCGGAGGGTAGCTCCAGCCCGGAGAACTGAGTTTAAGCATCGGTTCCTTTCCGTAGCTTGGGGAGGAGCTAAGAAGCCGAAGGAGAACGCCCTCGGTACCTGTGATTGGTGCCGAGGGCGTCTCCTAGTTTGATGCTTAGTTTAGCCTTAACCGATATTGTTATCGTTCAATCCGAAGGTGGTGAATGCCCATGGATAAACCCATAGGAACAACACGATGGTCAGCAGGTACAGCAAGAACAGGCTCTCAATGATTCTGAGCCAGTTCGGTCCAAAGAGGACGTGACGGTAGAACCAGGCGTACATTAGTTGCCTCCTGACTGGGTTAGTTCAACTGGAATGCCGCTAGAGCGCGGCACCCAGTGATCAAGTTTCAGATGCTGAATATAGCGGTGAGAGTTACCGAACTGGCCACCGGTCGCAGTAGCACAGGTAGTTAGTGTCATCAGGCGTTCGGTTGGTTCTGTACCCATCGGTTGTCCAGGAACCGGATGAATCACTTCGACTTGTTCAGGTAGCACCAGTTGATGCTGGTACACGTGGAAGATCAAATATGCGTCCTTGGTTTCCACGACAATCGGGTCGCCGGGTTGTAAGGTGTCGATCTCCCTGAAGGAGTTACCGTAGGAGCGTCGGTGCGCGGCCACAGAGAAGTTTCCGAGCTCCCCAGGCATCGCGGTTTTAATACTGTTCACATAATGACCGGCAAAAGCCTGATCGAGGATGTACTGGTCTTCTCCCTGGGCAATCGGGATGGCTAACATATTCCATCTCGGCACGTACATGGTGGCGAAAACGTCACCATGGTTGACCGGTCCAATCGGGGGTGGAGCATCATAACGCAGGTCGTTGGAGACTGTTTGCGGGGCTTCTGGAAGCTGTTCATGCCACGTGGATACTTGTTCTTGACGAACACCTTCCACCTCGAAGGTTGTCCAGTAGACCTGCCAAACCAGGAACATGCCGACCACATAGGCCGCCAGAATGAAGATTTCTCCGATTGCGCCAATTAGGTTGAAGAAGCCCCAACGAAACCATTGCTTCGCGGTACGCGGCTGTTTGCTGGTGGTAGCTGCCACTGTTTCAAATGCTCCGACTTCGTCTTCAAAGATTGGTTGGAGGCTGCCCGGGAAGGGGCCAGGATCAGGCTCTGTTGCCGTGCTTACCGTCGCGGGGACGGGGGAGATAGCTGACTGCGTGACGCCGGCTTCCACCGCGCTACCTGGCGCAGGGCCACTGGCCGCGGGGGTGGGCATTGGTTCGCGCGGGGCCGAGGGCGTCTGCGGCGCCAAGTATGAGGCACCCGCAACGGGAATGCTGTGTGGGTGAAAAGTGGGTGTGGCATCGGTTTGAGATGAACCTAGTAGCTCGCTCCTAAACTGTTCCCGGATTTCATTTCCTTCGGTTTCAACCTTTCTGGCGCGAACGCGCGAAGGAATCCGAAGAGTCGGTTCCGGAGGATTATTCTCCAAGTCCGTCATGAATTCTCCAGTGTGCTAGCAACCATGTAGGTGGGCTGTTTAGTACCAGCCGGGAAATTCAGTGTATCACTGACTTCCTCCAGATAGCCTAAACCGTAACGCTTCACATACTGTTGGTAGATTTCCAAAGTGTCATCCTGCTTTAATGCTTCCTGCAGGGATTTCGGATCACCGATTGCGGCAATCTCGTAGGGGGGTGAGAAAACTTCACCATCCACGTAGATGACGTTGCCGACGCAACGAATCTTACTGTTTAAGGTCACTCTGGCTCCTTGAACAGTCATGGCTTCCGCTCTGCCACTCCACAGCGCGTTCATTACTGCTTCCACGTCCTGCTGGTGCACCACATAAATGTCCGGGTTGGAGGCATCCTCGGCCACGGGCGCGTCAGTGAGCTGCACAACCACACCGGGACCGCGCACCGGCTTGGAGGCGCTGAGCAAGGTCTCATTCACAGTCACTTGAGTTTTTGAATTTTCTTGGTTTTGAATCAGGGAGTCTACTTCTTTGCGGAGTTTAGCGTTATGCTTTTCAGCTTTCTTCACCGACTGCACTTGATCCAGCACTGAGGCTTGAAGGTCACCCGCCCTCGTCCTCGGCTCTGAGCCCGGATTGAGAGCGGAAACACTCAAAAGCACGCCCGCTACCACCATGACCAGCATGGTGATTAGCTGCACGGGACGAAACTTTTGTCGCTTTCTGGCGCTTTCCATGGCGTCCCCCCTCTCAATCTTGCTAAACTGCTTTAGTATCGATACAACATTAGTGTGTCACGTTCGGGCTATCTTCCGCATGCGAAACCGAATCCGGTGACATTCATTGAAGGAGGCATCATGCCCGAGTCGCGTAAGCGCAAGAAGAACGGTAAGTCCGTATCTCAAATCGCGGAGAAGAAAACTGAAATCAAACCCGACTGGACTGAGGGCATTAAGCCTTCGCCGTCGTGGTGGGCGCCGGTGTTCTGCACCCTGGCTATCATTGGTTTGATTTGGCTAGCTATCTACTACATGTGGTCCGCTCAGTACCCGATTCCGGGAATCGGCCACTGGAATATGGGAATCGGTTTGGGCTTTATTTTTGCCGGCTTCCTGATGGTGATGCGCTGGCGCTGAGCCGCTGTTTAGCTTCTTAAAATCCCCGATTCGCTACCTGATTGGTTAACGAATCGGGGATTTTAGATTTCACAGATTATCTATGTGAAGCTAACCTTCACTTGTGCGCAGGAATCCAAGTGGTTACTCGGATTCTTTCGGATCCTTCAGTTCCATATTGGCAACTGCTTCTTCGACTGCTTCTTCAGCTTCGGCGGCTTCGGTAGCGAAGTCAACCTTAGTGGTTTTAGCTTCCAGGTCGGCCCAGTACTCTTCAGCCCAGGGATCTTCAATCGGCTGACTACGACGCCACAGCACATATCCGGCGGCGCCCACTACTACTGCCAGCAGTGAGAAGCCAAAGCCCTTGAGGACAGGGTGGCCCTTCTTCACCGGCTTGGTTAGCGCAGTGGAGGTAGCTTCAGCAACAGCGCCGGCTTTCTCCTTGAGGGAGCCTTCCACCTGTGCGGCATCAGCGGCATCGCGCATGGCGCGCTGTACGCGCGGCAGGTAGTCGTCAACCAGCTTTTCGTGGGCGGCATCGACATGCGGACGAACTGCCTCGGAAGCGGCCTCAATCTTGGGGGCAGCTACCTTAACGGTTTCGCTCCATGCCTGCTGCGCCTTGGGGGCGGCCCAGTCCATGGTTTTTTCTGCCAGTTCCTGAGCGCGTTCGCCTAGTTCAACCAAGTCAATCGAAGCCACAGCATCTTTGGCGGCTTTCGTGGTCTTGGCGGCTTGATCAGCGACCGTAGTGGTTGCCTCACGGACAGCCTTGCGGCGAGATGAACAGAACAACATAGTGAACTCCTTTGTCTTACCCGCCAAGTTAGACAGGTTTACCTTTACTATTGTGCCGTGAATTGGGCCACTGTGCAGAACTTTTCGCTTCCGAAGAAGAAAAACCCGGCAAGTTATGCCAGTATGAGGATATGAAAGCAACACTACATACTAATCACGGCGATATTGTTATTGAACTTTACCCTAATCATGCTCCGGTGACAGTGAAAAACTTTACCGAGTTGGCAAAGGGTGAGCGCGAATGGACCCACCCCATGACGGGAGAGAAGAGCACCGCTCCGCTTTACGACGGAGTTATCTTCCACCGCATCATTGACGGTTTCATGATTCAAGGCGGCGACCCGACCGGCACCGGCATGGGCGGCCCGGGCTATCGTTTCGGTGATGAGTTCCATCCGGAGCTCACTTTCTCTGAACCCTACCTGTTGGCTATGGCTAATGCCGGCCCGGCCACGAACGGCTCCCAGTTCTTCATTACGGTGGCTCCAACCCCGCACCTGAACCGTCGTCACACCATTTTTGGCAAGGTCGAGGATGAGGCTTCCCGCCGCGTCGTTGATGAGATTGCGAAGGTTCGCGTTGACGGCCGCGATAAGCCCCTTGAAGACGTCGTCATCAACAACATTACGGTTACCGACTAGTCAGTATCTGCTGATGAAGTTCTTTGGTTCTTCAAACTCTGACGATTCTGTTCCGTCATTTAATAACAGCTTTTCAACTGCTGGGCGTGGGCATCCAAAAGCAAAATCTTGGATGCCCACCCCAGTAGTTGCTGTTTTAATCGCGATTTGCGTGTTCTTCGGCGTCATTAGCGTGGTCACCGATGTGGTGGATCAGCAGCTGGCTTTTGTCAGTTTTTTGAGTTATTCACAGCCTTGGCGCTTTGTGCCTCTGCTTTCATTCATTTCGGTCCGGCTCACCTGTTGTTGAATATGTGGGTCTTGTATCTGGTTGGTCCGCCTTTAGAGATCGCTGTCGGCAAGATGCGATTCTTAGCTCTGTATCTGTTCAGCATTTTGGGTGGTTCCACTTTCGTTTTGTTTTGGGAGACTTTGCCGGGCACTCAGTTGGCTTTGACCGCTGGGGCTTCGGGAGCAATTTTTGGCCTTTTTGGCGCCTTAATTGTGCTGCAACGACAGTTGCAGCAAGATATCCGGGCGATGGTCACTTTGGTTGTGATCAACTTTGCGTGGGGTTTCGTGCAACCAGGAATTTCTTGGCAGGGACATTTTGGTGGTCTCCTCGCGGGCGTCGTTTACGCTGTTGTGGTTTTGCTTTTGACCCCGAGGTTGCGCGCTGTCGCTAAACGCCGGAAAGCTGTGAGTAGCGGTTTACCCTATTCTGAAATTCGCACCTCGGTTTTTGATCAGCCGGCAGTTTTAACCACTCTTCAAGTCGTTTTGACATTGGTTTTAGGAGCCGGATTATATCTCTTGAATCTTTCGTTAATATATTTTGTTGGATTACCTTCCTGATTGGTTATGCTTCGTTCTTTATCGAGTATTCACCTTTCTTGGAGCGCACCCGGCCGGTCTGGAGTGAACCGAAGGTTACTCCCTGCCGTTTGATCTAAGGAAAACTACTTAGGTGGGTAAGTTACACGCATGTAATTCATCCACAACTGTGCACAAGCCTGTGGATAACTCCGTTTTTGTGTCCACACCTGTGGATAACCTTAATATGGTTGATTTATCGCCGAATTGTGGCGAATCCTAAACTCGTTCAATTCACAGGCCTGCGCACAGCGTAGTAGGCTAGATGCTTGGTGAGAGCCTAGTTCCCTAGGTTCCCCAAACAAGCGAATATTTAGTGCGTATTACGCACACAGATTGTGGTGCCGGTGGCAGGGGCATCACCTAACAGCCCCTACCCGCGAAAGGACACCCATGTCTGAAAATTCTTCCAGCCACGCCATCCCCGCCGCGACCGTGCGCACGCAAGGAACCGCCGCCGAACTTGGTAACCGCGTCCCCCGCTACTTCGACATTGTGGTCGTAGGTTTCGTTGGATTCCTCCTGCTTTCTAATATCACCGCAACCAAGCTGATTGATATTAACGTCGGCGTCGGCCACCTGATCTTTGATGGCGGCGCCATCCTCTTCCCCCTCACCTATATTCTGGGTGACGTCCTCACCGAAATCTACGGGCTCAAGCGCGCGAAGCGTGCCATCTACCTGGGTTTCGCCATGTCGGTGATTGCCGCCCTCGTGTTCTTCCTCGTCCAGATCGCCCCACCCGCTGAAGGCTACGAAAACCAGTCCGCCTATGAGGCTGTCCTCGGTTTCGTGCCGCGGATTGTTTTGGCCTCCCTGTTGGGATACCTGTTCGGTCAGCTACTTAACGCCCTCGTCCTCGACAAGCTGCGGGCGCGCTTCGGTGAGAACAATATGTGGATCCGCCTGATTGGCTCCACCCTGGTGGGCGAGTTCGCTGACACGTTGATCTTTTGCACCGTCGCCTTCTACGGCATCATCACGGGCGCCGATTTCCTCAACTACCTAATCACCGGCTACGTTTACAAGGTGGCTGTCGAGGTTATCTTGCTGCCCGTCACCTACCTGGTGATTGGCTGGTTCAAGCGCCATGAGCCCGGCTGGGTAGGCAAGTCCGACCCGAACCTGCGGCTTTCTTGAGGACGAGGGGGTGGCGACCACTAACCCCCTCGGCAAGCAAACTCTTATCCTTTACCTGAATGAACTAGCGCGAAAGCGGCATAATGGACAGTATGACTGATGATTCTTTGACCTTGACACCAGCCCAGACGGGGAATGCGCAGGAGGAAACCTGCTTCACCGTAGGTACCCGACTGGAGTCCGGTTACGGCCTAGGCCGGACCGGGACGATCCACACGCCGCACGGTGAGATTCAAACTCCCGCTTTCATTCCGGTCGGCACTAAAGCGACCGTGAAGACAGTGCTGCCGGAAACGGTAGCGGAGCTAGGCGCGCAGGCGGTACTGGCGAACGCCTACCACCTGTACTTACAGCCCGGCTCCGATATTGTCGATGAGGCCGGCGGCCTGGGTAAGTTCATGAACTGGCCGGGACCAACCTACACGGATTCGGGTGGCTTCCAGGTGCTCTCACTGGGTTCAGGCTTTAAAAAGGTACTGAGCCAACAGTTCGCGGGCACGGCGAATGCGGACACGGACGTCGCAGAGGATAAGATTCGCCGCGCCCAAGTCGATGACGACGGGGTTTGGTTCAAATCACATCTGGATGGTTCCATGCACCGGTTTACCTCGGAAATTTCGATGCGGATCCAGCATGAGCTGGGGGCGGATATTATTTTCGCTTTCGATGAGCTCACTACTTTGTTGAACTCTTATGAGTATCAGGTGGAGTCCCTAGAGCGGACCCGCCTGTGGGCGGAGCGTTGCCTGCGGGCGCACGGTCAGCTGACCGCACAGCGGGCCGGTAAACCCCGGCAACTGCTGTTCGGGGTAGTCCAGGGAGCCCAGTATGAGGATTTGCGGCGCAAGGCTGCCCGAGACCTAGCGGCCATGGAAGTGGACGGCTGGCGTTTCGACGGCTTTGGTTTGGGCGGCGCCTTGGAAAAAGAGAATCTGGGGAAGATTTGCGCCTGGGTGTGCGAAGAGCTGCCGGAAGATCGCCCTCGTCACCTGCTGGGCATTAGTGAGCCTGATGATTTCTTCCGCGCCATTGAGGCGGGCGCGGACACCTTCGACTGCGTTTCCCCCTCCCGCGTGGCCCGCACTTCCGCGGTGTATTTGCCGACCGGACGGAAAAACCTGACCCGCGCAGAGTTTAAGCGTGATTTCCGGCCCTTGGATGAGACCTGCGGCTGCTACACCTGCCAGCATTACTCCCGCGCCTACCTGCATCATTTGTTTAAGGCGAAAGAGATGCTGGGGAAGACCCTGGCGACCATCCACAATGAGTACTTCACTGTGCATCTGGTGGACCGTATCCGTCAGTCCATTGAGGATGGCACCTATGAGGAGCTGAAGGCTGAAGTGCTGGGCAACTATTACGGGTCAAGCTCCGCAAGCTAGTACCTTCAGCGCGGCCCCTCCTGCGCACCAGCGGTTCAGCATACCCCTCCTGCGCGCCGACGGTTCAGCGCACCCCCTCCAGCTCGCCCGCCGGTCCAGCGCACCCAGCCAGCCGACAGCATCGTGCACCTTAGCAACAATTGTGCACGTTGCAAGGCACACAATTGTTGCTAAGGTACACATTTGTCTGCGCAGACGCTTTAGAATCAGGGTAAGACAGTGTCACATTGATACGCCTCAGCCTGACGTGAGACGAGGGCGCCCGCACGAAAGGTACATAATGAGATCAGCTACCCTTACTATCCCCTTGGACAGGAAAGCTCGGAGACTACTAAGGTATCGCTGGCATGGCCTTGTCTTCACTATGTCCCTGATAGTCACGTTCATTACCGTTTTCTTTGCGGTAATGTTTGCCGGTTTACTCGCTTTCGTCCCTGAGTTAGAGGAAGTCTTCGATGGTGCAACTATCGCAGAGTTCCATAGATTTATTTCGCTGGTGCTGATTTTTCCTTTCGGTTTAGGCTTTTTGCGTCTGTTGGATTCCGCGAAGTCGAAGTCTCGCGGACCCACGGTCAACCACAATCAGTTCCCCGCTGTGCTGGAAATTGTGCAGGATTTATCTAAGAAGGCCGGCTTGAAGACAGTTCCTACAGTTGTAGTGGTTTCTGGTTTGACTGGGCTTTCGAACTCTGTGCAGGGCAGCGGCGAGTCCGTCATCATGGTTCATTCTGATCTACTGGACTCTCCCCGCCCTAACGGTGATTTAGGAGCACTACGTTTCGCTATTGCTCGCGAGATTGGAAACTTGAGCGCGAATCATCAAAAGGTCTGGTATGAGATTGCTACTACCGTCACCCAGTCCGTACCCTACCTGCAGAATCTGCTGAAATGGACTGAAACCTACACTGCGGACCGTTACGGTGCCGCTTTAGCCCCCGAGTATGCAGGTGACTACTTCGCGGTGGCCGGCGTTTCTAAAGATTGCTGGCTGGAATTCTATATCGCTGAAGTACTCCGTAGAGTCGGAAAAGAGAAACTGATTAACCTCCTAGCTGCTTGGACTAACCCAGTACCACCACTGACTTGGCGGATGCTGGCCCTAGCTGAGCTAGGTGTTTTCCGCGATGAAATCGTGAAACAACCTGAAATCAAAACCACAGACCTGAAACGTCATTACGGCAGACTATTCATTAAGCCAAACCGAGTCTCCGAAACACACCTGACTGAACTAGTCACCGAAAGCGAAATGCAAGACTACTTAGAGCGCATCGCCGCTTAATCTTCACCGACTATCCCGACTATCCCGAGCATCAATTGTGCACCTTATTGACAATTGTGCACCTTGCAACGTGCACAATTGTCAATAACGATCACAGTCGCGCACCACGATCAACGATTAAGCCACTACACGGGCTACTAGTTGCCTGTAGTGCCAGCCAAACATCTTCCGTCCTGTGAGTGTTAAGAAACCGCTCCTAAACCCTCTAACTCAGTGGTAATCCTACTCTGGTTCACCAAGGTTCATGGCTGACTTTTAAACGAAAAATCCCGCTATCTCAACGATAACGGGATTTAATCCGTGGAGCCTACGGGACTCGAACCCGTAACCCCCTGCTTGCAAAGCAGGTGCGCTACCAATTGCGCCAAGGCCCCTATTTAGTTAGCTGAGCTAGTGACATCGTGCCAGATTTCCCGGCGTAAGCCAAGATCACGAACCACGTTAATAGTCACCAACGCAAGCACAGTGGCAAACAAGGACAGGAACAAACTAACGAAAAACTTTTTCATCAGATTTCCTCCTCATCATTGCTGCTGTGGGCCTAGCTGGACTCGAACCAGCGACCTCTTCCTTATCAGGGAAGCGCTCTAACCGACTGAGCTATAGGCCCGCTTTACAATCGCAAACATGCAAGCAAGCTGCGTGTTAAGCACTCCGATAGTTTAACCTACGAAACAAAGCGCGGCAAAACGAAAGGGCGGGTGGTGATGCAGTCCACTATTACGAGCTACAGCAACCACCCTGCCAACGATCATTCATCAATCAGATGAACCGAAATGCCACCCACCAATTTCACCAAAACATTGTAGAGCAAAGCACAAATCGTGGAAATCACCGTCATCAAAATCACGTTGATAACTGAAATAATCGCAGCCATCGACACGACCTTAGAGAACTGCAAATATTCCGCTACCGCAGCCATCTTTCCGGAGGCATCCACCTGGCCGATAATGTTTTCAATACCGGAGAAAACATGCATACCATTCAAAACGCCCCACATCAGTGCAACCGCCACAATCGTGGCAATACCGAAAGCCACTGACAGCAGGAACGACAAACGTAGCACCGACATAGGATCAACATGATCCACAGTCATCCGGTACCGGCGGGGAGCCGATTTAGTTGGCTCTGACATGCGAACTACTCCTTCTCAGCGGCATCACTGCCGGACTCATCAACTGAAGAGACTACTTCAGCTTCACCTGCGACCGATTCAACAGCGGCAGCCCCCTCGGCCTCCCCCTCGGACTGCTCATCCGAAGTAGACTCCAAGTCACGCTCCACGTTTCTAGTCACAGCTATAACTTTATCGTCATTATCTAGGCGAACGAAAGTAACACCCTGAGTGGAACGACCAGTACGGCTCACATCCGTGACCGCAGCCCGGACAATCTTGCCGCCAGCCATAATGGACAGCACCTCATCATCCTCGTCCACCACCAAGGCGCCAACCAGATCACCACGATCTTCAACAATCTTAGCTACCTTAATACCAAAACCGCCACGACCCTGCGTACGGTACTGGGAAAGCTCAGTACGCTTCGCGAAACCGCCCTCAGTGACAGTGAACAAGTCAGCGTCATCACGGGCCACCACCATGGCCAGCAAACTGTCATCATCCTTGAACTTCATGCCACGCACACCAGAGGTGGAACGACCCATCGGACGCAAAGCATCATCATTAGCTTCGAAACGCAAAGACTGACCGCCCCGCGAAACCAACAACAACTGGGAATCAGAATCCGCTAAAACAGCGGAAACCAACTCGTCGGGATTACCGTGCTCATCCTCACGCAAGTTCACGGCAATCAAGCCGGCTGAACGCGGGGAATCATAGTCAGCCAAACGGGTCTTCTTCACCAAACCGGACTTCGTCGCCAACACCAGGTAATCTGCCTGATCATAAGACTTCAAAGCCATCACCTGAGCGATAGTTTCCTCCGGCTGGAAAGCCAACACGTTAGCCACATGCTGACCCTTCGCGTCACGACCACCCTCCGGCAACTCATAGGCCTTCACGCGGTACACGCGGCCCAAGTTCGTGAAGAACAGCAGCCAGTGGTGCGTCGTCGTGGAGAAGAAATGCTCCACCACGTCATCATCACGCAAAGAAGCGCCCCGCACACCCTTACCGCCACGCTTTTGCGCCCGATAGTTATCGGTACGGGTCCGCTTCACATAGCCACCACGGGTAATAGTGATGACCACATCCTCTTCCGGAATCAGGTCTTCCTCATTCATTTCACCATCGAAAGGCAAAATCGTGGTGCGACGCTCATCCCCGTACTTGTTGACAATGGTGGCCAGCTCAGTGGAAACAATCTCCCGCTGACGCTGCGGCTTCGCCAAAATATCCTTGTAGTCGGCGACGCGAGCCTCCAGATCCTCATACTCATCCACAATCTTCTGGCGTTCCAAAGCTGCCAAACGACGCAGCTGCATGGCCAAAATCGCTTCCGCCTGAACCTCATCAATGTCCAGCAGGCTCATCAAGCCTTGACGGGCATCCTCAGTGGTTTGGGAACGACGAATCAACGCAATGACTTCATCCAGATTATCGAGGGCGCGCAAGTAGCCAATCAGAATGTGTAGGCGCTCCTCCGCCTTCGTCAGACGGAACTGTGTCCGCCGAGAAATCACATCTAACTGATGCTCCACCCAGTGACGGACAAAACCATCCAAGCTCAAAGTACGCGGCACACCATCAACCAAGGCCAGCATATTCGCGGGGAAAGAATCCTGCAGCTGGGTGCGCTTGTAAAGGTTGTTCAAAACTACCTTCGCGACCGCGTCACGCTTGAGCACAATCACCAGACGCTGACCGGAACGATCCGAAGACTCATCCCGAATATCGGCGATGCCCTGAATCTGACCGTCCTTCACCAGCTGCGCAATCTTCGCAGCCAAGTTATCGGGGTTAACCTGGTAAGGCAGCTCAGTGACCACCAGGCATTGCCGATGATTGATTTCTTCAACATTCACCACCGCCCGCTGCACAATGGAGCCGCGACCAGTACGGTACGCCTGCTCAATGCCGCGGCGGCCCAAAATAGTGGCGCCGGTGGGGAAATCCGGTCCCTTAATCAAAGTCAGCAGAGCTTCCAGCAGCTCAGTTTTGGAGGCTTCCGGATGCTCCAGGAACCACTGCACACCCTCGGCCACTTCCCGCAGGTTATGCGGCGGAATGCGGGTAGCCATACCCACGGCAATACCCTCAGAACCATTCACCAGCAGGTTCGGGAAACGGGCCGGCAAGACGGCGGGTTCTTGCGTGTGACCATCGTAGTTATCAACGAAATCGACGGTCTTTTCGTCAATATCGCGAACCATCTCCATAGCCAACGGAGCCATCTTACATTCGGTGTAACGCGGAGCCGCGGGACCCAGGTTACCCGGGGAACCGAAGTTACCCTGCCCGGCCACCAGCGGGTAGCGCATCGACCATGGCTGCACGAGGCGAGCCAAAGCATCATAGATCGCGCCGTCACCGTGCGGATGGTAATGACCCATCACGTCGCCGACCACACGCGCACACTTAGCGAAAGAAGCAGTGGGTCGGTAGCCGCCATCGTACATGGCGTAAAGGACACGGCGGTGCACCGGCTTCAACCCGTCACGCACCTCAGGTAACGCACGGCCCACAATCACCGACATGGCATAATCCAGATAGGATTTTTGCATTTCGGATTCCAAAGGAACCACGTCAATGCGGCCATGATTATAGGCTTCTAGTTCTTCTTCAACCTCTTCTACCTCAACGGTGGACTCAGGGTCCTGCGGGTTCAAGTCGTCAATCTTATCGCTCATTGTTTTTCCTTAAATCCCTTACCCGTTAAATGTCCAAGAAGCGGACGTCCTGGGCGTTACGCTGAATGAAGCTACGACGAGCCTCCACATCTTCACCCATCAAAACAGAGAACATTTCGTCAGCCGCAGCGGCCTCGCCCAACTCCACACGCTTGAGCACGCGCACCGCCGGATCCATCGTGGTTTCCCACAGCTCATGGGAGTCCATTTCACCTAGACCCTTGTAGCGCTGCACGCCGCCGCCTTCCTTCTGAAGACGATGCCCGGCCGCCAAGCCGGCTTCCAGTCGCAGGTCACGCTCCTTGTCGGAGAACACGAACTCATGCGGGGCGTTCGTCCACTTGAGACGGTACAGGGGCGGCTGCGCCAAATACACGTGGCCTCTTTCGACGAGGGGGCGCATGTAACGAAACAGCAGGGTCAGCAGCAAAGTATTAATGTGCTGACCATCCACATCAGCATCCGCCATGATTACGATCTTGTGGTAGCGCAGCTTATTAATGTCGAACTCTTCACCAATGCCGGTACCGAAAGCAGTAATCAGAGACTGAATCGTGTCAGAGGAGAGCGCGCGATCAAGGCGGGCTTTCTCCACGTTCAAAATCTTGCCGCGGATCGGCAAAATCGCCTGATGCTTCGGGTCACGACCGCCCACGGCGGAACCGCCGGCGGAATCACCCTCGACAATGAAAATCTCGCACTCTTCAGGATTATTCGAGTTACAATCCTTCAACTTGCCCGGCATTGAAGCCGATTCCAAAGCGGTCTTGCGCCGGGTAGCTTCGCGAGCCTTCCGGGCCGCCATGCGGGCTGCCGCAGCCTGCTGGGCTTTACCGATAATCGCTTTCGCGTCCGCCGGATGAGAATCGAACCAGTCACCCAGCTGTGCGTACATTTGCTGATGCACGAAAGTACGGGCCTCAGTGTTACCCAGCTTAGTCTTCGTCTGGCCTTCGAACTGCGGCTCAGAGAGCTTCACCGAAATGACCGCGGTCAAACCTTCACGGATATCATCACCAGTCAGGTTTGGATCCTTATCTTTCAAAATATTGCGTTCCCGGCCGTACTTGTTGACCAAAGTGGTGAGCGCGGTACGGAAACCTTCCTCATGGGTGCCACCCTCAATGGTGTTAATGGTGTTCGCGTAAGTGTGAACCGACTCTGAGTAGGCGGAAGTCCACTGCATGGCGACTTCCACGCTGATGGCCCGCTCACCGGCGTCTTCAGCTTCGAAATCGATAATGTCATGCAGGGTTTCAACCTTCTTCGCCGAGTTCAAATACTTGACGTAATCACGCAGGCCATCCTCGTAAAGGAAAGTTACTTCCCGGTGCGCGGGAGCCGACTCGGACTCTTCCTCGGCGCCAACAATCTCATCGCCCTCCCAAGAGTGGTTCTCCCGCTCATCGGTCAAGCTGATGCGCAGCCCCTTATTCAAGAAAGCCATCTGCTGGAAACGAGAACGCAAAGTCTCAAAGTTAAAATCTACGGTCTCAAAGATTTCATCATCAGGATAGAAAGTCTGAGTGGTACCAGTTTCGGTGGTTTCTTCACCCTTTTCGAGGACGCCCACCGGCTTGCCGCCATCAGCGAAGGATTGACGCCACACATGACCTTGACGTTTCACCACAGTATCCACGCGCTTCGAGAGGGCGTTCACCACGGAAATACCCACGCCGTGCAGACCGCCAGAAACCGCGTAACCGCCGCCGCCGAACTTACCGCCGGCATGCAAAATCGTCATGACAACCTCAACCGTTGGCTTTCCTTCGGTGGGGTGCAAATCAACTGGGATGCCACGGCCGTTATCAGAAACCCTGACGCCGCCATCTTTTTGCAAGACAACTTCAATATGATCGCAGTACCCGGCCAGTGCCTCATCTACAGCGTTGTCGACAACTTCGTAAACTAGGTGATGGAGGCCTCGCTCACCAGTTGAACCAATATACATACCGGGCCGCTTACGAACCGCTTCCAATCCTTCGAGGACTGTAATATCAGCGGCATCATAACCGTGCTCTTCCACGTTATTTTCCGTCACGGACGGTTCTCCTTCATTGCTCGGCCTCAGCCGACCAGCCAAACATGTTGGCAAACTCTTAGGCTAAGACTTCAAATTCCTAGTTCATTCTACCCTAAAAGCGTCTAAGAGCACTAAAAATGGCGCTATGAGCTTAGCTACCCCTTTATCCGTAGGTGTCCCTAGGTCCGCGCCCCGGAACCGAGAGAGCGCCCATTTTCCACGATGGGACGATGGGGCCGAGGATTTTGATGTCATCAATCACCTGAGAACCTATCTTCCCCTGAATTTTTTGCAACATCAGGTAGCTGAGCTTACGTAGTTGCGTGGCCCAGGCAGTGGAACTAGCCCGCACAACAACAGTTTCTTTATCGACTTTCTCCACCTGACAATGCGCTGCAATATCGCTACCCACAATGTCATCCCATTGTGTTCTCAACTTTGCTAAAGCCAATTCTCGAACGAAAGGTCCAAGCACTGAATTCATAACTTGTGAGGCTCGGGCAGGATCATAAGGTGATGGTCCAAAGCCTGTTGGAGTTACGGGAAAACCAGGCCCGTAGCTGGTTAAACCAGCATCACGCTGAACCTTTCTGCGCCCCGATTTTTTGGTAGCCAGAAGCGCTTTCAAAGGGACAGGGAATTGTTTATTCCGCAGGGCAACCTCCCTAGCTTGATCCAGCATCCGGGCCGGCAAAACCTCGTCAGCTTCCAGATTCGGTTCCATCTTCATTCACCCCCTCAGCTTCAGCTTTGGAACCCAATTCTACGCCTTCCCCAATCTGGGTGCCTTCCTCATCATCTCGCCGGACGCGAAGCTGCGTGGCGTGCAATGACTCAGGGAGATCCTCTGGGACTGCGGCAGTAATCAAGACCTGCTCTGCACCGGAAACCAGCCGACCCAACGCCTCCCGCCGACCAGCATCCAGTTCGGCAAAAACATCATCGAGAATCAAAATGGGACGTTGGGACGCATCCTCGTCCTGACCGCCCAAAACCGCGAACATGCCTAGGCGCAAAGCCAACGCCACCGACCAGGATTCACCGTGGGAAGCATACCCGCGCACCGGCAAATGATCAAGACCGATCTCCAGGTCATCGCGATGGGCACCAACTAGGTTGACGCCGCGGGAAATCTCATCTTTACGTTTGAGTTCCATCGCCTGCAGGAGCCGGTTTGTGAGTTCTTCACGACTCTCTTCGCTGTCGGTCGGTGGAGGAATGATGGAGTCAATCGCTGCCACATACTGCAGTTCTAGTTGCCGGGCCCCCTCGGACACATGCTCGTGCGCAGCCTGGGCGGGCCCACGTAACTGCTCCACCAGGTTAGCGCGGGCAATAATTACCTGCGCGGCCACTTCCGCCAGCTTTTGATTCCACACTTCGAGGGTGGATTGTGCGTACTCATCCGCGCCGTATTTGAGCTGCTTCAATAAGGCTCCGCGCTGGCGCACAATCTTATCGTGTTCAGATTTGAGCGCCCCATAACTGGGATTTAGCTGGGTTAAACCCTCATCCAAGAAACGACGGCGCACCCCCGGCTCAGACCTCACGAGGGACAGATCTTCTGGGGAAAAAGTGACGGTTCGAACCTGACCGGGCAGCTCCTTAGGAGCCACCGCCGCGCGATTGACGCGAGCTCGGTTCGCTTTGCCGGAAATGATTTCGATCTCTAGGATTCTTTCCCGCCCGCCGCGCACCAATTTCGCCCGAATCACTGCCCCGCCCGGATGCGGCGGATTCGCGGTCGCGCGAACCAGTGCAGTATCGGCACCGACTCGGTGAGAAGAAAGCGTGGACAGGTAGGCAATCGCCTCCACAAAATTCGTTTTCCCCTGACCATTAGGTCCGGTAAAAACCGTAACTCCAGGCGCTAACTCAACAACGACGTGACGGTAGGATCGAAAATCATCAAGCGCCACATGCGTGACGTACAAAAGAATCTATCCTTTATGCACCGTAGCGGATCGGCATCAGCAGGTAACGGAAATCCAAATCTTCTTCCCCGTCAACCGTTTCCTGACCGGTCAAAACTGCGGGCTTGGAAGGATGAGTGAAAGACATGCGGACGTATTCAGTGGTCAGCACTGACAGGCCTTCAGTGAGATAGGTCGGGTTAAAAGCGGTCTGAATATTTTCACCCACAATGGTTGCCGGTAGCGCATCGGCGCCTTGCACATCATCACCCTGGCTGGCCTGCAAGGACAAAGTACCATCAGAGAACTGCAAACGAACCGGAGTGTTCCGCTCTGCTGCCAACTTCATACGACGGGTTGCTTCCAGGAGCTCTTGGCGATTAACTACCGCGTAAATCGGAGTGGATTCGGGGAAAAGACGACGAACTGGCGGATAGTCTCCATCCATCTGGTTAGAAGTGGTGCTGCGATCTCCAGCGGTAAAACCAATAATCCGGGCTGCCCCCGGCACGGTCGCATCCGAAAGCGCAAGCGAAACTTCACCAGTGCTGGTCATAGTCTTAGCAACATCGGAAAGTACCTTTGCCCGTACCAGAGCATTAGCTTTCATTTTCATGTCCTGGGGATGCCACAAAATTTCCCGCATCGCTAGGCGGTAGCGGTCAGTAGCCATCAAAGTCATCTTCGGGCCATCAATATCGACCTGAATTGCGGTCAACAGCGGCAGTGTTTCATCACGGGATGCGGCGATGGAAACCTGGTTCACTGCGGTAGCTAGTTTATCTGCGTCAATATGACCAGAAAGCACCGGGAACTGCGGCAACTTCGGGTATTCATCGACCGGCATCGTAGCCAAAGTGAAGCGGGTAGCTCCACAGGTCAACAAAACTTTGGAGTCTTCCAGCTTCATGGTGACATTCTGATGAGGAAGCACTTTCACGATTTCTGAAAGAAGACGACCAGAAACCAAAATATCTCCGGGCTGATTCACTTCTGCGGGAACTTCAGACTTAGTGGAGTTCTCATAGTCAAAAGCGGAGATCGTTAAAGTCTCTTCGCTGGCTTGGAGGTGAACCCCGGAGAGAATCGGAATTGATGGTCGCGGCGGCACCACTCGTGCAGCCCAGCTAACTGCCTCAGCAATTACGTCACGTTGAACGGTAAATTCCACGGTCATCCCTTTCTCATTAGTACTGCCACTACTTTACGCGATAGAAGCGTACTGCGTCAGGTGATTTGTTTTTGTCACCTTGAATCTAATTGTTATTCACATTTTGATTTTTTCAAATTAATTAAAACATCATCATAGGCTCTGTGAATTCTGTGGAAAACGCCTTTTTCTGTTGTCATCATCGGTTTTTAGCAGTGGATAGTTTTGTGAACCAATTGGGGACGTACTAGCACTTTGAAAAATCAGTGCACCGCAGCCCAGTAAATATCAACAGAGCAGGCAAAGTTATACACAGTGAATTACCAGAATTTTTGGTTAATTCACAACGCCTGTGAATTAACCGTATTTTAGTAGCGGCGGCGGGCCTTTTGTTTGATTCGGTTAGTTAGTTCTGAAACCTGGTTAAAGACCTGACGTTTTTGGGTCATGGAATTGCGGATTTTTTTATTGGCGTGCATGACAGTGGTATGGTCACGGCCCCCGAACTCCTTACCAATCGCTGGCAAAGACAAATCGGTTAGTTCACGACAAAGGTACATGGCAATCTGTCTAGCATCCACCAGCATTCGGGAGCGGTCCGCGCTACATAGCGCTTCCACAGTGGTTCCAAAATAGTCGGCGGTTTCCAGCATGATTAAAGACGGCGTGATTTCTTCATCATCAGGGTCTGTGATGATGTCTTTGAGAACCATCTCTGTCATATGCAAATCAATTTCTTGATTCGACAGGTTGGCGCTGGCGGTGACACGAATCAGTGCGCCTTCGAGTTCACGAATATTCGTGGAAATCCGCGAAGCAATGTATTCCAAAACTTCGGGCGGCGCTTCAGTTTTGTCTAGGCGCGCTTTCTTCTGCAAAATTGCGATACGGGTTTCTAGGTCAGGTGGTTGTACGTCAGTGAGCAAACCCATTTCGAAGCGCGAACGCATACGGTCTTCAAAACCTTGCAATTTTTTTGGCGGCACATCTGAGGTGATGACGACTTGTTTATTAGCAGTGTGGAGAGCATTAAAGGTATGGAAGAATTCTTCCATGGTCTGCTCTTTATCTTGAATGAACTGAATATCGTCGATCAACAAGATGTCGATTTCACGGTAGCGGCGCTGGAATTGTTCCGCGCGGTCTTCCCGAATGGAGTTAATAAAGTCATTAGTGAAGGCTTCACTGGATACGTATTTAACCTTTAATTCTGGGTAGAGCGAAAGCGCGTAGTGACCGATGGCGTGCATAAGGTGGGTCTTGCCCAGACCTGAACCGCCGTAGATAAACAGCGGGTTGTATGCGCGGGCCGGAGTTTCAGCTACGGCACGGGCTGCCGCGGAGGTGAAACGGTTAGAAGCGCCGGTCACGAAGCTATCAAAAGTGTATTGTGGGTTTAGGTGGGCTTCCACCAGAATTGTGGGATCAATTTCCGGGTTGGAAACGACTAGGCGTGGGCCGCTGGGGATTTGGGATTCCTGTTCCGCCTTGTTAACGTACTGGTCTTCAGCGGTGAAGGGGTAGTCGGCTGCGGTAAAGACGTCCGTATTTTCCGCCGAGGACGAGGGTGGTGCGGATTTTTCTTGGTCGTTGCGTAGCTCATGAAGATTAGTAACTGGGGCAGGCGACCTATCTTCCTCGTCGGCTGGAGGCTGTTCCACACTGACTGCTAGGCGTACGTCATGTGCCAAATATTTGGCTAAGGCAGCGGTCAGTTCCTGATTGAGCTGATTTTCAATCGCTTTTTTCGCAATTTCGTGTGGGGTAGCCAGCAAAATAGTGCCGGAAATATTAGCGAGAGGACGGGTAGCTTTAATCACAGCGCGGACGAAATCGTTCTCGATCTCTACTTCTCGCAACGCGCGATTCCAAGCATCTTGGAGAGAATACTCAGCCATCTCTACCCTTTACTACTAATTTTATGAATCATCTGGTGATGTCACTCACTAACGATACCCCGTTGTCACGGTGACAAACTCTCTCTAGTGTAGGTGTCAACATAGTTTTACACAGCCGATGTGGATAATCAATCGACGTTATCCACAGAGTTATTGACACCCTGTGGGTAAATTAGGCTTGAAATTACAGCATTTTGGGGAGTTACTGCCAAATTCTTCACATTAGAAATCACATTCATGTGATTTAACTGCTTTTCCACAGTTGTGTAAAAAATCGGGTGGGGACACGGGGAAAAGCCCAGTTTGACGGTTAAAGATTTAGGTTCTATTGTTGGTAGTCGCCTGTGTTTATGCAGGTACTATTTGTTGCCAGCAGTCAAGGGACTCTTGTCTGCGTATTCAGAGGAGTAGACCGTGAAGCGGACTTTTCAGCCGAATAACCGACGCCGCGCCAAAACGCACGGCTTCCGCAAGCGCATGAGCACCCGCGCTGGTCGCGCCATTTTGGCCGCCCGTCGCCGTAAGGGTCGCGCAGAGCTTTCAGCCTGACGTGCTGTCGCGTAAGAACCGAATGGTTCGCGCGGACGATTTCAAGACGACTTTTCGTCGCGGATCGCGCGCAGTGACGCCACGTATTATTGTGCACGCACAAGCCGACAAGTCCCTCGCAGAGAGTGTACTTGTCGGCTTCGTCGTACCTAAAAAGCAGATTGCGAAAGCCACTGGGCGTAACCTAGTGAAGCGCCGGTTACGTGCCAGCATAGGTGAACAGTTACCAAATATTCCAGGTGGTACTCGAATCGTAGTACAGGCTAAGGCCGCTGCCCGTGAAGCCAGCTATGAGACTTTAGCTGGAGATCTGGAAAAGTCTCTGCCGAAGGCAATTGCCCGGGCCCAGGAAATGGCCGCAAAAAGAGAAGGCGAGGTAGTCAATGCATAAGCTACTTCAGCCGCGCACCTGGGCACTAGCACCGATTCGTTTTTATCAGCGCTTCATTTCTCCGGGTCTTCCTCGACGTTGTAAATACCATCCCACCTGCTCAGCCTACGCGGTGGAAGCAATCACCACGCATGGTGCAATCAAAGGTATCTTGTTGGGGACATGGCGGATTCTTCGCTGCAATCCCTACTCAAGTGGCGGCCTTGATTACGTACCGCCGCAAGGTCGTTGGAAAGCTGACCCTGCTCCCACCTATGAGGAGTTAGTGGCTTTGCATGATCAGCAAATGAAACACAGTGGTGCATAGCCCGCAATACTCGCGTAATCTTGATGTCAGACTGTGAAAAAATAATCGCTCGAATGGAGCCCGTATGTTGGATTTGTTAGTGAACTTGGAGTACACGCCAAGCACTTCGGCAATTACTCAGTACAGCTGGTATGACAAGCTGCTTTGGCCCTTCAAGTGGGTGATCGCTTGGGTAATGGTGATTATTCACCGTGGCCTAGAGTTCATCGGCGTTCCTTCGGGACCCGGCATTGGCTGGATTCTGACGATTATTTTGCTGACCATTGTGGTTCGTGCATCCATTTTCCCGCTGTTCACTAAGCAGATCCGGTCCCAGCGTGCCATGCAGATGCTGCAGCCGGAAATGAAGAAGATCCAGGCCCGGTATAAGGGCAAGAATGACACGGTTTCACGCCAGAATATGCAGGCTGAAACCATGGCTTTGTACAAGAAGCATGGAACTTCACCTTTCGCTTCCTGTCTGCCGCTGTTGGTGCAGATTCCGTTGATTGGTGCGCTCTTCCGCGTCTTGGCTGCGACTGCCGGTTTGGAAACCGGTGACTACCCCTTCCCGAATATTGGTGGTTTGGATAAGGCACAGTCGGTCGACATTAACCGAACCCAGTTGTTCGGCGCCTACATGGTGGAGACCTTCACTACCGCGCAGGACCTGCATTCTCAGATCATCATCGTGGTCATGATTATCATCATGGGTGGCACCCAGTTCTGGATGATGCGTCAGCTCACCATGAAGAATATGCCGGCTTCCGCTTTGGAAGGCCCGCAGGCGCAGATGCAAAAGACCATGATGTACATGATGCCGCTGATGATTGTGGTCACCGGCTTCTTCTTCCAGGTTGGTTTGTTGATTTACATGTTGACCTCCAATATTTTTACCGTGGGACAGCAGGTTTGGGCGATTAACGCCATGCCCACCCCCGGCTCTGAGGCCTACCGTAAGTGGCACGCCAAGCAGCAGGCCAAGTACGACAAGTACCGTGGGCAGCTGATGGAAGAGTATGAGGCTAAAGAAAATGCCGCGGTAATGACTGATCCTGAGGCTGCGAAAGAGGTCCGTTTGGAGCGTGACCGTTTGCTGCGGGAAAAGCGTATCAAGTTGGGTTTGGAAGAAAAGCGTAAGGTCGAGGATGAAGCCGCTGAAGAAGCCGAATCGATCCGCATTCAGCCGACTCGTAAGACCCGCGCCCAGCGCAAAGCTGCACAGAGCAAGGGTGGTCAGCAGGCGAATTCTGAGCATGACGCGGATCAGGACGCGGATCAGGACGAGGATGGTCTGACGGCTGAAGAGATTGAGCGTCGCCGAGCTGAGCGCCGCGCTGCGCAGCGTGCCCGTAAGGCGCAGCTGCGTAAGGCAAAGCAGCAGGAGCGTCAGCGTCGCATCCGGGAACAGGGTAAACGTCCCGGAGACATGTCAAACTAGACTTAGATAGGTAAGCACTTCGGTGCTTAGGGAAAGGAAAAATATGGCTAAGGAAGATGCTGAGCTGATTCAGCAGCTTGAAGACGAAGGCGATATTGCAGCTGACTACTTGGAAGAGCTGCTAGATATTGTGGGCCTAGGTGGAGAGTTTGAGATTGACGTGGAGCGTGATCGCGCCACGGTTGAGATCATTGATGAGGAAGAAGACCGCGAATTGCGTCGCCTCGTGGGTCGTGACGGTGAAGTTCTGGATGCTTTGCAGGAGCTTACCCGTCTGGCCGTGCACGCTAAAACCGGTAACCGCTCCCGTTTGATGCTAGATATTGCGGGTCACCGTAAGTCTCAGCGTCTGCGTTTGGCTGCGATTGCCGAGGAAGGTGTGACTCGCGTGCAGGCCACCGGTGAGCCGGTGAAGCTCAGCCCGATGAACCCCTTCGAGCGTAAGGTGTGCCATGATGTGGCTGCTGCTGCCGGTCTGGTCTCTGACTCTGAAGGTCGGGAGCCGAACCGTTATGTGGTGATCCACCCGGAGCGTCTAGAGGACGTTGCTGAGCAGGCTGAGGAAACCTTGGCTGCTGAGGATTTTTCTGAAGCTGCTGAAGAGTAAATCTTGAGTGAGGTTGAGCAGCCCACTGAGGCGATGGCGGAGTTGTTCGATCTGCATTTTGGGCAGATCGAACATTTCGCCGGCATGCTTGCCGACGAGGGTGAGTTGCGGGGCCTGATTGGTCCGCGGGAGTTGCCACGTTTGTGGAGTCGCCACTTGGTGAATTCCGCTGCGGTGGTACCTTTCTTGCCGTCCACTGGGACGGTGGCTGATGTGGGTTCGGGTGCAGGTTTCCCTGGTATTGTGGTGGCTTGTTTGTGTCCTGATCTTGAGATTCATTTGATTGAACCGATGGAACGTCGGGTGAGTTGGCTATCTGAGGTCAGTGAAGAGCTGGGTTTGGATAACGTGGTGATTCATCATCGGCGGGCTGAGGAGTTGCATCAGCGGGAGGCTTTCGATGCGGTGACCGCCCGGGCGGTGGCAGCAATGGATAAGTTGGCTCGTTTCACTGCTCCGTTGATTCGTCGAGGGGGCACCCTCGTCGCCCTTAAGGGAGCTAATGTGGATGCGGAACTGGAGAAGTCCAAGTACGTATTGAAGCGGCTGCATCTGGTTGAGGTTGAGGTCAATGAGGTCTCCTTGCCGGATTCTGAGTCAACCATGGTGGTGACTGCGCGTAAAGCGTAGCGGTCACAATCTGCTGACCGGTCAGTTAGACTGGAATTCTTGGGCCCCTCATGGGGCTGAGGTGGGTGCTTTGGGCACCCCGATACGACTGAGGTGAATGGAATGTCGGAGGAAACTCCTTTAGCGTCTGCTCTGGTGCGTAATGCCCAGGAGCTGCATGAGCTGGATCAGGTTATCTATCCGCGTCCCCCTCAGCCGGTGGTGTTGACTTTCGCTAATCAAAAAGGTGGCGTCGGTAAGACGACCTCTGCGGTGAATGTGGCGGCTGCTTTAGCTTCGGCCGGTTTGAATGTTGTCCTGTTGGATATTGATCCGCAGGGTAATGCTTCTACTGCTTTGGGTGCGGTTCACCGTGAGGGCACTCCGTCGATGTATGAGGTGCTATTAGAGGGTGCCCACCTGGCGACTGTTCTCCAGCAGTGCCCTGATATTGAGCACCTATGGGTTTGCCCGGCAACTTTGGATCTCTCCGGCGCTGAGGTTGAACTGGTTGACGTTAATAATCGAGAATATCTGTTACAGCGGGCAATAACACGGTTCATTGCAGATAATGATTGGGTCGATTACATCGTCATTGACTGCCCTCCTTCGCTGGGTTTACTGACTTTGAATGCTTTTGTGGCGGGTCCGAATGTAGTGATTCCCATCCAGGCGGAATACTATGCTCTGGAAGGCCTGTCTTCTCTGCTTCGGGCAATCTCACGGATTCAGGCTGGTTTGAACCAGCAGTTGCAGGTCGCCGCAATTATGATCACCATGTTCGATTCGCGCACGAAACTCTCTTCTGAGGTAATGGCCGAGGTTGGGGAGCATTTCCCGAATCAACTGTTACGGACGCCGATTCCTCGCTCGGTGCGTTTGGCTGAAGCGCCCAGCTACTCCCAATCTGTGATTACTTATGATCCGCGTTCTACCGGTGCGCTTGCGTATCGTAGAGTAGCATTGGAATTAGCGCAACGATTCGCAGGTGGTGAAGGGTAATGAGTCAGAAAAAACGAGGAGGATTGGGTAGAGGCCTGTCAGCTCTAATTCCTGAATCTCAACGCGAGGAAGTTCCCACCAGTGCTGGCTCTCCCCTAGATGTATTCTTCTCCGGCAATGTTTCACGTGAAATATTGAGCGGTCAGGACGAAATCACTGATAGTGTCACAAAGAATGCTGCCCAGCTTTCCCAAACCAAGGACGCTGCCCGATCGCTACTTTCAGCTCCCGCCAAGTCTCAGAAGCGGAGAACCAAGAAGAAGGCTACTGCTCCCAAGCCGGCTAAGGCCGGCACAAAGACTCCGCGTCCACAGGCCCATGATGAGCCTGTTAAGTCCGATAACCAGGCGGCAGCGGAGACAATTGTTTCACGTGAAACAATTGCCGAAAAAGCGGGTGAGAAAGGACAATACGGGCCCGTGTTGTACGGTATTTTGCCCGACTCAGAGGAAAGTGGGGAGATCGCATCGTCACAGTCTGCTCAAGGGTTACCAGACACTGAGACAGAAGCTGAAGCAGTTGAGCTAGCTCCGGTTCCTGGTGCCACCTTTGGTGAAATTCCCATCTGGGCGATTGTTGCTAATCGAGCGCAACCACGTACCGAGTTTTCTCAGCATGAGCTTAGTGAACTGGTGGATTCAATCTCCGAAGTCGGCGTATTACAGCCAATCGTGGTCCGTCCGTTGCCTGAGGCGGAACAGCAAGAGCTCTTTGACTCACGTTTGGCACAGGCTCGTAAGCGCGAGCTCTTTGCCTATCACAATGCTGATTCCTTAGTGAAAGAGATGGATGAGGCCGCCAGAGAGAACGGCGACCTCGAAAAACTCCTCTCGGTAGCCGATGTGAAGCGGATTGGCCCCCCTCGCTATGAGCTCATCATGGGTGAGCGGCGTCTGCGCGCGGCTCGACTGGCCGGCGTCAGCGCCATTCCAGCTATTGTCCGACGAACCGAAGATCAGGATGTGCTTCGCGATGCCTTGCTGGAAAACCTGCATCGCGTACAGCTCAACCCTATCGAAGAGGCAGCAGCTTATCAGCAGCTTATGGATGACTTCTCTTGCACACAAGAAGTTCTTGCTAAGAAAGTGGCCCGTTCACGCCCGCAGATTGCCAATATGCTACGCCTGCTGCGTCTGCCCGGGTCGATTCAGAATAAGGTGGCAGCGGGCACTCTGAGCACAGGACATGCCCGTGCAATCTTGGGACTGTCGCGCACGGATGACCAAATCCATCTGGCAGAGCGGGTGATTAAGGAACAGCTTTCTGTCCGTGCGACTGAAAAAATTGCCGCACAGGGTAATCCTTTGGCCTCCCCGCACGCGAAGGCCACCCGGCCGCGTTCAGTGGAGCATCTACCTGAACAGATTGAAGCTTTTGCTACTAAGTTCGGGGATGCCTTGGATACAAGGGTCAATGTGCAAATGGGCAAGAAGAAATGCAAGATCGTCATCGAGGCAGCTGACTACGCTGACTTGGAACGGCTCATTCAAATACTAGAGGCTCAGAACTGAGTTTCAGCAATTGTTTCACGTGAAACAATGTGGATTCTACAGTGAAAGCTGCAGAATCAGACGAAGGAAAGGTATCCATTATGGAAATCGTAGGTATGGTAATTTTTGGCGGCGTGATTGGAGCGCTGGCAAGGTTCTTTATGAAGGGTGACCAGAATATCGGCACCCTCTGGACTATTATTCTCGGCGTGGTCGGTGTAGCCCTGGGCAACTTTGTGCTGTCCCTATTCAGCTACCCGCTGGACACCCCCGGAATTGACTGGATGCGTTGGATTGTCTGCACAGTCTGCGCAGTGATTGCTATCTCCGTTTACCTAGGGATCAAGAACCGCAAGTAGATAATCGGTTCTGAACTTGAAGGTGGGCACGCTCAAAGCGTGCCCACCTTCATTGTTTGGAATAGCTTGTGAGATGCGCGAGACTGGTTACGACCTTCTTCCGGGTGTGAGATCTGCAGAAATCAAGCTTAATCGGTAAAGCTATGTAGCTGCGTTGGCGCCCAAGTTCAAAGAAGGAAGCAGTTACGGGCGGCAGAGCCCACCACAACTAACCCATAGTAGCCGCGATGGTACACTTGCGGGAGGTTACGCAAAGGGTGGGCCTAATGTTTGAAAACTTAGACCTCAGCGGCTTTTGGGACGAAAGTAACTACGCCAAGGCTGTCATTAGTGAGTATCTACTGATGAACTAATCCTCAGCATGAAGAGGGACTAGCCTACAAACTACTACAGTCATACATCAGGCTAATGAGACAGCAAAATGGTGGCGTGCCAATTCGTACCTGTCAGCGGACAGACAGACCTACCTCCTGCGCGGAAGGCCATGTGACTATTACGACGATCTTTGGAATTGGACGGGAGAAAAGCGAATCGCTTTGCGGGAAACTGTGTAGCCGATTCATGATATAGGAATGGGGTTATTCCCCAATTGGGGTAGCTATCTGTGACTGCCCCAGCGATGGTCACGACATGATGTTCCTAGACTACCGCGAGTGTGGCCCGCAAGGGGAAACCAAAGTGGTGCATATCGATTAAGAATGTGATTATCGAATCACTCCGGTGGCAGATGATTTTGAGAGTTCCATCCTCGGTCTCTATGAAGAGGAGTACTGACCAGTCGCAATCGCGATTGTTTCACGTGAAACAATCGCTACTAGCGTTAGTAGATGACCTAGACTGACTTACTCAACTTCGCTGAGTTTTGCCTCCACGACAGCTTTCAACAGCTCCGGCATCGTGCTATCGTGTTTCGCTGCCTGCGGGAATAATGACATTTCAGTCATACCGGGGGAGACGTTGGAATCAATAAACCACGGAGTACCCTCGGCATCTAGTAGCAAATCAATCCGTGCAATATCACGCATGCGCAGGCTACGGCCACAAATTTCCGCCGCCTCCACGCAGGCCACATTCTCTGCTTCAGTCAACCGAGCCGGCGCGAAGAAGACAGATCGGCCAGCTGAATAACGTGCTTCAAAATCGTATGTACCTGTGTCAGTGTCAATCTCTACGGGGGAAAGCGCTTTCAAACCGTCACCTGTGTCAACCAAAGACACGGTGATTTCACGGCCCACTATGTACTTCTCGATCAAGGCACTGTCACTGTACGCAAAGGCTTCAACTAGCGCGGAGCGAAGCTCGTTGATTGAGTCTACGCGGGAAACACCCAAGGATGAGCCGCCATCAACCGGTTTCACAATCAGCGGGAAATGCATGCTCTGCGCCATCAGGTCCACTAGGCCATGCGCGCCAATCTGGCTGAATAGCGCGCGCGGCATCGTCACAGAATCGGGTGTGGCCACACCGGCATTACGCACAATCGACTTTGCCAGCGGCTTCGAAGAAGCCATCCGGGCAGAATCCGCCGAGGAACCAACAAAGGGAATCTTCAGCATCTCTAGCAGACCCTGCAAGGAGCCATCCTCGCCAATCCCGCCATGCATCAGCGGCCAAACCAAAGCCGGTTTGAACTTTCGCAACTCATCAATCAGGGTTTGGTCAGGGTTCAAAGTAACGGTCTTAAAGCCGACACTACGCAGAGCTTTCGCCACATAGTGGGCGCTACGAATCGAAATATCGCGCTCATAGGTGACGCCACCGGCGATAATTGCGACCGTGACACCCTCGGACTCAGCCTTTGCGGTTACAACAGGTTCAGGGCTCATCAAAAACTCCTAAGCTTCGTCATCGGAACTATGGAACATATCAATCAAGGCCTTTTCCCGGTTAACTACCCGGGCTAGGCGCCGCACACCCTCACGAATCTCTTCGGGCGGCGGGAAACAGTAAGACAAACGCAAATGATCACGTCCCTGACCATCAGCAAAGAAAGCGGTACCAGAAACATAGGCGACAAGGCCGGCAACAGCGCGCGGCAGCATCTCCTTCGCGTCCAAACCCTTGGGCAGTGTCACCCACGTGTAGAAACCACCCTGAGGGACCGTCCAACTACAGCTAGGCATGTACTCTTCTAAAGACTCCAGCATGGCGTCACGGCGAGCTTTATACATGCCGCGATACTGTTTCACCTGTCCCCACCAGTCAAAATCGCGCAGATAGGCGTGAATAGTCATCTGAGCCATCATCGAGGGCGACAAAACCGCAGACTCATTAGCCAGGACCAGTTTATCGCGGACCGCGTGCGGAGCCAATGCCCAACCCACCCGGTATCCGGGGGCAAACATCTTCGAAAACGAACCCAAGTAAACTACGCCGTCAGGATTCAAAGACTGCAGAGCGGGACGGGTCTGGCCATCAAAACCCAACAGACCATACGGGTTATCCTCCACAATCAAGACCCGTTCACGCTCACAGAGGTCAACGATGGCGCGACGGCGCTCCATGGTTTGCGTAACACCGGCAGGATTATGGAAATTCGGAATCGTGTAAACGAACTTAACGGCTTTTCCTTCAGAGCGAGCCTGCTTAATGGCAGCTTCCAAAGCATCCGGAAGCAGACCATCCTGATCCATAGCAACATGCCGGATGTCGGCTAGATTATTAGCAAAAATGCCCAGAGAACCCAAATACGAGGGGGCCTCCACTAAGACAACGTCACCAGGGTTAATGAAAATCTGGGAAAGCAGATCAACGGCCTGCTGAGAGCCCGTCGTAATCACAACATTCTCGTAATCGCCATCGATCTGCTCCAGTGCCATCACTTCACAGATCTTTTCCCGGAGGGGATCCCATCCTCGGCCTGCCCCATACTGGAGGGCCTGGGTGCCGTGCTCGCGCATGACCTGAGCGGTGGACTCAGCTAATGCCTCCAACGGAAGATCCTTGATATTGGGCATTCCGCCCGCCAAAGAAACCACTTCTGGGCGCGCCACTACGGCGAAAAGGGAACGGACTTCAGATTCACGTAGATGCTCAGCGCGCACAGAATACGTGTCCCACCAAGTATCTAGGCGACTACCGCCAGAAATATCCCCATGCAAAGGCATTACAGTCCTTCCTGCGCGGGCGCTGAGAGGCACACTGGATGTGAATCCCAAAAGCGTCGGCACTTCAATAGATTCAGCACTGAAATCCCCACGACTAGGAGACAGTGCTCACTTAATATTACGTCATGAGACTGTAAAAATGGTAATGCTGAAGTCAGTTAGCAGGAAGGTGCTTGCGCAAAGTCTCCAGAATCTCAGACTTCGGGGCAGAATGCATAGTGTCGACTAGCTCCCCGTCCAAGAAAATCAGCATAGTTGGAATCGCGCGGATACCGTATTTTGCTGGGGAAACAGGATTTTCATCCACGTTGAGTTTCCAGATGACGAGGTCGTCTCCCATTTCCTCAGCAATCTCATCCAGGACGGGTGAGAGCTGCCGGCACGGAGCACACCAAGGAGCCCAAAAATCCACCAGCATCAGACCGCGATCTAAACGAACATTCGCCTGGAATTGCCGGTCGGTGAGCTCCTTGGGTGCATGTGCTGACATCTTCAAAACTCCTCTGAAACTAATCTAAGTGAGTGCTTACAGGTTGGACAGGTAACGCTCTGTATCCAAAGCGGCGCGGCATCCGGAAGCCGCCGCAGTGATCGCCTGACGGTAGGTATGGTCCACTACGTCGCCACAGGCGAAAACGCCCGGCAGATTAGTTTCCGTACTGGGGTCAGCAACCTTAATGTAACCCTTCTCGTCGAGGTCCACCTGATCCTTAATCAGCTCATTGCGCGGATCATGACCGATGGCCACGAAGAAGCCTGTTACATCTAGCTTGCTTTTTTCGCCAGTAACCGTGCTGGTCAGCGTCAGAGACTCCAAGGAATGGACGCCGTGAATCTCAGAAACCACTGAGTTCCAAGCGAACTTAATCTTCTCATTCGCGAAAGCGCGGTCAGCCATAATCTTGGAGGCGCGCAACTGATCACGACGGTGAATCACTGTCACAGAGCGGGCAAACTTAGACAAGAAGATAGCTTCTTCCAAAGCGGAATCGCCGCCGCCCACAACCGCAATATCCTGATCCTTGAAGAAGAATCCATCACAGGTAGCACAGTAGGAAACACCGTAGCCGGAGAGACGATCCTCATCAGGCAGACCCAGCTTGCGGTATGCGGAGCCGGTAGCCAAAACTACTGCGCGGGCACGGAACTCTTGGTCTTCAGTCTTGACAATCTTCACGTTTCCGGTCAGGTCAACGGAGACAACATCCTCGTAACGAATATCGGCGCCAAAACGCTCAGCCTGCTGCTGGAAATTCTGCATCAAATCAGGGCCATTAATGCCGTCAGGGAAACCGGGAAAGTTTTCCACTTCGGTGGTGTTCATCAGTGCACCACCGGCAGCCAAGGCGCCAGCTAGCACCAGCGGTTTCAGCTCAGCGCGAGCCAGGTAAATCGCGGCAGTGTATCCAGCTGGGCCCGAACCGACCACAATCACATCGCGCACAATCTCATCCCACTTACATTCCGTGGGGGTGCTTTGCGTCTGAGTGGTCAAGCCCGGAAGCGAGATATTCAAGTTAAGGTTATTCATTGTGATCCTTTCAGAATCAGCTAGAGAAGCTCTCTATGAGCATATAACGGTGAGGATACGAAAAAGATTCCCAAATGTGACCGGCAGCAAACTGCTTTATTTGACAGTCAGCGTGCCAAGCCATGCTCGGTTGCGACCCTCCCGATCCTTGGGGAGTTCAGCGATACGCAAGGTGAAGTGGTCTGTCAGTATCGGTTTATCCAGTTTCAACTGGAAACTGTCGGTGAAAGTGGCCCGAGCCAGCACCCCTCCAGCTTTCGGGTCTGCGCTAGCAGGGTCGAGGAAGTGGATGGTGCCGCCCTGCGCTGGTGACGTTAAATCCACAGTACTTACCCGCGCGGGCTTCTCCAAGTGAACCACTAGGTAGACGCCGTCATTGGCATAACTACTACGGCCGAAGTAGCGGCTACGCCAAAGCGAGTTCGGGTCTCCGTCAAGGAGCCGGCCAGTCATTTCTGGATGGTCGCCATCACCACCGCCCAAAGAAATCACATCAATCTTGGTGACCTTGGGTGAATCAGTTTGGGGGACTTCTGCAGTTTCCGGCGTTGGCTTAGAGAAGCCAGCATTACGCGCGGTTTCATAGTCCGCTGCACGGTAGGAATCAATCGGCTGGAGTAAGGTATGGTAAGCTATGGAGCCGACAATCAGCACGATCAGAGCCGTGGAACCCAGCAGAATAGTTCGCATCAAAGTGAAGCCTTCCAGCTTCGGACGAGGCTTGTGCTCTGGTTCCGGTTTTGGCGGAGGAAGCTGAGAAATTGGAGTTAAATCAGCATCTTCAGAGTCACTATCGTAGGCGATAGCATCGTGAACCTTGGTGCCGGCGTGCTGCGCAAAAGAAAGACTGCGGGCGTATCCGGTCTGTAAAGAGTGCTTTAGTTTTTCAGACTGCTCAAGGAACTTTTCCTGGGTGCTGGATTTATTCTCACTAGCGATTGGCTCCGGCAGAGTTGGAGGGGCCGGCGGGGCAGGTGGAGTTTTCGGTCCAGCAGAAGTTTTCTTCGGCTTCTTGGGCTGCTTAGCTTTTTTCTGGTCAGAACTGGCCTGAACCGGTGAGTCTGATTCTGCAGCATCTTCTTCAGCTTGTAACATGGCGTCTTGCTGCGAAGCCTTCTCAGCTAAAGCTTCACGAATCTCCCGGAATACAGAACTCGGGTCCTCCTCCGGATTCGTTTGCTTTGCCATCTTGTCCTCCACAATAAATCAGCTACCAGATACCATTTTGCCTTATTTCCCTAGTGTATGGGAAACAGCCCAGCGGTGAGTTAGAAAACAGTTGTTTGCTTGCACATAACGCATGATTTACAGGTCATGGAACTGCTTCACGTTGGCGAAATCTTTACTTGCGACAGGACGACCCATCCGAATTCTGCGCCACAGACCAAAGATAAAAACTGCTAGGGCGATTCCGCCAAGTACGAAGAGTCCGCGAGTTTCCCAGTCGGCCCGGACGCGAACAATAATCGAGGCGGTCTGGGCAACCGGCTCATTTGCGGAAGAATAGACAGAAATTTGGGTTCGGATATCCCCAGACCCAACACCGTTCAAAGATAGATTCACCGTGCTTCCAGAACTGGGAGGAAGCTGCGCCTCAGTAGTTTTCGGGGACTGTAAACGCGGGGATGAAGAATCTGCTTTGAAAGTAGCTGTCACAGGCCAAGGTAGCTGGTTTTGTACTGCAACCGGCAGGGTACTTTCACCATAAATCATCAGCACCGACTTTGGTGCTGTTAGCTGGACAGGGGTGTACCAAGGCTGCAAAGACTGTTCCCATGCGGCTAAGCCGGGTTCCACCTCCGCATTGCAGTTGAGCTGCAGTAAGAGTGCGTCAGTCACCGGGTTTAACAGGTTATGGGGTTCGTCGAGGATGGCTGCGATCTTCTCAATCCGTTGCATCGCGTGAATCGCTACCCGTAATGTATCTGCGTCTACCGCTTCCACGGTAGCGGTAGACGCAGAGCCTTCACTCAAAGTGATGGGTGGGACAGGCTGCTTTGGCAGACTCTGGTTAAGCGTTTGCAGACGAATCCAGTCTTGTGTTTTAGTCAGTTCTTTGAGCTCTTCACCCGTGCGGATAATACTTGCCGGGGAAGCCGGGACAGTGACCGCTAATGATTGAGAAGCCCGAGCAGAATCAGCTAAAGCAGCTAAAAAGAGCTGAGAATTGTTGAAATCCGAACTGGCGTGACCACCCGTCTTGCTGGCTGTTTGTAATGTCCTAGAGACTTCCGAATTTATAATCAGAGTTGGAACCGGGCCACTGGCTTCAGCAAGTTTCAACTGTCCCGCGCTCAGGTTAGCAGAATCTCGAACCAGTGAATCCGGTGCAAGCAGGTTAATGCCAGTACTAGATTTCGCAAGCAAATCTAGAAGCTGGGGGTCGCTGCTAGACAGTGGCACCAGCGGCATTATAGATGTCGGTTGGGCACTGGCGCTGCTGAGTAACCGCAACCAGTCGGCTTGTTTCTGCAAGGATCGGGCAGCAGTTAACTCTCCCTCGATACCCATTGTCGCGAGCCCTTCAAAATGGGGACTACTCCACGGTAAGAGGGCCACTGATCCGGAAGGTAAAAGGGTGACCTGATGGGCCAAACCCAGGAGCTCCCGTTTAGTGTGCGCCAGCGCTGAGGGTTCTTCCGGAATGGGGGCGCGTAAGCCTTCCGTAGTCTCTGTTGCGGTGACGGGCGTGGGTACCGCCGAGGGGGCCGCCTCCTCAGCTGTAGGGGAAACAGTAGCAACGGTGGAGAAAGACTTAATCTGATCTGCCGTCGGTAAACCATCAGTACTGACATTAGCGAGATCAGGAAGAAGCCGGCGAGAATACTCCAAGAGGGCGGGGTCAAGCAGCAGATTAATTCCTGCAGCAGAACTAGCGGAGATGATGGACTCAGCCCGCGCAGAAGCCGCCTGCGCGGGCACATCCGCCTGCAAATCAGCTGCCTCAAACTCCAGCCTAGTTAAAACTGTTAAATCTACCTGCGGGTCTTTCGCTCCAGCTAAGGATGGTAACAAAGTATTCGCATCCAACTGGTAGGAGTCACCAACAGTACTGGTATCTGCAGTAATCTCTAGGGGTAGAGGCAATGTCGGCTCAAAACTGTAACCGGGCCGGCTGACTCCCATTTCTGCGGGCCGAGGCAGGTTAGAACTAGAACCATCAGCCTCTAAAGATTGCAAATACTGGGTGACTTTGGTGCGGGAAGCTTTTGCCGAATAGGAAATATTGGACAGAGAACGTACTGACAGTTGAGTGCTCAAGCCATAAATGCCCGGTTTACTCAGAAGAGGTTCTAACTGTTTGCGTGGCAGGGTTACTTTCACTCTAGCTTCTGAAGTGGCAAACATGCTAGGGAGGCTGATTGAAGATAACACCGTAACTGGTTTATGTTCAGTGGCCGCCAGCCAGTCGGCCCGCTGTTTAGCGGCAGTCAAAGAAGAGCTAGTGAGGGAAACTGTCAGTTTTGGGGTGCGCAGGTAATGCGGAGAATTGTTCTTCACCAGCAAATGTAGAGTCACATCAGATTTGCTGCTGTCGGTCCACACCCTCGGCGAAAACTCAAGCACCTCAATGCCGGCGCGGTCTGCAACGCGAGTGGGAGTAGACTCAAGCGCGGAAGCTTGGGAGGCTACAGCAAGTCCAGAAAAACTCAAAAGCAAGGTCACTAGCACCGCGCATAATGCTGCCAAGAGCCAAGAAGAAGTCTGTTTACGTGAGGAAAACCGCTGCTGCACCCGTGCCAAGCTAGTCCTCCAAATCAAGCAGGTCTTGAGCAATCGCAATAATTCGACGCTCATTCGGATAAGCTAAGCGCTGCGCCACCTCACTTAAAGGCACCCAAGCCGCCACCTCCGCCTCATGGTCAGGGTCATTTTCCACGGTAATATCCCCAGACAGAGCCTCCATCAGATAGTGGTGGACGACCTTATGAATTCGTCGAGATGAGCCCGCAAACCAGTAGTCAATCGAAGCTAGGTGCGTGATCACGCGGCCGTGAATGCCGGTTTCTTCGCCAACTTCACGAACCGCAGCCTGCTGGATGGTTTCCCCCAGTTCCACGTGCCCCTTCGGGAGACACCATTCAATGTTGCCAGTGCGATTACGGCGGGCAATCACCGCTACACTTACCCGTCCATCAATCTTGGCGACCACTAGGCCGCCAGCGGAAGTCTCATCATAGACTGGCGGACGCGCCCGCTCAGACTGGACACTCCCAATCATGGTACCGGTACGTGACAAACGACGTGAAACCATCTGCGGAGTGGGAATGTGACCAATTCCAGTTTTGCTGGATTTATCTTGCCGAGGATGATGCTGATGGCCTTCTTCTTCCTCACTCTGAGGGTTCTCAGCAGAGCGATCAGCAGCTGGCTTGCCCGCCTGATCTGAACCGCTGGGAAGAACCTCCTGAGAATCGTATTTTCCTTGAGATCGCAGGGTAAAAGCGGTATTCTCAGGAGTGCTTGAAGGAGGTGAGTTAGGGGGCTGTGAGAAGTTCCGTGGCGTAGAGGTCTCGCGCCCCTCAGCCGGCCCGGAGGACGACTTAAAGCTAGGGCGCTCACTGCGCGACGGATCGATATACATAACTACTATGCTAATGGTTCAATGTTGATTCATTCGAATTGTCTCACGGTATGGCACTCTATTAGGGATGAGTTCTTCAAATTCTGATATTTCAGTCGCCCAATTATTGCTCAACGCGCAGCAAGCCTTAGGGGTATTGCCCCCCGCTGTCCTAGAGGTTGGTCAAATCTTCGCTGACGCCGGATACGAACTAGCCCTAGTTGGTGGCCCGGTTCGTGATGCCGCCCTCGGCGTGGTCCCGCACGACTTTGACCTGACCACGAATGCGCGCCCAGAAGAAACTGAACGCCTCCTCGGCCAGTGGGGCAAGGTGTGGGATATTGGAAAAGAGTTCGGCACCATCGGAGCCGCCCGCGGTGACCTAGTGGTGGAAGTAACCACCTACCGGACTGAAGAATATGATGCTTCCAGCCGTAAACCCACCGTCGCTTACGGCGACACCTTGGAAGGGGATTTGACCCGGCGTGACTTCACGGTCAACGCCATGGCGGTGCGCTTGCCCGAAATGATTTGGGTGGATCCCACCGGCGGTTTGGAGGATGCCGCCGCTCAGCTCCTACGCACCCCTGTCACCGCTAAACAGTCCTTCGACGATGATCCCTTGCGGATTATGCGCGCCGCCCGTTTCGCCGCGCAACTAGGTTTCTCAGTGGCGCCGGATGTGGTGGCTGCCATGACGGAAATGGCTCAGCGCCTAGAAATCGTGTCGGCAGAGCGGATTTGCTCAGAACTCAAACGGTTGATGATTAGTGATCACCCGCGGGCCGGACTGGAACTGATGGTTGACACTGGCGTGGCTGACGTGGTTTTGCCGGAACTGTCTGCTTTGCGTGAAACCGCCGATGAGCACAACCGACACAAGGACGTTTACGAACACACCCTAACCGTAGTTGAGCAGGCCATAGATTTGGAGACTGGACCGGACGGGCCAGTGCCCGCCCCCGATTTTATTCTGCGCTTCGCGGCCCTCATGCATGACGTAGGAAAACCTTCTACCCGCGAATTTGATGCGGACGGAAAAGTTTCCTTCCACCATCACGAACTGGCGGGCGCCCGCCTCACCCGTAAACGTATGCAGGCCTTGAAGTTCGATAAGGTCACCATCAAGGCTGTCTCGCACCTAGTTGCCTCCCACATGCGTTTTTATGGTTATGGCGAGGATGCTTGGACAGACTCAGCGGTGCGCCGCTACGTTGCTGACGCGGGAGATCAGTTGGAGCGCCTCCACCGCCTCACCCGGGCGGATGTGACTACCCGTAATCAGCGTAAAGCCCGCCGGTTGGCTAATGCATACAACAGCTTGGAAGAGCGAATCAAGAAACTGGCCGAGGAAGAAGAGCTGGCCGCGATCCGTCCGGAACTGGACGGGGACGACATTATGCAAATCTTGAATCTGAAGCCAGGACGCGCTGTCGGCGCTGCCCGTGCCTACCTACTGGATCGTAGATTAGAGCGCGGCCCGGTTGAACCAGAGGTAGCGAAAGCGGAACTTTTGTCATGGTGGGAGGAAAACCGTGACGGTCTCTTATAAGTGAAAAGATTGTTCCCCAAATTAAGGGGTAGAATCAGAGCAATACTGCATATATCGCAACGAGGTGTTTGGTGAGTAATAACTGGGATGAAAACGACTTGGATAAGTCCCCTGAGAATCACGGCGAAGCCGATTCGCAGCCGCGCCTGCCTTGGCGTCCCCTCAGTGAAGAAAGTGAGTACACTGACTCGCGGATTCCGCCGGTTCCCACCGGTTCTGATTCAGGTGAATCCCAGTCTTCTGAGCCTCCTTTGAGCGCAACCGAGCGGGCCCGCAGGCAGTTCCCTTCCCGGCGAGCAAGCCGCTCCCCTGAAAGTGCTCCGGTAGCTCCGGAAACACCGGCTGCTCCGCCTGCCCCGGTAGAGGACTCGAAGGTAGAAATTCTGCGCCCGATAGAGGCGGAGGAAGAAGACGTGCCAGAAGTGCCGACTCCGATCCGCCGCTCTCGACTACACCCGCAGCCAGAGGAAACAGAAAGCGCTGAAAGCGCCGCGGTGAACCAGAGCAATGAGTTCCTAATCCAAGAACCTGAAGCTAAAACGGAACTGAACTACATGACAGAGGTTCAGACGGAAACAGAAAGCGTAGCGACCACCATTCCCAGCCCAGAACCGGAAGCTGAAAGCATGGCAGTTTTCGCTGCTGGAGCCACAGCCGCTACCGTGCCTCTTCCTGAAGGCGTGGAAGAGTGGCAAGAGGCCATCAGCCCGGACTTCGATGATGAAACACTACTGATTGACGACGTGGAACCCGTGGAACCCACCTTGGTTCAGCACGCCGCTTGGGCCAGTATTCCGGGGACTGAGGGGAGCTCCCCCTCGGCACTAAACCCCGCAGGTGCAGAAAACGAAAACTTAGAGGGAGAAGCCGTGGCAAAGGCAAAACCAAAACCGAAGCGGCCCTGGTGGAAGCGCACACTAATCTGGCTGGCCTGGATTATTCTGGCCGGCATTATCTTGGGTGCAATCTTCTTCATGATTTCCTACCTGGTGATTAAGGTACCCCCGGTAGATGATGCCGTGCGTTTGCAGCGGACCGCCGTGACCTACGATGATGGGACCACCGAGATTGGTTCCCTCTCTGAGATTGACCGCACCATCATTGATCCGGCGATTTTACCCGAATATGTGGGCAAAGCGGTTGTCGCCTCTGAAGACCGCAGCTTCTATGAGAACAGTGGCATTGACCTGAAAGGTATTGCCCGTGCGTTCTGGAATAACATTCGTGGCAACCCGCGTCAGGGCGGTTCAACCCTGACCCAGCAGTATGTGGAAAACTACTACAAGGGGTCAACTGCCGGCTACACCGGAAAATACCGGGAAGTTATTTTGGCGTTGAAGATTAACCAGTCGCAATCCAAGGAAGAAATCCTAGGCAACTATCTGAACACCATTTACTTCGGTCGCCGCGCCTACGGCATTGAGGCAGCCTCACAAGCCTATTTCGGTAAGTCTGCGAAGGACCTGACAATCTCTGAATCCGCTCTGCTTTCTGGAATTATCCCGGCCCCCTCGGCTTGGGATCCCGCGAAGAACCGGGAAAAAGCTGAGCAGCGTTGGACTCGCGTTATCAACTTGATGGCCGAGGATGGTTACATTACTCAGGCGCAGAAGAATGAAGCTAAATTCCCTGAATTTTTAGAAAAGAGCCCGCTGAGTCGGCGCAGCGGAAACTCCGGATACATCCTTGACCAAGTCACGGCCGAGCTAAAAGAAAAGGCCGGCATGAATGCCAGTGACCTAGCAGCTTCCGGTTACACCATCGTTACCACGCTGAACCAGCCGCGGATGGAAGCCATGGAGCAGACCATTAAAGAGATGCCGGCGGGATCCCCGAACCTGCGGGTGGGGATGATTTCAGTCGACAATAAGACCGGTTCCATCATCGCGGAATACGCTGGGGCTGACTACAACAAGTCACAGCGCAATACGGTTACTGAAGATATTTTGCAGGCCGGATCTACGTTCAAGCCTTTCACCTTGCTGGCTGCCTACGAGAGTGGAGAGTACAACAACAGAACTATTGTGGATGGTTCCTCACCGGCTTCATTCCCCGGTGGTTACCGCCCCTCTAACTACGGCGGTGTTTCCTACGGTAAGGTGCCTTTGCGTCGCGCCTTGGCGCTATCAATGAATACTGCGTTCTTACGGGTCAATGACAAGATTGGTCCAGATAAGACTAAAGAAATGGCTATTCGGCTAGGTATCCCCCGTGACACCCTCGGCCTTGATGACAACCTGTCTAACTCTTTGGGTTCTGCTTCCCCGCACCTGATTAACCTAGCGCAGGCCTTCGCCACCATTGGTAACTACGGTAAGCAGGTTGATGTTCATCTGGTCCGTGAAGTACGCAGCCCCAACGGAGAGATTGTGTACACGGAGCCGACCGCCGGTGAGCAAGTAGTGGAAGCTAATCTGGCTAAGCACGCTTTGGACGCCATGCAAGATGTAGTGAAACGCAGCGGTTCTGCTGGTGGAGCTATGATTCGCGGATACCAGATAGCTGGTAAGACCGGCACTTCCTCCGACAATAAGTCCGCCCTGTTCGTTGGTATCATTCCGCAATGGACCACGGTGATTGGTTTATATCAGGTCGGCGCAGATGGCAGCTCAGAATCTCTCTCCCCGATTGGTAACTTCCGCGAGATTACCGGCGGTTCCATCCCGGCAATCACCTGGCGACAGTACATGGTGCGGGCCCTGAACGGAATTGAGGCAGAGAAATTTGAGAAGCCTGAACGTATGGAGAATGAGATTTCAGAGAAATCCCACACCGAAGAAGCGATCCCGTACGAGACTCCTGAGACTGACCCGGCTGCACCTGCGCCGGAAGAAACCAAGAACAATAAGACAAATAAGGGTAGTAAATCTAGCGGCGGCAAAAACAATGCAGCTAAGACACCTGAAGCTAAGAAGACGGTAGAAAAACCGTAACTCAAAGCTAATTGAACCAGGAGTATCCCCCGTGACGCCGGGGAATACTCCTGGTTTTTTATCAACCAGAACTAGGACAAAAGCCCCTGGTTTTCCTGCTTGATATAGGTCTGCATCCATTTTTCCTGACCGGGTTGAGTTACCATCTTGAGCTTTTTAAGGAACGGAGTAATCTGAATTATATGTGAGGCATATCTCACAGGGGTTATCCCTTTTCATTTCTGTAAAGGAGCAGATGATGACAAAGTTTGCTATCACTGGTGGGAAACTCATTGATGGCAATGGCGGAACACCAGTAGAAAACTCAACCGTGCTGGTCTCTGACGCACGAATCGAATACGCTGGACCAGCCCACAAATTTGGTACCGAATATCAGGTAATCGACGCTGCCGGAAAAACCGTGATGCCAGGTCTGATTGACTCACACCTTCACTTCACCGGCAACGAATCAGATGACGACACCCAATGGGTGCTGGATGATGTCACCCAAAAAACCGTGATTGCGGTGCAGCAGGCGCATGACGCCCTCGAAAGCGGTCTCACCACGGTCGGTGAAATCTCCCGCTCCGGAGTGGCGATCCGAAACACTATTAACGCAGGGATCATGCAAGGCCCCCGCATGGTGGTCACCGGCCTGGGCTTCTGCCGCACCGGCGGACACGGCGACTCACACAAACTCCCCCTCGAATACAACGAAATGTCGCATCCGTGGGCCGAACGTGTAGACGGGCCATGGGAGATCCGTAAAGCCATGCGGCGACGCTCCCGCGAAGACGTGGACGCCTTCAAGATCTGGGCGACCGGTGGCGGTATCTGGCGTCACGACGATAAGCTACTCACCCACTACTCCGATGAGGAAATCCAGTCGGCAGTAGACGAAGCAGCCATGATTAACGTGCCCGTGTGGGCGCACTGTGAAGGTTACGAGGGAGCCTTGTCGGCGGCGAAAGCCGGCGTCCACCTCATCATTCACGGGCAAACCCTGAATGAGGACTGCCTGGATATTATGGCGGAGAAAGGCATCTACTTCTGCCCCACGATTCAGTTCCTGGAGCAATGGTTTAAGACCTATCCGCCAGAATACAATCCGGAGCAGGACAAGTATCCGGGTGAAACCAGGGAAGAACGCGAACTAGCCCGCGTCTACGACAACCTCCGCAAAGCCGACCAGAAAGGCATTGTGCTGGTGACCGGATCGGACTCCTTCTGCTCATCCCTCACCCCGTACGGAACAACACTGATCGGGGAAATCTACTCCTTCGTGGAGAAAGCCGGATTCTCACCCCTGTTCGCAATCACCTGCGCCACAAAGAACGGCGCCCAAATGCTGCGAGTCGCGGATGAGACCGGCACCCTGGAAGCTGGAAAGTCCGCTGACCTGCTGATCATTGACGGCGACCCCGCCACCAATATCCGCGACCTGACACGCGAAAATATGCACACCATCATGAAAGAAGGCGTGATCGTTAAGCGATAAGTCGTTTGAAATTGTCCATTCGAAAGACCCCGATAGGTGTAGGAAATAAGCCCAAAAACAATTCGATACAGAAGGAAAAGAGCGATGGAAACACAATCCACTTCCGCTCCACAATCCGGACAAATGGTGAAGTCCCTCAGCCTGTGGAACTACTTCACCATGGGGTTTGGAGCGATCATCGGCACCGGATGGGTGCTACTGGTTGGCGACTGGATGATTATGGGCGGTGGCCCGCTTTCCGCAATGATTGCCTTCCTAATTGGGGCGCTCTTCCTGCTACCTATCGGGGCTACTTTCGGTGAACTCACCGCCGCCATCCCCATCTCCGGTGGCATCGTAGAATATGCGGACCGGGCCTTCGGGCCGCTGGCCGGGCATTTCACCGGATGGTTCCTCGTCCTCGGCAACGCAATCTTGTGCCCCTGGGAGGCAATCGCGATCTCCGCGCTACTGTCCTCCATGTGGGCGCAACTGCCGTGGCTGAACTGGATGAACTCCGTGGAACTGTACCGGGTGGCCGGCTCCCCCATCTACCTCTACCCCACCATCATTTCCGTGAGCATCTGCCTGCTGGTTATCCACCTGAACTTCAAAGGCGCGAAATCGGCGGCAAAACTGGGAGGATTCCTCTCCAAGGCGCTGCTAACGGGAATGGTTTTGGCGATGGCAATCTCCCTGTTCAAAGGCTCACCAGCGAACCTAACTCCCATCTTTGAAGCCATCCCGGCGGACGCCTCCGGCTCCGCTGCGGAAGTATCCACGCAGGCCGGAAACTTCTGGTACGGCATCCTTGCGGTTCTAGTCATCACCCCGTTCTTCTATGCGGGTTTTGACACCATCCCGCAAAGTGCCGAGGAAGCCTCAGCCGACCTGAACTGGAAAAAATTCGGTTGGATTATTGCTGCGGCACTGTTGGCCTCCGGCGCTTTCTACATGCTGTGCATCTACGCTTTCGGAACTATCATGCCGTGGACCGAAGCAGTCACCCACCCGGTGCCTGCGCTATCCACCCTGGCATTCATCAGCATGTGGTTCTACCTGCCGATGCTGCTGATCGCCACGATAGGCCCAGTTGGACCCATGAACGCCTTCTTCGGCGCCAGTGCCCGCATCATGCTGGCGATGGGACGAAAACAGTATCTGCCCGGCAGCTTCGCGAAGGTTGATGAGAAATCAGGGACCCCCAAGACCGCTAATCTGGTGCTGGCTGTAGCCACCCTGATTGGGCCGTTCCTGGGCGGAAATCTACTGATTCCGCTGACTGAGGTTTCCTCATTCTCATTCGTGCTGGCCTGCTCGATGGCGGCGGCGTCTTGCCTGCGCTTGCGGTACACGGAGCCGGATCTTCCTCGGCCCTATCAGGTGCCCGGCGGGAAAGTCGGGATTGGTTTAGCGGTGCTTTTTGGGGGCATCATTATTGCGCTGCAAGTGTTACCGTTCTCCCCGGCGGCGCTGAAGCCAGTCTCCTGGATGATCATTGCCGGATGGGTGATTTTAGGAATCATTGTGAAGCGGTTAGCGCACCACGCTAGCTGACAGTTGCCACAGACAGAGAATCCCCGAACTGAAGATTCCAGTTCGGGGATTCTCTAGGTTCAGACGCTGCTGAATCGCGGGCTGAAATCAGCCGCGCAACACCAGCAGTTTCACAGTGGCGACCACATCAGCGTGCAGATTAACTGTCACTTCGTGGTTACCAATGGTCTTAATCGGTGCGTCAATGACAACCTTGCGGCGGTCAATGGTCTGGTTCAGCTGAGCCTTAACGGCATCAGCAATATCCGCGGTAGAGGCGGAGCCGAAGAGGCGGCCGTTCTCAGTTGCGGGCAGAGCCAGTTCAATCAGGGCCGACTGCAGGGTGTCACGTACCGCGCGGGCATCCTCAATGGAGGTGATTTCGCGCTTGCGACGGGCCGCAGCCATCTGCTTCAGCTGCAAGCCAGCACCCTTGGTCCACTTCACAGCGAGCTTGCGGGGAATCAGGAAGTTACGTGCGTAACCGTCCTTCACCTCCACAACGTCGCCAGCGGAGCCGAGTTTTTCTACATCGTGAGTCAGAATAAGTTTCATGATCTATGATGTCCTTTCTGCTCAGCGGCCGGAAGTTGAGTAGGGCAACAGGGCCATTTCGCGTGCGTTCTTAATCGCCTTGGCCAGCTTGCGCTGCTCCTGAACGCTCACGCCAGTGACGCGACGCGCACGGATCTTGCCGCGGTCGGAAATGAATTTACGCAGCAGAACGGTGTCCTTGTAATCGATCTTTTCGATCTTTGCTGCCTTCAGCGGATTAGCCTTCTTTTTAATAGGCTTATTGCGAAGTGGTTGCTTCGCCATGGTGGTATCTCCTTACGATTTTGCCCGAGAAACCCCGGTTAGGGGTGGGCTGTCACCTTGAGTTGGTGACTGACATGATTAGTTAGAAGGGAGGCTCATCATCGAAGCTGGTGGAAGCCCCACCAGTCGCCCAAGGATCTTGCGGGGCGCCACCTGCAACAGGTTCTGCGAACCCACCCTGGGGTTGTCCGCCACCATAGTTTCCTTGGCTTGAGCCGCCATTTCCATAACCGTTGTTGCTGTAGCCGCCCCGGCCACCAGCGCCGCCACCCGCGGCTTCGCGCGGATTGCGGGTCACTTGAGCCTTAGCGTAACGAAGCGACGGACCAACCTCATCCACCTGCATTTCCAGCGAAGTGCGATTCTCCCCTTCACGCGACTTATAGGATCGCGATTCTAGGCGGCCCCGAACAATGACGCGCATTCCCTTAGTGAGGGACTCCGCAACATTCTCCGCAACCTCACGCCACACTGAGCAACGCATGAACAAGGTTTCCCCATCACGCCATTCGTTGGACTGACGATCGAAGGTGCGAGGGGTGGAAGCAACCGTGAAAGAAGCCACGGCCACACCCGAGGGGGTGAAGCGTAGTTCCGGGTCAGCGGTCAAGTTTCCGATTACGGTGAGAGTAGTTTCTCCAGCCATTATTGCTCCTTCAAGCAGTTCTACTTTGAACGGTTATTTGTTGTGCTTCAGTGAGCGTCGGGGCGCATGAGCTTGGTCCGCATAATGGACTCATTCAAGTTCAGCTGACGATCCAGCTCGCTCGCATGCTCAGGGGTAGTAGTCATGTCGATGACTGCGTAAATGCCTTCGTTCTTTTTATTGATCGGGTAGGCTAGACGACGCTTGCCCCACACGTCCAAGTTCTCTACTGAGCCACCGTTGTCGGTAACCACAGTCAGAATCTTCTGGAGTGAAGGAGCGACGGTACGCTCATCAATCTCGGGGTCGAGGATTACCATCAGTTCATACTGACGCATACTTAAACCCACCTCCTTTGGTCTTTAACGGTCACGGTATTTCCGTGACAGGAGGGTTGTATGCACGCCAACAGGATTCTTGCATGGTGCAATCCGCCCGTTTAGCGCGTGCCTACAAGGATAGCAGTCTTTGGCTGGCAATGTAAGCCGTTAGAAGTGTGGGATTGCCCGCGATTGCTTGAATTTTCTGCGGTTGGGCGGGTGCTGGTGGGATTGGCTTGGGCGGCGGCCTGGGCAGTAGCCTTGGGGCCTGAGCGACGGCTTCACCGACTGGGATGGTTAAAAACAATTGTGCACCTTGCAAGGTGCACAATTGTTCGTAAGGTGCACACTTGACGAAGAGGGGCGACCGGGAAACTGAAGGGCCGGTTGCGCCAAGTTTAGGTCAAGTTGTTGCTCAGCTGGGTGCCGAGGGTGCGGGCTACTGCCCGATCCGGTTTCCCGTTCGCATTCAAAGGCAAAGCATCCACCTGCAGGACCTGTTTCGGCCACGCGAAGCGGGGCAGTCCGGTTGACTCGGCGGTAGCCAGGGTCTGCTGCTAAAAATCTTAATAATATAGATCAGGACGCTTAGGTTGCATTGTTGGGTATCTCCTGTTAGTCTATTGGGACGGAGCCAATCGGTATCCAATATGAACCACAACGTGACGGCCGCAAGGCCCTAACAAAAGGAGGTAGACGGTGTATTCCCTAGGGACTCACGCTTACGGCTTTGAAACAGCCAAAAAAATTCTTGGACTTGGATCTAACTCTTTGGGCAAACTGGTTGACCTTGGGTTAATCAGTGTGGAGGACGTGCCAGCCAGCCAGCGAAATCAGAATTATTCAGGCTGGGATTTGGCCTATCTGGCATCCGCAAGGAATCGCCCACTACTGATTGATGACAATCAGAGGGCTTTAGTTTGCTCAATGGGGGTTGAACGTTCTGGAAGTAGCCCCTCGGTCTTTTTTGATTTGTCCTTAAATCCTTCTCCGGAATGGCTTGAAAGCGTCCAAAGGGGAGTTGATCCTGAGATTTGGGAAGCTATTGAAGATGGCAGTTTGCGAGTGTCCGGTTACTGGCGGGTCAGTCAAGACGATACTGACTTTCTAGTTAAGAACCACTCAATCCTTGTTGCTTCCTATGCTGGATTCATACTTGACGGTGGAGTAATCGTCGCCTGGATTCGTGGCGAGTATGGGGACTCGGGTGGTCGTTGCTTTGTTGTTAAACCTTTCAGTCCTCAAGAACGGTACCGCTATGCGCACAATTTCTTGGCTTCTCGGCAGGGCCCGCCTAACCGTGTGTGGTCCGCTGAGGAACTCAAAGTTGAAGCCTTGAAGGAGTTTAAAGCACTTTTGCCGGGCGGTGTGATTGAATGAGTAACTCTTTACAAAGCAATAGCCCCGGAGGTGTACCGATGTTTCGCGGCATTGACCTTTCCGGGACTCTCTGTGAATCAAGCTACCAGTTTTCGCCGGATCTGTCAAACCTGCAGCAGTGGTTTTCAACGCCCAGACTGCAAAAATACGCCACCGCATCTGAGCCGATTGCTCTCTACCAATGGAACACTGAATTGTCCAAGGCCTTTCTAGTGGAAGTGGAACACGTAGAGGTGTTGCTGCGTAACTTCATTCATGCCCGAATGACAGCTGACGCTGGTACAGAGTTTTGGTTTGATTGTTGTCAAGATTCACCATTAGTACAATGCAAAAACCGGTATCCGTTTAACAATCCTTTTAAAAATTCGATACGAAAAGTTAAGCGCAGACTAAGTAACCAATCTCCGGGTAGCAATCCTACAGCGGGCGCAATAGTTGCGGAACTGTCGTTAGACAACTGGCGTTTTCTTCTGGCGCGGCGACTTGAAGCCACGATATGGAGGGCATTGGTGAACCCGCACAATGGCGGTATGCCATTCTATAGAGAACGAAGGCGAAGCATATTCGAAGATGATGTGGAGACGATACGCAAACTTCGGAACCGAGCTTCACATCAGGAATCATTCATTGTTGAGCCACGACTCACATGGGACGAGGTTATACGCATCGAGCAGTACCAGCGTGCGCTATTTGATACTGCTAGACGAATAAATCCAGAGGCAGCCGCTTGGATTCAAAAAATAACTCCGGTGCAGGCAGTTTTACAAAGACGACCCCGGTAAAATGAATGACTTAGACTCGGTGCAGGCGTTAAGTCTGCGCCAAGTTTAGGTCAAGTTGTTGCTCAGCTGGGTGCCGAGGGTGCGGGCTGCCGCCCGATCCGGTTTCCCGTTCGCATTCAAAGGCAAAGCATCCACCTGCAGGACCTGTTTCGGCCACGCGAAGCGGGGCAGACCGGCTGACTCCGCAGCCGCCCGGGCCAAAGACAGCAGATCCCCTCTGCCAGCTGTCTGGCTGCTGGTGTTGCGCGGTGAATCCGCGGTTTCTGAGGCCGTTGCCCCCTCGTCCTCGGCCCCAAAACTGGAAGCGGTGAGAACCGTGACGACCTCCCCCCAAACCTCATCCGGCACGCCCACCACTAGGCAGTCAGCGAAGGCGGGGAGGGGGCGCAGGGCGGCCTCCACTTCGGCGGGGTTGATGTTCTCGCCGCCGGAAATGATGCGGTCGGCGGCGCGGCCCAGAATCCGGTAGCGGCCCAGTGCGTCACGGCTGCCAATATCGCCGGTTAAGAGCCAGCCGTCAATCACGCCGGCCTTCGTGTGCCCCGGGTCAGCGTAGGCGGTGATGACGCCGGGGCCGCGTAGCGCAACCAGGCCGGGCTGCCCGTCAGCGCAGTCAGTGAGCGGCAGTTTCGGTTGCATCGCGGTGCCCTCGGCCTCCTCCACGATGCGAGCCTGCACGAACCGGAAAGGGAAACCCACCATGCCGGTGCTGGTGAGGGCATGGCCGGTGTGCGCGCAAAAGCCGGCGCCACCGGTTTCCGTCATGCCGAACACGTTGATAGGGCTGAGGCCACGCTCGGTCAGGGCGTGAAGCAGGTCAAGGGAGGGCGTGTCCCCGCCAATTAGCGGATTACGCCAAGTGGACAGGTCGGCGCTACCCCAATTCGGGGCGAGGGTTAGCGCCCGGTACATGGTGGGCACGCCGAACATTTGATTCACCTGGTATTTCTCAATGTGCTGTAGGAGGCGCTCAGGGTTGAAATCTTGCTCAATAATGACGGTGCCGCCGCCCACAAAAATATCGTTCGTGGTGCCGTTCAGCCCGCCAATATGCGACAGTGGCGCCGCGACTAGCACCGTGTCCGCGGCAGAGTAACGGAAAGCGTCCCGAAAGTTCTGCCACGCCCAAAAAATCTGGTTCGCGCTGAGCAGCACCTGCTTCGGGTTCGCGGTCGTCCCAGAAGTCAGCATCCCCAGGATGGGGGCGTCATCGTCAGTTGGAATGGGGGGAAGCTGGGCGTCAAGTTGATCCAGTTTGTCTAGGTTGGGGGTGTCGGTGTGTGCGGGGCCGAGGACGAGGGTGTGCAGTTCCGTCAGTGTTTCAGGTGTGAACAGGCGCCGGCAACCAATATTTTCCGCAATCACCTCTGCCTGAGCTGGGGGAATCCGCCAGTTTAGGGGAACAAAGACGGCGCCGATCCGGGCGCAAGCAGCAAAGAAAAACAAATGCCAAGCAGAGTTCGGGGCGTGCAAAGCAACCTTATCGCTAGGGTTTATGCCAGTTTTCAGGAGATGCTGGGCTAGGCGGCTCACGGTGGCTGCCGACTGGAAGACGGTGAACTCCCCCTCGGCACCGACAATGCTGAGACGGTGCGGGGTGCGGCGAGCTGACTGGCTGAGAGTCAGGGCCGGATTCACGCTGGCTTGAGGTGTCTTTGCAGTGTTCACAGTCTGATTCTACGAGTTAGTGGAGTAGTCGGGAAATCATTGACGAGCTAAACCGTGGTTTACTACAATTTGTGTAAATATTTTGCCCGCCTTGGCGGCGGGTAAATCCAGACTTTGGGCAGCACAAGGAGAAGCTGGCATGAATGATTTTCAGTCTCGGCATACTGTGGGCAACACTGTTGGTTATTTTGTGAATGCTTTTTGTGCTGGCTTCGCCATGCTTGGAGTCTACGCGGTTTTTGAGCGTTATTGGGCAAATGGCACAGCTGGCGTGATTGGGTTCTCGGTACTGCTCACCTTAATCTCAGTGTTCCAAGCAGTGACCTTGGTGAAGGCTGGTGCGAAAAAGTATGAGCATTTTGTGCAGCTTTGGGCTGTGCCTTTCGGGGTGTCGTTCAGTGTGTTTTTGCTGATGCCTGTATACCAGTTAGCGATTGCGTCGACACTGATCGTTTTCGCGGTCGGGTCTCTTGGCACCTTGGTGATCTACTGGGCTTGGAAAAAGTCTTAGAAAATGCTGCCCAGCTAGGTTCATAAAAAACTTTCAGGATTTAGCTTGAAAACTATTTGAGGCTGTCTGCCTAGGCGGCTGACGCTCCAACTCCCCTATGAGTGCCAGGTTCGGGTGGAAAATCATTCTTTCGGATGAGGTGAAGTTGCTTGGAAACACCTGTAATTGTGAGCATAAACAGGTGCGTAACAGGTGACAAAGGTGTAACCGGCGCATGGTTTAGAAAGGGGCAAGACAAGTGTTTAAGGGGCGTGGGTTTAAGGTGCGGGCAGTGGCTGTGGTTGCTGCCTGCGCTTTGGGCTTGTCTTTGTCTGGTTGTGGTGGTGGGATATTGCGTGGTTCTGGGGTGGAGCAGGTTGATTTAGGTACGGTGCGGTATGTGTTTGAGGCGGGGATTGATTCTAGGTATTTGCCGTTGCCGTTGCCGGAGCCGAGTTTGTTGTTGTTTGTGCATGAGGATGATTCTGTGCAGGTGGTGAAGAAAGCTGATATGTGGCTGGATTCTATGTCTTGGACGGATAAGGGCTTGTTTTATGCGGATGAGGATAACGACTATTTTTATGAGGGCGGTAAGCTAACCACAATTCCCGCGAAGAAAGCTGCTTTTGCTGATGCTTTGGTGGAGTTAGATGACCGGAGCACCCGGGTTGGTTTGTATAACAGGGGTTTTAGTGAAGATGGCGGATATCGGGAAGATGTTTATGTCTCCACTCCGCAGGGTAACCAGCTGGGAAACGCGGGAGCACCTATGTCTATGGTTGGGATATGCGACAACTCAGTGTACGGAGTTAGTTTAGAAAATGATTCACAATATCGCGAGTATCTTCAGTTGAAATTGATTGTTAAAGATAAGATTCCGCAAACGAAACTTTTGGCTAAAGCGTACCCGCTAGGGACATCTCTATACGGGTCTGATGAGTCTATTCCATGTGTGGATAACCAGTTGCTCTTTATTTCAACAGATTCTATAGATCCTGAAGAGACACCTAATTTTAAGTTGCCGGATATGAAAGACAGTCTGCCAACCATAAAACTGGGTGGAGCTAAGTTTGATGGTGATTATGCTGATTTATTTACTTCAGTTGATGAACTGGGTCACCGTGTTTTTTCTACTTTAGAAAAATGGGATGTGCAAACCGGTGAGCGGCTAGTTATCCCATTGGTTGATAAAGCGGGAAAGCAGCTTACCTGGTCTCCAGGATCCTTTAGACAAGGCAAGCACTCTCTGCTTGGGAGAGAGCTTTACTGGTTTGATCGTGGACTTTTGGTGAAAACCAATATTGATTCTGGTGTCACAGAGATTGTAAATGATGAGCTAAAGGGTCTAAAAAATAACTGGATTGTTGACCGATTCAAGGATGGTAAGTTCATCGTCTATGTTGAGCGATTGGATGAGGGGGGTTCTGATCTGGTTTACACCTTTGATTTACTTTCAGGCTCCCTCGTTCATAAGAAAGATGTGACCTTCTTACGCAAGTATCTGGGCGATAAAAGCATTGCTGGGATCGAAATCCCGCCGGGCGAGAAGTAGACACTAGAGGCAACATGCTTGCTCGTCGCGCTGCTTCTTACGTTGCAAGTGCTCTGCTTCCAACCAAATCGCTAAAATCGTGTGGCAAGTTCGCACACGGTTTTGTTTGTGTGTGGAAAAAATCCAAATTCGGGCTGAATTCGGGCGGTTTTTGGTTTTTTCGCACACAGTACCGAAATTGTGTGGCATTAGTCCACACACAAACGGCTGGTGGCTGCGGCTGGCGACTGTGGTCTAATTGAGGAATGGAAATCTCGGTCGCCTCACCCCAGCAAATGCCGCACATTTACAATCTGCGCTGGCGGGTCTTCGTGGAAGAACAACAAGTACCGTTCCTCCTGGAACTAGACGCCAGAGACACCGCGCCCGACACCATCCACGTCGCCGCCACCCATCACGGGCAAGTCGTGGGGACCGCCCGAATCCTCGACACCGCGACACTGGCCGACACGGCAAACCCCCTCGGCCCCAAAACCGGAACCCTCCACATAGGGCGCGTCGCCGTGGATAAAGCATGGCGCGGGCAAGGCGTGGGGCGAAAGCTGATGGAGGGCGCGCACCGGATTATTCAAGGGAAACTGGGGGCCGAGGGTTCCGCGGCTGTCGCCCAAGTCCGCTTGGATGCGCAAGTCCAAGCACAGGATTTCTATGCCAGCCTCGGCTACCGAGTGCTAGACGGCCACCAGTTCATGGACGCCGGAATCGCGCATGTAGAAATGGAACTGGTACTGTCCGCGGAGAATCAGTAGTGGCGGGGAGCCCAGAATCCTCCTAATTTCGCAGACAACCAATCGGTATCACATACACGCCATCTTCCCTCCGGTAAGCGTAACCACCACCCGTTATCACAGCCAAAAATGCGGGAGAGTTCATGGACTCCTGATCAATCCTACTGGCCAACTTAACGAGGTTCTTAGCGCCTTCATCCACGGCTCTATTACCTAACTTCACTTCAAAGGCAGCCCACTGCCCATCCTTGAAGTGCAAGATTGCGTCAGCTTCCAGACCGCCATGGTCACGATAATGGTAAACCTTCGCTTCCAAAGTCTGGGCATACGCCCTCAAATCTCGCACCACAAGTGACTCAAACAGCAGACCCATCGTGTGTAAATCATTAAGCAAATCGGCAGGATTAGCGTCCAGAAAGTAGGCAGCTATCGCCGGATCAGTAAAATGTCTAGTTGAGCTGGCCGCAACGGTTGTCTTTGAGCGTAAAGCCGGACTCCAAGCAGGCAAATCTTCGATAACAAAAATACTTCGAAGCGCCGTCAAATATTTGCTTACAGTTTCACGATAGATAGAGTCATAGTTGTTTGAAACATCACTGGTGATGGTCTTGATGGTCGCTTGAGTAGAAATATGCCGCGAATATGACCTTAAAACATAGGAAAGCTTCTGACTATCGCGGATGTCTCCATCCGCAGCATAAACGTCCGTGTCAACAATCGCTTCACAATACCCCGCGACTTGCCTCTGCTTAACTTCCTGTGGTTTGCCAACCGATGAAGGCCATCCGCCGCCCACTATCAAGTTAGCAATATCCTCAATCGTGTGGGGAGATCTGCCTGCTGGTTCTTCGCCTGCTAGTAGTTGGGAAAGACTCACCTCTCCGGTTGAATCACCAGCCTCATAAAGGCTCATTGTCCGCATTTTGAGTCTAGAGATTCTTCCCGTCCCAGTGTGAGCGATTAGTGACTCATTAACCCGAGTTGAGCCAGTCAGAATATAAAGCCCAGACTCGCTTCTCTTGTCGACACTGAATCTGACTGCATCCCAAAGTTGAGGCGCGTCCTGCCATTCATCTATTAGTCTAGGGTTTTCTCCTTCTAGGAGTGCAGAAGGCTTGATGTCGGCGAGGGTTAGGTTCTGGTCTCGTTCATCTGGATCTTGTAAAAATAGTGCGCTTTTAGCTTGATTTAAAGCCGTTGTGGTTTTCCCGCACCATTTTGGTCCAGTTATCAGTACTGCGCCGAAAGCCTCCAGCTCTTGTTGTAGCCGATTATCTATCAGTCGTGGAAAATATGGTTTCATGCGTGCCTCCCTTACTCAAGAATACAATGTAAGCCGCAAAAATGTAATCTCCTAAGCCGCAGATTTCTGGTGTGCTAAGCCGCAGAATTTGGATTGTGTTTCCTGTGAGTTAGGACAGCTACTGGCTGAACGGCGCCGATTGGCGTTCTGCGAGGACGGTTTTTGTGTGGGATTAGTCTGGGCATGATTGTCTGTGTGTGGTATTAACTCACACGGTTTTGTTTGTGTGTGGCAAAAAGCCAAATTTGGGCTGAATTTGGGCGAATCTTGGTTTTTTCGCACACAGTATCGAAACTGTGTGGGATTGGTTCACACACTACTGGTGATTTGTGGCAGTTTTGCACACAATTTCGGCGCTGGTTTGGGGTCGAGGGGGTGGGGGCGCCGGTTTCACGCTAAGCGCAGGCGATTTTTAAGGAATCACCCAGCCTACTTCACCGAGTGTGACGCTTACAGACAATTGTGCACCCTGTACGGTGCACAATTGTTGTTAAGATGCACAGTCGCTGAGGGGGGTGGCGGCCGCTTGGGTGGCGGCTCCAAAAGCGGGCGGCTGAGTTATTTAATCGGGAGCACACCGATGTAAGTCAGTAAGGCCAAAACAGCGGTAAGCAGCAAGAAGTGGCCTAAAACAAAGAAGATTCTAGTGTGCCCATCTATGTGTTTCCAACGCAGAAGCAGATTGCTTCCCTGAGTTTTCTCGTTCTCAGGGAAGCTAACAAAATACAGATTCCGATAGGAAATGAAAATAAACCATACGGAGCTTAAAGCGAAGAAAACAGATTGGAACAGTGGGTTGATTAGGAAATTAATCATGGGTATTTATGGTCCTACGATTGTTATCAAGCCGAGGATATCTAGCAAAGATAGTGTTGCCGGAATTAAAGCTAAATGGCCCAGAAAGAAGTTGACCTTCGTCTCCCGACTGGCGTGCTTCCAACGAAATGAGAAGCTACGGCCTTGGCGTTTCTTTTTCTTTGGCTCACTGAATATGTGTAGTTCCATGTAGGAAAGTCCCAGAAACAGTATTGCCCCGAAGCCAAATACCGCAAAAATCACGAAGGAATTATCGAAGAAAGCAGACAATCGTCACCTCCGTTTAAGGGTTCCAAGGGATCCTCCCTAGGGATTAAGCACTGAATGAAAATGTCGGACATGCTCTTGGGAAGGATTGTAGTCATAGTCCCATGCTGACGTCTACGAAACTGTGCACACCCTCGGAATCTCGAAGAAAAATCGTTCTGAAGGAGGAGACTAACGCCTTGTCCTAGCCTCTTCAAGGCAGCTAGACTTTGGGTATCGTCTTGGATGAGCACTAGCCAAAGGAGTGACCAGTGCAAACAGAAACCACAAACCGAATCAGCTACTTTGTTGGGGCTGCAGGGATCGTGTCACTACTCAACTTTATTGGATTTATTCTGTTTCCACCAATGACCCAAGTGCCTGACCTGATATACATGGCGACTTGGGGGATTTTTCTGATTACCATCCTAGCTTTGTCGCTGTGGATGGCAGTAAAGGGAAAGAATAGGCTTTGGCGCGCCCGCATCACTGCCGGGTTAGCATTAGCCTCGACGATGTTGCTCTCTGTGACTATTTTGCTGAGCACGATGACTGAAATCTATCCCGTGCATTTAACCTTCTATTACTTGCTGGGGTTCTACCTCACGCCGGTAGCCGCCATCTCAGCGATCACCATGTTCTTACCCTCGCGTCGCAGCCAGTAGCTGCAGAAATGGGCAGATAGCTTCACAAATAGGTCTGGGGCTTAGCAGTATTTACCAAGCCCCAGACCATGCGGGGTGATTAAGCGTCAATCAATCGGGACTAGCCCGACAACATCCAAGAGAGACATGACTGCCACGATCAAAAATAGGTGACCAGTGAAGAAAAGCCCTCTAGTGTTCCAGCTGGCTTTTCGCCAACGCTCCAAGAAGCTCTGGTTTTTCTGTTCTTCCGAAGGCTTAAAAATCCCCAGTTTGTAGTAGGCTTCGCCCAAAAACAAGAGAGTCAGCCCGCTATAAACAATGAAGTTGAACAGAGTGTTATCAAATAGATCAAACATTGAGAATCATTTTAACCTCAAGGTTTCGAACTCACCTTTAGGGCGAGTAGGTTGAACAAAAATTGGGGTTTGGGAGTGCCTCCCACGGAGATTGTAAGCAACGTAAAATGCTACCGTCAACGACTTTATTGAAAACCTTGAAAAGTGTGACGCTTACGGACAATTGTGCACCTTGCAAGGTGCACAATTGTTGTTAAGGTGCACAGTCGCCGAAGAGGAAAGGCCGGCGTCTAGGCCGGGGTGTCTAGCTTCTAAGCCTCCCGGAGGCGTCGAAGGCGAAAGCGAACCGCTAATCAAGCGGAAACTGCGGCTGCTGTAGCGTGACTCGCGCAGCCGCCGCTCCCGCTTCCACAGCCGCCACCCGCAGGCGCATTCTCACCCACCGGAGTGATCGACAGGCGACGCCGCGAATCCTGCGCCACCGGAATGGACTTACCGCCACGCAAATGCGGCAGCTGCTCCAGCAAACTAGAAGCCTCCTGGCGGGTTGAACCCTCGGCCCCCAAATGCTTTAGATTCTCAGGAATCTCCCGGCCCAAAGCCCGCATAGCTTCACCCCACAGCTTTCCCGCCCGGTAGGAGGAACGCACCATCGGCCCGGCCATTACACCCAAGAATCCCATCTGCTTGGCAATCTCGGACAGTTCAATGAACTCCTCCGGATGCACCCAGCGGTCAATCGGATGATGCCGCGGCGAAGGCCGCAAATACTGCGTCAAAGTCAGCAGATGCGTGCCCGACTCCGCCAGATCAAACATGGCGTCCTCAATTTCGGAGCGGGTTTCACCCATCCCCAAAATCAGGTTCGATTTCGTAATCAGCCCCGCCTCATTCGCAGCATTCAGCACGTCCAAGGACCGCTCATACCGGAAGGCCGGGCGAATTTTCTTAAAAATTCGCGGCACAGTTTCTAGGTTGTGGCCGAAAACTTCCGGACGTGACGCGAACACTGTTTCCAATGCCGAGGGGGTGGCCTTCATGTCATCAACCAGCAGTTCCACGCCGGTGCCTGGTGCTTTTTCATGAATCAGCCGGCAAGTCTCCGCGAATAGCCAGGCCGCGCCGTCGGGCAGATCATCGCGGGCTACACCAGTAATCGTGGCGTACTTCAGGCCTAGTTCTTTCACCGAATCAGATACACGATTCGGCTCATCCTTGTCGTATTCTTGCGGTTTACCGGTCGCAATATCGCAAAAATCGCAGCGACGGGTACAGAATGCGCCACCAATCAGGAAGGTTGCTTCACGGTCTTCCCAACACTCGTAAATATTCGGGCAGCCGGCCTCCGCGCAAACAGTGTGTAACCCTCGGCCCATACTGAGTGAACGCATGTCAGTGTATTCTTTACCGGCCTTCGCGGTGGTGCGAATCCATTCGGGTTTGCGCTCAATCGGAGATTCAGAGTTCTTCTGTTCGATTCGCAGCATCCGCCGCGATTCTTTTAGTTCCTTATCTACGGTACTCACGGCCGTTCCTCCGTTAAGCTAAAAATCCGATCCGGGTAGCGCAAGTCAATTAGTGACTCCACCAGATTGGGGATGAGTTCTCTGCCTACGGTAATCAGATCCATGTCGACGCCCTCGGCCTGCAAACTGGTCACTGTTGCGTCAGCAATCCCGCAGGGCACAATCTCATCGAAGCGATCCAGGTTGGTTTTCACGTTCAAAGCTAAACCGTGCATGGTGGTGTCGTTAGCGAACTTGACGCCAATCGCACAGATTTTGCGGTCAAGGCGTTTGCGGGGATCCGAAGAATCTGGTTCGCGCAGTAGCCATACCCCGGAGCGGCCCTCCACGGTGGTGACCGGCAGATCGGTTAAAGTCTCGAGGGCGTCAATGATGCCAGCTTCAAGGAGGCGGACGTAGCGGACCACATCGACGGGTGGCTGCACCTGCATGATGGGGTAAACGACCAGTTGACCGGGGCCATGGTAGGTGATGCGTCCCCCTCGGTCTGCTTCCACAACCGGAATGTTCGGGTTAACTACGTCGCCGGGTTGGGTGCGTCGCCCTGCCGTGTAAGTGTCCTCATGCTCTAGCACAATGAAAGTGTCGGGCGCGTTGCCCAGCCGGACCTCCTCATGCAGTTGATGCTGTAGGTCCAGAATCTCTTGATACGGCTGGGGCCCTTTGGGCAACAGATTTAATATACGCACCCTCACAGTCTAACGACTCTAGGGTCGAAAGACCTATGCGAAGGATTTTACTTTCACTGGAGGAAAAACTATTGCGTTCTAGAAAGTCCCGCGCAGGTAGTATTCTGAAACCATGTCTGAATTATTGAATCCTGATACTGCCCCTGTTCCTGACGCTCGCCCGATTGAGCGGACTTTCCACGGTGACACTTTTGTTGATCGTTGGGATTGGTTGCGCGATAAGACGAACCCTGAAGCGATCGCCCATTTGGAGGCGGAGAACGCTTGGACTAGGGCCCGGATGGCGCATACTGCGCAGTTGCAGGCTGATTTGGTGGAGGAGTACCGTTCTCATACGCAGCTTGATGACGTGTCTGTGCCTGAGCGCGTGCGTAACTGGTGGTATTACAAGGCGGTTGACGCGAAGCATGACTACCCGCGCTACTATCGAGTGCCCGCGAATCCGGAGGATATTTACGAGGATGCCCCCACAGTTGATCCTGTCACTGGGGAGGTCGAGGGTGCCGCTGCTGCCCTGCTGCTGGATGTGAATCTGCTAGCGGCAGGACATGAGTTCACGAATGTGGAAAACGCTGAAATTTCACCGAATGACCGGTATTTTACCTACGGCGTGGATCATACTGGGGATGAGCGTTTCACCCAGTACATTCTGGATACTGCCAGCGGCCAGGTGATTGATCAGATTGAGGATGTCGTGTATTCGGTGGCTTGGTCGGCGGCTTCGAACTGCCTGTACTATGTGCGGGCGGATGAGAGCTGGCGGGCCTGTGAGGTGTGGGTGCACCGGATTGGTCAGCCGGCGGAGACTGACACTTTGGTGCTACGTGAAGATGATGAGATTTTTGAGGTCGGCATTGGTGGCAGCCGCGACGGTAACTGGGTGATTATTGCCGCCTATTCGACAAATACGACTGAGTTCTGGCTGGTGGATGCGCACGCCTTGGCGGGCTCGCCGGAGGCCCATCCGACTTCGGTGGCGGGCCGCCGCCCGGGGTTGCGCTATCAGGTGGAGCCGGCGGGCGATCATCTGCTGGTCGTTCATGATTTGCATCATGCGGACTCTGAGCTGGCAATGGCGCCGCTCCCAATTCCGGGGGTCGCCGGGCGTCCGGAAAGCTGGCAGTCTCTGCGGGTTCCCGCCGAGGGGGAGCGCATCCTGTCCGTTAGTGCTTACGCCATGCACGCCGTGTTGGAGCTTCGCTCTGAGGGCATGGCCGCCGTTGAGTACCTAGTGCCCGACCCTGATCACGGCTGGGTGGTGGAAGGCCGCGCTCGGCTGGGTCGTGAAGTGGAGACTGTGGAGTCAGTGGATTCGGACTGGTGGTTTAGCCCGAAGATTCGGTTCGTTTCAGAGTCTTTGATGACTCCGCCAACCTTGGCGGAGGTGGACTGCTCCCACGGTGAAGTGAAGGTTCTAAAAACCCAGAATGTCCCCAATTTTGATGCGTCACTGTATGAGGAGTGGCGGGAGTGGGCGACCGCTGAGGATGGCACGAAGATCCCGATGACTTTGGCTCGTCGGAAGGATGTGCCCGCTGACGGGACTGCCCCAGGCTTGATTTGGGGTTACGGATCCTATGAGATTTCGGTGGATCCCCGTTTTCGGACGAACGCGGTTTCGCTACTGGACCGCGGCGTGGTTTTCGCTTTTGCGCATATTCGTGGCGGCGGCGAACTGGGCCGCAACTGGTATTTGCAGGGGCGGACTAATCAGAAGATCAACACTTTCACTGATTTTGTGGCCTGCTCTAAGCATCTGATTGATTCGGGTCTGGTGGCGGCTGACCGCCTGGCCGCGCAGGGCGGTAGTGCGGGTGGCCTGCTGATGGGCGCGGTCGCTAACTTGGCGCCGGAGCTTTACCGGGTGATTTTGGCGCACGTTCCCTTCGTTGATGCTTTGACCACGATTTTGAACCCGGATTTGCCGCTGACTGCGGGTGAATGGGAGGAATGGGGCAACCCGATTAAAGATCCGGAGATCTACCGGTACATGAAGTCTTATTCCCCGTATGAGAATGTGCGTGAGGGTGTTCAATACCCCGCAATTTTGGCGACCACCAGTTTGAATGACACGCGCGTTTTCTATGTGGAGCCCGCTAAGTGGGTGGCTCGTTTGCGGGAGGCTGCCACGAATGATCCGGTGACCCGCCCCATCTTGTTGCATTGTGAGATGGTGGCCGGTCATGGTGGCGTCACTGGCCGCGAAGCGAAATGGGCGGAAATCGCCCGCGATTACGCTTTCGCTCTGGATCAGCTATCTGCCACCGAGTTGCTGGAGGGTAAGTAAACGATGAGGCAGGCAGCAGCGACTCTCCCTCGTCCCCTTTTGGAAATCTGCGTCGAGGACGTGCCGGGCGCCCTAGCGGCAGCCCGGGCGGGCGCGGACCGGATCGAGTACTGCGCAAACCTGGAGGTGGGCGGCGTGACCCCTCCGGTCGAGGAAGTGCGGGAGTTGCTGGGCCAGCTGGAAGGGGCTGACCTGCAGATTCTGATTCGCTCACGCGAAGGCAATTTCGTGTACTCGGAAGCGGAAATTGAGCAAATGTGCGCACAGATTAGTGACTTTGAGCAGGTCACTGCGGACGCACCAGTGACGGTCGGCTACGTGGTGGGGGCTATCACCGCGGAAGGGCAGTTGGATAAGGTGGCCTGTGAGCGTTTCCGGGCGGCGGCCGCAGGTAAGCCATTGACTTTCCACCGGGCTTTCGATGAACTGTCGGACCCGATTGCGGCGGCAGTCTGGCTGGCAGAGCACGGCTATAACCGGATTTTGACGACCGGTTTGGGCGTGCCGCAAACCTCGGCTGCTGGCGTGGTTTCTGCGGCAGCCGCCCATGCGGATCAGATTGTGGAGCGCGGCTACAGCCTGTCCGGTTTGGCGGCCTTGCAGAAGGCGGTCGATCAGCTGGGTTTGCGGATTCTGGCCAGCGGGGGTTTACGTCCCGAAACCTGGGATAAGGATCTGCTGGCGGAGGCGGCTTTGCGTGAGTTCCATTTGCGGGCTCCCTGGGCCGAGGGGGAAGCCGCGGACCCGGCCAGCGGTGGAGTGAACCCCGCAGTGGTCAGAGTGATGCGTAAGATTCTCAGCTAAATGGGTGAACGTCAGCATAGTGGAGCATCAGAGCGGACCGTCATCATGTGGTTTCGCTCAGATTTGCGAACCGCAGACCATCTGGCTTTAGGAGCAGCGGCGCAGGCCGCCCAGCAGCAGGGCGGGAAACTGCTTTGCCTATATGTGCAAAATCCTGCCGATGACCGCGGTCCTTTACAGGCTGCCGCGCTCAGTAACGCCCTGTTTGAGTTGAATCAGAACCTGTCCGGTCGGCTGCTGGTGGTAGCTGGGGACGGCCCACAGATGATCACCCGCCTAGCCGAAAAATCGCGGGCCAGCGAGGTTTACGTCAGCGAAGATTACACTCCCGCTGGCGGCGGGGAACTCTCAGATGCCGCCCAATCCTTAACCAAGGTCGGGGCCGCTTTGCTGCGCTGTGGAGATAACTATGCGGTTTCACCAGGCAGCATTCTCACCGGCGCGGGCACACACTACCGGGTGTTCACGCCCTTTAAGAAACGCTGGCTGGCACACCCTTGGCAGCGGCCAGTGCGCAGCCGGCCAGAGATAGCGCTGCTGGCTGAACCGCACCGGATCGCCCTCGCCCTCGGCCTGAAACCCAGTGAAATCCTGCACCCTGAGGCCGCCCCAGCGCAGTCCCCGGCGACGGTTAGGGTCGGTGAGGAGAGCGCCCGGGAAAGCTGGGAGCAGTTCCTCGCCGACCGGCTGCTTGACTACGCGGAGGCGCGAGATTTACTGGCAGAGGAGGGGACCTCACGCCTGTCAGGGCAGCTGGCGCACGGGACGATTCACCCGCGGACTTTGCTGGCTGACCTTGCGGACGCCGACGAGGCGCCAACCGGCCGGGACGTTTACGCGACAGAGCTGGCCTGGCGGGAGTTCTATGCGGACTTTTTGGCGGCGCAACCCCAGTCCGGCTGGCAGGACGTGAACCCGATTTTCCCGCACTACCCGTGGGATGAGGATCCGGAGCTTTTCGCCGCCTGGCGGGAAGGCCGCACCGGTTTCCCGGTGGTGGATGCGGCCATGCGGCAGCTGGCGCAGACCGGCTGGATGCACAACCGGGCGCGCATGATTGTGGCGTCATTTTTGACGAAGGACCTGCATCAGCCCTGGCAACTAGGCGCCGAGTATTTCCTCAGCCAGCTGGTGGACGCCGATTTTGCCTCGAATCAGCATGGCTGGCAGTGGACTGCGGGCACCGGCACAGACGCCAGCCCATACTTTCGCATCTTCAACCCGTACACGCAAAGCCGCAAGTTCGACCCGTCCGCCCGCTACATTCACCGTTGGCTTCCCGAACTGCGTAGCCTATTCCCGCAGGACCTGTTTGGGGACGAGGGCGTGCCTGGTTCCGCCGGCCGCCAGCTGAAGCGAATCCATTACGGACTAGCGGAAGGCGGTTTCCAGCCGTCTGAGCTACCGGAGGGTGTTTACTATCCTGAGCCGATTGTCGATCACAGTGAAGCTCGGGCAGAGTCTTTGCGCCGCTACCGGGCCCGCTAGTTTTGCGTAGCCCGTCGCTCTAGCCTTGCACTTCCGCCCGGGCAGCCACAAACGCATTCACGCAGGCGCGCACATCAGCCTCGGAATGAGCGGCAGACAACTGCACGCGAATCCGGGCTTTACCGCGCGGCACCACCGGGAAGCTGAAAGCAATCACATAAACGCCGCGCTTCAACATGGCGTCCGCAATCTGAGTGGCCAGTACAGCGCCCTCGTCCCCCGGGAACATGACGGCGGTAATCGGGTGCGTGCCCGGCAGCAAATCGAAACCAGCCTCAGCCATCAGGGAGCGGAACAGGGCAGAGTTAGCAGCCAACTGCTCACGACCAGCCTCAGAATCACGCGCCAACTCCAAGGCTTTCCGCGAACCCGCGACAACCGCCGGGGCGACCGCGTTAGAGAACAGGTAGGTGCGGGCCCGCTGCCGAGCCAAATCCACAATCTCCTGATGTGCCGCCACGAAACCACCCGAAGCGCCACCCAGCGCCTTACCCAGCGTCGAAGTGATCACATCAACCCGGTCAGCCACCCCAAACAGGTGCGGCGTGCCGCGACCCTGCGGGCCAACAAAACCAGTGGCATGCGAATCATCAACCATCACCATGGCGCCAAACTCATCCGCCAAATCGCAAATCTCATCCAGCGGCGCATAGGATCCATCCATGGAGAAAACACCGTCAGTGACAATCAGCATCCGGCGCGAACCCGCCTCCTTCGCGGCGGTCAGCTGCGCCCGCAGATCCTCCATATTGGCGTTCCGGTAACGGAAACGCTTCGCCTTACACAAACGAATCCCATCAATCAAAGACGCATGGTTCAACTCGTCCGAAATCACGGCATCCTCAGCGGACAGCAGCACCTCAAAAATGCCGCCATTAGCGTCATAGCAAGAGCTGAACAAAATCGCGTCATCAGTGCCCACATATTCCGCGATCTCACGCTCCAAATCCCGGTGCTGACCCTGCGTACCGCAAATAAAACGCACCGAAGACATGCCGAAACCCCAACGATCCAGGGCCTCATGGGCGGCCTGCACGATCCGCGGATCATTCGCCAAACCCAGGTAGTTATTGGCGCAAAAGTTCAACGATTCAGCCGCGCCGTCGGCCGACCAGAGCGGTGCACCCTCGCCCTCGGCAACCAGCGTAGAAGTCGCAATCTGCGCGGACTGGGGTGTGGTTAGGGTGCGCTCGTTCTTGTACAGGCCAGCTTCACGGATCTGGTCCAGTTCGGCGCGAATACCTTCAGGATTAAACATGGGATTCCTTTCAATGAGGACGAGGGGGAGCGGCAAAGAATGCGCGGTGAAACTACTCCCAGTTCATAATGACTTTGCCCGCATGGCCGGACGCTTGGGCGGCGAAAGCCTGCTCCCAATCATCGGCGGCGAAACGGTGAGTAATGACGGAGCGGACGGATTCACGGAGCTTCTGTGAGGACTGCAACATGAAGGTCGCCAGATACCAGGTGTCGAACATTTCCCGGCCGTACACGCCCTTAATGGTCAGCATGTGGGTGATGACCTTGCCCCAATCAACAGGGAACTCCATCTTCGGCAGACCCAATAGCGCCAAAGTGGCGCCGTGAGTGACATGGTCAATCATGGTGTGCAAGGCGGCGCCCGCACCGGACATTTCCATGCCGGCGTCGAAACCTTCCTCGATCCCCAGGGTAGTGAAAGCGCTGCTGAGGGGTTCCTTCGCGGTGTTCAAACCCAGGTCAGCCCCAGCTTTGCGGGCCAACTCTAGGCGCTCCTCATTAATGTCGGTGGTGACAATGTAGCGGGCGCCGGAGTGGCGGGCAATCGCGGTAGCCATCACGCCAATCGGGCCGGCACCGGTAATCAACACGTCTTGGCCGGTCAGCTCCAGCTGCTGGGAGGTGTGCACAGCGTTGCCGAAAGGGTCAAAGAGGACGCCCAGTTCCGGGTCAATCTCATCTGGCTGCACCCACACGTTGGTGGCGGGCACGACCACGTAATCAGCGAAAGCACCGTCACGGTTCACGCCAATGCCGAGGGTGCGCACACACATATGTCGGCGGCCCGCGCGGCAGTTACGGCAGCGGCCACAAACTACATGCCCTTCAACGGAGACACGCTGGCCAGCATGAAGCTGATCTTTGCCTTCTCCCACTGCGACGCCGGGGCCGATCTCAGCGATCTCACCGTAGAACTCATGGCCAATAGTCATCGGGGGAGTGAACTGGGTGCGGGCCCAGTCGTCCCAATTGTAGAGGTGCAGGTCGGTGCCGCAAAGGCCCGTTCTCAGGACTCGAATCTTAACTTCACCAGGGCCCGGGGTGGGTTCAGGAATGTCACACATTTCCAATCCGGGACCGTCAATAGTTTTACGTAGTGCACGCATGGAAACCTCACAAAATAGGGTTGCTGTGAAATGAATTCTACCCTCTTATCCAGATTCATCACATTGAATTTCATTGTGTCATAAAAATGTGGAATACTTGTGTGCGGTAAGGCTCAGCTAAGTTTGCCTGCTTAGGAATTCCTCTGTTGTAGTTGCGGAGAATTTCTGTGCAGTTACAGGGCTTAGCAGATATGAAAGGTAGCTCATGCGTTCTTCAATGAAGACAACTATCGTTGCAATGATGACCGCTCTAGCGCTGTTGCCGATGGGAATGTCTGTTCCCGCCGCAATGGCCGAGGGTGACGCACCCGCAAATCAGGTTTGTGTAGATGATCCGGAAATCTCCACCGTTCAGGCGGAAGGTAAACTCCAGTGGAAGTTTAAGGACTCTTGGATTCGATACATGAAGATGAAGGTCTTCAAGCCCAAGTGGGAGACTTCCGAGGGGGCCGTCTGGAACGACGCTCAGCAGTTCTTCGATTTCCCGGTGAAGAGCGGAGAATACAACCGCGTCACCAAGCAGACCACGGTTCATTTCGGCGGTAAGGTACAGTTCCTCTCTCACCCGTCCACCAAGAACCCCGGCACCTATGTGCTGGATGTGACTGTCGCTAACCCGACTTTGGTGTTGGATGCGCAGGGTAACGGCACTTTGTCTTTTGAAACGATTTCCCGTGATGAAGCGACCGAAGTGTTGAACAATTATGGTCGAGTCAATACTAATGCTTTTGCTGGTGCGCAGCTAAGCTTTGCTGACGGTACCGTGACTATGGATGCGCCTTCCACCTTTAGCGCTGACGCAGTTCAGGCCTACGGTGGCTTCTACGAAGCCGGCCTAGAGTTAGCCAACGTGAAGAGTAACTTCAAGACCACCCCGAAGCAGAACTGCACCGAGGTTGTTCCCGAGCCGACCGTCGAACCGACTGTGGAACAGACCGTTGAGCCGACCGTGGAGCCCACTGTGGAAGAGAGCGTGGAACCGACCGTCGAGCCGATGGTGATTTCAGTAGATGGGAAGAAGTTGGGCTTCCAGGGAGAGCCACCTGTCACTGTCACTGTAGAAGAAGGCGCCACCGTAGAGCTATCTTTCATGAATCTGCACAAATCTCAGTACAAACTGTTCAGGGCTTCTCAAGGTGGCTCGAGCATTCCGTTTGGCTTGGTTGTGGGGACTGTAGGCGATAACACGAAATTTGAATTTACTGCTAAAGCCGAACACAATCGCAACGCCTTCGTAGTTTTGGATGACGAAGGACCGGTCGCCTTCTTCATTCTGCTTGTGACTTCGCCAGTAGTTCCCACTGTGGAGCCGACTGTGGAGCCGACTGTGGAACCCACCATGGAACCCACCATGGAGCCGACTGCGGAACCCACTGTGGAACCCACCGTGGAACCCACCGTGGAACCAACTGCTTCTGGAGAGCTCAACTGGGGCTTCCGCGCCAGCTTCATCAAGTACATCCAGACCACTGCTCATGGCAAGTGGCTGCTCACTGACGGCGCGACCTGGACTGGCAATCAGTTCAGTTTCCCGCTCAGCGCGATTGACTACTCCACAGCAAAGAAGACCGGCACGCTGGACTTCGCTGGCCAGGTACACTTCCTCGGCCACCGTGGCATCCTCGATATTAAGCTTTCCAACCCCAGCCTCATTATGAACGGGAAGAAAGCTGCGCTTTACCTCAACATGGTCAGCTCCGACATGGAAGGTAAAAGTACCGATTACGGTCGCGTTCACTTCGCCGACGTCCACTTCAACAAAGTCGAAATCGCCAAACTCCCTGCGGCTATGAAAACAGGCGTATTCTTCCGTCAGGCAATCACCGAGCCGAACGATGTGAAGCTAGTACTGGAAGCCGCATCAGTCACCCTGACTGCGGCAGGATCCAAGGCTTTTGCTGGTTACTATCAACCGGGCGCTGCTCTAGATAACCTCAACGCCTCCGCCGTCTTCACCGGGTCAGGTACGGGCGTGATTCCGGAAACTACTCCCGACAACGGCCCAGACACTTCAGATAACACAGCTAACACCACTGAGGATCCTGCCGGCAACGGCAACGGAACCGACGTGAATCCGGGCACCGACACCGGTAACAGTCAGGGCACCACGCAGACTCAGGACAAGAAGAAGTGCCTTGCTGACCCGGCTAAGAACATCGTCACCGGTGGTTCCTTGCACTGGGGTCTACGTAGTTCCTTCACCACTTACCTGCGCGGCCTCGCAAAGGGCGGCTGGGACCTGTCCGGTGGCGCTTCTTGGAGCGGCGGCAAGTTCGGTTTCGTAGCCCACAATGGCAACTACAACACCAAGACCCGCCAAGGCAAGATCAACTTCGCCGGACACGTGCACTTCACCGGACACAAGGGTGTCCTAGACATGAACCTGTCCAACCCCACCCTCGTGATCAACGGAAATAGCGGCGCTCTCTACCTCAACATGACCAGCTCAGACATGGGCGGCAAAAAGACCAACTACGGTCGCGTCCACTTCGCTAACGTCCGACTGAACCAGCTCAGCGTCAACAACGGCCGACTGAACCTAGGTTCATCCTCGGTCAGCCTCACTGCTGCAGGCTCCAAGGCATTCGCCGGCTTCTACCAGCCCGGTGAAGCACTGGACAACCTGAACGCTTCAGTGAAGCTAGCACAAGCCACCATGTGTGATCCGGAAACCGGTGAACTCCTGGTCCGCGACGGCAACGGCAACTGGCGTAAAGCCACCGAACAGGAACAGCTAGCCGCCACCGGTGCAGACACCACCGCACCCGCACTGCTGGCAAGCCTCCTAGCTCTGGCTGGCGCCGGTCTCATCGCGACCCGCCGCCGGAAGGTAACCGCCTAAGCTGACGCTTAGGTGAAAAGCTGAAACCGTGTAGCGGGGGTGGGCACCAGTCCACCCCCGCGCCACTATTCAGCAGCCAACCAAAACCATTGCCGCAACTGATCGAAAGAAACTCATGCGCACCAAAATCTCCGCTCTCACCGCCCTCATCGCGGCAGCCGCACTGACACTGTCAGCTTGCAGCACCAGCCCCTCAGGTACTCAAAGCACTCCCGAAGCCACCGCGGAAAGCACTGACACAGCCACCGCGGAAACAGTCAACCTGCCTGACCCGCGCACCCTCACCGGTGTCAGCTCAGTGGCAGAACTGCCCGACCCAGAACCAATCAGCGGCGACTTCACACAGCAGCTCCCCGTCACCGTGACCGACGTGGAAGGCCGCCAAGTCACCGTCACAGACACCAGTCGCATCCTGGCACTTGACATTTACGGCACACTATCACGCACCGTCATCTCCCTCGGCCTCGGAGACAAACTGGTGGGACGCACCATTTCTTCCACCGAAGCGCAACTGGCGAAACTCCCAGTCGTCACCGAAAACGGACACTCACTGAACGCCGAAGCGATTCTCTCACTCAAACCCACCGTCATTGTCGCGGACCGCTCCGTCGGCCCGCCCGAAGTGCTGGACCAGATAGCGGCCGCCGGTGTGCCCGTCGTGCTAGTTGAACAGGAACGGTCCCTCGCCAAAAACGGTGAACTAATGAAGACCGTCGCCCACGCCCTCGGCATGGACCAGGCAGGAGACGCCCTCGTCACCAGAACCGACAAAGAAATCGAGGAAGCCAAAGCGCAAATCGCCGCCTGGGCCCCCGAAAAACCCCTCAACGGTGTTTTCCTGTACGCGCGCGGTAACGCTGGCGTGTTCTTCATACTCGGCGGCGGATACGGATCCGATGCGCTCCTTGAAGGCGTTGGCGTGCACGACATTGCGACCGCCCAAGGAATCAAAGACCTCGCCCCCGCCAACGCGGAAGCGCTAGTCTCCTTGAACCCCGAAGTGTACTTCATGATGACGCACGGCCTGGAATCCGCGGGCGGCCTAGAGCAGCTACTCACCCGGCCCGGCATTGCTGATACGATTGCGGGGAAAAATCAGCGGATAGTTTCCATCCCCGACGGGATGGCGTTATCCTTCGGACCGCAGACCGCGCAAGTACTACTTGCGGTCGCCAAAGCAACCTACGGAGTGCCCGCTAAATGACAGACGTAACCAAGACTCCGGCACGGCCGCGCTGGGTGAAAGGCCCCGAAAGCGACCATGCCGGGGTCATGGCACGCCACCACAAACGCGTCAGCACCTATATTTTTCTGATCCTGTCGCTGATTCTTACCATCATTATTTCGGGAGCAATGGGACAGTACACCATTAGCCTCCGGGATGTGATTGCCGGGATTTTCTCCCCCCTCGGCCTGATGGAAGCACCCCATGACCCGACCGTCATGTCGGTGCTGTGGAGTATCCGCTTCCCGCGCATCGCCCTCGGCATCATGGTGGGGGCTGCGCTGGCTGTGGCCGGCACCGTCATGCAGTCAGTGTTCTCCAACCCGCTGGCGGAGCCCGGCATCATCGGTGTCTCATCCGGCGCCTCCGTGGGCGCCTCCCTCGCGATCGTATTCGCACCCCAAGCTCTGGCCGGCTTCGGCGTCCCCCTCTCCGCTTTCGTCTCCGGCACAGCCGCCGCCTTCCTGGTTTACGGAGCTTCACGCTCCCGCGGGAAAGCGGAAGTGATCTCCCTCGTCCTCACCGGTATTGCGGTCACCGCGGTCTGCGGCGCCATCACCTCATTCGCCACCTACCTGGCCCCCACTACCTCCCGTGACCAGATCGTCTTCTGGCAGATGGGTTCACTGGCGGGAGCCTCCTGGGCGCATGCGGGCACGGTCGCGGCCGTCACCATCCTCGGCGTCATAGGCGCGATCGCCATTGCGAAACAGCTAGACACCCTAGCCCTTGGTGAGAAAGCCGCCGGACATGTCGGCATCAACGTGAACGGCCTACGCATCTGCTCGATCGCGCTGTCCGCCCTCCTGTCTGCCGCCGCAGTCTCCTATGCGGGTGTCATCGGTTTCGTTGGCCTGATTGTGCCGCACCTGCTGCGACTAGTAATCGGCCCGTCCAACCGGTACCTGATCCCCGCCTCCATGCTGGGTGGCGCCCTCCTCATCTCCCTGTCCGACCTGGTGGCTCGCACCATTTTGCCTTTCGCTGACCTGCCCATCGGTATTTTCACCGCCCTGGTTGGCGGCCCCACCTTCTTCATTCTGCTACGCCGCGGCATGCACCTAGCGAAGAAAGGATGAGCATGAAAGCGTCCTACGAAGTCACCCAGTCAGATCACTCCGCGATGCCGCTAGGCTCCGCCGCTGAAGCTGAAGTCCCCACCGCCATCCGGATCCATGAAGACGGCAGCGGTCAGCCCGCCGAAGTGCTACGCGCCGAAAACATCAGTTTCGCTTACGGGACCCGAAACATCCTCCACAACATTTCCATACAGTTAAAGGCCGGCGAAATCGTTGGCCTGCTCGGCCCGAACGGAACCGGCAAATCCACCCTCGTCGGCGTCCTCTCCGGTGACCTCACGCCCGCGACCGGCACCGTCACAATCGCCGGCAAAACCCTCACCGACTATGACCGGATGGAGCTGGCGCAAACCCGCTCCGTCATGCCGCAAGCCACCGAGTTCCCCTTTGCCTACCTGGCCCGCGACATTGTTTCCATGGGTCGCGCCTGCTGGGGCCGGACGCAGCATGGGGCCGAGGATGAGAGGGTCGTTGATCAGGCAATGCGCTGTACGGACTCCTACCAGTTCGCTGACCGGGATGTCACCCGGCTATCTGGCGGCGAAAAATCCCGCGTCACCCTAGCCCGAGTCATCGCGCAGCAAGCCAGCGTCGTGTTCCTAGATGAGCCGACCGCGGCCCTAGATATTTACCATCAAGAAAAAACCATGCGGCTTTGCGAAAGCCTAGCTGCCGCCGGTGTCGCCGTAGTTGCTGTTATGCATGATATTCAGCTGGCAGGCGCATACTGCGACAAGATTGCGCTCATGTCCGGCGGCGCCATTGCCGCTTACGATACGCCACAAAAAGTGCTGACCGCTGAGAAACTCTCCGCCGTTTACGATCATCCGATTGACGTGTGCACGCTGGCGTCTGGAGAAATTGTGGTGCTGCCCAGGCGTTCGGTAAGACAACCAGGCTGAGCGGATAGGCTGAGCGGTGAAGCTGAAAAGCCTGCAGTTACTAGAGGCTTTGGCGTTCCTTCGGGACCCGGTGTTTCAGGGGTGTGTGAAGGGATATGCTAAGGGCGCGTAAGAGGATGCGGCCCCTATTCTTCACGGTCACGCACCGTGCGACGCCACACCCAAATCAGCGCAATGAGCGCCACAAACAAGGCCACAAACAGGGCCGGTGGAACCGCATTCGTCACACTCGCAATGGTCTGCTCCCACTGCACCTGCGTGGTAGGAGAAAGCAAGGCCGGCAACGCTGAATGGCCGCCCGTAATAATCAAAACCACGCCCAGCAGGATGAAAATAATGCCGGAGATAAGGCCGCCACGGGTAGTTGCACGACCCAGCACCCGGATCGGCGTCGGCTTCAACCAGCCGCGCTCACCCAGACGGAACCGCTCCCACAGCAAAGCCAACAGGAAGATCGGGGTCGCCATCCCGAGGGCGTAGAACGCCATTAAGAAACCGCCCATAATGGGGGAGCCACCAAAACTAGCCAAGGCCAGCATTGCCCCCAAGATCGGGCCAGAACAGCCCACGCCAGCGAGGCCGTAGCCCACTCCCAAACCGAAAACAGCCAAGGGATTTGTTGCCGAGTTCGCCGCCGCAGTCTCAGTGTCCCGCAAAACCCCCAGCTTCACGTCCGCGACCAGACCCACCTGCGGATTCTGCGTTACCGCGGAGCGGGTGGACAGGCGCCCTCGTCCCCCTCGTCCCCCACTGCCTGAACGCTTAAACCATTGGGAGAAGCCGGGCAGGGCCAGAGCCTGCCACACGCCCATCACGATGACGAGGGCGCCAATGATCAGCGTCAAAGTTGTGCCGTAAGACTGGATGAGCGCGCCGAAAGAACCCGCCAGGAAACCCAGCGGGGTCAACGAAATCAGCAGACCCAAGGTGAACCAGAGGGTGCGGCTAATCAGAGTGCGGCGGTCCGCGAAAGCGTAAGCGAAAAATGATGGCAGAATCAGCGCCGCGCAGGGCGCGAACAGGGTCAGGAGGCCGCCCAGGTAGGCGCCCGCAAAGTTAATAGACATGGGGTTCCTTCGGGGAGGCTCGCCAAGGCTACTTCAGGTTAGCGATGCGGTCCTCAATGGTGTTCACGAAATACTCGGTCGGGTAGGCGCCACTGACGGCCGCGTCACCAATGATGAAGAACGGGGTGCCGCCAATGCCAATGGACTGAGCGAAAGCAGTGTCGTCATTGACCTTCTTGGCTAGCTCCGGGTCGGCGAAGTCCTTCTTGAACTTCTCCAAGTCGGGCACTCCCGCCTGCTTTGCGATTTCCAGTACGGAAGCCTCATCGTAGGTGGGGTGGTTGCCCGCACCAGCGGAGGCGAAAGCGGCAGTGTTGAACTCCCAGAACTTGCCCTGATTGGCGGCCGCCCGGCCACCAATCGCCGCGAGGTCAGAGTGGTAGTTTTGCGCGAAGATCGCCATGTCGCGCCATTCGATGCGGATCTTGCCTTCATCCGCGTACTTGCGGACCGTGTCGAAGCTGTCGGTCTTGAACTTGGTGCACATCGGGCAGGCGTAGTCTTCCCAGATGATCATGACGACGGGCGCGTCCACCGGCCCGAGGGTGAGCGGGTCGCCCTCTTCGCGTTTCGGCAGGGTTTTAATCAGGTCGAGGGTGGTCTTGTCAGTGATCGGCTGTGCCATGTCGGGGCGCGGCGCAGGAGCTTCGGCAGTTTGCTCTGCGGTGGCCGCGTCGGTCGTAGTGTTGGCAGGGGTCGAGGGGGTGGCCGGCTGCGTGGTTGAACCGTAATTGCGGCCCACCATGAAAGCAATTACGGCCAGCAAAACCATCACTACTGCCACCAAGATTGGTAGCAGCACCTTGTTCTTGTTGGCTGGTTTAGCTGTAGTGTTCGGTGTGTTGTTGGTAGAGTTTTGGTTTTCCATCAGCAGCACTGGCTTCCTCTTAGACGTCACTGTTAAAGCTAATCGTATACTTTCACATATTTTTCGTCAGCTTTGAAACTAATTTATCCCTCAGCGCGTAGTTATCAGACCAGTGCGACAGTGAGGTTGCTGTGGTTAAGGGCTGTGGTTTTCTACACCAATGCGTTTCCCAGCAGTCTACCCAGCAGAGCGCCTAGGTAGGCGACGATTAGGCAGGCAAGCAGCGGGCCAATCCACAGTTTGAAGGCCCGCCAGGGGAAACCTTTGCGGTGCATTTTCAACACATCCACCATGGCGGTGGAGAATGTCGTGTAGCCGGAAAGGAAAGCGCCGATCAGTGCGGTAAGGGTTGGATGGTGCGCATCCAGCGTCAGTCCGAAGATGAACCCGGCGAGGGCACAGCCCAGCAGATTCACGCTGACAATACCCAGATGCGCCATTTCTGTAGTTTCGTGGCGTTTGGCCAGCCAGGATTGGATGGCCTGGTCTGTGCTGTAGCGGGTGATGGCTCCGATGCCGCCCGCCAGCGACGCCATGATGAGGCTCAGGATAAGCATCAGTTTGCCCCTTCCTGAGCGGCGTGGCTGGCGGCGTTGTTTTCGGCGGTTTTACTTGCGGTTTCACCTGAGGTTTCTTCCACACCCGCCGTTTTCCCTTCACCGAGACGCCAGCCAATCACGGCGAAAAATAGTCCGGCCACCATGATGGTCACTGTCCAAGCCAGAGTCTGTAGCAGAGCGGTCGGATGTGGGGACTGAATCCCAACGCTCAGCATGATGAGTGAGCCGTAAGTGGTGAAGGCTCCGCACATTCCAGTCCCGAAGAATAGTTTCCACCAGTTGAGGTGGCGGGCTTGCACTTTCCTCAGGCCCGGGGTGGTGCGCCGGTTGCGCTGGTGCCGGATCTCCACGCCACCAATCATGCCCAGCAGGAAACTACCAATCAGGTTGACGGTCAGCAAATACCACGGGTGGACGGTGGCGCCGTCAGGGAAAAACAGCGCTTTTTCGCCTAGCTGCAGTTCCCAGGCTGAGGAAATCAGGATGCGCAGGGCAGTTCCAAGCGTGCCGCCTAAGAAAACCGCGGCGAGTTTCTGGGGTGTCTTCAGGTTTAGGGGCGCAGGCAGGGCGCGGGTTTCGGTCGGGTGGGAGGCAGTAGCGGCAGTAGTGGGCGCCGTCAGGCCGAGGGAGGGCGCGGTGGCGCTGGCCTTCGGTTCGCTGCTGTCCTGCGGTTTACTCACAGTCCAATGCTAGCGTGCCTGCTGCCGAGGCGGCTACTTTCCAGTATTTTCTACCGGTTTTGCCTAGGCCTTCGCTCCGCACCGCACCACATTAACCAGCGCGCGGACAGTGTTTTCTACCGGTTTTGCCTAAGCCTTCGCGCCTAGATTTTTCCTACTCAACTTTCCAGTGTTCACCACCGCTGCGCTGTTACCTGCATTTCCCTTCCACTTCGTCGAGTGTGATGCTTAAGAACAATTGTGCACCGTGCAAGGTGCACAATTGTCGGTAAGGTGCACAGTCGCTGCGGATGATGGTGTTGCGCTGGCTGGGAAAGCGTTTGTGCGTGGCAGAATCCCACACATTATTGTTTGTGTGTGATAAAAAGCCAAAATTAGGTCGAATTTAGGCTATTTTTGGTTTTTTCGCACACAGTATCGAAACTGTGTGGCATTAGTTCACACACAACCGTGTGATTGGGGCAGTTTCGTACACAATTTCGGCGCTGGTTCGGGGTCGAGGGAGTGGGGGCGCCGGTTTTAGCTAAAACAGCTGCGGCCGAGATGTAGCGCCTGTGCTGTAGCGCCTGCGCTGCCGTCTCCCGCGGTGTTTGCCCCTGACCGCTGCTGCGCTGTTACCTGCATTTCCCTTCCACTTCGTCGAGTGTGATGCTTAAGAACAATTGTGCACTGTGTAAGGTGCACAATTGTCGGTAAGGTGCACAGTCGGCGGGCGAGCCGGGGGATCCGGCGGAGCAAGTGGGGCGGCGGATCCGGTGGTGGCAGCGGGGCGGCGGATCCGGTGGTGGCAGCGGTGGCGTCGGGGTGCGGTCGCCCCACCGCCCGGCCGCACAGGTGACTCTGCCCGCAAATTCCCTATTGGCCCCTTAGGTTACTGCCGTAGCACAGCCAAAATGATACCGTTTAAGCGTGACTATGAATCTTTTAGCGACCGCCGCCGCGACAGCAACAGCTGTGACAACCGCAGCCACAACAGCCGCAAACACTGCCGCATCAACCGCCTCCGCGGCAACGGAAACTGCCCTTTACGCGGCTACTGGCATGCCAGCCAGTTTCTTTGGCGACATTATCTACTATTTCCGCAATGTGGATCAGTTGCTGTTGGCTTTAGGCCCCTGGGTGCTGGCTGTTACCTGCCTGATGGTGTTCATTGAGTCAGGTGTGCTGTTCCCGTTCTTGCCGGGAGACTCGCTAATCTTCACGGCGGGTCTGCTGCATGAGCAGTTAGGTTTGAACCTGTGGTGGCTGATGTTCGCGGTTTTCCTCTCCGCTTTCTTAGGTGACCAGGTCGGTTATTTCCTAGGCTACCGGTTCGGACGCAGACTGTTCAGCCCGGACGCCCGCGTCTTAAAAACCGAGTATTTGTTAGCCGCTGAGGAGTTCTTCCATAAGCATGGTGGCCCCGCCCTCGTCCTCGCCCGCTTCGTCCCGATTGTGCGAACCTTCGTGCCTTTGGCCGCCGGTGTCGCAAACTATGGGTACAGTCATTTTATTCGGTGGAATGTGTTTGGAGCGTTGCTCTGGGGTTGCGGTTTGACTTTCCTGGGCTCACGCCTGGGCAACATCGCGTTCATCAGAAACAATATTGAAGTCATCGCTGTAATCATTATTTTGGTATCAGTCTTACCAATTGTGATTAAATCGTGGACAACTTACCGGAAAGGTCGCGCCGCAAGGCTTGCTAAGGGTAACCAAACCGCGTAGTCTTAATGAGAATAGAGGGTTCTTATTGAGAATGAGGTTTGTTAAGTGTTTGGGCATTCGCATGATCACTCCCACGATCACAGCACGGGCGGAGAAAACCGCAGAAACCTCGGCCTCGCGCTGTTATTGACAGCGACACTCATGGTCGCAGAAATCGTGGTCGGCCTCTGGTCGGGCTCCCTCGCCCTGCTTTCTGACGCAGCGCATATGGGTACCGACGCGGCCGGCTTAGCGATGGCTTTCGCGGCGATCACCCTCGCCCAGCGCCCACCCACCGCGAAACGAACCTACGGCCTGTACCGGCTGGAAGTTTTGGCGGCCCTCATCAATGCAGTCCTCCTCATCGGTGTCGCCGGCTATGTCCTCTATGAGGCGGCGCAGCGGATCTCTAATCCGCAGCCCATTGAGGGCGCCTGGATGCTGGCGACCGCAATCGCTGGTCTGTGCGTGAATATTGCGGCGGCCTTCATTTTGCGAGCCGGCGCGAAGAACAACATTAACGTGCGCGGCGCTTTCCTTGAGGTCATGGCGGACATGATCGGTTCGGTTGGCGTCATTATTGCCGCCGTCATCTATTTGACGACCGGCTGGGCGCAGGCTGACATTATTGTTGGTGTCGGCATTGGCTTGTTCATTCTGCCGCGCACTGTCCGCCTGGCCCGCGACGCGATCATGATTTTGCTGGAGGCCGCTCCGGATCGTTTGAATCGGGATGAGATTATCGGCAAGATTGAGCAGCTTGCTGAGGTTGAGTCCGTGCATGATTTGCATTTGTGGACGATTTCTTCGGGCTTGGAGGCCGCCACAGCGCACGTCGTGGTGGCGGAATGCATCGATCATCATGCGGCCCTTGACGCGGTCACGGAGGTCCTGCGCGACCAGTACGGGATCGGGCACGTCACCATTCAGACTGAGCCTTCGGAGCATTGCGAGACTTTGCCGACCCTCTAGTTTTCTGGTTTTTGGGGACGAGGACGAGGGTGTGCTCCTCCCTAAACGTCAGTGTATTTTTAGGGTTCTGCCGCGTCGGACAATACTGTATGCTGAACTATCCTCAGCCGCGTCGCAGGTGCGGGTGCAGTAGTGCCAGCAGTAGTGCGCCCAGCATCATGACGGCTCCGGCGACGGTGGGAATGTCGTGGTGGAGAGTGTACAGGGCTCCTGCCGCGACGGGCGTAATCATGAAGGCGAAAGCATTATTTCCCCACAGCAGGCCAGCCAAGGCGCCCTGTTCTTCATCGTTGACCAGCATGGTGGGGGCGGCAGTGTAGCCGGGGACGGCGAAGCCGCTCCCTAAGCCAAGCAGGAACATGGAGACGAAGATTGTCCACATGGGCAGGTGGAAGACCAGAATAATGGCGGCGACCGTCAAGATGGCGATGCCAACTTTCAGGAGCCGGTGCGGATGCCAAGAGATGCGGGGGATGATTCCCAGCTGTGCGGTCAGTGAGCCGATGCCGCTGGCTAGTAGCCCCAGCCCGGTAATGGTAATGGTCTGCTGAGGGTCCAGGTGGAAACGGTCAGCCACAATGAACCCCATAATAATCTGCGTCATCCCGACCGCTGTGAACATGGCGTAGCCAGTAATCAGGTAGGGCAGGACGCGCTTATCCCAAGGCGACATTTTCGGTGGGTTCTTCACCAGCTGATTGTGGTCGGGGTGAGGTAGGAACAGCAGCAGGAAAACCGCTGCCAACACGAGGAAGGGAGCCCCAATCAGGGGTGCCCGCAAACCCAAAATACCTAGCAGTGCCCCCAGCATGGCACCGCCAATCATTGACAAGGATTGGGCGGCGCCCATGGAGGCCATACCTTTGACGCGCTGCGACTCGGTCGTAGTAATTGCGGCCACGTAGGCTTGCGTGGTGGGGGAGATAGCGGCCAGAGCCCAGCCGTAAATGATTCCGCGAGACAGCAAGAACAGCAGGAACAAGAGCGTGCCACCCAGTATGCGGGCCATGCCAGCTTCGGCGGCCAACCAGAAACTCACCAGCGCAAACAGGTTCACCCAGATGGAGAGGCGTAGCACCCGCCGGTAACCCCATTTCAGGGACCGCCGACCCCACCAGGTGGAGGTCAGTGTGATCATCAGGGCGGAGGCGGAAACCATCGCCCCCACATGCCAGGCCTCCAGATTCGTTGCCCGCGCCAGCGGCGCCAGCACCGGGTTAATCGTAATCTTCGCCAAATTAGTGAGCAGTACAATGCCGAACAACGCCCGGATGGCACGACGGATGGCAAGGCTTTCTGAGGGGTCGTAACTGCTGGTGGAATCGTCGCTCATGTGAAAGTCCTTAGCCTGAAACAAACATTATGCAAAATCTGTTAGCAAACAGTGCAAGTCTACTAGTTTAATCAACAATTCCTCATTCGCAGGGTGAAGCAGTAAACTTTAGTTTATGGCCAGCGGTTTTACAAAAATGATGCGAATCATCCTGATTGGGGGGCTCATGCTTGCCGGCATTCTCTATTCGCTTTGGCCGCTCGGATTTTGGGTAAACCCGGAGGCGATTGCGCCCTCGGCCTTCATTTCGGAGCTCGCGGTGTCCGGGCAGCCCGGTTTTCAGATTTTTCGCCTCGCTGACCGGGTGGCGGGCATTATTTTTACGCTAGCGGTAGTGATTTTGTGGCCATCACGCAAAACCAATCGGGCAGCCTGGCAATGGCAGCAAGAGATCACCGGCAACGCTGTGAAGAATGCCCTGCCCGCCTCGGCTGATACCGGGCGATCCTCGTCCCTGCTGAGGTTGCGCACCCGACTGCCGAAACCCCAAACCTTGCTGCTGCTGGGGCTGCTACTGATTGGGCTGGCCACGGTGATGGATTCATTTTTTACGCTGAGCTGCTCCCCCACGACTCAGGAGTCGTGCGTGAATGAGACCCTCAGCTGGGGTCGCCCGCTGACCGATATTCTGCATGAAGTGGCCTCCACTCTGGTACAAGTTGGCATGATTACAGCAACCGCGGCGGCCACTTTCACCCGCGGCTGGGGGCGGACCCAGCGTGTGTTGGCCGGCGTCACGCTGGTTCTGTCAGTGCTCCTCATGCCTGCTTCCGTGGTGGATGCCATTCCGGTCTTTTATTTTCAAGCCCCCACCATTACTTGCTTCAGCTTGTGGGTGGGGTGGTGGGCATGGTCTGCGATCCCTGACTGGTCACAAAAATGAGCAAAGCCAGTGAAACCGTCGTTTTAGTTGGAGGGTTGGCTGTTTTTGGGCCTTTCTGGGAACCGTCTTTGGCTCCGTTGCAGACCTCTGGGCGGCGTTTCGTGGTTGCGGAACGGACCGCGATTCGCAGATTTTTCGCCGAGGATGCAGCGCCAGCCCAAGCGACTTCACCAGCACAGTCGCAGTCTTCAGCACAGTCAGACCAGGTGCTTTGGGCTGACTGGGAAACTGAGGTGTCAGCCCTCGGCAAGCTGGTTTCTGAGCTGGCCGACGAATCCGGTCCGGTCATCCTCGTCGGGCATTCGATGGGCGGTTTCTTGGCGGAAGCGGTAGCGCGCACGCACCCCGCCGAGGTGGCGCAACTGATTCTGTTGGAAGCCTCACTGCCCGCCCCAACGGATTGGCCTCTGCCCTTGTTTTGGTTGCCGCGGGTTCTCAGTTTGAAGCCAGTTAGCGCAATTATCAAACACTTTCTGTACCGTTGGCTGTCCCGCTACGATTACCCTCCAGAAGTGTCGGAGCGGATTGCCAGAATCTATCTCAGTCGCCCCGGGGTGACACAAATTTGTGCCGAATTTTCGGAGTTTAACCATTGGGCTAGAGAGTTGCAAAGCCTCTGCCAAAAATTCCCTTTGCAGGTTCCGGTAACGGCGCAAGTCTCATTGGGGGCTAACTATCCCATCAGTCGGGCAGACCGAATCTGGGTGGATCAGTGGCGTTCGCATTTGCGTGGATTGGAAACTAGCATCCCTCCCCGTTTGGTGTTGTGGCCACGTGCTACCCACATGGTGATGGCTTCCGTGCCGGAGGCCCTCCGGGAACTGTTATCTCGCTAGCTGCCGGGTTTAGGTTTTCAGCCGAGGGCTTCTTGGCTTCCAGCCGCCAGCCGTCACCGCTGTCTGAGTCAGTTCTCAACCCTCGGCTACCATCTGGTATTTATGCTGCTTTCCCCCGAAAACGGCGCAGACGCAAAGAGTTCAGGACCACGAAAATTGATGAGAATGCCATACATGCCCCCGCAATCATCGGATTCATCAGCCCCGCAACCGCTAAGGGGAGAGCCACCACATTGTAGCCGAAGGCCCAAAGCAAGTTACCTTTAATAGTGCCGACGGTGGCGCGCGAAATTTCGATCGCACTGGCGGCGGCCCGCACATCCGAAGTCATTAGGGTCACGTCAGCGGCTTCCATTGCCACATCCGTGCCGGAGCCCATTGCCATCCCTAGGCCGCGCTGACCCGCCTGGGCTAGTGCCGCCGCGTCGTTTACTCCATCACCGACCATGGCAACAGTGTGCCCCTCGTCCTGTAGTTTGGCGACGAGGTTGCGCTTATCGGCAGGCAACACTGAAGCATATACGTCGGATTCGGCGATTCCTACCTCAGAGGCGACCTGCTGTGCGACTTGCTCATTATCGCCGGTCAGCAGGACAGGTTTCACACCTAATTTTTGTAGCTGGCGGATCGCTTCAGCGCTGGAGTCTTTCACCCGGTCAGTGACCTGAATGGTGCCGAGGCTACTAAAATCGGGGCGTGGCCAGTCTTCCCCGTCAGCTTCCGCCCGCTGCTTCAAATCAGGTAGGCGTACCCCGCTAAAAGCCGCGGTCCGGGACAGCAAAGTGGCACTAAATCCGGTGCTGTTTACGGCCTCTAAGAGCGCCTGGGTGTCCACTGCCGCATCCACGTCGATGGTGGCAGTCCCGGTCGCCAAATTAACTAGCGGATCAGTACCGGGAACACTCTTTTTTAGTTTCCGCTGCACCCTATGAACGCAGGAGCCGCAGGTCATCCCTTCGACCCGCATGGTGACGGTTTCACGGTCAGTGTCCGTTCCTGGAGCGGGGTTTTCCGCGCTCTGGTCTGAGGGTTCCCTGCCCATCTTGAAATCCTCGGCTAGTTCACCGCCGGCGACTGCGATCAGGGTGACTGCGGTTTGCGGTTCCGGCACAGGTTCTGCGGTGATTTCTGCAATCCAAGCGGGGGAGCCAACCGCTGTGACCTGTCGGCCTGCAACAGCTACTAACCCTCGGCCCGGCAAGGTCCAGGTCCGGTCAGGGCGGGTGAAGCTCTGCCCGGATTCTTCGGCGGCCGTGATGATCGCCCGCCCGATGGGATGTTCGGTGCCGGTTTCTGCGGCGGCAGTACGGGCTAGGAGCTGCTCCGCGGTGACTCCGGCGGCGGCATCCACTCCGCTGACACTCATGACTCCTTCGGTGAGGGTGCCGGTTTTATCTAAAACGATGGTGTCCACATGGCGGGAAGTTTCTAAAGTTTCTGGCCCTTTCAACAGGATTCCTTGGCGGGAAGCGACCCCGTTACCCACCATTAAAGCCATGGGGGTGGCAAGGCCGAGGGCGCATGGGCAAGCAATCACGAGGACGGCGACTGCCGCGGTGACGGCACTTTGTGGGTTGCCGGTGAAGAATAGCCAGCCCGCTAAGGTCAGTAGTGAGAGGCCGATGACGACGGGTACGAAGACGCCGGCGACCCGGTCGGCGAGGCGTTGGGCGGGCGCTTTCCCGGATTGTGCCCGGTCCACTAGCTGCTGGATTTGGGCGAGGGCGGTGTCCGCCCCCACTCTGGTGGCTTGCACAATTAGTGGTGAACCAACATTTACGGTGGCGCCGGTGACGGTGCTGCCGGCACTGACGTTCACGGGGAGGGGTTCACCGGTGAGGAGGGATTCATCCACCACTGACTGGCCTTCCAAAACGGTGCCGTCGGTAGCGATTTTTTCGCCCGGGCGCACCATGAATACGTCTGCGACTTTAAGGTCGGTGGCGTCGATAATGGTTTCTTGGTAGCGGCTGGTTGGGGTGTCATCCTCGGCCTGCGTGATTCGCCAGTTGGGGAGCAGGGTTGCGGTTTTTGCCCCTAAATCGAGCAGCGCCCGCAAAGCTTGGGAGGCGGAGTGTTTGGCTTTCGCTTCAATATACCGGCCGACCAGCAGGAAGGTGGTGACCATGGTGGCGCCCTCGAAGTAGAGGTGGGCGTGGTGTGCTGAGGCGTGGCGGGGGAGGAAGGTCATTTCCATGGTGGCGCCGAGGGTTCCCGCCCCCGTAAACAGCAGGGCGTAGAGTGACCAGGCGGTGGCCGCTATGACACCTAGGGAAACTAGTGTGTCCATGGTGGTGGCGCCGGCGCGGGCGGCTTTCGCCATGGCGGAGTGGAAGGGCCAGGCGGCCCAAGTGACGACTGGGAAGGAGAGGGCGGCAACCACCCATTGCCAGCCCCGAAACTGGGTGGCGGGAATCATGGAGAGAACCATGACGGGTGCTGACAGAGTGAGAGCTACCACCATTTTAGTGTAGAGAGCTGATACCTGGGAGGAATGTTCAGTCTGTGGTTTCATGCTTCACCTGATTCTGTTTTCGGGGCTGGAAATCCGGTCTGGCGGGGTTAGCGGCGTCCGCAGTTGCAGTCGCAGTCTCCGTTTTCGGCTTTCTGATCTCCGGCGAGGGAAAGTGAGGTGCGGCTCAAGCCAACCAGCTGGTAGCCGGCTTCGGTGACCGCGCTCTTAAAAATGGTGTCTTCGAGGTGACGGTCGCTGGTGACGGTAACGGTGGAGACCCCTTCGGGGTTGAGGTCTACGGAGGTTTCCACGACGCCGGTTACGTCGGCTAGTTCTTCGCTGAGGTTGGCGACGCAGCTTTGGCAGGTCATCCCTTTGACGTGTAGTTCGACGGTGTTTGTTGAGGTGGCCATGATTTCTCCTTAATTGGTTTGAATGGTCCTTGCTATTAGGTTATCGGAGTGGCGGGGCGTAAACTAGATTTATGTCCCGGCATCATCTAAAGCGAACGCGCTTACTAAAAATGCTGCCCCTGGCGCCGATCATGGCACGTTTGGGGGTATCTTTGGGGAAAGGTATGTTGTCCACGTTACCGTTGCCGTTCGGTGGATCCCACTATTTGCGAAGTAATGCGAACCAGCAGTGGGATGTGGGGATGGAACGCCTGGAGGGTTTCTATTTTGATAATCCTTGGTTTATGGTGACTTTTGTGCGAGGTTTCTCCAATCTAGCTGGTGCGGGTAGTTTAACGATTCGAACAGTTTTATCTGCTTTGCAGCAGCTGCAATATAGTCAACGTCGAGAAGTGGTGTTAGATTCCCTGCAAACGACGGGTTACCGTTCTTTCATGGCGGCCTATCTGACTTTGGGGACCGCGATGGGCTATTTTCGGGGCGGTCCGGTGCATGTGCGGTTGATTCGGCATAATGATCGGTCTTTGCGGGTTTTGAATGAGCCGCCTTTTATTCCGCCGGCTGGTGAAGATTCTGCCCATGAGGGCGGTTTGTGGCCGGAGCAAGATCAGTTGGCTTCCGCCGTGGAGGCTTTGGAGGCGATTGAGGCCGAGGGGGAATCCTCGGACTATTCGCAAGAGCGGGCGGAGCGGGCGAAACGGAAAGTTTTGCGTAAATTGCATGCGGCGAAGGGTTTGGCCGGGCCGACACAGCCGGCTGTTTTTTCTTTGCATCGGGTGAAGCCGCCACGGACTTTAGCTGATACTCTCACGGATTTGGATGACTTGTATTGGTCTGCTTCTGCTGGCATGGTGATGAAGGTGGTAGCGATAGGAGAGTTTCCGCATTACCGGTGGGTGGTGATCGCTCCGGGGACTGACCATATGGCGGCGACCACGATTGCGAACCCGGCTGATACGGAATCCAATATTAGAGAAATGTTGGATTTGCGTTCAGCGGCCCGGGCGGGGGTGGAGCGGGCTTTAAATTCGGCGATGGAGGCTTTGGAAGTCCCGGTAGAGTTACGTCAGCAGCAGCAGATTTTGATGGTGGGGCATTCACAAAGCGGCGTGACGGCGCACGCTTTGGCGGCGGAGCCACTGTATGAGGCAAGAATTTCTCATGTTTTGACGATTGGTTCACCTTCGCGGGGCATCTCTTTACCGTATGGGGTTCGTTCGGTGAGCGTGGAGCATATTCAAGACTGCATCCCGTGGATGGATGGATTGGATGAAACTCAGATCGATGGTCGGGTGATGGTTCGGCGTTCTCTGGATAAGCCGCGGCGTAATCCGTTGCATTATGCGCACGCAGTTTCCACCTATTTGGACACGGTGAAGCTGTTGGAGAAAGAAACGGAGCGTAAGCTGAAGCTATTTCGGGCCGGCAAGGGCCGCCTTGATCGGGTGACTAAGGAGGTGCTGGCGTTGCAGGCGATGCTGCCGCGACCGGATGAGCCGACGCAGGTTTTGTTTTATGAGATTGCGCAAGAGGTATTGGAGTGGGCTCCTTTACGGCAGGTGAAAGAGAACTGGATTTCGCAGCTTGTTCCGGATGCTGACGCGATGGTGGCGGCTTTGGTGGAGCGTTCTGTGTTTGATCCGGCGGGGGTTGAACGGGAGCTTGACGAGGATGCGCGTGAGGCTTTAGAGTGGGCGGTTCAGGTTCGTCAGGCGCGTCAGGGAAGTCTTGAAGTTTTAGAAGCTGAGGAAAACTCGACAATTGTTTCGGAGGGGTCAGATGAAAGCTAAACGTCAGTTGCGGGAGGCGTTACAGTATATGACCCGGTATCTTCCGGTGAATAAGCGCTACGATCAGCAAAAGAATTCGGTGATTTTGCCGCAGTTGAGTAATCCGCTAGTGTTGGGCACGATTGGCTTGGGGGCGACTGCTACGACCGCGCTTTACCATATGTTGCGGCGCCGTCCGAACACCCAGTTGGCGGCTACTTTTGAGGCGGCACTGCTGAAATCTGAGCTGGTGGAGAAAGCGTGCGTGCGGATTCAAGAGTCAATGGCGGCCCGCCGTTTACATGTGCAGCTGCAAACCGAAACGGGAGTTAGTGATGAGCAGGCAATTCAGTTAGCGAAAGAGGTACTGGAGTTGTCTTGGAATGCGCCGAAGCTGGGACCGTTGGCGGTCATGGTGGAGGTTTTGACCGCGCAAGGCACCATGATTACCTCGAAAACTCTCGGTTTTGAAAGTGAAGTTGCCTACCCGCACGAAATGTATGAACGGTTTGGGGCGCCCGCCAGCGACCCGAATTGGCTTCCGTAACGACTAGCGGGTCTGCTGAAATAATCTGCGGATGCGATTTATTCGACTTCGGAAAGACCCAACTGTTTGGAAAGACCCAGGTAGCTAGCCGGGGTGAGCTCTAGGAGCCGTTTCTCGGTTGCTTCCGGTAGGCCGAGGCTGGCAATAAATTCGCGCATTTGGGGTCCGGTGACTCGCCGGCCTCGGGTCAGGGTTTTCAACCTTTCATAGGGGTTGTCCATACCGGTGACGCCAGAAATTGCGGCTACGCGCATGGACTGCTGGATAGCTTCACCGAGGATTTCCCAGTTTTCGTTTAGGTCGTTAAGCATCCGGGCTTCATCAACTTCTAGCCCGGACAGTCCGGTTTGGAGATTCTTTAAAGCCAGCAGGGAATGACCTAGGGCGGAGCCAATATTGCGCTGGGTGGAGGAGTCAGTCAAATCGCGTTGCAGCCGTGAGGTGACCAAGGTGGCAGAGAGAGTGTCCAGCAGGGCGCAGGAGATTTCTAGGTTAGCTTCCGCGTTTTCGAACCGAATCGGATTAACTTTATGGGGCATGGTGGAGGATCCGGTATTGCCTTGCGCGGCCAGATTTTGCCGGAAGTATCCTAAAGAAATATAGGTCCACATGTCGGTCGCTAGATTGTGAGCGATCCGGTTGAATCTAGCCAGGTCTGCATAGAGTTCACTTTGCCAGTCATGCGACTCGATCTGGGTGGTGAGTGGGTTCCAGGTTAGCCCTAGGTTAGTCACAAAACGTTGGGAGAGAGCTTGCCAGTCTACTTCCGGCAAAGCCACCGTGTGGGCGGCATAGGTGCCGGTGGCGCCGTTGAGTTTGCCTAAATATTCAGCCGTTTGGAGGCGCCTTAGTTGCCGCTGGAGGCGGTGGGCGAAGACTGCTAGTTCTTTCCCCATGGTGACGGGCGTGGCGGGCTGCCCGTGGGTGCGTGCCAGCATGGGCACGCCCGCGTAAGTTTTCGCCATTTCGGTGAGCTGTTGGACGAGGGTTTGGGCGGTGGGCAGCCAGACGTTTTGCAAGGCGCCTTTAATGGTCAGTGCGTAAGCCAGATTGTTAATATCTTCGCTGGTGCAGAAAATGTGTACTACCTCGGTCAGCTGCGGGAGCACAGTGTTTTCCCCAAGGTGCTCTGGTGCGGCCTGCAAATGTTTTTTCAGGAGGTACTCTACGGCTTTTACATCGTGCCGGGTGAGGGCTTCGAGTTCGGCTAGCTCACTAATCTGTTCCGCCTCAAACTCGGCGACGAGTCGGCGCAGATAGCTGGTTTCCGCGGCAGATAGCTGAGGGGCGAGGGGGAGTACTGACTGCTCTAGCAGAAAAATTAGCCATTCAGTTTCGACTTGGAGGCGGGCCCGGTTGAGTGCCGCCTCGGACAGGTAGTTGAGGAGCGGTGCGACGGTTTGGCGATAGCGTCCATCTAATGAGCCCAAAGTGATCTGAGGGGCGAGGGTGGAGAGGTCGCGAAGTGGCAGGTTTTCCGGCATTGACATGGGCTACCTTTCTGAAGCTGAAGACAAGTTGATTTTATCAGTGCCTCTCCGCCTTGTTGGGCCGAAAGTCTGGTCTGTTAGCGCACGGGGTTACTTGACAGTTGTGAGTTTCGTCTTGGAGGCTCTAAAACAGTGGTTAAAGGAGGGAAATCTGGGGAGAACCGGCTAGGGTAAACTCATGCTGACTTTACCTGAAACTCTGCGCGCCCAAATTGATGGCGCAATCCATAAAGATCATGCTTCGGCTCAGCCGTGGCGCTACCTGGTGGCCGCCATGTTGGCGGGAGCCTACATTGGTGTGGCCGATGTTTTCATGTTCACTGCGGCGGGTCCGTTCGTGGTGGCTGGTGATCCGTGGGGCCCGCTGATTAGCGGCGCAGTCTTCGGGATTGGTCTGATTCTGGTGATTTTTGCCGGCTCTGAGCTGATTACTTCCGCGATGATGATTGTGCCGATTGGCTTGTGGTCGCGCCGCATCAGCTGGAATGCGGCTGGTCGTGCCGTGCTGCTGATGCTGATCGGCAACCTGCTGGGTTCCATTGTGATTGCCGCCCTCGTCACCGGTGCGGGCGTCATGGATCATGGTGCGGCCGGGGAAATGCTGGCGACCGTGGCCGCCGCGAAGGTCCACAAGAGCACGCTGTCGCTGTTCCTGCGGGGCATCTTATGTAATATTTTGGTTTGTTTAGCAATCTGGGCGCAGACCCGCGCCAGCAACGAGGTCGCCAAAATGGTTCTCATGGCCTGGTGTATGGCCGCTTTCGTGACTTCCGGTTTTGAGCACGTGGTCGCCAATATGACCACGCTGGCTTTGGGCCTCTTCAATGGGGTCGAGGGCGTGACGCTGCTGGGTGCCGGTCGTAATCTGCTGCTGGTGCTGTTAGGCAATTTCGTCGGCGGTTTCCTGTTCGTCGCAGTTCCCTATATGATGACTGCCGTGGAGGAAAAGAAAGCAGAAAAGGTTTCCGCTTAAGCCTTTTACTTCAGCATATCCATGGTGACGCGGCATTCGTCACCGATGTCCATTTTGCCTAGGGTGGCTTCGTGTCCGGCGGCCTCTGCCCCCTCGGACTCCTCTCTGAGTTCCAGGAGTCGCTTAACCATGCGATCGCGGATGGTCCACGGATCCAGGGTGTTCAGGTAGATGCGGGTGCCGCCCTCGAAACCAGCTAGGGTGGAGATCCGCCATTTCAGCAGCAGACGCCAACGCATGGTGACACTGCCTTTGAGGCGCGGCGGGCAGTGGTACCATTCCTCATTGCTGGGGACGTCCGCGCCGGTCGCTTTATGCATGGCATGTAGCAGGTCGGAGACGCCGCGGACTTCTGCTTCACTGTATTCCCAGGGCTGACGGATCGGGCCCAGCGGCCAGACCGCCAAGGTTGGGTAGCGGTGTCCGAAGCCGGCGATTGCGACGGCATGGGGGTTTTGTGCGATAACCAGTCCCCGAGTCACCGCGAAATGCAGGATTTCTTCATACAGGTCAGGGTTTTCCCGCAGGCGGGAAAGTTCGGCGTCTAACTGTACGGGACGCTCATCAATGGCGACCAGTTGCTTATGCAGGTGGTCGAAAGAGGCGCCCGCGGGACGTAGCCAGTTTTGGAAGGCGGCCACATACTTCACGTTCTCATTCAGAGTGTAAAGATCCTTGAGGGCGTCAATCGTGAACTGCGTGTAACGGTAGTGTTCTTCCGGGCTGAGAGTGCCGGCGGAAGCCAACTGATTGTCGTTGGTGGCGCCTTCCACGAAATGGCGGCGAGCCACAATCACGTCATGACCGCCCGCGAAGAAACCATAAGCGTAAGAGAGTAGCTCTGGCTCACTCATGGCACTGATTTTTTCTTCACTCATGCCTGAAGCCATGAGGCGGCGCGTAATAATGTTGATGACGTGGTCGTAGCCTTCACTGGAACCCAAGTATTGGGCCATGAGGCGGCGCTGTTCCTCACTGGGCTGGTGTCCGTGCCCCAGATTCCAGTACGTGTAGGAAACAATCTCAAACAGGTTAGGGATCCGCCGAAAAGCCGCGGTGGTGCGGAAAATTTCGGAGGGACTAATATGGTCAATCTGTCGCCAGCTGACCTCCCCGTACGCGCTAATGTCACGCACTAGGCGGGATTTTTCTGGTGGGGTTTCCAGGTAGCGGTCGGTGCAGAAAGCGCAGGTGTGACGGTTTGCGTCAGCGTCAATGGGGGAAGGATTCTCCGGCAGCATACTGATGGGGCGGTGAGCCCGCCCGGGCACTGTCCAAACTTGAGTTCCGGTCAAAGGATTGCGTTGCTTTACTGTACCGTCAGGCATTCGTTGAATGTAGTCAGCAGCTTTGCCTGGATTCGGTTCTTGAGTGCTCAAAGTTCTTTCTTTCAACTCTACGACAGTGCTTCCATTTTACTTCGAATTCTGTCTGCTAGGGTGTCGACTTTTGGATGAAACCCAAATTGTGGATAGCGGCGGTGATGGGACTGGGCAGACGTTTGCCCGCCTCAGAATCTGGGCGGGCAAACGTGAAATGTTTTGAGTTGAACTGTTAAAGCACGCGCGGCGCGGCAGCAGTATTGGAAAGGGTTTCCGTTATTGCGTTGCCTTGCTGCAGGTGGATTTGTAAGGGAACGGGACGTCCCATCAGTCGATCTAGTTTTTGGGTAACCTCATCCACTGTGGCGCAAACCGTGGCGGGTGAAGCGCCTCTAGCGACTTTGACTTTCAACAGTAAAGCGGTGTCGCCTTTAACCTTCCAGTGGGAAGTAGTCAGCGAAGTAATATTGGCTTCTTCTAACAGTTCCCTCTGTACGAACTCATCCACGAAACGGCTGGTGAAAGTGATTGAGCCACCATCATCTGGGCCGTTCAACCCGGGTAGTTGCGTTTGCACTGCGGATCGCGTCTTGCCACCCGATTGGGCGAAAATCGTGAAGAGGAACAATATCGCCAGCAATAACAAAACCAGTAGGGCAAGCATGATAATCCACGAGCCTTGCGACTCACCTTGCAGGAACACTTGGGTTCGATCGAAGGCTTTGAAGATTTCAGCTTCCCAGCGGGGACCGGTCTCCACCCACAGCTGGTGGGCGGCAGGCCAGAAAGTGCCGAGGGCGACCCCAACACCGCCAGCTAGCAGAAGCAAACCAACAACGAAGTTCAAGATTCGATTCCATGCGCGTGGGTAGTGTTTCAATTGACTTCACCCCCAACTACAATAACTTTGGTTCTGACTGCGGGAGCTAAATCAAGCCCTGCCACATGATGCGCCAAATGAGTGTTCAAAAGGATTTCATCCACAACGCGGCCCGGGCTGGCGGTAACTGTAACCTCAATGGTGGTACGGTCAATCGCGGTGGTGACTTGTCCTTCTACGAAGTTACCGAAAGAACGCATTTCTTTTGAAATCGCCGCGGCCAGAACCGAATCATCAACGATGATGGCGGCGCGGGGAGATTTCATCTGGTGCCGGTTCAAAGAGCCCGGCATGATGGCTTTCAAGATTAGCCCCAGACCGATTAGCGCGGCAATAATTCCGCCGACCCCCAGCCACGGGAAAATTACCCGGTCCGGCAGGATTGCCAGGTTATGAATCATCTGTTCCACACTGAGACCGGAGAGGCTTTTCCCGAAGAAAGTGTTGTAGCCCAGCTCTAGCAGCAGAAAAACAGTGCCGGCCAGCAGCAGTAACGAAAGGATCACCGTGGTGATGGCGCGAGAGGAATGGGTGGCACGGCGAGCCATATAGGCGACATGTGGCCCCACGGTCGGATTCGAAGCCGGCTCAGTAGCCGCATCGACAGCTGGTGCGAGGGTCATATCTGCCGGTTCAGGGGCGGGGATTTCATCGATCAGGTCGCTCATATTACTCTCCTCCCCGTTTTCTTTGGTGCGTTATCGGTGCGTCGCGGCGGCAACTTTTCATGAATTGATTTGACCGACAGATCAATGGCGCCAACTTCGCAACCCAGCAGCGTAGTCAGGAAACTACGCAACTGCTGCTGAACGCCCCCCAGGGAGTCAACCAGACTCCCTGAGGTGCGATCAAGCATACGGCTTGAGATGGGTGAGCTAATGCGGATAACCAGCGGCGGCTCACTCTCTTCAAGACTTGCTGAAACCATTGAAAACGGTACTTCAAGATACTGCGCGGCAGCCCCTCTTATCGCGGAAATATATGCTTTCTTGGCGACATGAGTGGAACCGGGCAGAAGAGTAGCGTTAACTTGTTCGGTCATCAAATCAATCCGACTTGGTCTTCGTGTTTCCGGTCAACGCTTTGAATGCGGCCTGAATGTCGAGACTACCTTCACGGTGCGCCCCCCACAGGTAGCCGACTACTGCAAACAGGGCAATCAATAGTGCACCCCATTTGAAAACCAGAATGGCTACTGCAAAGAGGGCTGCAACGATAGTGTATTGGATTGAAAGTTTCACTTAACTCGGGGCTCCTCGGGAACTGCTGCGGGTGCTACCGTGGAGGTTTCAGCTTCCTCAACGGCGTCTTCTTCGCCGGCAACATGCACGTCAGTGACGTCAATGTTGACTTCGACAACTTCAAGGCCGACTAGGTCCTCAATGTTGTTCAGGACAACATCGCGAACTTCCTCGGCAACCTTATGTATAGGGTGAGGGTATTCCACAATCAGGGTCAAGTCCACAGCAGCCTGCTTGGTGCCCACCTCAACGGAGACGCCACGGGCAATATCCTTGCCGCCGCCTAGGGCTTCCTTCGCTGCGCCAAAAGCGCGGGAGAAGCCGCCACCGACAGCGTAGACGCCCTCGACCTTGGCCATTGCGAGGCCAGCAATCTTGGCGACAACCTGATCTGCGATAGTGGTGGTGCCGCGCTCGGAAGCGAGGGGGCCTTCTGCGACCTTCGTGACTTCAGTGGACTTCGGCTTGTTTTCGTTGTTTGCCATTATGGCTCCTTTATCTTGGTGGGTGTTGGCGGGTTGTGATAGCTGCTATGCCATCTGGCGGATCTCCTATCGTAGGAAGTCCGCCTCATCCGGATGTGGTCCGTGCCGGCCTGCCTCCCCTTGGTCCAAGGAGTCGAGGGCTTTGCGGGTTTCCGAATCTAGAGTGAAATCAAACAAACCCATGTTTTCTTTCATGCGTTCAGGGTTGACAGATTTAGGGAAGATAACGTCTCCCCGTTCAATCGCCCAGCGCAAAACAATCTGCGCTGCTGTCCGGCCTAGGCGGTTAGCCGCTGCGGTAACGGCCGGGTCGGATAAGACTTTGCCCCGGCTAATGGGGGACCATGCTTCCACCACAATCCCTAGGGATTTGCAGTATTCGCGCAGCTCATTGCTGGCCAGGTAGGGGTGGATTTGAATCTGGTTGGCGTGCGGGACGAAACCGGTCGCGTCAATAATCTTGTCCAAATGGTTTCGCTCAAAGTTGGAGACGCCAATCGCCTTGGCCTGCCCTGACTGGTAAATCTCAATCATGGCTTTCCAAGTTTCATCATATTTACCGTCGTAGAGTTTCGGCAGGGGCCAATGCACTAGGAACAGGTCGACGTAATCCAACTGCAGATCTGCAAGGGACTGCTTAAAGCTGCGGTGCACGTCCGCGGGCGCGTGGTTCTGATTATTCAGTTTCGTCGTGATAAACAGGTCTTCACGCGCCACGCCTTGCTCTTGCGTCTGGGTGAGAGCATGGCCGAGGGCGGCCTCATTCTGATACATTTGCGCCGTATCGAAATGGCGGTAGCCGAGGGAGATTGCCGCGGGAATCACCTGCGGAATCAGATCTTCGGTAACTTTATAGGTTCCAAAACCGAGCTGCGGAATGAGAGCTCCGGTACTGAGGGCAAGCCTCGGTATAGCATTGTCTGCGGCCGTCATCGGCTGGGGTGTTGTTTCCATCTGAACCCTCCCTCTGTTCACCAGAATACAGGAGATTACAGTTCGGTAAAGCCTGTTTGTCGGATAGTTTCGCCGGTGGCGTGAAGGCTTGGTTCTGTCGCGCCGGGCGTTGAGGGATTAAAATGGACGGCATGAAACAGCTATTTTCTCCTCTTACACTGCAGATTCCTGCCACTGTTGCACCCTCGTCCCCTCAGCCTGAGAAGCTAGACTTTTCCAGCCGCCTAATCATGCCACCCATGTGCATGTATCAGGCGGCGCCGACCGGAGTGGATCAAGGTAATCCGAACGATTTTCATCTTGCCCACTATGGGGCGCGGGCGCAGTCCGTCGCCGCAGTGATTGTGGAGGCGACCGGGGTCGTGCCGGAAGGTCGAATCTCGAACCAGTGCTTGAGCTTGGGCCGTGACGATCAGGTGCCGGCCTTCGCGCGACTGGCCCACGCCATTCATGCGGGCGGCGCGAAAGCTGGCATCCAGTTGAACCATTCGGGGCGAAAGGGTGCCGGGCGGCCAGGTGCTGAGCTGGTAGAGTCCGCGCGAGCATGGAATCCGAACTATCCGCAGCAGGTTAGTGAAGCGGAGCTGTCTTGGCCGCTGGTAGCGCCCTCGGCGGTGCGGTTTTCTGAAGATTATGCGGTGCCGCAGGAGCTGACCGAAGCGCAGATCGATGAGATTGTGGAGGCATTCGGCGCGGCAGCGCGGCGGGCGGCTGACGCTGGTTTCGATTTCGTCCAGGTGCATGGCGCTCACGGGTACCTGCTGTCGTCTTTCCTGTCGCCGGCCGCGAATCAGCGCACCGACCAGTACGGCGGCAGCTTGGAGAATCGAGCTCGGTTCCTGTTGCGCGTCGTGGAAAGAGTGGGTCAGTATCTGCCGGTAGCTGTTCGGATTTCTGCCGTGGATTGGCAGGCCGAGGGGCAGCCCGGATTTAATCTTGCCGACGCTCAAAAGGTGGCCGTGTGGCTGGCTGAGCATGGGGTTTTCATGGTCAACGTGTCTACCGGCGGGAATCTGGCGGATGCGCAGATTCCGGCGGGGCCGGGCTATCAGGTGTTCGCCGCGGCGGCGGTCCGGCAGGCTTTACAGGAGGCTGGTTTTGCGGGCGTGCCGGTGTCGGCTGTAGGAATTATTACCTCTGCCGCGCAGGCAGAAACTGTTTTGGTGTCAGGGCAGGCTGATCTGGTGGAGGTTGGTCGCCCGCTGCTGGTGGATCCGTTGCTGGGTGCGCGGTGGCGGCATGAGTTGGGGGCGCCGCCGGCTTTGCCGCCTAGTTACGTGCGGGCGCGGTTTTAGTCAGGGTGTAGTTCCTTGATTCGGCGAGTGTGCACTTTAGTGTTAATTGTGCACCTTGCACGGTGCACAATTGTTGTTTAGGTGCACACTCGGTGAAAGGCTGAAGGGGTGCCGAGGGGGTGCTGCGGCTTTAGCCGCGCAGCAGTACGCGGATACGCTTCTTAGTTATCAACGCCTGCGAAAATTTACCAAACTGACTAATAGACCAGATTATTTGGGACAGTTAAGGCTCACATTTTCTTGAAAACCAGAAGGGTCCCCCAACTTTGCACGCTTCAAGTAATCAGCAAAAAACCTGCGGGTTGCATCGTCTGAGTTTTGTGCACTCATGTGGTCCATTTCTGGCACCTTCTCCAGCTGTTCAATTGCTGTAGCTGCACGTGCCTTGTCGGTTGAGTAAGACTTCAGCCACTCTCTCTCCCAAGCGCATTCAAAATATCTTGAAGCTATCCCATCTCCATATCCAACTTGGAATGAATTGTCTTTGCCTTCCGTTTCCAAACTGGCGGGAGGAGTGTAGCCTGCAGGCCAGGAAAGCTTATTGACAGAATCTTGATACTCTTTGGTCATTTCATCGAAACTGACTAAAACAACTTTGGAGGTGTTGCTGGAGTTTCCCCCACCACACGCCGATAATCCAGTAATCAGGGCTGCTCCCAGCAGCAGAACAGCTACTTTTCTTTTAATAAACACTGTAGTAGGTCCTTTCTGTAGTTTTGATTGAGCTGGCATCATCTTAAAGCCAGGGCAGGCTCAAGCCTGGAAGCTTTAATGGCAGGGAGAATACTGCCTAAAATGGCTGTGATAGCGGCAGCAGATACCGCGTATGTGGTAGCAGAGTATGGGTAATGGGGCGGATCTACCGGCGATCCAACTGGTAAAAACAAGGGGACGCTGGCCACGATTGCAACTGAAATTATGATGGCAACAATAGAAACAAAAACAGCTAGAAGAATTGAAGATCCAAGTACCAGCCATGCAACTGAAGCTCTGCTTGCCCCGAGGGCACGCCGAATCAGCAACTCATGAGATCGTTGCTCCAGCGTCGATAAACCAATATTGATTAGACCCAAAACTGATACCAAAAGTAGCAAGATTGCGGTGGTTAAGAATGCGAGCTGTAGCGCGGATAATGCCCCTTCATATACTTCACTTGAATCTGCTCGACCAATATCTGTAACGGTGCCTCCTGTAGTGTCGGACAGCGAATCCGAAACGAAAGAGATTTTCTCTTGATCGCTGGTGAGGATTCCATTTTCATGCCAAAGCACACTGCCGCTCTGAGCGGATAGGAGGTGAGGGGCGAGGGCGCTGAGCCCAGCCACATTCAGATATAGGCTAGGTTCGCTGCGACCATCGTTCACAACACCTATTACCGGAATGGGGGTTAAATCTAAAGAGTTCCTAGTGCCTACATGAATATAGTGTCCCAGTGGGAAAGCTTCGGCTGCCTGTTGATTAACAACAGCTTCAAGTCGAGGATAATCAGTCTCCTCTTGCAACCACTGTCCCGAGAGTAAAGGAAGCCGAAACACGCGGTTATAGTTGGCGGTAGTGTAAACAACCTCGACACTTCTTAAGGAGCCGAGTAGTTGTCTTTTTTCCTCTGGGGTGAGTATAGGAGAGCTCGAAGTGCTGAAAGTCAAATCCGGGTCGTTAGGAACTAGCAAAGCTATATCTGCTTGATGAACTGTTAAACGCTTCAACAGTTTTTCGAACATCTGCGGGCTTGTGAAAGCAGCGGACTGGATACTGATTCTATAGGTAGGGGCCCTTCCTCCAAGCTGCTCGGTTGTTCCCACCATATAGGATTTCCCGATGGTGCCAACCAGAACAGATAAGATAATGGCGATGATGCCAATAGACATGGATAGTCCAGTCAAGAAGGTCCGCATGGGGGAGAGCTTCAAATCTTTAAGTAACATTTGTAGCATTGACAATCCTCCCTCGGCTCATCACAAACTTCTCGTCGCAAGTATCAGCAAGATCAGGGTCGTGCGTAACCAATAGCAGGGTGCTGCCATACTCGTTTACCAGTTGTTGCAAGATTGCCACAATCTGTTCACTGGTAACAGTGTCCAGTGCGCCAGTAGGTTCATCACAGATAATTAGTTGCGGCCTGGTTACTAGTGCGCGAGCGATAGCGACCCGTTGTTGTTCTCCTCCGGAAAGACGACCGGGGGATTCGTTCATTCTGTCTTCTAAACCGACCTGCGAAAGCGCATATTGGACTTGGCGTTTCCGAGCTTTACTGGAAGGTCGAGATGACATGTACATGAGGGCTAATTCCACATTTTCAAACACATTGAGATGTTTAATTAGCGAGTAGTTTTGAAACACGAAACCGATACTCTCGGCCCGCAAAGCAGATTTCCGGGAATCTCTCAAAGAGGCAACCTCAAGACCCTGATAAGTGAATTGTCCAGTGTAGGATGAATTGAGTAGCCCAATAATGGAAGCAAGACTGGTTTTCCCTGACCCGGATTTACCCACTAGTGAATAGGTGCGGCCAGCTTCCAAATTTAAACTCACATTATCTACGGTTCTAAGAGACTGCCCGTTTCCCAGTTTCACCTCTGCGGACACCTCATGTAATGACACTAGAGACATGGACTATTTCCCGCGAGGATCAAGATTTGGTGCCACAGAATTCACTTGATCGCCAGCCTTTAACCCAGAAGTAATCTCAATCAATGAGCCATCACTGATACCTAATCCAACTTCCACAGGCTGTGATTTGGTGTTTTGAACTAGTGTCACTTTCCCTTTGGCTTGGCGACCTGCAACTGCTGTGACAGGTAGGGCTAGCACTTGTGAACGTTTAATTCCATGCAGAACAATTGTGGCTTGTTGTCCTAACTGTACTGGGACGGATTTGTCAATCAGGCACAGTAGCCCGCCAGTGGTAAGACGCACCGAAGCTTCAGGGGTGAAAGCGTTAGTTTCACTATTTTCTGATAGTACTTGGTCAGGTGGGGAAGCTCCAGCTGCAGTTTCGTCGGCTACCAGGCTTTCAGTTCCTGACGCTATAGCGATTGCTTGACAGTCAGAGGGCCCTGGTCCTTTTTCAATTTGGAAAGCACCCTGCAGTTGCTCAACACTACCTAAACCTGATGGTGATTCGTCTTTCAGTTGTAGTGAAAAGCCTGAATATCTAAGAGCTATAACTGGATAGTTTTCAGGAAGATCAGGTTCTGATGCTTGAATGAACACAACTTTAGAATCAGCGGCAGCTACCAACTGTGCGTCACCACTCATTCCGAGGATGTCCCCCTTTTTAACCTGATCGCCAACTTTTACTTTCGGTTTGAAGGAGGCCCGAGCTGGCGTCAAAACTGCATAGGTGCCATCTTTTTGGACCACGGTATTGGTAGAATATGTTGCCACAATATCCCGTAGTTCAGCTGTTACGGTGCTCTCTTGTTGAGTGGCAGCTGGATTGCTGTGTTGTGGCTCCTTTGCTGAAGTGTCGGTGCTGCAGCCTGTTACTGCCAGCACCGACACCATCAGGACAGTCGCCAATGAGCTGTACCTAGTCTTTTTCACTTGTACTCTCGTTTGGTCAGTAGGTCAGATTTCCACCCCAAGTGGTGTAGCACCAGAACCAGCATGGTTTCATGTTTCCTTGGAACGCAATGCGAATAGTTTTCATTGTGTTACACCTCAAGGTATATGAGTTGATTATAGAGTGAGTTTCTACACTTACATTGTAGTTGAGCTCTCCCCAATCAAGGGTATTTTCACCCGTAGTTTCGCTGGCTTTGCCGCCTAGTTACGTGCGGGCGCGCTTTTAGTCAGGGTGTAGTTCCTTGATTCGGCGAGTGTGCACTTTAGTGTTAATTGTGCACCTTGCACGGTGCACAATTGTTGTTTAGGTGCACACTCGGTGAAAGGCTGAAGGGGTGCCGAGGGGGTGCTGCGGCTTTAGCCGCGCAGCAAGGCCCTAATGCGTTTTTCACTGACCCGCTCCGCCGTGCCGAGCTGCTGGGCGAATAGGGAGACGCGGTATTCTTCCAGCAGCCACAGCGCGTGAGCCGCCTGCGCAGCGGCAGTGGTTTTCGCCTCGCCCTCGGCCATTTCGGAAACCTGCGAGGCGAAAACCTGAACCTCATCAACCATGGACTGCAGCTGCCAAGCCAGCCGGTCATCACGGTGCAAATCGCGCGGCGCCGACTGTAAACGCAACAAATCAGCCTGCAGATAGCGGGCCAGATGCGGCAGCTGCGACCAGCCAGTACGCGAAATGAAACGCCCCTCCACCAGGCCGAGCGCGTGCGCCTTCACCTCAGAGGCGACCGCCGCCAGATTAATGGAACGAATCTGCCGCAGCTGCCGATCCACCTGCGAATACTGCTCCAAAGCGTCAGCAGCCGCCGCGGCGACCGCATAAACCCGATCCTCGAAACGCTCACGAACCATCTCCACTGCCCGGTCAAAAGCCTGCCGGTCACGGATTGCGGCCGCGCCACCCGGACGGCCAGCCGCCACCGAAGCGACCTCGGCCACCAAAGACCGTGCCGCCTCCCACTGGCAATCCGCAATCAGCGACTCCGTGGAACCATACTGAGAAACCGCCAAAGCCAAGGCCTGCCGCGCATTCCAGCGGGAAGAGATCCGCCCTTCCGCCAGCCGGACCGCCTGCAACACGAGGGCTGTCACCGCCGCCGCATGATCTTGATCGCGGAGCGTCGCGCTAGACGCAATCTGCACCTGCACCAGCGGGTAATCTGTCTGCGGATCAGTGGCCAGACCCGGATAGCCGGTCACTCTAATGCCCTGCGGCCCCGAGGTTTCCACCGTCGCCGGCAAGGCGTCATCCGCGGTCGCCAGTTGCGGCCAGGCGGTCAGATTCTCCAACTGCTGGCCCGCCCAATCCGACTGGCCACGGTTTGTAGCGGCGCCAGCGGTCGCGGCAGATTTCGCCAAGCGACTCTGCTTTCGGCTGCGCCGCTCCTGCTTTGTGGCCTCCGTCTTCGCGGCCAGCAGCGCCTCAGCGACCGCCCCCTTCACCGCGGTTTTCACGGCCGCCTGCCCGGCCTTCGCAAACTTCTTCTGCAAGAGCGCCAAATCATCACCCACGCCCAGCACGCGCCCGTCCGAGGCCATCACCTGATACCGCACCTTCACGTGCTCCGGCAGCCGCTGCGCACTGACTTTCCAGTCATCCGCTGTAATCTCCACGCCCGCCTCGCGCGCCGCCACATGCGTAAAAGCCTCACGGAAAGACACCGCCGGAATGCCCGCAGGCCGGTTTTCATCCGGTCGCACGCTCGGTTTCGTTCCAGTGGACTGCTGGGCAGGTGCTTGCTGAGTAGGGGGTTTAACCCGACTTTGCTTAGTGGGGGACGAGGGAGAGGTGTCGCCCGCCCCGCCAGCCGACGGTTTCCCCGGCGCCGCCACCCCAGCTCGCGTAGCCCACTGCGCCAAACGATCCAGGCTCTGCGCCAGCGCACTCTCCGCACTATCCTCCGCCGCGGACTCGGCTTGAACCGCAGACTCGGCGGGCGGCACACCCTCGTCCTCGGCCTCTAAACCATGCTCACGCAAGCCCTCCAACACGGGCACGAAACGCTTCGCCCACTGCGGGGCGGGAACCATCTGCCGGCGGATCGGCTTCGGCAGGGAACGGATCGTTTCCGCCACCAAATCCGGTAGCATCCCCGGCACCAGCCAATCAAACCCTTCCGAGCGTAGGCGCGCCAGCACCTCCACCGGGACCTTCACCGTCAAACCATCAGAAGGACGGCCCGGCCGGAACTGATATACAACCGGCAGCCGCAAATCACCCTGCACCCAAGTGTCCGGGAAACCGGCAGTATCCTGCCCGCCCGGCAGCAGCAACTCCCGCGTAAAATCCAGCAAAGTCGGTGTCTCCCGGCGGGCGTCCTTCCACCAGCGGTCAAAATGCGCGGCCGAAGTAATCCCCGCCGGCACGCGAGACTCATAGAAAGCGGCAATCACCGACTCATCCGCCACCAGGCCCGGCGTGCGGGTCCGCGCCTCAATCTCAGCAGCTTCAGCCAGCAAATCCTGATTATGCCGCCAGAACTTGTGGTGCGTGCGCCAATCACCCTCCACTAGGGCGTTCTGGATGAACATCTCCCGCGCCAGCTCCGCCGCCGTCACATCACCCAGCTTCACCTGATCTTTCAGCCGGCCCAAAGGCACTGAACGGTCCGCAATCAGCGTCATACCGTACAGCAGAACCTTCTCTTTAATCATGGCGGCCCCATGCCGGCGCGACCAGTACGGTTCAGAATAAACCCGCCGAATCAGATGCTTCGCCGCTGGCTCAATCCACTCCACCTTCACTGCCGCGACCGTGCGGGCAAACAGCCGGGAAGTCTCCACCAGCTCCGCCGCCATCACCCAATCCTGTCGGGTTTTCGCCAAACCAGAGCCCGGCCAGATCGTGAAATGCACGCCGCGCGCGCCCTCGTAATCCTTTGACTTCTCCGTCCAAGTGCCCAAATTTCCCAGCAAACCCACCAGCAGTGCCTGATGGATCGCGTCCGCATCAACCGTCGTCGCTGACTCCGTGAGCGCCACGCAGGCCCGCGCCGTCGCATTCGGAATCCCACCCTCCGCGGCCTCCTCCGCTACCTGCCGGGCGCTAGGTAGCTCCAGAGTGCCGAGGGTGATTCCCAAAGGCTTAGCCAACTGGCGCAACTGCGCGTAAACATCCTGCCACTCCCGGATCCGCAGGTAATGCAAAAACTCCGCCCGCACTGTGCGCCTAAACGCTGAACCGGACAAATCCCGCGAAAGCGTCCGCACATACCGCCACAGGTTCAAATAGGTGATGAAATCAGATTTCGGGTTCGTGAACCGATTATGCAGCTCATCCGCCGCCTGCTGATGGTCGAGGGGGCGCTCTCGAATATCTTGAATCGACAGGGCCGCCACAATCACGCCCACCTCAGTGACGCAACCCAGACGCTGCCCCTCCAGCAGGATGCGTCCCAGCCGTGGATCAATCGGTAGTGCCGCCAAAGTGCGGCCAATCTTCGTCAAAGCATGGGAGGCTGTGCCGCCTCTTTCGCTTTGTTTCGCGCCGGCCTTCAGTGCCCCAATCTCCACCAGCTGCTGCACGCCAGAGCGAATCGCCCGCGCATCCGGCGCCTCCACGAACGGGAAATCCTCCACCGCACCCAAACCCAGTGCCGCCATTTGCAAGATCACGCTGGCGAGGGAGGTCCGCACAATCTCCGGCTCCGTAAACTCCGGGCGGGACTCAAAATCAGCTTCAGAATATAGGCGGATGGCGATACCGTCCGCCACGCGGCCAGAACGGCCCGAACGCTGATTCGCGGAAGCCTGACTGATTGCTTCAATGGGAAGGCGCTGCACCTTAGTTTTCTGTGAATACCGTGAAATCCTAGCCAAACCCGGATCAATCACATAGCGAATCCCCGGCACCGTCAAAGAGGTTTCCGCCACGTTCGTAGCCAACACGATGCGGCGCATCTCATGCGGCTGGAAAACCCGCTGCTGCTCCGCACTGGAAAGCCGGGCGAACAACGGCAACACTTCCACACTGTCGGCGGGCCGGTTCTTCCGGGGCAGCTCATGCGCATTCACATAGCGGCGGCCCAAATGGTCACTAAGCGCCTGATTGGTGTCACGAATGTCCCGCTCACCGGGCAGGAACACCAAAATATCGCCCGGGCCTGCCTCCATCAGCTCATCGACCGCATCCAAAATGCCCTGCACCTGGTCGGCTTCCGCCTCCACTGAGACTTTCCCGTGGGAACGCTTCGCCTTACCGGCGGGTGGGGTAGAGGCGCCCTCGGCCCCCTCGTCCTCCCTGTCGGAGAGCTCAGGAACCAGCGGACGGTAGCGGATCTCAACTGGGTAGGTGCGGCCGGAGACCTCAATGATGGGGGCGGGCGTGCCGTCAGGGCGGGCGAAATGTTGCGCGAACCGCGCCGAATCAATGGTTGCGGAGGTGACAATGACTTTGAGTTCGGGGCGCATCGGCAGGAGCCGCGCCAAGTAGCCGAGGAGGAAATCAATGTTCAAAGAACGCTCGTGCGCCTCATCAATAATGATGGTGTCGTAGCGTTGCAGCAGGGGATCGCCCTGAATTTCAGCCAGCAAAATGCCGTCAGTCATCAGCTTGATGAGGGTTCTTTCACTGACCTCATCGGTGAAACGGACCTGGTAGCCGACCAGGTCGGAAACCTTCGTGCCCAGTTCGTAAGCGATCCGGTCCGCGACCGCCCGAGCCGCAATCCGGCGCGGCTGAGTGTGCCCAATCATGCCGGTGATGCCGCGCCCCAACTCCAAGCAAATTTTCGGCAGCTGAGTGGTTTTACCCGAACCGGTTTCACCGGACACAATCACAACCTGATGGTCACGAATCGCTGCCGCAATATCGTCGCGGCGGGCTGAAACGGGGAGCTCCTCCGGATAGTTGATGGCCGGTAAAGAAGCTTCCCGGGCGGCGATTTGCGCGGCAGTGAAACCTCGACCGGCAGACATAGCCCGAACTCCTAAGAGGTGTCAGCCTGCTAAGCCCGGCAGCAAAACCACCAGACCGGAAGCCATCATTTGTACGGAAATAGCGGCCAAAGTCATGCCCATCAGGCGGGTCATAATAGTGCGCAAAGTAAAAGACATCCGCTTGCCAATCACATTGCTCAAATACAAGACCACCGCTAAAGTCACCAGCACCAGCGCCAAAGCGCTCAAGGATCCCACATAGTCGGCCACAGATTTAGACTGCGCGCCAAACAAAATCAGGGCAGTAATCGTGCCCGGGCCCACCACAATCGGGAAAGTGAACGGGTAGAAAGCAATATCATCAACCTGCTCCTGCCGATTCTTCTCCGCCCGCGATCCCTCATGGCTGGAACTACCTTTACCGCCCAACATTCCCAGGGAAATAGTCAGCAACACAAGGCCGCCAGCAGTACGGAAATCAGCCATCGAAATACTGAAGAAAGACAGAATCGCCTGACCACTAAAGAACACAATCAGGCTCATAATTGAGGAAAACAAAATCACCCTAATGGCGGAATGTTTCCGCTCCTCAGGGCTCTGATGCCCAGTCAACGAAAGGAATACAGGCAGGTTCACGAACGGGTTCATAATGGCGAACAAGGTGCCCAAGGCTTTAATAAACAAGACTGTATTCACACACAGTATTCTGTCTTACTCTCAGGCTAAGAGCAATGTTAAGTGACTAGCGGCTCATGAGCGCTTGACGCGCTGCTTGGGAAGGGCCGGACTGACATGCCTCGTCGCCCATGCCAAAGACCTTTCCAGCAGAGACTGACATTCGTCAAGATTAGCGAAATGGCAGGCATGCTCCACATGAATAGTGGAACCATTAGGTAGCAGCGGGAAAGCCTCCTGCGCCTGACCGATACTATCCAAGCCCATATCGTCAGCGTCAAAAATGATGCTCACTGGTGCCTCCAAATCAGACAGCAGTTCACTGGTGTCATTCAAGGACAGGTCCTTAAGCGTGTCCCGAGTGATCACGAACCATTCACGTGGCCCTTCCGAATCGTCAGGAATCCGGGTAACGCGACGGCTTTCCAAATCATCCAACTGTTCGGGTGAGAAAATCTCATTCCAATCAAAGAAAATGGGGCCCACCACCGGGGAGGATAAAATCATGGTCCCCACCGGGGGCTTAGCTTTCAAAGCAATAACCGCGCCGAAAGAGTGGGCGTGAATAATCTGGTGCGCGTAGCCGCGGTCAGCTAACCATGAGCAGACGGAGCGTAAATCCTCCACCTGGTGTGCGGCGGTAATGGCGTCATCCTCGGACAAGCCGCAACCGGAAAAATCGAATAAAAGAGTGGCATACCCGGCACCCCGGTAGGCGGCAGCTAGCTTATCGAAATGCCCGCCACTATGCCGGTCACTCAAAAAAGAGTGCACAAAAACCACGACTGAGCCGCGCGCATCAACCGGTTCGGTCAACGTGGCGGATAGTCGGATTCCGCGGGGGGTCATGATATCGACTTCTGTCACGTCTCTACTTTACGGGCAAACAGGCGGAAACTCCAGACTGTGAATCACTTAAAGTTAGTTTTCGCTCATTGCTGAGGATTCCGTGCAGCAACACATCCTCGTCCCCCACTTTGTGACACAATAGTTAGGACCTTGGTACGCCCTTGCTGGGACGGTGCCAAGACTACCCCCAGAACCTATTTGCAGCGGAAAGGCCAAGAATGTACTTTGAGCATGAACCGATCCAGGCCATTAACTGGAACAAAATTATTGATGAAAAAGACGTCGAAGTTTGGGATCGTCTAACCGGTAACTTCTGGCTGCCTGAAAAAATTCCGTTGTCGAACGATATTCCTTCTTGGAAGACCCTCAATGAGGAAGAGAAACTGATGACCACCCGCGTGTTCACCGGTTTGACCCTGCTGGACACCCTGCAGGGCACGGTTGGCGCAATCAGTCTGATTCCTGATTCGCGTACCCCGCATGAGGAAGCCGTCTACACCAATATTGCGTTCATGGAGTCGGTGCACGCGAAGTCCTACTCCTCGATTTTCTCCACCCTGCTTTCCACTGAGGAAATCAATGAGGCCTTCCGCTGGTCTGAAGAGAATGAGGCACTGCAACGCAAGGCTGCTATCGTGCAGGGCTACTATGACGGCACTGATCCGTTGAAGCGTAAAGCAGCCTCCACCATGTTGGAGTCCTTCCTGTTCTACTCGGGCTTCTACGCTCCTATGTACTGGTCTTCGCATGCGAAGCTGACGAATACCGCTGATTTGATTCGTCTGATTATTCGTGACGAGGCCGTCCACGGCTACTACATTGGCTACAAGTATCAGCTGGCCTTGGCGGAGGAAACTCCGGAGCGTCAGGCTGAAATGAAAGAGTACGTTTTCAGCCTCATGTATGAGCTGTATGAGAATGAGGAGCAGTACACTGAGGATCTATACGATCCGCTAGGTTTGACTGAGGACGTCAAGAAGTTCCTGCGCTACAACGCTAATAAGGCCCTCATGAATCTGGGTTACGAGGCTTTGTTCCCGCCGGACGCTACCGACGTGTCTCCCGCCATTTTGGCTTCCCTGTCTCCGAACGCTGATGAGAATCACGACTTCTTCTCCGGTTCCGGCTCATCCTATGTGATGGGTGACGTGGAGGAGACTGAGGACGACGACTGGGATTTCTAGTCTGCTGACTTTGGTTTAGCTGGCTTGGCTTGGGTGGTTTGGGTTGCTTGAGTCAGGTTTGCTTTAGCTTGGGGCCGAGGGTGAGTGTGTGGCTTACCCTCGGCCCGCTTTATTTTTGCTGAGTTATCTGGGGTGGCGGCCGCCATGGTTGGTGTTGCGGTGGCTTGCGCGTGGGTTTGGTTGTCCACTTGCTATTGTAGTGTTTTGATACCGCATCCCCCTGAGTGTGAAGGTGCAATATGACTTTTCGGATTTTAACAGTGTGTACTGGCAATATTTGCCGTTCTGCGATGGCCAAAATGGTTTTCGAGCAGCGTTTTGCTGAAGATGGGCTGGATGTCCAAGTGGATTCTGCTGGGGTTTCTGCGGAGGAGCAGGGTAACCCGATCGATTATCGGGCTGCGCAGGTGTTGCGGGAAAATGGTTATGAAGTTACCGGCCATCGGGCCCGACAGGTTCAGCCGGGCGAGTTAGCAGATTATGATTTGGTGCTGGCGGCTACCGGTAATCATTTGGGGCGCTTGCGCGGGATGGCAGCAGCTGACGCTACTGCCGCCACTAATACTGGCGCTGCCTCCGCTGCCTCCGCTGCCTCCGCTTCTTCCGCCGATTTCGCTTCTGCGTCTACCACCGCTTCCTCCACTACTTCCGGCGCTGGTCCCGCGCAGAATCTCCACCTGATGCGAGATTTTGATACTGCCGGGGTGGGCGCGGACATGCCTGATCCTTGGTATGGCGATATGGATGACTTCGTGGAGACCTTAGCGACGATTGAGCGTATCTACCCGCAGATCGCTGCGGAAGTTCGCGCCGCTGGCGCCACTTCCTAGCGCAGCTGCGTGAATTTAGCGGAGTTGAGCAGAGTCTCCTGCCGCAAGAGGCAGGAATTGTGTGGAAGAATTCCACACAGTTTTGTTTGTGTGTGCGAAAAAGCCAAAAATTGGCCAAATTTGGGCTAAAAACGTGTTTTTTCCACACAATTTCGTTTGTGTGTGGGATTTTGCCACACAAAATAGGTAGAAACTGGTACTTCCCCACGCAGTTCCGGCGAGTGTGCACTTTAGTGTTAATTGTGCACCGTAGAAGGTGCACAATTGTTGGTAAGGGTCACAGTCGGTGAGGTGAGCCGCGCCGGCGGCGGGATGGGCCGCTGTTGGGATGGTTGTGGCCGCTGGGTTTAGGTAGGCCGGCGGCGGGCGGAACAGCTGGGCCGACCAACCCCACCGACGCAACAAACCGCCGGGTTGGTGGAAATCACTCCACACGGGCCCGGCGGTTTGCCCAAAAAGTGTTAGCTTAAATCCGCAGTGACTGCTTCAGACAGCTCAGAAATCTCACGCTCCAGCATCTCAAACACGCCAAGATAGCTGGCCAGCTGGGCGTCGGTGATTCCGGCGGACTGTCCCTCGGCCCCAGGCTGCCCAATGAACAGGCAAACGTCAGCGATTACCTGGTAGCCGTCATTATCTTGAATCGTGTAGAAAGTTGGGAAGTAGGTGGTGCGGTGACGCTGCGAAATATGCGAGTTCGCGATGGCCGCGTTCTGCTCCGAAAGGCTGGCATGCCACATGCCGCGGAACAGTACGAAAGCGCCGCCGGCCTCCAACTGGATCTGCATGGGGACGTCACCGAAGCCGGTCTGGATCTGGCCGTCAGTGACCTGATAGTTGAAACCCTGGCTGTCAAAAAGTTCTGTAATGCGCTCAATCGTTAAAGGACGGAGCTGAGTGTTGTCAGGAGTTGGATTGCTCATCAGTTCTGCTCCTTAGACTGTGCTGCCGGGCCGGACTTCTTTGCTTCATCAGCCCAGGTCACCAAATGCGGTAGGAGCTTTTCAATCTCGCTGACCACATGCAGTGAAGCGGTTAAACTAACCTGCAGGAACTGGACCAGCTGAACATCATTCAAACCGGCGGGCACCACAGTGTTCGACTCGGTGTGGAGTTTAACTTCTTCCTCATTGTCGGCCAAGTAAACTTTCGGTAGCAATGCGTTCGCGTTATGGGATTGCACAAAAGCAACCGCTTTGGCGCGGTCCGTCGGATCAGCCAAGTCGCCGCGCCAAACTCCCTGCACGGAAAAAGTTGAGCCAGCCAGCTGGCAGATAAAAATAATGTTCAAAAATGGGACCATTATGGCTTTGCCTGAAGGGTCAGCTTGGGTGCGTAGACCCTGCTCTTCCAGCAAACTACTAATGCGTTCCATTGTGACCTCTGTAGGTGCACTCATGAAGTTCCTTCCGGAGTCGAAAACTATGCCGGGCGGCCATCGCCCGCGTAGATATGTTCCTACCGGCTAGTCTACAAGCAGACCCTAAGGATAAAGCCGAATTTTGCCAATACCGAAACTGGACTCAGTTGCTGGTGTTTTCTGTAGTCACCGGCGGCAGCACTGACCAGGGGAAGTTAATCCACAGGTCGGTGTCTTTCCAAACGTAGTCGGGTTTAATGATGGAGCGCGACTTTTCGTAGATCACCATGGAGCGGGCGTCAACCTGCACGGAGGTTTCCCCGTCGAGGGAGAGGCCGCGTTCACGAATCAGTTGCATAACCATTTTCAAAGTTTTACCTGAGTCCGCTACGTCATCAACCACTAGGACGCGTTTGCCGTCGAGGGCGGAAACATCCATCAGCGGGGGTAGCAGCACCGGCTCCGGCAGGGTTTCTGCCACATCGGTGTAGAACTCAACATTCATGGTGCCCATCGCTTTCACCCCGAGGGCGTAGCTGACGGCGCCGGCCGGTAGCAGGCCACCACGGGCGACAGCCACAATCAGGTCGGGCATCCAGCCGGAATCACGGACCTGACGCGCCAATTCGCGCATTGCGTCGCCGAATCCTTGCCAGGACAGATTCTCACGGGGATCATTTTGTGTACTTGTTGCACCATCATCAAAAACCATAACTACACTTTACTAGGCTTGGTTAAGCTGTGCCACGTTGATTGTGTGTAAAAATACGTCTATGAGCGCGAATCGTCCAAATTGGCAGCCGGGTCAGCAACCACCGGCGGGTCGTCCGCGCCCGGCAGCTAGGCCGCAAAGTTCTGGCCCTACTGGGGGTGGGGACGAGGGAGTTGCCCGGCAGGCAAGACGCCCGCAAGGGCAGGGCCGACGGCAGCCGCAGCCTCGGTTTTCACCGGCGTCGCAAGCACAGCCGCGCCCTCGTCCTCGGCCCCAAAACGGGTCCCGCCCGGCGCACGGCCCGAAAGGAATCCGGAAAGTCCCTGTCATGATGATTGGAACCGTGCTGGTGGCCTTGCTGCTGTGGGGCATGATGAGCCTGATTTCCACAGTGGTGTCCGCATTTTCTGGGGATGAGCAGCAGTCCACGCAGATGTTGCCGGAACCGAAGACGCCGCCGCTCTCGCGGGAGGGTTTTGATCCGGGCCGCATCATTGATGACAAGCTGTTTTTCCGTCCGGGCGCGATGACTGAAGCGCAGATCAAGGAGTTTATTGAAACGGTCGGGAAGGGTTGCCGTCCCGGCCCGGAAGGTGTCCCTTGCCTGGCTGATTTCACGGAGGATTCCGGTAGTTTCCCGGCAGATGAGTTCTGTCCGGTCGGATTCCAGGGCGCGTCCGGTGACACTGCCGCCTCGATCGTTAAGAAAGCTGCAGATGCGTGCGGTCTTAACCCGGCGGTGCTGCTGGTGACTTTGCAGAAGGAGCAGGGCCTGTTGACGGCGTCTTCTGATAATCTGACGCCGCGCCGCTACCAGATTGCGATGGGTTACGCCTGCCCTGACGATCAGCCGTGCGATCCGCAGTTTGAGGGCTTCACTAATCAGGTTTACCATGCGGCCCGACAGCTGGCCCGGTACAGCATTGAGGAAGGCAAGTATCAGTTCTATGCGGGGAAGCGCTCTGAAGTGCCGTACAACGCTAACCCTTCCTGCGGTTCAGGGAAGGTGCGGATTAAGAATCGGGCTACCGCAGCGCTTTACAATTACACGCCGCATCAGCCGAACGCGGTGACTTTGGCGGGCGGTGAGGATGAGTGTACTTCTTGGGGTAATCTCAACTTTTACTCTTACTATTTGGCTTGGTTTGGGGACCCCACCCCGTAGTTTTCCACAGGGAAAGATATCCACAACCTGGGTGCTTGGGGCATGAAATCCGTCCCGGCAAGCTGCTAAGTTGAGCCTTCCAGAAGGGAGGAACAATGACTGCTGGGGAGTTGGAAAGCGCGGCCTGCCGTTTGGGTGCGCAAACTGAAATGCTGCAAGATGCCCTGCTTGCGTGGAATCTGCTTGGCGCCTGGGAGGGGCCTACCGCTGCGGGTTTTCAAGCAGAATGGACGAGGGTGTGCGCGCAGGCTAAACAGCTGTCGGCTGCCGCCGAAAAGTTGCAGTGGCTTCAGTTTTTGCAGGCGCAGGCCGCTGAGGTGGAGGCTCGGCACCGTCGCTTGGTCTGGGAAGAGGCGCAGTGGCGGGCTTTGGCGGCGGCCACCCCAACGCTCGGGGGTGCCTGGTGAAACTGTCAGATGAAGTAGTTTCCGGTGAGCAGCATGATGTGCTGGTGGTGGGTGGTCATAATCCGTGGCGGGCTGACCCTGAACTGATTGGGCAGCGGGCCCTGCAACTGCGGGCGGTGACGGGAAGGCAGCAGCAACTGGTGGTGGATGCTGATCAGCTGGTCCAGCAGTGCCGCAGTGAGGCCAGTGAGTTGCGTTGGCGGGCCAGTGTTTCCCCAGAGAGCTACCCCAGCTATGGCCGCCAGTTTGCGGCCCCACCCGCGGAGTTGACCCCAGCGATGGTGGCTTTGGCGCAGGCTCGGCGCGATCATGCCCGGGCCTTAGAGGTGTTGGCCGCTACGACGGAGGATTTTCAATGGCAGGCGGCGGCGCTGCTACAACAAGTGGAGGACCTAACTGACCGGTTGTTGCAAATCTCTAGCGTATTCGATGGGGCGGAGTTGCGGGCTCGCGGGCTGGGGGAGGTGCAGTGGCTTGAGCAGATTCCCTCCGCGGCCTGGTATTTCATGCCGTCAGCTCGGAGGCAGTGGATGTCTGGGCTATTTATCGGTAAGAGTGTCGCTACCGTGCTGGAGGGCTTTCAGACGGGCCGGCCTGAGGAAGTCTCAAAAGGTACTGATGACCTGGCGGGGTTCTTGCTTAACCACAGCTTGATTGGGGTGGCCGCCCTCGGGATTGGGCTGGTGAATGATGCGGGTGAGACTTTGGGCTGGCAGTTGGGGCGCACTAGCGCCCGGAAACTTATCAGTCAGCAGGCTCCCAGCATCTTCGGCGGTGAAGCCGCCCAGTCTAATACGCAAACTTTCGCTGTGCTGCTCAGTGATCTGCGGGGGATGTTGCCGCTGCTGTTGCCGCCTTTAGGGGAGGTGGCAGTTACTGAGGGGCGGTTCCGCGGCAGTAATGGGCAGCGGGTGAAGACGGATTATCAGCTTTCGCAGCTGATTACCCGGCTTGATGATCTGCCTCGGCCAGTTGGCGTGGACGCTTACACGGAGGGGCGTATCCATATTGTGAAACATGAGGGAGCGCAGGGGAATTCGTGGACAGTGATTGTGCAGGGCACGCAGAACTGGTCGCCGGTCAGTTTGAGCCCGCAGGGTTTCGACTCTGATTTGGAGAGCGTCGCTGGGGAAGCCACCACCCATACGGCGGCGGTGTTGTCCGCGATGAATCAGGCGGGCATCAGCCCGGATGACCCGGTTGAGCTGGTGGGTCATTCTTTGGGTGGGGCGACCGTCCAATTATTGGCCGCAGATTCGACCGTGCAGGAGAGGTTCAATATTGGCGTAGTCACCACTTTGGGGGCGCCGGCCTTGAGTGCCCCGTTACCTGGCCGGATCAAGGCTTTGAGTTTGCGCCATAGTACTGACCCGGTGACCGCCCTCGGCACGAAGCATCTGGCGCCCTCGGAAAGCCACGCCGTGGTGGTGAAGGGGCGTGATTCGAGGCTTACGGCCACGCAATCTCATGCCGCGAAAGAGTACGCGAAAACGATGCGGGAAGTGGAGGCTACGGGTTATCCCGTGGTGGAGGAGTTCGCGGACTATCGTAAGGATTTCCTCGGGCTGGGGGACGAGGGCGTGGCGGGCACGCGCAGCCGACTGTTCAGCTATGAGGCGACGCGGGACCTGGGCATACGGCAGCGTGAACTGCCGCCACAGGTACAAAAGTACGCGCCGCTAGAGGCTACGAAGGATTAGTTCTTCGGGTCGAAGGTGCGCAAAACAGTGATCACAAGGCTGCTGATAATGGCGGTAATTAGGCCGGCACCAACCGCAGGCCAGAAGCCGCTCACTGTCATGCCCCATTCCAGATGGGAGGTCACCCAGCCGGTCAAACCGATAATCATGGCGTTCACAACTAGGGAGAATAAGCCTAGTGTGAGCAGGTAGAGAGGCAGGGACACCAGCTTAATGACGGGGCGGACCAGCTTATTGAGCAGTGTAAAGATTGCCCCTAACAGCAGGAAGATCATCACCGTGGAGAGGGTGGAAGTGCCCTGCGTGACGTCAATGCCGGGAATTAGCCAGGCTGAAACCCATAGCCCAACAGCGCCACCGATAGTACTAATAACGAAACCCATGATGTTTCCTTCCTGAAGCGGTCTTTTACTGATTTCAGCCTATCAGGAGGGCTCAAGCGAGGACTGAAAATAACACTAGTAGCGAAGTTACTGTTTCGGTTGCCCCAATAATGGCGGGTTTGACGGGCTTGCCGGTGCGCCGCATCCAAAGCGGAAAGCCTGCAGCCCGGGCTAGCAGTAGCACCCACATGCCGGCGGCCAGCCAAGAAACCAACTGCTGGCTGGCAAGCACTGCCACGACAGCGGCCACTAGAGCATGATAGGTCAAGGAGCCTAGTAGCCACGTATTGGAGCGGCGCTGCCGGATCATAGTTTTCACGAAGGGGACGGTCCCAATAAAGTACAGGGCCAGCAGCAGCGTGCAGTACCAGACCCAGGGCCAGCCGCTGGGCTGATGGAGTGCGCCACTTGGCCACCACGACACGGGGTCACTTACCGCGGGGCGGGCAAAGCCGGTCCCCAAATCGTAGGCGATGGGGGTCAGTAGGCTGGCAACCAAAATAATGGAGACTCGCGCCAGCAAGGATCGCTCATCCCGCTGGTAGGCCCGCCAGATTGCAAGCAACCCCAACGGAGTCGCCACAAACCACCACAGGATTTGCGGCTGCCAAAACACTAGGGCCAGGGCAGAGAGTGTGAATAAACCAAGGTAGGTGAGCGAGGGTGTGCGAAAGCGCGGTTTTAATCTGGTTTTCCACCAGAGGCTGACCGCATGGAAAGCCAGAAAACCCAGCAGGGCAGTCAGTAGTAACAGTGGATGCGCTGGGCTGAGCCCGCTCAAATAAACGCCAACGATCAGGGGGATCAGTAGCATCCCCCAGGCGCCATGCTGGTCAGGGACCCAGGCTTTATTTCTCATCCAGGCCGGCCGAGGGTTACGTTTGGGCCGGTCGGCGGTGGCCTTAACGGAGTTGAGGCTGGTTCTGTCAGTGTTCATCATTGCTGAGTATATCCTAAGCGTCGCCGCTGACAATCCCCCTTGTCCCCCATGGACGCGGTGAAATCTGAGGAATCACGCGGACAAAGACGTACAACATCAAATCCCACAAGCGGACAAATGACGCGAAACATAAACCCCAAAAACAAAGAAAATCCCCCGACATATGCGGACATATGTCGGGAGACATCACATGGTCGGGGTAGCGGGATTTGAACCCACGGCCTCTTCGTCCCGAACGAAGCGCGCTACCAAGCTGCGCCATACCCCGTTGCTGACTTTTACAAGCAGACTGGATAAGTATAGCGAATCTGAAGCAATGAGCCAACTTAATCGTTGGTGGTAGCTGGCACAGTCTGGAAATAGCGCGCCAGGCCGCCAGAAACCACTGTGGTGTTGCGCGTAAACAAAGCACTGCCGCGGGGAAACCAGTGCGCCACTGGGCGGGAACTAAGCGTCGCCCACCTTGAGTGCGCTCAGCCGCGGGGGCCGGGATCCAGCTCCAGCAAGGTGGCGGTGGGCCGGCAAGCAAACCGGAAAGGTGCCTGATAGGTGGTGCCCAGGCCCGCACTGACATGCAGCCAAGACTGGCGCGAACCCGCCGGATCAGTGTCCTCCAGCTGCTCGCGCCCAGACTTTTTGGGAGGCCAGATTCCCAGCCCGGAAGCATAGCTACGCGGCAGATCGCAGTTCGTCACCAATGCCCCGTAGAAGGGCACGCACAGTTGCCCGCCATGCGTATGTCCCGCCACAATCAGGTCAGCTTCCGCCTGCGTGAAGGCGTTCAGCACCCGCTGGTAGGGGGCGTGTGTCAAAGCTAGTTTCAGCGTTCCCGCTGTCTGGGAGAGGGACGAGGGTGTGTCTGTGCCAGAGTCTTCAGCGGTCAGTGGCGGGTCAGGCCAAAGGCCAATATGTTCTAAGCTGTCCGCATTCTCATGTGCGTCACCGGTTCCAACTAGGCAGATTCCGGCTTTGCCTGCGGCTGTTTCCACCCAGACGCCCTCGGCCCGATTTTGGGCGTTCACCCAGCCGTTAGAGGTGAGCAGCTGCGTGAACTGTTCGGTTGGTAGATCCGGTATCCGGTGTCGTTTCCGGTCCCCAATTTTGCGAGAATCTTTCCGCAGGTATTTCGACCAAGAGGATGAGTACGGTGAATAAAAGTCGTGCGATCCCAGTACGAAAGCCCCGGGGAACTCAAGGAGTGGCTCGTAGGCGCGGGTGACTTGCTCCAGAGCGTCCCGAGAGTTGAAGTTGTCTCCGGTAGACACCACAAAGTCGGGCTTTAAGTCCGCTAGAGAGCGCACGAAATCCACAATCCAGTCCGTGCGGGTAGTTAAATGTAGATCCGAGATGTGCAGGATTTTCAATTCTGGCGCATCCGGATGCGCCGGCACGGTGATTCGGCTCAGCCGCATCCAATGGCGTTCGAAGGCTGCCCAGCCGAAACCCATTGCCGCGCCGGTAGCCAGCACGCTAGTGCCGGCAACCAGTTTGGGTGAAACAGACATTGGCTAGCTATTCGATTGGTGCTGTAGGGGCGACGGGGCCGTGTGTTGCTTCTGATTCTTCCGCTTCTGGTGCCTTCGGACGCTGACCGATGGAAACACTGTTGAAGCCCTGTACCGGGACGCCTTCCATTGCGCCACGCATGTATTGCGTCCAGGCGCGCCCGGAAATGTCGGAGCCGTAAACGCGCCGCCAGTAGCGGCCGTTAATGGTGACTCTTTCCATCGGGATTAGACCAGTGGAGTGTCCCATCCAAACGGCGGTGGATAGTTGCGGGGTGTAGCCGACCAGCCAACCGTTCCAGTGGTTCTGGGTGGTGCCGGTCTTGCTGGCGGCGGGACGTCCCAGCCCAGCAAATCCTTGTCCCTGGTAGAAGCGGTTGGTTTGTTCGAGGACGAGGGTGACCTGGTCCGCGACCTTCGGGTCAATGGTCTGCTCACACTTCGGCTGCGGGGAGTCAATAATGTCTCCGTTGCGGTCCAGGATTTGGACGATTGCTGACGGCTGGCAACGCTTGCCGTGTGCGGCGAAGGTCGCGTAGGCGTTAGCCATGTGTAGCGGTGGTACGGATCCGGTACCGAGGATGGAGGAGGGGCTGAAAGAGTCAATTCTTCCGTTGCCATCGACTGCGCCGGCACGGATAGCGAAGTCACGAATCTTGCACAGGTCTTTTATCTTCGAGGCCATATCGGCGTAGGAGGTGTTCAGTGAACGCTGGGTTGACCCAATCACGTCGCGGGGGGCCGGTGACATGCCAGCGGAGTTCCTGACCTTCCACTGGGTGCTGAGGGGATGACCTTCAGGGCAGGAGGCACTGAAGTCTTTCGGTCCGTACGAGGTGCGTCCGCCCACTACTTCATAGCCGCTGTGCTGGTCTGTGAACCAGGCGCCCAGGGTCATCGGTTTGAAAGATGAACCGGTCTGCTGGCCTTCCCCGCCGCGGTGGGCGGTGTCGGCATTGTAGGAGACGAAGTCGCGGGTCTTGTCTTTCTCTGTCGGCACACCGTAGTTGGTGTTTTGTGCCATTGCACGGATCCAGCCGGTGCCGGGTTCTACGGAGCTGAGTGCCATCTTGATATTGGAGGGGTCGCCGATAGGCACGTGATCGATGACGGCCTGGTGGGCGAGGTTTTGCATCCTCGGGTCGAGGGAGGTCTTGATGGTCAAACCGCCACGCATCAGCGCGGAACGACGGGCTCCCTTGGTTTTGCCCAGTGACTCATTCTGTAGCAGCTCCGCCATCACATATTCACAGTAGTAGGCGGCGTTGCCGGCGGTGGCACAGCCCGCTGCCCGAGTGGAGGGTTTCAACAGCTCCTCAATTGGGGTGGCCACAATCTCGTCGTGTTGCTTCTGGTCAATGTAGCCTTCGCTCAGCAGTAGTGAAGCTACTGTGTCGCGACGGTTCTTAGCGTTTTCGGGTTTCTTCAATGGATCGTAGGCGACCGGGGACTTCGTGATGCCAGCCAAAAGTGCCGCCTGCGCGAAGTTCAGGTCTTTTGCGTGGACGGAGAAGTAGCGTAGCGAAGCGGATTCGACACCGTAAATATTGGGTCCGAAGGGGGCGATGTTTAGGTAGCGGGTCAGGATCTGGTCTTTGGACCAGCGTTGTTCGAGGGCGAGCGCGTAGTTCATTTCCCTGACCTTGCGGCCGAGGGTGGGAACTTTAGCGCTCGCAATCGCTGACTGGTCGCCCTGCTGGATGCCAGCTTCAATTAGGGTGTTTTTAACCAGCTGCTGGGTGAGAGTGGAGGCACCTTGGCGGTCGTTAGAAAGCACTGTGGAGACGAAAGCGCGCAGGACACCTTGCCCGTCAACGCCATGGTGTTGGAAGAAACGGCGGTCTTCGGTGGCGACGATAGCTTTCTTCATGGCTTCAGAGATCTGGTCTTCGGCAACAATAATGCGGTCTTCCGCGTAGAAACGGGCCAGCAGGGATCCGTCTGCCGCTAAAATCACGGATTGTTCGGAAGGCTCAGTAATGGTGAACTCGTCAGGAAGTTCATCAAAAGTATTTAATCCTGCCTTTGCGACACTACCGAAAGCAGCGGTGGCTGGGAGTAGAAGACCAGCCCCAACTAAACCTAGTAGTAGTGAAAGCAGGATGAATGCAAAGAGGTATCCCGCCATGGAGGTGGGACTATTGGTGCCTGTTTGTCGACTCATAGCCTATACATTACTTTGCCGGTGGGTAATTGCGCTATCACACTGCCCAAAATTGGACATTTTGCTAGAATGTGGGTACGGTCACAGTAGTTAATATTTCAATTTGTGAACAAAATCGGGTGGTGGCGATGTGAGCATGACTGACAGAAGCTGGGTGGATAAGGCTTTGTGTGCTAACGGGGCCCCTGACTTATTGTTCGTTCAAGGGTCTGCGCAAAGAGATGTGCGCACTCGATGCTTTCAGTGCGAGGTTCGCATGCAATGTCTGGCGGAGGCTTTAGATACCGAAAATAATTTTTGGGGTTTGGGGTGGCCTAACTGAGCGTGAGCGTCGGGCATTACTGCGTTTTATGCCTGAGGTTGACGACTGGGCAGAGTGGCTGGAATCGTCTGATGAGCCGTTGGCGGAAGAGATTCGTCAGCCACGCGATCCACATCTGATGAGTTGGTTACGAAAATCAAAACAGCGTTTAGCCTAGCTGACAGATGGGGTAGAATCGTCACATGACTAAATGGGAATACATCACTGTGCCGCTACTGATTCACGCAACTAAGCAAATTCTAGATCAATGGGGCAAGCAAGGCTGGGAACTGGTGCAGGTGGTTCCTGGACCGCAGGGTACCGAAAACTTGGTTGCCTACATGAAACGTCCCCTAGTGGACTGATAAAACCGCCACCACATTCTGGATATTAAAACTTTGGTCCCTCACCGGCAGGTGAGGGACCAAAACTATGTTTGCGGCTGGATCAGCGGGCGCGGCGTTTGAGGCGCTCCACGTCCAGCAAGGTGACGGCGCGGCCTTCCAAGCGGATCCAGTTACGGGAAACAAACTCCGCTAAAGACTTGTTGACGGTTTCACGGGAAGCGCCAACCAGCTTGGCTAGTTCTTCCTGGGTGAGGTCGTGCGGCACGTGAATGCCGTCATCTACGCGTGAACCGAAACGCTCCGCCAAGTCCAGCAGTGCCTTGGCGACACGGCCGGGAACGTCAGAGAAGACCAGGTCGGCCAAAGTTTCATTGGTGCGACGTAAACGGATCGCAAGGGCGCGCAGCATATGCATTGCCATGCTGGGACGGTTCTCCAAGAAACGCACCATGTCGGCGTGCTCCAAGTACAGCAACTTGGAGGGGGAGATTGCGGTCGCGGTGGTGGAGCGGGCGCCCAGATCGAAGAGGGAAAGCTCGCCCAGAACTTCACCGGGGCCAATGATGGCGAGGAGGTTTTCGCGGCCGTCGCTGGCGGAGTGTCCCAGCTTCAGCTTGCCTTCCACCAGAATGTAGAAGCGTTTGCCTTCATCACCTTCGTGGAAGAGTACTTCTCCACGTCGCAGCGCAATAGTACCCATCATAGAGCGCAGGGTGACCTGTTCATCCTCGCTCAATCCCGCAAACAGCGGAACTTGTGAAATCACATTGTTTTCCACGTTATTCCTTCCTCGAAAAGCTCATTTCATACGTAACAATACACTTATATTATCCACAATTGTGACGGGATACACCAGAATACCTCACAAATCTCTATTTTTAAGCGCAGATTGGGGGTTTTGTGAATATTCGCAGGTACCCTAAAGGGATGGTGGATTCACAGAATGCGGAGCAGATTTTGCAGACCTTGGCGGAGCTTTACCCGCAGGCGTCCTGCGCCCTCGACTTTAGTAATCCCTTTGAGCTGGTGGTGGCCACGGTCCTGTCCGCGCAAACCACGGATGTGCGGGTCAACCAAATCACCCCGGAACTGTTCGGCACCTACCCGGATGCGCAGGCTCTAGCTGAGGCGGACCCGGAAATGGTGGAGCAGATTGTGCGACCTTTGGGCTTCCAACGTCGTCGCGCCGGCCAGCTGGTTTCCTTGGCGCAGAATTTGGTTTCTGAGTACGAGGGTGAGGTCCCCGCAACCCGCAGTGAACTGATGAGTCTGGCCGGGGTTGGCCGGAAAACAGCGAATGTGGTGTTGGGTAACGCTTTCGATCATCCGGCCATCACAGTGGATACGCATGTGGGGCGGCTGGCTCGGCGTTGGCGCTGGACGGAGGAGACTTCGCCTTTAGCGGCGGAGCGCGATATTGCGAAAGTGATTCCGCAGCCGGAGTGGACGATTGCCTGCCACCGGATTATTCTGCATGGCCGCCAGTTTTGCCATTCGCGCCGGCCCGATTGTGAAAACTGTGCGATGAAGACGTTTTGTCCTTCATCTTTGGCCTAATTACGGTTAAAAATTGAGGAATCCTCGGCGCGTAAGGGCGAAATATCCCGCCGGTAAGTTATGTTTGTGATTAAGTACGACTTTATAACTTTAGAAACCACGGAGGCATCATGAGCGAGCGTAACGAAGATTTCACGCCCGACGTTGAGTGGGAGAACGCGAACCACGAGGCGGAAGATGACGGGGCTGATGTTTACGGCGACGTTGAGGTAGAACTGCCTCCGGTGGAGGATACCCCCTATGTGCCTGAGGCCGAGGGTGAAGCGGCACCTGAGTCTGCGGAAGTAGCTGAACCTGGGGCGCCAGCTAATCCGGATCCGGCACCCGACGCTGTCGTAGAGCCCACGTCAGAGCCGCAGATTGTTGAGGAAGCACCCTCGGCACCCGAAACTGTTCATGAGCCTGCCCCAACTACTGCGGCTGCGGGCATCCCGCGCCGGCACGCGGAGGAGGCCGGCACCGGTGATGAAACCGCTTCGGATGTGATTCCGGAAGTCGAAACGACAGTGGTGACGCGCCGTTCTTTGCTAGGCGGTGCACAGTCGTCAATCCCGACGGCAACCCAGTCAGTTGAGGAAATCCCCGCGCCAGTGGATGCACCCGCCACCTCTGAGGTCCCAGCGCCTCCGGTTCCTGCGGCTGAAGAAACCGTGGCGCAGCCCGTGGTTCGTCGTTCCATCGGTTTGAGCCATTCAGCTGCACAAACTGAAGCTATGCCGGCCGCCGATCCGAATGCTGCCGTTGCCGCTGCTGCTGGCGCTGGTGCCGCGGTTGCCGCTGCGGAAACCCGCGTGCAACCCCATATTCCAACCCGTGAATCTGTCCGAGAGCAGCAAGTACCTTCCGTCCCGGTAGAGAATGTTGAGGAGCTTTTCGCTGATTCAACTCCCGCTAGCTTGCCCAGCCGCTTCGCTGCGCACGCCTGGACTTTCCTCCTTGCCCTGCTGGTGTTGCCATCGGCCTGGTACCTGATGTCGGATGGTATCGCCCATATTGCTCTTTCTGGAACCAACCCTTGGGAGAGCGGAACTCTGTCGTGGGTGGGGCTCAGCGAACTGCTGGGTGGAGCCCTGCTGGCTGGAGTGCTGATCTGGAGTGCCCGCTGGTCAACGGTTGGTGTCTTCGTTTCCTCGCTGGTGCTTTTGATTGTCGGCCTCCCCTTCCTGGTGGCTCCCGCTTGGACATATGATCTAGTTGAGCCCGCCACCTCCGCCCTCGCACAGTGGAATATCTTCGGTAAAGCCGTCGCCCACCACTTCCTGTGGACCGGATTCCACGGCCTGCTGGCAGTCGCCGGCATCATCGGCATTTTCGTCTGGCTGGCTGCGCATGGCGCCCGCAAACACGGGGCCAAACGTGAAGCCCTGTCGGTAGCGATTGCGGAACGTAATCTGCGCACTCAGTCCGCTTCAACCAAATAACAGTCGCGCCGGCACTGCTTTTTGATGCCATCCAATAGTTCCGCCAGCCCGGAAAACTCCCCGATTTCGGCGTCTCTCCAGGCTCTGGCCCGGGCAGAGCAACTGAGTGAACTCTGGCCGCAGGTAGTTGACGCAAACCGTGAGCTCCGGTTCTCCACCGGTCTGCGTCGGCATTGGGAACCAGCCCGCGCCGAAGCCGCAGTTTTAAGTGCCGTGCAGGTCGCCCGGGCGCAGGGCGCAATCGTCCCCGCGATGCGACTGCGCCACTTGCTGGCAGATGACGTCCAGCCGGAAACTGTGGCTGAGCGGGTCGCCCTCGGCGCTTGGCGGATGCAAGCCCAACTCCTCGAACTCATGACGCCACTGAACCCCGGACGGATGGCGCGCGCAGACGCCGGATCCTTGCTAGGGCCAGGCGCGGGCGGTTCTTTGAGCGGGCTTTCCCGGAAACGTAAAGCCGTCACTGCTCCCACCAATTTTGCGCAGCTACTGTCCGGTTTCAGCCGTGACTGGGTTGCGACGCACGGCGACCAGAGCGCCTTTGAATTCCGTCAAGATGTGGTGCCCGGCCTGGAACTGTCGGGGGATAATGCGCAACTGGCGGTCGATATTTGTGAAGCGAAAGCCCCCGCCTGGGTGCGGGCCGGGATTGTGCACGCGCACCTAGCGGTAACCGCCGGAAATAGTGGGGCGGGGCGGGCTGCCGGCTCAGCGCTTTCCCGGGCGGTCCTGATTTCCAGCCGGGTGGAGCAGACCGGTGTTTCTCTACCGGATTGGGCGGCCGCCTTAGATCCGGTCCGTTACCGTTCCGCCCTGGAAGCCTACGAAACCGGGACAGCGCGGGGCGTGCAGGCCTGGCTGGTCTGGTATTTGCGTTCCCTTTTGCAAGGGGCCGAGGGAGGGCAAAAAATCGCTCGCTCCCTGCTGGCCTCCGTCCCCTGGGATGGCCTCAGCTAAGCTACCTGGCTGGCTCCCAGGCCTTTTCCACAGCCGCTAAGGACTTTCTTCCAGCCGCACTTTGGTGGATAACTTTCCCCACTTTGCTTTAAGCGGCAAGGTTTTGGTTAATAATCAGAGCCATGATTAGGCAAGGAACCATTGGCAGCGCAGTGGACCTGTTGCGCCCAGAAGTGGTTTCAGAGGGGGACGAGGGTGAGCTCGGCTTCCTCAATGAGCTGTTAGCAGATAGCACTGTCACCGATGTTTTGATAAACCCGGACGGCCTGTGGGTGGATAACCGGCAGGGACTACACCGGGTAAAGCTACAGTTCTTGACTGAGGCGGGCCGGATTCGGCTAGCTAGGCGCCTAGCCATGGAAGCGAAAGTCAGGTTAGATGCGGCATCCCCCATCACTGACGGAGTTTTAGGCTACGCCGGAAAACAGCTACGCCTACAGGCTGTCATCCCTCCTGTCGCAGCCCGAGGGACACTGATTAGTTTGCGAGTCATGTCCGCCCGCCAACTGGAATGGAAGGACCTGTGCGCTCAAGGGATGATTCCCCCACCCGCGCAAGCAGTCCTGTTAGAAGCAGTCGAGTCCCGGCAAAACCTGCTGATCAGTGGCGGCACGGGCACCGGGAAAACCACCCTGCTGTCCGCCCTGCTGACTTTAGTGCCGACCAGTCAAAGAATCATCTGCGTGGAGCAGGTCAGTGAAATCACTTCCCCGCATCCGCATCTGGTTCGCTTGCAGGAACGGGCCGCGAATGTGTCAGGGAAGGGGCAGATTCCCCTCTCTGAACTGGTTACCGCCGCTATGCGGATGCGACCAGACCGGATTGTGTTAGGTGAATGTCGGGGTCAAGAGATTCAGGCAGTGTTGGCCGCACTCAACACCGGGCATGAAGGCTCCGCCGCTACGATTCATGCGAATCATCCTGACAGTGTGCCAGCCCGGTTGATCGCCCTCGGCGCCCTCGCCGGAATGACCCCAGAAGCGCTTGTTAGTCAAGCCGCTGCCGCCATTGATCTGATAGTGCATTTGGAAAGAAACCCGCACCGGCAGGTTGCCCAGATTGCGCGGCTGCGGCAGCGGGGCGGGCAACTGGCTGTGGAGCCGCAATGGTCACGCTGAAACAGCTTCGGGAACGGGTAGCGGTGACAGATCCGGCGAAAGAGCTGGAGGATTGTGCAAGGCACCTACGGGAAGTGAGCGCGGAAATCGCGGCGGGGGCCAGTCCCTTGGCGGCCTGGCAACAGCAGTACCGGCTCAGCCCAGGGCCAGGAATCTGTTGGCAACAGCAGGTAGCACGGCAGCTGGAAAACCAATATTCACTACTGCCCGCCGGCATGGTCAGCGGCATCAAGGCGGCTTTGCAACTGATTGAACATTACGGGATTGAAGCAGTTAGTGTCCATGATTTGCTGGCGGAAAACCTAGAGTCGCAAGCTGGCATGATGACGCAGCGCAGCAGCCTGATTGCCGGGCCGCAAGCCTCCGCTCGGCTGCTCGCCTGGCTGCCGGTCGCGGCGATTGCCGCTGGCGAGCTTGCCGGTCTGGGGGTAGTGCGGATACTGTTTGCCACCGTGATCGGGTGGATTTGCCTACTGCTGTCAGCCGGGCTGATTGCTTTTGGGCGCTGGTGGTCGGGCGCGCTGGTTAGGGAAGCGGAACGGGCCGGCCAAAACACCGGCCCGTTACCTGCACAGCTGGTTGCGGTGTTGCTGGCGGAGCTGGTCAGCTCTGGGCAGTCACCGGTGGCGGGGCTGGACGCCCTCGGCCAGTTTGGGGCGGACCGAAACTTGAGCCGGATAGCCGCCCAAATGAGAAGCAGAATGGAAGTGCCACCAGCGCAGCTTTTCGGGGCAGAGGTGGGACCGTTATTGGAGGCTTTGCGGAAGGTCTTTGAATCTGGGGCTGACCCGCAGGCTCTCCTTACCCATGCGGGGGAAGTGTCTCGGCGGGCGGCCCGGCAGCAGATTGTGGTGGCGGCTGGGCGGCTGAGTTCCCTGATTGTGCTGCCGCTGGCCCTCTGTTTCCTGCCGGCTTTCATGCTGGCGGGGGTGGTGCCAGCAGTGCTTTCCCTAGTGGGTGGTTTCGGGTGAAAATCCGGGCAAAACGAAACCTGGCGAGTCTTCAACAAAAGAAAACTCGCCAGGTGGAAAAACTTAAATCAGCCCCATGCGGCTGCAACTATTTGGGCCGGTATAAATCGCGGTTAAGCCGGATCTTGATCGTAGTTCAAAGCTGACTGCATGGGAGAGCCGACATGGCTGCTGCTGGACACATTCTGCGTGGTGGGGACAGTGTACTCATCCTCGCCCGTCGAATGCGTGTGCGTCTTATGACCGGTGCTTGAAACCGTGTGGCCACCATGAGCTCCCGGGCCGGTCGGCGGGGTATGCCCCACATGGTAGTTCGGGGCGGGATGGTCGGTGTAGTGCGCACTGGAGTCGCCGGCACCTGACCGGAAGCTTCCCAGCTTGTGGCTGAAGCTGTCGCGGAAAACGTAGGCGGCAACCGCGGCTCCCAAAACTACGAAGGACAAAGCGGCAGTCAGAGCATGGCCCTTGTGATGCGGGCACTTCGATTTTTTAAACAATAGAGTATCTCCAGTCGGTCAAAGGAATTCAAAGTCTTGAACCGGTTTGGATTCGTCGCTGGATTCCCGTGATTTCTTCCCATTCTAGCTTAGCTGTTCCCTTGCGCGGGCAGATTCTGTGTAAGCGACACGAAATTTTCGTCTGATTCCGCAGAGTTATCCCCAACCTGGGCTTTCCGGATTTGCCTTCCCGGTCGCTTTCTTCAAGGATAGTTTTTGGGGTCGGGGAGTACAGCATGAAGAAAGGGTTTTTGAGTACGTCACGTCCTGCCCGTATGGTGGGTGACGAGGGCGGCATGGTGAGCGTCGAAACGGCTGTCACCATGCCGGTCATTGTGCTGGTTTTGGCCCTCATTTTGGTGGCGTCACGCTATGGCGTGAATCAGGTGCAGGCCTGTAATCAAGCGCGAAATGAGGCCCGGCAGGTAGCTGCAGTCCAGTTCCCGGCAGGCTCCGCTGTGAGGTCGGGAGCTAGTTCCGGTGACGGCCGGGGTTTCATCGTCCGAAGGGACGGCCAGGTTTTCGTTACAGTCCAGCCGGAGCCGGTTAGTTTCCTGGGGATGGCTTTGCCGCAGACTGGTTGCACAGTCAGTTTCTGGGACGAGGGGGATTGGTGAGCGGGCCGCCGCTTTGATTATGCTCAACGGTGAACCGGTGTTTTATCCACAGAAAATCACACTTTTCTCTATCCAGAGCTGGCAGCTAAGCCGCTGGTTTCTGGGCTGCGTCACAGGCCAAAATAAGGGCGTGGGGTCAGAATGGAAAGAAAAATGAAACAGTGGAAGAACGCTTTAGATAACCAGATCTTGCAGACGCAGATGATGGCGCAGAGCCGGATGGAAACCTGGGTGAACGGGCTGTCTGCTGCCGGTCAGCAGGTCGGTGAATCAGACAGTGAGGACGGCATGACAACTACGGAGTACGCGGTAGGTACCCTGGCGGCCGCCGCTATTGCCGGAACTTTGCTGGCCATCGCTAAATCTGGGGCTTTCAAAACCATGCTGCTGGGAATTTTTAAAGACGCCTTGAATGTGTAGGGACGGGCTTTGAGCGGCACTATCAGAATGGCGGCTGTTGCCGGCTTGGGCTTGATTTTAACTGGTGGCGTACTGTCCGCAGGGCAGTACGCCGCAGCTACCAGCCAAGCCCAAGCCGCGGCCGACCTGGCCGCACTTTCCGCTGTGAAAGCGCAGGCGATGCGGTCTTTCGACGCGGCCGGGCAGTCCGGGCTGTTACAGGCTCAGCCGGCGGGGATTCAGGCAGGCCAGCAGCGCCAACCGCAGGCGGGCTACCGTTTAGAGCCCTGCCAGTTGGCGGACAAAATCATCTCCGGGCAGGGCGCTATCTTGACGCACTGTGAGAGCTACGGGTCGCTCAGCAGTCAAAGGCTCAACAGTCAGGGGAATGCGCCGAATAGTGCGGGCTCTCGGGTCGGAGTGAAACTGCACGTGGCGTGGCCACTACAGTTAGCTGGCTTTGCGGAGTTGAAGGTGCCTGCCCGTGCTCATGCTGTTATTGATTGAAGCCTTCCCTCATGTACGGGTTCCTTATCCCAATAGTGGATTAAGGGTGCTCGTTCCCCCAATCATTGACTCGGGTCAAACCGGTCCGGTCCGGGTGTGCGCGGCAGCAGGAAGCGCAACACCTTAATGGCCCCTTCCTTATTCAAGGGGTCATTATTGTTCCCGCATTTAGGTGATTGAATGCAGGCGGGGCACCCCATCTCGCAGGGGCATTCCTCCACGGTCCGTAAGGTTTTCTCCACCCAGCTGCGGGCCTGCTGGAGACCGCTGCGGCTAAAACCGGCGCCGCCGGCCACTGCGTCATGCACGAAAACGGTCGGCACTGCGGTTTGCGTGTGGCTCACGGTGGAAAGGCCACCCAGGTCGGCTCGGTCACAGATAGCCAGCAAGGGTAGCATCCCAATCATGGCGTGCTCCGCGGCATGCAAAGCACCGGGCAGGGAGGCCGCATCCAAACCTAAAGCCTCAGGCACTGACGGATCCAAAGTGAACCAGGTGGAGGCAGTATCCAGTGTGCGGGCCGGCAAATCCAGTTTTCGGTTCACCACGAACTGCAGCCGGGGAGTGCGCAGCACATCATAGTCAGTAACCTGGGTGAGCACATACGTGGCGCCCCAATGCCAGGTGACTAGGTCATCCTCGGACCTCCAAGTGGAAACCTCATCAGTGATCTCCACTGAGGTGCGCTCCGTGGGACGGGTCGTGAGGGCCTGCTTGAAGGGCCTCACCAGTGCCACGGAATCTGTCAGCGCCCGCACCTCAAAGGCTTTCGCCTGATGCGTGTAGATTGCGCCCGGATGCAGAAGCCGGTGAGCGGAAGCCTCATCCACGGAGCCAATCACCGTGCCGCTCTCCTCTTCCACCACCTGAATATTGCCGCCCAGGCCACGCAAATCTGCTAACTCATGGGCACGTAGCGATAAGGTCGCATTCCAATACCAGCCGGCCGGGCGTTTCGCCAGTAGTGTCCGCTCAGCTAACTGCCGCAAAATCTTGTCATCAGTTAAACCAAACAGTGGCAGGTCAGCCTCAGTGAGCGGTAACTCGGCTGCCGCTGCACACAAATGCGGACCTAGCACATAAGGATTCTGGGCATTAAAAGTGGACTGTTCGACCTCTTGGAAAATCGCGTCCGGATGGTGAATCAGGTAGCTGTCCAAAGGATTCTCCGACGCCACAAAAACTGAGACGCCGCCGCTTCCGGCGCGCCCCGCCCGGCCGGTCTGCTGCCATAAGGATGCCCGCGTCCCCGGCCAACCAGCCGTCACCGTCACATCCAAACCGGAAATATCAACGCCCAACTCCAAAGCATTCGTGGTCGCCAAAGCGTGCAGTTCACCCACCCGGATCTGGCGCTCCAACTCCCGCCGCTCCTCCGGTAAAAAACCACCCCGATAGGCGGCCACCGCATCAGCCAAAGCAGAATGGTTAATCCGTAACTCTCTGCGAGTCAGCTTCGCCACCTGCTCCGCCCCCACCCGAGAGCGCACAAACGTCAAGGTTTTCGCGCCCTCCAGCAAAGCAGTGGCGGACACCCAGGCCGCCTCCAGATTCAGTGACCGACGTTGAAACTCCATGCCGCGCGCCGGCGAAGCCGCATCTTCCTCGGCACTGGTAATCCCCAAAATCTCATCTAAATCATCATCCGGTGCTGAACCAGGCATCACCCCGGTCAGCGCCCAGGTGGCCTCATCCTCACGCTCACGCAGAAGCTGCTCCGCCGCAGCCAAGAAAGGCGGGGCGCCCTCGGCCCCAAACTCTCCGGACCCATCCCCGGCCCCGAAATCAATAATCTTCGGCTGCCACAAAACAAAATGCCGCGAACCCGCCGGGGAGCCATCCTCCGTCACGGCCTGAACCCGCTCCGGCGCAACCCCTAGGAAGCGGGCGAAAACCTGCTGCGCGTCCTTAATCGTCGCAGATAGCGCAATGACCGTCGGGTCCGCCCCATAATGGCGAGCCAGCCGCAACAGCCGGCGCGTCACCAAAGCCATATTCGCACCCATCACGCCCTTATATGAGTGAATCTCATCCACAATCACGTAACGCAAAGAACGCAGCAGCCGCACCCAGTAGGGGTGCCCCGCCAACAGCACATGATGCAGATAGTCCGGGTTCGTGATCACAATATCGGCCTGCGCCCGCGCCCACTGTTTCATCTCCCGGGAAGCATCCCCATCACAGATCCCCGCCAGCACCGGCAAAGGCTGCGGCGGCGCCGCAATCACCCCCAGCAGGGACTGCAACTGATCTGCCGCCAGCGCCTTCGTCGGCGACATGTACAGCGCCGTAGGCCGGTGGCGAACCGCGGAAATCCGGGTGCTCTGCTCCGACTGCGCCACAGTTAGCTCCGACAGGATAGGCAGCCACGCCGCCATTGATTTACCTGATCCCGTGCCGGTCGCCACCACTGTCGGCTGCCCCGCGTAGGCAAGGTCGGCCGCCTGCGCCTGATGCGACCACGGCTGCTCCACCCCCAACTGCAGGTAGGCTTCGCGAACTGCCCCTGGCACCCACTCTGGCCACGGAGAAAAGCGTGGGGGACGAGGGGGAATTTCGTATCGTTGGACCAGCCGGTCATCACCGGCGGATTCCGCCTCCAGCCGCTTCATGACGCGCGTCGCCAGATCATCACTGGCCGCAGAATTAGTGCCGCTCATGCGCGCCTCCTTTTGACTGGTAATCGTTAAACGCCCTCGGCCCCAGCCTAAACTTGAGCCAAAATTGTGCTTAATCACTCGCCTTTTATTGTAAATCAAGGGTGGTACATTAACGTCTTGCGGGATAGAATCGACGACGAGGTTAATGACATGCAGTGACGTGCCGCCCTCGGATTTTTTATGCGCAAAACGTGTGAAGTCTGTCCGGACGGCGATGCTGCCTGAAAGAGGAGAGACACAATGAGCACCTTCAAATGGACCCTTCACGGCGATGGAAAGAGCATTTCCCCAGGCTCTGTGGTTCTACCTTCAGAGCGTCTGACGTGGCCGCGCACCGTCGGTATCGGCATGCAGCATGTGGTCGCCATGTTCGGCGCCACCTTCCTGGTTCCAATCCTGACCGGATTCCCGCCCTCAACCACCCTATTCTTTACCGCAATCGGCACCATTTTGTTCTTGCTGATTACTTCCGGCCGCCTGCCCTCCTACTTGGGTTCATCTTTCGCGCTGATTGCTCCCATCACTGCAGTGAGTAGCAGCATGGGTGCCTCCTACGCGCTGGGTGGCATCGTTTCGGTCGGTGCGACCCTTGCTCTGGTCGGCGTTATTGTTCACTTCGCGGGTGTCGCCTGGATTGATAAGCTCATGCCGCCAATCGTTACGGGTGCCATTGTGTCCCTGATTGGTTTCAACCTGGCGCCCGCCGCCTGGCACAATGTGGAGCAGGCCCCGGTCACCGCTTTCGTCACCATCACTGCAGTGCTGCTGATTACTGTCCTGTTCAAAGGGATTATCGGCCGTCTGTCCATCCTTTTGGGTGTGCTGATCGGTTACGCTGTTGCGGTTTGGCGCAACGAAGTTGATTTCAGCGCGGTGCGTGACGCCGCCTGGTTCGGTCTGCCTGAGTTCCACACTCCGCAGTTCTCCGTGGCTACCCTGGGACTATTCCTGCCCGTCGTTTTCGTGCTGGTCGCTGAGAACATTGGTCACGTCAAGTCTGTTGCTGCGATGACCGGTGAGAACCTGGATGACGTCACTGGCCGTGCCCTCTTCGCTGACGGTATCTCCACCATGCTGGCTGGTTTCGGTGGCGGCTCCGGTACCACTACCTATGCTGAAAATATTGGCGTGATGGCCGCTACCCGCGTGTACTCCACTGTGGCTTACGTGATCGCTGCGGGCTTTGCCTTGTTCTTGTCCATGATGCCGAAGTTCGGCGCCATCATCGCTTCGATTCCCGCTGGCGTTTTGGGTGGCGCAGCGACCGTCCTGTACGGCATGATCGGCATGCTGGGTGTGCGTATCTGGGTGCAAAACCGCGTGAACTTCGCTGACCCGGTGAACTTGAATACCGCTGCGGTCGCCATGGTTGTTGCTATCGCCGACTTCACTTTGACGGTTGGCTCCAGCGGCGTGCGCTTTGGCGGTATCGCCTTGGGTTCGGCTGCCGCCCTCGTCATCTACCATGTGATGCGTTGGATTTCTCGGGTTCGCGGCACCACCGTGGAAGCCGCCAGCCCTGCCTCGGCACCGGCCGGCACCGATCTGGAAACTGAACCCTATAAGTCAAGGAAGCGGTAAAAGTCCCGCCGGTCTTGTACCGTTAGTCAGGTAACTGACTTCATCAGGTAAGGCGCGGTAGTGGTCGCTGAGAGTGATTATTGCCGTGCCTTTCCTCATTCGGGTAGGGCGTGACCGCTTCACCTGGGAACTGAAATCAATGCAGCACAGTAAGGAACCAGCATGAGTGCACAGTCAGCGAAGCAACCTGAGACGGCGGATTCTGTTCGGGGACGAGGGGGAGCGCCGGCTACGCCGTCGCAAAAACGCAACCTTTTCAAATGGGCGGTGCATGGGGACGGGAAGACCATTAACCCCGGCACTGTGGTGATGCCGCATGAGCGTTTGACGTGGCCGCGCACCATCGGTATCGGCATGCAGCATGTGGTCGCCATGTTCGGCGCCACTTTCTTGATTCCGCTGATGACGGGCTTCCCTCCATCTACCACGTTGTTGTTCAGTGGTTTAGGGACGCTCTTGTTTCTGATTCTGACGCGCGGCCGCGTGCCTTCCTACTTGGGTTCCTCGATTGCGGCGGTCGCCCCCATGCTGGTCCTGCGGGACACTTTAGGTCCCAGCTATGCGCTGGGTGGGCTAGTGATGGTCGGCGTGATGCTTTCGCTGGTTGGCCTGCTGGTTCATTTTGCGGGGGCCGGCTGGATTCACCGTTTGATGCCGCCCTTAATCACCGGCACGATTGTGGCTTTCATTGGTTTCAATCTGGCGCCTTTGGCCTGGCTATGGGTCAAAGAAGCTCCTTTCACTGCTTTCATTACGATTGTCACGGTTCTTTTCGTTTCCGTGTTTTTTCGGGGCCTGATTGGGCGACTGTCTATTCTGGTTGGCGTCGTGGTGGGTTCCCTGGTCGCCTACGGGCAGGGGGAAGTGGATCTGTCGGGCGTGTATGCGGCTGCCTGGTTCGGTCTGCCTGAGTTCATGGCCCCCAGTTTCGCCTGGTCCACGATGGGCATGTTCCTCCCTGCCGTGTTGGTGCTGGTGGCAGAGAACATTGGTCACGTGAAATCTGTCTCCGCAATGACCGGTGAGGATCTGGACGACATGGCGGGCCGGGCGCTTTTTGCTGATGGCGTTGCGACCGTGATTGCTGGCTCCGCCGGTGGTTCGGGAACTACGACCTATGCGGAGAATATTGGCGTCATGGCCACGACCCGCGTCTATTCGACCGCCGCATATTTTGTGGCTGCAGTTTTTGCGATGGCCCTTTCCTTGATGCCGAAGTTCGGTGCCCTGATTGGCGCGATTCCCCTAGGCGTGCTGGGCGGTGCAGGAACCATCCTGTATGGCATGATCGGCATGCTGGGTGTACGCATCTGGGTGGAAAATAAAGTAGATTTCGCTGACCCAGTGAACCTGAATACTGCCGCGGTCGCCATGATTATTGCCATCGCTGATTTCACTTTGAAGATCAGTCATATCAATCTTGGTTTCGTCTCTTTTAGCTTCACTGAAGTCCAGTTCGGTGGGGTCGCCCTCGGCACCATTGCCGCCCTCGTGACCTACCATGTGACGCGCTGGATTGTGAAGAAGCGGGGAACGGGGATTCCTGATCCCCTGATGTGACAGGGGAGTATGCCCGAAAGCTGCTTAGAAAATAAAAAAGACCCCGCAATCTTTACGACTGCGGGGTCTTATCTGCGGAGGATGGGGGATTCGAACCCCCGAGGGCTTGCACCCAACACGCTTTCCAAGCGTGCGCCATAGGCCACTAGGCGAATCCTCCTAAGACAAATCAGTACTATACCGGATAAGCGGCACCTCGTCGAACGAGAACGAAAAATTGTAACGTGAAACCGGCTACGTTTCCTCAGCTTCAGTAATGCGGACTCCCCGGATTGCCGTGTATAGTGGTCTTGGATCCTCGCGTGACGTTATCACCCGAACCTCCCCAGGGCCGGAAGGCAGCAAGGATAGGGTTGCTCTGACGGGTACGCGGGGATTCTTTTTCCCTTGAGCTGGCAATGAATCTGCAAGCAGCTTAAGTTTAGTCACTGTAAATGTCCCGCCGGACCGCTAAGGTTATGGGTATGAGCACAGCCCTTTATCGTCGTTACCGTCCGCAGACTTTTGATGAAGTTATTGGTCAAGAACATGTGACAGAGCCACTAAAAGCTGCTCTGCGTTCCGGCCGGGTCAATCACGCCTATTTGTTTTCTGGTCCGCGTGGCTGCGGTAAGACGACTTCTGCCCGGATTCTGGCGCGTTGTTTGAACTGTGTGCAGGGCCCGACTGATACGCCCTGCGGGGTTTGTGATTCCTGTCGTGAGTTGGCCACTGGTGGCCCCGGTTCGATTGATGTCGTAGAGATTGACGCGGCTTCGCATAATGGTGTCGAGGATGCCCGGAGTTTGCGTGAACGCGCGGCTTTCGCGCCTGCCCGCGATCGTTTCAAAGTTTTTATTCTGGATGAGGCCCACATGGTGACGCCGCAGGGCTTTAACGCTTTGTTGAAACTGGTGGAAGAGCCCCCGCCGCATGTGAAGTTCATTTTTGCTACCACTGAGCCGGATAAAGTGCTGGGTACCATCAAGTCCCGTACCCATCATTATCCTTTCCGCCTGGTGCCGCCCGAAGCCATGCAAAAGTACATGCTGCAGCTGAGCGAACTGGAGCACATTAAGGTCGGTGACGGGGTTTTGCCGTTGGTCGTGCGCGCCGGTGGCGGTTCTGTCCGTGACTCTTTGTCTGTGCTAGATCAGCTGATGGCTGGCGCTTCTGACGGAGAGATTAACTACAGTCGTGCAGTCGCTTTGTTGGGTTATACGGATGCCGCCCTATTGGATGAGATTGTGGGCGCTTTAGCTGGCCATGATGGGGCCGCCGCCTACGAAATCATTGAACGCATGGTGGAGTCCGGACATGACCCGCGTCGTTTCGTGGAGGATTTGCTGCAGCGTTTGCGTGACCTTGTCATCATTGCGGTTGCGGGTGATGCGACCGAGGGTGTTTTCGGTTCCCTCCCGTCAGATCAGGTGGAGCGAATGCTGGGTCAGGCCCGCACTTGGGGTGCGCGCGGACTGGCAAGGGCCGCGGATTTAACTGCGGAGGCTTTGACTTCAATGTCCGGCGCCACATCACCCAGGCTACTGCTGGAACTGTTGATTGCTCGCATCCTGGTGGCTCCCGTTCAGGCTGCAGCGCCGGCGGGGGATAACTCTGAGCCGGCTCGTACCGGCGGGGGTAGCGTCGGTGAGGCCAACGCTGGCGGCAGCGCAAAAGAACGACTGATGGCGCAACTGCGTGAGAAGCGGGCCGAAGCAGAGCCTTCCCAAGAGCAGCCGGAAGCAGCGAAGTCGGAGCCAGCTCCGCCCCAGGTGAAGCAGCCTGCTGGCGTGAAGCCCGCTGCGGAAGCGAAGCCAGAAGTTCCGGCAGAAAAGCCCGCAGAGGCAAAGACTGGGCCCGCCACAGTGCAAGCGCCAGCACCGCAACCCCAACCGGAGCCGGTCAAGACTGAAGAGAAGCCTGCCGATCCGGGGAAGAGTGCGCCGGCGGCAGAAAACCATCCGACCAGCCCCTCGGTAATGATCCGTGACCGCTGGAATGAGGTTGTAGCTGCGGTGAAACTCTCCAGCCGGGCAGCTTGGACTTTCATCTCCCAAAACACCCATCCGGGACCCGTCTACCAAGATGTTCTTTACTTGATTGTGCCGACTGAAGGCTTAGCGAATCCGGTAAAGCGTTATGAGCATGAAATCTCGCACTCCATCTTTGAAGCATTAGGGTTAAAGCTCAGGGTGGAAGGAGTCACCGAAAGCCGACTCCAACAAATCATGAGCGACCTGAAGGCAGCACCGGCACCTAGCGCCAGCGCAACGCCCGGCGCGCCGGCCGCCCCTAAGCAGCAAGCACCGGCACGGGCAGAACAGGTCAAACCTGCTCAATCGCGGCTGGCCCAGACTCAACCGGCCCAGTCTCAGGCAAGGCCAGCGCCGACCCCGCAGTCGGCTGCCCTTGCCCCGGTCACTCAACCGAGGCCCCTTCGGCCTCAGAATCCAGAGCCAAAGGAGGATCCGGCCCCTTTTGATGACGGGTGGGGACCCGTCGCAATTCCCGGAGGCCAGCAAGCAGCGCAGAGCGAACCCGCCGTCCCGGAGGTGAAACCGGCCGCCCCTCAACCAGAACTGGCCCCTCAGGCAGTAGTTAGACAGGTAGCGGTTAAACCGGTAACTGAAGCTGAGGTGGCGTCGCTCTCTGCGCCGCAGCCCGCACCGCAAGCCACGCCAATACCGTCCGCCGCTAAGGTAGTGGAGCTAGCCGTCAGTCCCGCCCCCGTCGCGCCGACAGCCCCGTCAGCCCAGGAAGATGAAGCAGAAGACGATATTGAGCTGGACAACTACAGTGCAGATGACTTCGTAGAATTTGATGACGATGAGCCCACACCGGCAGAAACGCACACCTTCGCAGACGACGAAGACATGCCCTCCATGTACGATCAAGATTATGAAGAACCAGTGCCCGTCGCTGGTGTTGAGGTGGCAGCCAGCATCCTCGGCGGCAGCATCGTAGACGAGTATATTGAAGATGCCAGCAGCCCTAACGGGATGCGAAAGATTCGTAGGCAAGGAGACACCGCCGGTGTTTGATGGAGCAATCCAAGACCTTATTGATGAGCTCAGCCTCCTCCCCGGGGTTGGCCCCAAATCAGCGCAACGCATCGCCTTCCACCTGCTGGAAGCCGACGCTGAAGACATCAACCGTCTCACCAGCGCACTCAACGCCGTGAAAACCAAAGTCACGCACTGCGAAATCTGCGGGAACCTAGCAGAAGCACAGCTGTGCAGCATCTGCCAGGATGAACGCAGAGACCGCACAGTCATCTGCGTAGTCGAACAGGCCCAAGACATTCAAGCAATTGAACGCACCCACGCCTACCGTGGCCTTTACCACGTCCTCGGCGGGGCAATCGACCCGATGCGCGGCATTGGACCAGACCAGCTGCGTATCCGCGGGCTACTCAGCCGCCTCACCGACGGCAGCGTGACTGAAGTTGTCATAGCTACCGACCCCAATATTGAAGGCGAAGCTACTGCCACCTATCTGGCCAGAATGCTTGAAAGTGTCAGCGTCCCAGCCTCACGTTTAGCCCTCGGTCTGCCCGTTGGCGGGGACCTCGAATACGCTGACGAAGTTACCCTCGGCAGGGCCTTCGAAGGCCGGCGTCGCGTGTAAAGCAAATTAAGGCACAGAGCGAACAAAGAGCAATCTGTAAAAACTGGGGAATAAAACCCGGTATAGTCGTGTTTAGTTGAATAGCTAGGCGGGAAACCGCAACCCCAACTTTATGGAGAAAACATGGCAACCGTTGAATTGACCAAAGAAAACCTTGACCAGACAATTAGTGAGAACGACATCGTAATGGTGGACTTCTGGGCAGCATGGTGCGGCCCGTGTCAGCAGTTCGGCCCCATCTACCAGGCCGCCTCAGAGAAGCACCCTGACGTAGTCTTCGGCAAGGTTGACACCGACGCGCAGCAGGAAATCGCTGCTATGGCCGGTATCTCCTCCATTCCGACCGTCATGATTTTCCGTGAGGGTGTCCCCGTGTTCCGTAACGCCGGCGTGCTCCCAGAAGCCGCCATTGGCGACTTGCTGAAGCAGGTTAAGGAACTGAACATGGATGAGGTTCGCGCCCAGATTGAAGAAGCTGAAAAGAAATAAGCTTCAGCCTCTCAATGATGCAAAGATTTGAACAGCAACCCCTCGCGGAAATTAATCCGCGAGGGTGTTCGCTTATAGTGCCCATTCAGGCGGCCACCAAGACCGGCCTCCTCGAACAAGCCAACCAGGCCCGCGGCATCGCTGACGTGGTCGAAGTGCGGTTAGACGCCCTCGGAAACCTCCCAGAAATTATTAAAAACAGTGACTGGGGTTTCCTCAATGAGGTCCGTGCCATCACTGCTACGCCTATCCTGGCGACCATCCGTACCACGGAGCAAGGCGGGAAAGCCCAGCTGGCTTTCATGGATTACGCCGAGGGAGTCGCGGAAGTCGCCCGGACCGCTGAATATGTGGACGTCGAATGGGATCTGGAAATCCCTGAACCCATCCTCGGGGGACTCATCGACGCTGTTCGTCAAGGCGGAGCGCAAAGCGTAGTGTCCCGGCACGACTACGAAAACATGCCGACCGTCGCGGAACTGGACGCATACTTCTCCGGTGCGAAGCGGCTAGGAGCACACGTTGCCAAACTAGCGGTCACCCCAGCAAACCGCACGCAGGTAGCGCAACTCATGCAGGTTATCTCCCGCCATGCTGAACAAAACCAGCGGGAAGCTAAAATTGTGGGCAGAGTCCACACCACTCCGAACACTGAAATACTGGGTATTGGGATGGGTGAAGTTGGGGCAATCTCTCGGCTTTCTGGACACCTCTACGGCAACTGTGCCACCTTCGCGGCGTTGCCCGGAAACAGCACTGCGCCGGGACAGCCTGACGCTAGGAGACTAGTTGAAACGCTAGACCAGATGGCTTCCGTAATACCGCCCCGCTAGAGCGGGCCGCGACGGAAAACTAGTGGATTACCGGGCAGACAGAGGTCACTTGCGGTTGCACTCTGCGCTGCGCCAAGTCCTGGGTGGCTAGCTCAACCATCTCTTCATACTCTTCCCGAGATGGCGGATCAACCTCCGCTCCCAATCCACTCAGAATAAACTGCTCAGTGGTCAAGATTGTGCCCGCATACTCATGCGGTTCGCGGGCGCGAATACCAGCAGCCAAAGCCGCATGGATCAAATGAATCAGCGGATTAGTGCGCTGCTCCCGAATCAACCCCTGACGCATGGCGTCACGCAGAATCGAATGAAGAATATCCTCCACAATCACGGCATGCGCTGAAAGCTCTGTAGCAGTTTCTTGGCTGACCGCATGACGTAACTCCACCGAGGTAGCCATCTGATAGTCAGAATTTAGGCGCAACTGCTGTCGTACGTAGATGCGAATCTTTTCAATCGGATCATCGACTGAAGCTAGAGCCTCTTGAATCTTCGCGGCATACTGGTGGGTCTGTTCCGTAATGAACGCCAGCAGTAAGGACTCTTTGTCTGGAAAATGATTGTAGACGGCGGTGCGTCCTACCTCAGCCTTCGCTGCAATCTCTGCCATTGTGATTGAATCAAAGCCTTTTTCACGCAGCAAGTCAGCGAGGGCGTCAAAAAGTCGCGAGCGCACCTGAGCGCGGTGCTCTGCCAGGTTATGGCCCATAATTTTCGGCACAATCTCACATCCCCAAAAAGTTCTGAACTGATGTCATAATAACTAGGAAAAGAACTCTGAGGCGATAATTTTCTATAAACCCCGCAAAATCCTTGAGAAATAGCGGAAACGCGGGAAAGCCCTCTTTGTTGAGGGTTATTACTATTTTACCGAATTAGACGCCGATAGTGTGACGTATTCCCTGCAAGATCGGGAAATCTGCGGGCAGCCAGTCTAGGTTAGAGGTTTCTGCCCACGGCACCCACAACAGCTGCTGATGGCCGCCATCGAGGGACTCTAGTAGCGGCATTCCACCTCCTTCCGCTAGTTCGCACACCCAAACCCGCATCCGCAGATTGGCAACTAAGGGCCAATCTGTTCCGCCGTCTGGCAGATTTGCTGCAACCTCGCCGTCCACCTGATCGGCGTAGCGGCCTCCTTTTGCGTACAGTTCACGCCAGCGTTGACGGGTAGGCTCGTCAATCGTGGGCGCGGTGGCGTGAATCCTCGGCCCGACGGTGACGCGGATTCCTAGTTCTTCTTGCAGTTCGCGGTGGAGGGCGGGCAGCGCTTCCTCCCCCGAATCTACTTTCCCGCCGGGCAGTTCCCATTTGCCACGTAGTTCAGCTGGGTAGGAACGTTGTGCGCAAAGTAGGTGGGTGGGGTGGGATAGTTGATTGACGATTGCGGCAGCAACCACGAGTTGAGCCGAGGGGGTGGCGATGTTCATAAAATCAGCATAAACCTGACTGTAAAATCCGCCAACCGTGAGGTAAGTGTCACGTACTACTTGTCAAAGCATGGGACTAAAGGCTACTAATGTATAGTTGGAATATCAGATGACAATGTCAGGAGACAAAATGACAGAATATCAAGCAAATGCTTCCGCTAATCAGCAACCTATGATGGGTGGACAGTCGCAAAAATCGCGTGTTGTTGCCGGTGTGCTCGGCATCCTCTTGGGCGGTCTCGGAATTCACAACTTCTACTTGGGCTACACCAAGCTAGGTGTGATTCAGCTGGTCCTCACCATCCTCAGCTTCGGCGTTGCCTCACTGTGGGGCTTCGTTGAAGGTATTTTGTACTTGGTGGGCAATACTCCCCGTTGGTCTCAGGATGCGCAGGGCCTGCCGCTTTCGTAGCGAGTCCTTTCGAGGCTTAAATTAGTTAGCTTCAGAAAAATCGAGGCGCACGTATGCGCCTCGATTTTTTATGCCCAAAACCCTATTCACATGGTTATCCACAGGTTTTTCGGCACTATGGCGAATTGCCCACAGGCCTGTGGATAAAAGCTGTGTACAAGTAGTCTGAATTTGTGGAATTATGCGGTGAAATATGCGTTGCGAACGAAAGCTTCAAGTATTGATTGAAGGTTTCAACTTTGTTGCGGCGGATTGAATTGACGGCTTTCGTTGCAATTGCAACGAAAAATCTAATATTTGTTCGAGAATTCAACAAAACTCGCAGTCTTTCACTCAATTTCTGCAAGTTTGCCTGTAACTAGCAAATGATTATCCACAAAAGGCCGATTCGCCTGTGGATAACTTCGTGTTTTGGGGGTGTTTTGGCGACCTTAGTCCCAGAGTTATCTACAGTTCGCTGTGCTAGGAATTTATTGAGCTAGCGAAGCAAACTGGTAAAGTAACAGTCGAATCTATCCAGAGAAAAAGACTGAGGGAACTATGACAGCGCATGCAGGATCTGCTGATTGGATGAAAGCTCTACAAGAGGAAACTATCCTCAGCTTGAACGATGCTGAAGACACCCAGAATGCGGAGCTCACTGATTTAGTTGCCGAAGCCTTGGACGACTACGGCCCCGCTGAAAGACCAAAACGCAGCGGTCTAGTGCATGCTCCAGTCGAATACCCGGAACTGCTTCCTCTGGAGCCCACGCAGATTGTCGACCAGGTGAAAGAACTCTTCTCCGCCTTGCAGACAGAGGAACACGCCGCTGGGAAACGTGCGGAAACTGACTCCCCGTCGGATCTCTCTGCTCCTGCAGCGACCGCAACGAACCCGCATTTCGCGGCGGTTGATCCTGTAGCTGCTGCTGAGCAGGCAGTCGCCCAAGCTTGTCGCGTTGCCTGCGCTGCCGGCATCCAGCCGAAAGTGGTGGGGATTGAACTCCAACACGGCGACCTGACCGACCCGCAGATGCGTTGGAAACTGGCCCGCGCAGCGAAAGCTGCCTCCCGTGCCGTGAAGAGCCTTGGACTGGACCTGACTGTGGCAAAGCTGCGTGCCACTTCGCAGAATCTGGTAAACACCGTGGCCGTGGTGGCAGGTGAACCATTGGGTAAACTGATTCCCGCCGGCTGGAATCGGGAGGGCCTAGCCATCATGCTGCTGGGGGACACGAACTCTGAACTGGGGGCCTCAGCATGGGCTCGACACTATAACGCTGAGCCGGAAGACGCCCTCGGCGTTAACCTCCCTGACGCGGACCTGCCGGCGGAAGGCGCCCTCGCCCGGGTGCTGCTGGCATTGGCTGGCAATGACCTGCTACCCTCCGCGACCGCAGTGCAAGAAGGCGGTCTCGCTGCCGCTATCCTGCAGTCGTGCCAAAAATTTGGAATCGGGGGATCTATCGACTTAGGGGGCGTCTGCTCCAACTGGCGCCTGAGCACTGCGGAAGCACTCTTTTCCGAGGCTCCTGCCCGCGCCCTAATTGCTGTCCCCGAGGGTGTCATCCCCGCAGTGGAAGCTGCCGCGGACGCAGAAGATGTCGCCAGAATACGGATTGGAACTACCGGGGGTGAGCTTATGGTGATGAACGGCGCAGCGAAACCGAACCCGACCGGAGCGGAACCCTTGGAGGGTGACCTGCTGGTTTTTCCGCTAGCTGACTTGGCGTAGGGTTTTCGCCCAGCTTTCCGGGAGCCGGCTCAGTAGATCAGAGGCGGGTAAGGACGAGGATGTGTCGGCCTCCCCAGACCACGGCATCACATAGTTGAAGCCCGCAATCTGTAGGTAGGCGGCCGCCAAAAGTGCGGTCGCATCCGCGTCATGTAGTGCCCGATGATGGTGTTTTAAGGGAATTCCTAGGAACTCGCAGCAGGCGGTCAGAGCCCGAGACGGTGTTTGAATAAAATGTTTCGCCTCCGTCAGAGTGCATAAAGCGGGGGCCTGTGACAGCCCCGGCCAAGGCCAAAACTCAGTCTGCGTAAAAGCGGCCTGCAGGAAAGAAGAATCGAAACGACTGCTGTGGGCAATCAGGATGCGGTCTTGTAAAAGCTCAGTCAGAGTCCCAGCTATCTGCGCAAAAGTCGGGGCGTCAGCAACATCAGCTTCCGTGATGTGGTGAATGTGGGTGGGACCGACATCGTGCCCGGCACCGGGGTTAAGTAGCTGATTCCAGGTCCCCTCAATCGTGAAGGAAGGAGACAGCAAGACCACACCGACTTCAAGAATCCGACCATCCTCCGCTGATAGGGATGTAGTCTCCAAATCCACTACCGCGAAACCTCGGTAGTGCCCATCCAGCAGCGCGGCAAGCTGACTGGCCACGCTTCCAGGTAGGAGCGGGCGAGGGGTAGTTTCCATCATGCGTATCAGTATAGTTTCTGCCTGAGACAAGTTGCCCTGCCCAGGTTCGGTAAAGCGTCTGGGCAGGGCAACTAATTTAGCTGAAAAAGAGAGGAATGCTCTACTTACAGGCCGGTCTTGGAAGAGTCAACACCAGCAGCGGCGCAGCCCTCACGTGCATCGATCACGTAGCCGGGGATTTTTTGGGCAACAGCAGGATCGATTGAGGTGCCCTTTTCAGTGAATTCGCCTAGCTTGGAGAAAGCCTCCTTCAACTTCGGGCTGGAAGCCAACTCTGCTGCCTTGTATGCGGGTGCCGAGAGAGGCTTGAGAGCCGCCATGTACTTCTCCGGGTCAGAAGAATCTGCGGCAGTGGGAGGAGTGAACCCCTTGATGCCTTCAGCAAAAGCTTCACAGGCTGCCTTATCGGCGGCCACCGTGTCACCAGATTTGGCGGCGCCGGAGTCTTCCACAGTGGACATAGTCTCAACAGTAGACATTGCCTCAACAGTAGCGGTCATAGCTTCGGGGGTCGGCTCGGCTGCTTTCTCCGTGGAGGCGCCGCAGGCGCTCAGGCTCAAGGTCAACAATAGTGCGGTAGCGCCAATAATCGTTTTCTTCATAGTTTCCTTCAAATCTGTTTTGTCTATCAGTGAGAGGCTGCTCTAACAGCATCTCAGCCCATCCACTCTATCGCAAAGGCATTGCCTGGTGTTATTCAGCAAAGGGGAAGTGGCCAGGGTCGCATCCTACTTTAGTGCGCTTGCGGCGGAGTCAATCACAGCTTTTGCAAGCGCTAAGTCCGTCCCCGTGCGTTCCTGGTAGGATTTCATTGCCCCAATCCGCTTCCCCTCCAGAATGAAGGAAATCTCTGCGTCAGTTAGCCCCAAATCAGTGGTGGCGGGATTATCTTGGCCGGCTTGTAAACGTAGCTTCAGTTGTGCGATAGTGGCGGCCTGATTCACTGCCTGCCGGCGAAGCGAAGCTAACTCCAGTGTTTGATTCTCAGTGGCAGCGGATTTACGTTGAAAAAACATCCCCAACCCTTCCTTTTGAATGGCTTATTTAATGGTGTCAATAGCGGCTTTGGATTCCGTCAGGGTGCGTCCAGTTCGCATCCGGTAGGCCTTGATTGCGCCAACCGGGTCACCCGCCCGTGCCATGGCGGCCTCCTCAGCATTCACCTCAAAATCGGGGTGATACACTGATTCTGCCGCCTCAGCTTGCATGTCCAGTTGGCTTTGCAAGTCCCGGATTGTTGCGGCTTGCTCTTGCACTAGCTGGCGTAAAGCCTCAATTTGGTGCTCAACTTCTTCGGCACTTTCAGAACGTCCAAACAGCATGGATTCTCCTTAAACTAATGAAGTGTTTAGTAGTCTAGCATGGCCACTGGTCCAGTTGTTTGACCGCCCACGGGCTGAAAGCGAAAGGTGCTGCCGAGGCGGCCGTCACGAAATCTGCGAACGGCACCCAGGTGGCTTCCATCACTTCAGCCGGGTTCAGGTCGAGCTTTGGACGCTGAGTCAAAGTGATCGCGTAAACCGGGCAAATCTCGTTTTCCACAATCCCGGAGGTATCTACCGCACGGTACCGGAACTGAGGCAAAATGGGGACGAGGGGGAGTGCTTCGTCAATCCGCAGGCCCAGCTCATCGGCGGCGCGGCGAATAATAGCGCACTGGTCAGACTCATCCACGCCAGGGTGTCCGCAGACGCTGTTTGTCCAAACGCCCGGCCAAGTCAGTTTACTCAGTGCCCGTCTAGTTACCAGAACATTGCCCTGTGGGTCAAAAATATGGCAAGAAAACGCCCGATGTAAAGGCGTCGAAGTAGTGTGAACCAGCGCCTTTTCGCGGGTTCCAAGCGGATTGCCTTGCTCATCGCAAAGCAGAACAAGTTCAGTGTTCATGTCGCCCAATTCCGTGTTTTTAGTTAAGGTTTTAGTGGTTGAGAAAGGTTAGTGATTAGTTCCAGCTCATCCGGATGGGAGTCGTAATATTTTATATGCTCCCGGTAGAGACGCTGAAACAGCTCCGTACGAATTTGATGAACCTGTTGATTGGTTGCTGGATCAAAAAAATCCAGTCCTGGAACCATCAACCATCGTACCCGCATTTCCCATAGCATACGTAGGTAAATCAGTCCTAAACCCCAGCCGTGAGTGGCGAAACGGAACTGGCTACCAGCCGTGTAGAACACGTATCCGCGATAGGTTTTCGACACCCTTGACACCTCACTGAACCGCATGGATTTGCGATAGAACGGCCCGAAACGGCTCCACATCTCATCCTCGTTGGCACCCACCCGCCACAGCAGACCGGAGATGAACAAAATTAGTCCCATGAGCAAAAATGCGGCAGGCGCAATGATAGAAGCAATGTCACCTTCAATGCCGCTACGATACTCCGAAACCGTAATCATCAACACCAGAGCAAAAGCCACCGATAACACTATGCCAGCATTCAAAATGATCCGGCTGCCCAGAATCTCACGTGGCATCTTCGGGCTGCGGGAACGTTTCGACAGTCGTTTTTCCTCTTTCTTGTCGGCTTTCACGGCGGGCCGCGGACCAAGATTAGGTCGCATGTACCGTTTCGCAGTCAGGTGGCTATTACCCTTCTGATACTGGATTTCCGAGGGAGAAGGGAAGTTCTTAGCATTGGGCGGTGCCAAGTTTATAGCGCGCGTAACAGGTAAAGTTTCCAAACTGAAAAGATAATCGTAAGCGCGGGCATGATTCATGTAGTAAGTGCGGTTATTAATAAATACCCACTGCGCCCAGGCGTGGGCGCGTCTTTGCGCTACTAAGTGCCAATCTGCACTGTCTGGAGCTACCCCATTAATCGTGAAACCGTGCGAATGTAGCTCCTCTGTGAGGCGCAATAATGCCAGCGAATAATCAGTCGTTTCAAAAGGCAAATTCAACTGGTTGACACCATCATTTATCTTCAAAAACATGGCACCGTATTGGACTTCTTTTACGTCAGAGAACTTCACTTCGGTGTACTTAAAACCCAAGGTGCGAATCCACACTTTCTCCGCATCCACCCCGGAACGTTGCCGCTGTAACAATGCGAACAGTACCAGCAGAAGCAACATTACTACTAAGAAAACAATTGCCCGCGTTAGTCGATCACTATCTCCGGCAAAATAGTCCCACCAGATTAAAGCATCCATTATTGCAGCAAAGAAAACTACTGAAATAGCAGCAAAATGTAACTCAGACGGTGCCCGGAAGGTTTGTGGCCGCGCCGGATTCGTTGGATCATCAGAAACCCTGCCAGTAGCCAGCCAACTCCCCTTCACCGAATCGGAACGGTGAAGGGGAGGTAGCGGCTTAGGATTAGAGCCTTCAGACATAGGTAACCGGGGAAACTACTGGTTCATGTATGCGGCCAAACGATCCGGGTCGGTGTCCAGATTCTCCCGATCCCAGCCGTCCAAATCAGCGGCCAAAGCGTAAGTGCTCTCCAAGAACTGGCGAACCATTTCCTCCGGATTATCGGACTTCCGGACCGCCTCATAAGGCAGCACATACTCGTATAGTTCTTCACTGTAGTAGGCTTCAGCCGGCTCAATCTTCTGCCGAGCATAACCGTCGGGTGTCGGATACGCGTAAGAGTAGAACAGGCCCTCACCCTCGCCTCCAGGCCAGAAACCCGCACTGGTCAGATGATGCGAATAGCCTTCCACCATCACCCAGTCCGCGCAGTTCGGGGCACCACCCGGATGGCGGGGAGCCGGCTTATCCACGAAACGAGTACAAGCCATATCGAAAGAACCCCAGAAGAAATGCACCGGGCTGACCTTACCGAGGAAGCCCGCACGGAACGCATCCATCGCAATATGGGCCTTCGACAGCTGCAACCAGAACCGGCGAACCGCGTCCTTATCGTAAGTCTTATGGACAGTGTCCTCCGGGAACGGGATAGCCGGATCAACCTCATTCGGGGTGACACTAATATCCATGGGGACCTCAATCTTCGCCATGGCGTCCTGCACCTTAGCGTAGAAGTCAGCGACCGTCATCTCCTCCAAAGCAAAGTCCGCATGCAAGCCATTGCTGCGGCGGAAACGAATCTCATGGTTCACAAAATCGAACTCAATATCGAAAACATCACCCTGGAAAGGGATCGAGGACGTCGTCAAACCAACCGGCGTCACATATAAAGTGACCTGCCACCAGTGGTTAATTAGCGGCGCATGCTGCATGCGGATCTTGCCAATAATCTGCGTCCACATGTGCAAAGTGTTGCGTGTGTCAGTCCAGTCATCAACCCGAAGTTCAGGCCATGCGGAAAAGGTGTTTGGGGTCGTCATAATAGGCTGTTCTCCAGTGAATCAGTGGTTTCAAATACACCCCCAGTATATCAACCCACGTCAACCCTAAAGCCGACTATTGATCCAGCGTAGCTTTCAGCGGAATCGACACCAAAGCCTGCAGCTTCGCTAACTCTTTCGGATGCTGCTGATAGTAAACGGCGAACCTTTCGGTCAAATCCTTGTACATTCGTTCGCGTTCCATCTCAGCCAAACGATGCCACGACTTATGCGTGGGATAACGCCCATCAATCCGGATGTCCCGGTACGGTAGGTGCTCCAAAATTTTCAGTATCGCCAAAGAATAATCACTTTTATAAGGCTTGAAACGGACCCTGGTGCGCCCGTAGCAGATGCGATAACGGGCGGGCGTATGATGGAACGCAGGCTGGAAATCCAACCTGTCAAACTGATCAAAACGGACCTCTTTATAGTAGATTCTGCCGAATCTCGTCCACACCTTATCCGGGTCAACGCCATGTGCGTAGAACCAGAAAAACAAACCGGCCAGCAGTATCAGGCTAGTCACCACTAAGATCGCCCAGTAGTCATCCAGCTCAATATCTACCCCGGGAGTGCGGGTAAAGAAAGTGTAGATACTGCCAATAATCGAAGGCAGCGCGAACGGTGTCAGGAAGTAACTAGCCCACCGGTACGTGTAGATACGGGGCTGACCGGGAACCGGGATTACTTGATTTGACGAGGAAGATTTCCGCATCTGAACTCCAGGGAATGCTATGCGTTTCTGTTCGTAATTTTGTGGAAAGCGACCCGGTCGCCGCCATCCTCCGCAGTAATAGTGCCGCACTCAACAAAGCCGAGCTTACCCAACAGGTGCCGCATAGGCGCATTATCGGCATGAGTGTCCACGCGCAGATTCGCGCACCGGGCAGCGCAAAACTCTACTGCTTGGCCGAGGATGCCGCGCCTTCGCCCATCGGAAGCGACCCGATGAATCGTCCCATAAAGCTCATCATTCAGCCAGTTTCCGTCACGGATCACCGCATAGGTGGGGTCCGGGCCAATCCGAAACATGAAGGTTGCGTGGACGCCCTCGTCCTCGTCCTCAATCACAAAACTAGCGCCCGCTGCAATGTCCGCGCGCAACATTTCCTCATCAGGATACCAGTCAGGCCACTGCGTCGGATTACCGGCCTCAGCCATGAAAGCGCGGGCAGCCGCGAAAATCTCCATCATACGTGGCAGGTCGGAAAGGCGGGACGGGCGAATCGGCATGAGCTGACTTTCTGATAGAAAAAGAGTCTCTCCAACCAATTATGGGAGGTCGGAGAGACTCCTGCAGAAGATAGTGAACGCTATGAAAGAGAAAGGAACAGCTTCTCCAAGGTCTTCGCGTCCATTTCGTCGCCGCCCTCAGAGAAGCACTGCTTCATACCGGAAGCCACAATCAGGTATCCGGCCCGGTCAATAGCTTTCGCGACCGCCGCCAACTGCATTACTGAAGTCTGGCAATCCTGCTCCGTTTCCAAAGCGCGAATCACCGCCTCCAGCTGGCCCTTCGCGCGCTTCAGACGAGTAATCGCCGGCTTGATTTCCGCCGCTGGCAAGCTCATGGATTTGCTCTTGCCGGCGGGGGTGGCTGTACTCTGCGTTTTGGTGCTCATTATTTCTGCGTCCCGTGCGAGTAGGTCAGGTAGCCGCCATCCAGGTTGGCTGCCTCAATTCCGTACTGGCTGAGGATGGTGACCGCGATATGGCCACGCAAACCAACCTGGCAGTTGACCAGCAGCTTCTTGCCGCGCAGCTCATCAATATGGTCACGCAGCTCATCCACCGAAATATTCACTGCCCCGGGCAGAGTTCCGCGCTCATACTCGCCAGGCGTACGCACATCGACCAGGGTCCAACCGTCGTTGATCGCGTCCTCGACCTCATACCATTGGAAGGTGCGTTCGCCACGCAAAATATTGTCATCAATGAAGCCCGCCATGTTAATGGGGTCTTTCGCGCTACCGTACTGCGGGGAGTACGCCAGCTCCACATCCGCCAACTCCTGCGCCTTCATGCCGGTGCGCATCGCCATGGAGATCACGTCAATGCGCTTATCAACACCGCTGCGGCCGACGGCCTGCGCGCCCAGAATCAGGTCGGTTTCCGCGTCAATCACCAGCTTCAAATGTAGCTGCGCGGCACCCGGATAGTAGCCGGCATGGCTCATGGGGTGCAGATGGATGATGCGGACGTTGCGGCCTTCCGCGCGGGCCCGCTTCTCATTCCAGCCGACCGCGCCGGCAGCTAGCTCGAACAGTCCCACAATGGCGGTGCCGAGGGTGGGTTTGACTGTGGTGCGGTCATCGTCGCGGCCGGCAATAATGTCAGCCAGTAGACGTCCGTGCCGGTTAGCGGTCTGCGCCAGAGGCACTAGGGTCGGAGCCTGTGAGGCGGCATCAATCTTTTCGGCGGCGTCGCCGAGGGCGAAGATCCGCGGGTCATTGGTGCGTAGCTGCTCATCGACCTTAATGCCGCCGCGTTCGCCAACTTCCAGGCCGGCTTGCACGGCCAGCTCGTTGCGGGGGCGAACGCCAATGGCGGCGACCACCAGTTCAGCGTTAATGCTTTGCCCGTCTTTGAGCTCCACCGTTTTCTCAGTGATGGCGGTAGTGTCAGCGCCGGTAATGACTTTGACCCCGTTCTTTTCAAGGTGCTTGGTGACAATATTCGCCATTTCCGGATCCAGCGGGGCCAGAATCTGAGCGGCCTTCTCAATGACGGTCACATCCATGCCGCGCTTGACTAGGTTCTCCGCGAGTTCCAGGCCAATGAATCCGCCCCCAATCAGGGCGGCCGACTTCGCGTTGGTGCTGTCCAGCTGTTCCTTGATGGCGTCTAAATCCTCCACAGTGCGCAGAGTCAAAGCGCGGTCAATCCCCGGAATTGGCGGGATAATGGGCACGCCACCGGGGGAGAGGACGAGGTAGTCGTAATGCTGCTGGCTGGTTCCGTCCGGGCCGACGAGGGTGACTGTCTGTGCTTCTCGGTCAATTGCGGTCGCCAAGGTATTCACCCGCACATCTAGGTTGAAGCGGGCGCGCAGAGACTGCGGGGTCTGCAGTAGCAGGGAGGATCGCTTCGGGATGGTGTCGCTGACGTGATAGGGCAGGCCACAGTTTGCAAAGGAAACATGGCCGGTGCCTTCGACAACGATAATCTCCATGTTTTCGTCGAGGCGACGGAGGCGAGTGGCGGTGGACATGCCGCCGGCGACTCCGCCGACGATAACAGTTGTAGTCATATTCTTGATGCTGCTTTCTAAAGGTTTTATTTGCGGGTGGTGTGCCGCTGGTGTTTTGCTCCGCGGGGCCGCTGTATTCTAGGGTGTTTGTCGCGTTGCGGGTGGTTTTCCGCCAGGTGGTTGAGCTGTGTGGTGGCAGTTCGTCTTGCGGGGTGGTTTGCGGCTAGGTGGTTGAGCTGTGTGGTGTTGGCTGGCCTTTTGAAGTTGCCTAACCGCGGAAAGCCCACGGGTTTGTCCGTGGGCTTTGACGCTTATGCTCTGTTCGCGGAATCAGCCACGTAGGCGAGAGAAGAAACCGGAGATTCCGCCACCGCTGGACTTGGTGTCGCGCTCACAGGTGCACCACTGGCTGGCGGGGACGCTGGCCTTGACTGCTGCAACATGCTGGCCGCAACCAGACCACGTCGTCTTGCCGCACTTCTTGCACTTAACGGGAGAACACATAATTCATGCCCTTTCATTTGGGAAACTCTTATACCCGGGTGGGTATTCAACCCTTTGAGAATACCCTAGGGGGTATCTCTTTGACAAGGCGTTGTGTCGGTAGGCACTGTTGCTGGGAGTCTTACTTATTAGTGTCACTGGCCTGTCGCCGTTCTGGGCGCCTTCTGTCGCTGATCCAGACGCCGCCTTCTATCGCCGTTCTGGGAGCCAGTTCGCAAAGCCTCGCGGTGCCGCTCAAGTAGTCTGTTTGCAAACCATCCTGCCACCGCCCCATACCCAGCTTCATCGAGTGTGCACCTTAGTGTTAATTGTGCACTGTGTAAGGTGCACATTTGTTGCTAACGGTCACATTCGGTGTGGGGCAGGGGTTGGTGTGCTGTGCCGCGGTGGTGTGGGGTGTTGTGCGGGGGTTGGTGTGCTGTGCCGCGGTGGTGTGGGGTGTGGGGCAGGGGTTGGTGTGCTGTGCCGCGGTGGTGTGGGGTGTTGTGCGGGGGTTGGTGTGCTGTGCCGCGGTGGTGTGGGGTG
>NZ_MPDM01000002.1:0-338132 GCF_001936115.1 Boudabousia marimammalium
CCACCGCGATCATCACGATTAAAGCCACGGCCACCACGACCACCATCACGGCTACCGCCCCGGTCATCACGGCTATAGCCGCGTCCACCGCGATCGCCATCATTGTTCCATCTGCGTTCACCGCGAGAATTTCCTCGCGAATTATGGTTTCTATTGTTATCTGATTGACGATCGTCGTTCACGTGAGTCCTCACAAACTTTACTTCTGCTATCTATAAGTCATATTACGGCAATGCGGCCGTCACAGTGTGCACAGGATTAGGGATTTTCCCCACGTGGCGTACGCCATGAAGTAGCGCGCTGTCCTGCTACCCACGCCGCGACCTGCGTGCGGCGCTGCAAACCCATCTTGGCTAGAAGTGAAGTGATATGGTTCTTCACAGTCTTCTCTGCAACTCCCAGTCGGTCACCAATCTCACGGTTCGACAGACCGTCCCCGATTAGCATCAAAACACGACGCTCAGACGGTGTCAATGAAGCCGTCGGGTCATCACTATCGGCTTTACGCGCCGTAATAGTCCGATCATCTAGAAGGACCTGACCACTCGCAACCTGTCGAACAACGTCGGCAATTTCATTACCCCTCACGTTCTTCAAAACAAAAGCACGAGCTCCTACCTTAAGGCTCTCCGCCACGGCGGTATCATCATCAAAGCTGGTCAGCACAACGGGAAGAGCATCGCATCCCGATTCCTTCAAAGAACGCAAAATATCAATGCCAGTGCCATCAGGAAGCTGTAAATCAACCAAGATTACTTCTGGTTTAACAAGCTGTGCCCGCAACACCGCATCATTCACAGTGCCGGCTTCAGCAACCACTTTCAAATCGTCAGCGCGCTCAATAATTTCCGCGATTCCGCGTCTCACAATCTCATGATCGTCAACAATCATAACTGTGATAGGAGTGTCTGTATGGGGAGTAGTATTATTCACCCTCCTATAATAGCGTTAAGCCACGGAATAAGCGAAAATTTAGACTCCGCGGGGTGGCTTCTGGCAGTGTCGGCAAAAATGATGCGACCTGCCTGCGCTCATGAGGCTTTCAATCTTTCTCCCACACTTTCGGCACTCTGCCCCTTTGCGTCCATAGACCAATAGGTGCTCGCCAAAATCGCCAAATTTTCCGTTCACATCAACATACAGAGCATCAAAGGAAGTGCCTCCATGGGCTAGTGACAGATTCATGATCTCCCGGCCCTGCTCTAGGATTTCAACCACCTGAGCGAGTTTTAAGGAACTTGCCCGGCGCAGACCATGAATGCGGGTCCGAGCCAACGCCTCATCAGCGTAAATATTGCCAAATCCGGAAACTATCTGCTGGTTTAGCAGAACTGATTTAATCGTGGACTTAGATCTACGAATCAGCTGAGCAGCCTTCCGCAAATCTAACTCGGGATGAAATAAATCAACCCCGATGTGAGCAGCAGCCGCAGGGATACGTAAAGGAGGTGCACCATCTTTCAATGTCGGGGCAAACAACTCGATAATCGGGCTGGTATGCGTAGCGCCGAACATACGTTGATCGATGAAACGTACACCGTGATTGGGTGCTTCCGTGGTTTGGGTGCCCTCCGTGAAAGTCAGTCTGACTCTTTCGTGTTTGAGTGCCGCTGAGTCCACTTCTTCGAGTGGTCGCAGCTGCCCAGACATGCCGAGGTGGATAACAATTGTTTGGTCTTTTCGCGACTGCAGCCAAAGGAACTTTCCATGCCGGGCAACCTGGGTAATCTCGAAAGCCCGCGTAGCTTCAAGAAAAGCGGGGACTCCCCCATTTTGGTGACGAAGCATGCGCGGTGCATAGACAGCAGCCTCCTGGATCTGCTGACCCAAAGCTAAGGTTTCTAGCCCACGCCGGACCGTCTCAACCTCAGGTAGCTCAGGCATGCGGGAAGGTCTCCCCAAAAACTCCTGAGCCTGTCAAGACAGGAGCATCAGAAACTTGATACTTTTCACGAATCACCTTTACTGCCACCTCTGCAGCAGCGCGCTCTGCGTGACGTTTGGAAGTGCCCTGCCCCTTCCCGACCTCTATATCATCGACCAGGATGCGAGCCTCAAATACGCGCGCATGGTCAGGGCCAGAACCTGCCACCTCATAGACTGGGCTACCCAGTTTCAAATCGGCGGTCAGCTCTTGCAAAGTGGTCTTCCAGTCGACTGAAGCACCACGTTCAATCGCGTGATCAAGTAAATCACCTAAATGGTGGGTAACAATCTTGCGGGTAACTTCCAGGCCGTGGCACAGATAGGTAGCACCAATCAACGCCTCCACCGTATCCGAAAGGATTGAAGCCTTCTTGGCCCCGCCAGTCTTCTTTTCGCCTCTCCCCAGCAGGATAAAGCTACCCAGTTGTAGGTTCTTGGCCACAATCGCTAGGGCCGCTTGAGAGACAGAGGCAGCCCGCATTTTGGACAGATGTGATTCGGGACGATCTGGATAGGTACGAAAGAGATACTCTGTCACGATGATCGAGAGCACCGAGTCGCCTAAAAACTCCAGCCGCTCATTATGCGGCAAGCCATCATTCTCGTAGGCAAAAGAGCGGTGCGTCAAAGCCATCACCAACAGTTCAGGATCAATCTCTATTCCCCAAGCATCCTCGAGTTTAGTTACCTGAGAAACGGACAGCAACTGCGGCACAGTCATCCTACTTGTTCATCTCCTCAGATGAATCCAACTTCTCCGCAAAAACAGCTAAAGCTGACCAACGCGGATCAATCTCTTCATGAGCATGATCTTCGGGAAGTTTCGCCCAAGGTTCACCGCATACGTCACACAGTCCTTCGCAGTCTGGTGAGCAGAGCGGCAAAGTAGGCAAACCCAAGATTAGCTCATCACGAACGAAAGGTTCCAAATCAATGGAGTCGTTTTCAATCAGATAGAACTCTTCATCTTCCTCAGCTTCAGTAACGACTGGAGAATCAGGATAGAAAAACACGTCCTGCGCATTAAGTGGGGTGCTTCCTCGCACTTCCTCGGCGCAACGCGAGCACAAAGCAGTCCACCCCAGCTCACCCGCAACAGAAACCAACACTCCATCAGTCAAAGACTGAAGCTCCACGCGAATCGGGAAATCCTGATCTAGCCACTGAGCGACTTCAGTAGACCACTCAGCAATCGGGCGAATCTGCAAAGAATGCTCCTGCAGGGAACCAATCTCACGCCCCAGAGACTGCAACGATAAAACGAAAGTATCAGACATAGCTTTCCGGACCTCCACGGTTGAGAAATAGGTTTTCAGACCATCAGCGTACCGCACTGTCGGCAGCTAGGCCGCAGCCAAGCACCAAAGCAGAGGCGCAAAGTAAGCAAGCTTACTCAGAAAACTCCGCTTCAGGCTCATAACCAGAACGGTCAGCCATGCGCTGTTCAATCCGGTCGCGTCCGCCCTCAGCAACCCGGGCAACATCCAAAGCGGCCTGCATCAGATCGTTCATCTTCTCAAAAACGTATTCATTGGCGTTAGTCATCAAACGATCCGCTTCAGTTTCTGCCGCCCGAGTCACCTGCTGACCACGTTCAGTGGCAACCTGCAAGACCTCCTCCGCGGAAATCAGACGCTCAGCTTGAGCCTGCGCGTCAGCAATAATCTGCTCCGCACGGGTATTAGATTCGTTAATCGTCAAATCAGCCTGATTGGTGGCATTCGCCTGAATAGTTTTCGCTTCCTCATTCGCCTCAGCAAGGATTGTTTCAGCACGCACACCAGCATCACGCAAACGCGCATCAGCTTCCTGAGTGGCGCGTTCCAGCACTAGGTCAGCACGGTTAACAATATCGTCGGCGTTCAAAACATCACGCGGCAAGGCTTCACGAATCTGCTCCAACAAATCCAAAACCTGAGCTTTGTTGATTAGAACCGAAGCAGACATGGGCAGAGCACGTGCCTCAGTCACCAAGTCATGCACGTAATCAATCAGCGCCAGCGCAGTTGATTCATCATTCGCAACCGCACCAGTTTCTGCCGTTTCAGTCTCGTAAGACTCCTCGTACTCGCTCATGCTTACCCCCTACTGCTGGTTCAACTTCATTGCGAGCGCTTGCGCGACCCGCTCGGTGGTGAACTCGGATAAATCCACCCCGTAGTGCCCCAATTCTTTCACGATTGACGAGGAAATATGGGAAAGACTCGGCGTTGCGGGCAAATAGAAAGTCTCAAAACCAGAAATCTCCCGATTAACAGTGGACTGGATAGCCTCATGCTGAAAATCAGACGGTCCACGCACGCCCTTCACAATGACCGGATTGAACGACTTATAGCGCTCCACCATCAAGCCCTCCACAATATCCACCCGCACATTCGACAGATGACTGACCGCATCTCGGGCCAGTTCAGCGCGTTCTTCAGCGGTAAACAAGTAGCATTTTTCCGCATTATTAGCGATCGCCAAAATCACGGTGTCCGCCAATGAGGCACAACGGGCAATCACATCGACGTGGCCAAAAGTAATTGGATCATAGCTACCGGGGCAAACAAAAACTGTCATGTTGAGATTCTACCTATTCTTGTATTGCCGAGGGAAGCTCGGCAGCTAATTCCAGATACCACACTGTGGTTTCACCGTACTTTTTCTGATCCAAAACCGAGAGCGCCGCCGGCCAGCTAGGTTCACCGCCGCGCGATGACCGCTCCAACACCAGGACCCCGTGTGGCTCCAGCCAGCCAGCAGCTACCTGAGCGGCAATCGATTCAACCTCTTGAGCAGCCATATCGTAGGGCGGATCAAAGAAAACCACATCACAGCTGTGTGGGCTGCCGGCGAGAAAAGAGGCAGCTGACAGGACATGAACGCGCGCGCCCGCATAACCTAAAGCTTGCACATTTTGCTGGCAGACGCGGGCCGCCTTATGTGATATTTCAACCAAATCCACCTTCCTGGCCCCGCGACTGGCAGCCTCAAGGCCGAGGGCGCCAGAGCCGGCACACAGGTCTACAACCCTAGAATCGTTCAGCAGATTCCAGTGCTCAAGACGGCTGAAGATTGCTTCCCTCACTCGTGAAGAAGTCGGCCTAGTCCCCTGCTGGGGAATTTTCAGTTCCCGACCCTTGTATTGTCCAGCAATAATTCGTGTCATGGTTTTAGCCTAACCTCTCAACGGCATGCGCGCCTATGCACGCAGCAGGTTAGCCTGTTCTGCTTCGTTTAAGCGTAGCTCAATAGCCGCTTTGAGCTGAGGATGTTCTTCCAACTTCGGGTCAGCTTCTACTAGCTGGGTGGCAATCTTTCTGGCCTGCCGGATTAGCTCCCCGTGGTGGCGAACTTTCAAGAATTTCAGACCCGAATGGTAGCCGGCTTGATTATGCCCTAACACGTCACCTTCGGCCCTGAGTTCTAGGTCTTTTTCTGCGAGGATGAATCCGTCTGTGGTTTCAGCGAAGGCTGAGAGTCGTTGCGCTGAGATGGGTGATTCGGTGGCGCGCATGACGGCCATACAGATGCCTGCACGGTTGCCGCGCCCAATCCGCCCGCGTAGCTGATGGAGTTGGGAGAGCCCGAATTGTTGCGCATCCAAGATGATCATCATGGTGGCTTGGGGGTCATCAACACCTACTTCAATCACGGTGGTCGATACCATGATGGGGGTTTTCCCGTTTTGGAAGTCAGCCATTGCTTCGTCTTTTTCGGTGGCGCTCATGCGCCCGTGAAGACTGCCGATTTTATAGCCAGATAGTATGGGCAACTGTGTCAGTTTTGCCAAAGTCGCTTCCACTGAAGCGAGGCTTTCCGCCGCACCCTCGTAGGTTTCCCCGTCTTCTACGGTGTCCGCATCGATTCGCGGGCAGACCACGTAGACGTGTCCGCCGCCTTTGATTTCCTCTGCTGCTCTTTCCCAAACTCGGCCCATCCAGCGTTGGTTTTCGGCGGGGACGAGGAAGGTGGAAACTTCGGCGCGCCCCGCTGGGCGGCTCTCGAGGACTTCTACATCCAAGTCACCGAAAACCGTCATGGCCACGGTGCGCGGAATCGGGGTGGCGGTCATCACCAACACGTGCGGGGTGAGTTCGCCGCGTTCGCGGAGGGTGTCACGTTGGGCGACACCGAAACGATGTTGTTCATCCACGACCACGAGGCCGAGGGATGGTATCTGCACATTCTCTGACAGGAGGGCATGGGTACCCACCACGATCAGAGGTTCCCCCGAGGCTAGCCGGGCAAGGACTCTACGTTTTTCTGCAGCGTTTGCCGATCCGGTCAGTAGTTCCACGCTGGTGGAGGGACCATCTTGAGCTAAAAGTGTCCCACCGTTTGCAAGACGGCCGAGAAGACTCCTCAGTGTGCGGGCATGCTGAGCCGCTAAAACTTCCGTGGGGGCGAGTAGCGCCGCCTGATAGTTTGCATCTACCGCCCGGCACATGGCCAGTAGCGCGACGATAGTCTTTCCAGAGCCCACATCACCTTGGAGCAGGGTCTGCATGGGGTGATCTTTTCCTATGGTAGCGTCCAGTTGCTTCAAAACCGTGCTCTGCGCGGAAGTGAGTTCCCAGGGAAGCTGGCCGCGCAACGCATCGTGGACTCCCCCAGTTTTCGGGGAAAGTACCGGGGCGGGACGCGAATTTGCGCCCACCCGGGCGAGGGCGAGCGCGCTTTGCGTGATGAGGGCTTCATCCCAAGCGAGTCGGCGTTTCGCTGCCAGCCACGTATTCTCGCTGGCGGGATGGTGGAGGTCGCGGAGTGCCTCCAGGGTGGTGCTGAGGTCGTGGGATTTGCGATCTTTGTCGGGGAAAACTTCCGGTATTTCACCTGGTTTCAAGGTTTCGAGGATGGTGTCGACGGCTCTGGCAATCGCCCATGAGGGGAGCCCCGCTACCGCCGGATAGATTGGCACCGGTTTCGCAGCCCGGCTGGCCACTTCTGCTTCACTGAGTTCGCTGGCATCGTCATAGGTGGGATGAGTAAGCTGCCATTGCCCACGGTATTGACTAATTTTCCCAGCGAACATGAGTCTTTGACCGGGAACCAGGTTCTTTCGATGATAGGTCAGGGCACCAGAGTGCTTCGCAAAAAAGGTAGCACTCAAACTACCACTATCGGTTTGGAGCGTCACTGTCAGCATGGCGCCGCGCCGAGCTTTCATAGTGCGTACTTGCGCATCTATAACGTCTGCGATGAAGGTGATTTGGTCTCCCTCGTTCAGCTCACCTAGATCGGTAAGCTGGTCCCATACTTGGAGTCTCCGAGGGGCCAAGTAAAGCAGGTCTAAAGCCGATTCGACGCCCAATTTAGCCAGTTTCTTGGCAGTTGCTGGACCTACCCGACGCGCCACTGGGGCGAGCAAGCTGGTGCCAGCTTCGGGATTGATGAGTTCTCCGACTTGTGCGTTAGTCATAGTTACCAAGTTTGGACGATGATAATGGTGTCCGCTTGATTTCCTTGATAGTAGTGAATGTCCGCGTTTACTCCGGCCAGTTTCGGCAAGCTAGCTTCAAGGGTTTGAAAATCGATGGGATCCATGGTGGCGGGGAGCTGCACTAGCAGATTGTTGAGTCGACTGTAGTCGTCATCTACCAAGAATCCACCGCGAACCGTGTCACGCATCAGCCAACCAGATTGTGAGTCAACCTCTTCACCGCTGAGTTTGAGGTCTGGAATGTCTCGCAAGAAGGGGTCTTTGGTAGTGAAGGAACGCATGGTAGCTTCCGCCTGTTCGAGGGCGTTGTGGGCCAGTTGATAGCGGCTCTCCGGGTCAGCTCCGCGATTGTACGCGCAGGCATGCCGAGCGGCATGAAGCAAGGCCACCTCAGATTCACATTCCGCATGCAAGATGGGCATCTCCGAGCTACCTACGTAGTTGGAGAGCACTTCTTTCACCAAAGCGACGGAAGCTGGATCGCTCGTGAGGATAGTGATGGGAACATCAGTAACCGATTCGAGGAGTCGTTTCAATCTTTCCGTAGAATCAGGATTAAACAGCACATTCACCCCCATTGGCGGCAAATCTCTAACGGTATCTTGGCAACGAGTCAGCGCGATTACGGTGGGACGATGAGCCACTCGGGAAGCAGGCTTATGTAAGGTGACCACATTAGAATTCCCGGCACTACGAGTGGGGTCTTGTTCTGTACCGAGGCTAAGCTCACCTACCGGCGGAGGTGAGACAACCACCAGGTTTCGTCGCTTAGCAAAGTCTGGCACCTCACTGACCGGATCAGAAACCCGATGTACTAGTTTCCAGGTTTCCCAACCGAAAAAGTCGGTCTTACCAACCGCCCAAATCACATCCTTTGAGCGGGTTTGCTGCCGGTATTCAGCTAAGACCCCAGCGGCACCTTCAATCGTTAAAATACAGAAGTTTAGGCGTTGGGCTCGCATGGTGATTGGGGCGGGCCGACTAACACTGGGAAGACGGCTGAGCACCTCATTTGCTGAATCCATCAAGTCACTATCTGAAATGGCGGGCTGGGCTCCTAAAGCTAAGCCGAGGCTTATCATCAAGAAAGCTACCAGATCCGGTTCTAAGCTCAGGTACGCATCTTCAGTCGCAGCTGCAGAGTCTCTCAAGAAATCAGTATCTTCGCTGCCCTGTTCGGGGAGGGATACGGCTGCCAGTAGAGAGTATGACAGCATCGTGAAGACGTCCTCGGCGGTAATGCTGGAGCGTCCGGTTAGGGCAACGTCAGAGGGATGAAGCTGCCGGGGAGAACTGGAGGGCAAAGCAGCCGGCATCTGTTCAATAATCTGCCTGATAGCTTCCGCCAGGGCCACGGGCGTGAGCTCATCTTTCCCCTCACAAGCAGAAGCGAATGATTGGAGCGCCCAAGATAGTCGCATTCCGCTGAAACCAGCCGCAGCCTCAGTCGCAGCGGTGGCCATATCTTCGGTAACGGCGGCTAGGTCTTTGGCGGAATGCTCCGCACCGGCTTGGAGAGCAGCCGCGAGGGGCACGGAAAAACCGGTATCCAGGTTGTGTCGACTCACCCGCGCGTAGGGGGCTAAAATAGGAGCGTACTGGGGGGAATGAATCAAAGCTAAAGCCCTCTGACAGCCGGTTTTTAATTGCGCTGCCGTGAAGTTAGCTGAGATAGTTATTCCTTGGTTCATGGCTATATGATATCGCCTCTCAGGCGTGATAACTCGCACAGCCTTAGCATTTGGGTTTTTGGCTGAAGTGAGCTATTCTAGTCAAGTTGCTTATTCAGGTTATTAACAGATTTCCTTAATGAGCTCACACAAAGTTTTAATTTTCGAAGAGACCAGGAGATCACCGTGGCTGCTGTTTGCGACGTTTGCGGTAAGGGACCGGAGTTCGGCAAGAGTGTCTCGCACTCGCACGTGCGGACCAACCGCCGGTGGAACCCGAATATTCAGCGTGTTCGCGCCGTTGTTAACGGTACTCGCATGCGCTTGAACGTGTGCACTAAGTGCATTAAGAGCGATCGGGTAGAACGCGCCATCTGAGCGCCTTATAGTTCTTTCAACTGTGGCCTAGTGGAAACACTGGGCCACAGTTTTTTGTACGCCCTGTTTTTGGCTTTATCCACATTTTAGAGCGTGAGTAGCTTTCCCCAACCTGTTTGAAGCCGGTTAAACAATGAAGTTTCCCACTAGCATGATGGAAAGATGCAAGTTTACTTTTTTCCTCGCCCACAAAGCGGGCGGCAGAAGATTGACGCTCACAGATTGGGTCCGTTGAGAAGCTTTCGAAGGGGTTTGGCTCTGGTCGCTCTAGTTCTTATTTGTGCGCTTGGCTTTAGCCTATCCCTCCCGTCATCACTTTCTCACGCTACTTCCGGCAGGTTCCAAGCACCCACTCGGCCTTTAGTGATTTCCCGTAATTTCAGCAATCCAGATCAGCCTTGGTTATCGGGAAATCGCGGAGTGGATTTGGTGGTGACCGAGGGCACCCCCGTGTACGCCAGTGGGGATGGGGTCGTCACGGTTGCCAGGGTGATTGTTGACCGGCCGGTGGTAGCAATACGTCATTCACCGCTACTACGCACCACCTACACTCATGTGACCCCCAAAGTGAGCGAAGGTAGCAAAGTGAGAGCCGGGGAGGTGATCGGGGTGGCGCAAGGCGAAATGATCGAATGGGGGGCTAAAACCGGACAGAAAAGCTACCTGAATCCTCTGCTTCTCCTGCTGGGCAGGGCGCGACTGGTTCCCTACGACAGTTAGGCACGCGGGAATGCCTGTAGGTACACTGCCGCGAGGCGTTTTTGGTCCACATGAGTGTAGCGTTGCGTGGTTGCAAGGGACGCATGTCCGAGGAGGTCTTGCACTACTCTCATGTCGGCTCCCCCGCTCAGTAGATGGGTGGCGGCGGAGTGACGCAGGTCGTGTGGGCTGATATCTGGTACGCCGGCAGCTTGAGCGCAGTGATGAACATCTGCTCGCACGGTACGCGGGTTGACTCTGCGGCCACGGCTACCGATGAAGACCGCTGGTTCTTCGGAGTGCACGCCACCTAATAGTGTGGGCCTTGATTTCGCTAGATAGGTATTCAAAGCGTTCAGAGCGGGCAGACCGAATGGGACAATGCGTTCTTTATTGCCTTTACCTAGGACTCTGATGGTGCGGTGTGAGAAGTCTACGGACTCGATATTTAACCCGACTAGTTCGCTAACCCGGATACCTGTGGCATAGAGTAGCTCGCATTCGGTCCAGCGCCGCAAAGCGGTAGCTGCCGCATGTATCTCAGCTGTTTCAGAAGCTGCCGCTGCCTGCCTTTCCGCTGCCTCTTGCGCAGTTGCTAGCAAAATACTAACCTGTTCTCCATTAAGCACCGTGGGCAGATACTGGGCTAGTTTCGGGGTTCTCAGTCTGCCGGTTGGGTCCGATTCGATTAGCTCCTGCTTTACGCACCAGCCGAAGAATGTGCGAGCGGCAGCCGCCTTACGCATCAAAGTGGATCTGGCCTTGCCTTCGGCGCCTAGTTCGGATAACCACAGACGAAGCACCGAGTAGTCGACCTGGCGGAGTTCGACTGCCCCGCACTCGGCGGCAGCGAACTCTAGGCAGTCTTTAATATCGTTCGTGTAGGCGCGAACAGTATGATCACTTAAACCTCTTTGTAGCTGCAGGTATTCCCCGAACTGGGCAACTACCTGGCTACTGGGACTGTTCATCCCTCTATCTTCGCATACTTTACGCCCCTTGCAGGCGAGACCATTGCGCGCCGGTTTGTTTCACTCGTCCGCAAAGTTCAAGTTGTCCAAGAAGACCCAGCGCCTCGTAGGGTGCCAAGCCGGTCGCCACACTAATGCGCTCTGGTGTGATACCGGCCCCGTGTGGCGGCAGTGCGTCATATACTCTGCGCTGGCTGGCAGTCATCTCTCCTGCTTCTGCCGTATCGACACCCGCAATCACATCAGTTTGGAGTAGCGAATACGGTAACAGTGTTTGTGCGGACTGCGCCATCAAATCCACAATGTGTTCACTGCGCGATACGAGGCTTGCCCCGTCGCGAATTAGCTGGTTCGTACCACTCGAGAGTTGAGAGTGAATAGGTCCGGGTACAGCACCAACAGGCCGACCAATTTTGAGTGCAGTTCTGGCCGTATTTAGGGCACCCGAACGGATATTGGCTTCTATCACTATTGTGGTAGCTGAGTAGCCTGCGATGAGCCGGTTACGGGAGAGGAACCGCCATCTTGCGGGCCTAGCTCCTGGAGGGAATTCTGAAACTACTGCTCCGGTTGAGATGATCCGCTGGTGTAGCTCAAAGAGATCGGCTGGATAAAGCCGGTCTAGTCCTCCGGCCATAAATGCTACAGTGTTTCCGTTGGCAGCGAGAGCGCCCTGATGCGCGCATGCGTCTATCCCGAAAGCTCCACCCGATACTATTACGCTACCTGCGCTATTGAGCTCGTAGGCAAAGTCGCGGGCAACTGTTTCACCATAGTTGCTAGCAATCCTCGCGCCGACAATGGACACAGGCATTCCCTGCGGAATCTTCCCCCGCAGCCAAAGACCAATCGGAGCGTCTTCTCCTAGGTCACTGAGCTGCTGTGGCCAGCTAGGGTCTCGTGGGCAAAGGAATCTGATTTCGTGCCTTGCCGCGCCGTCTTCCATCCTCTGTAACTGGCAAGCAGCAGCCCTTGGCTTCCAACGTTCCATAGCGTTTCGTAAGTTATCTGCGGGCAGTTCCAGCTTCTTGGCCAGCAGAGACTGCTGGTCGCGAGAATCCAGAGACCGTGCGCAGACACCGAGCGCCGCCGCCGCACCGTAGGCAGAGATTAGCCGGTAAGCAACCCGGTCTGGAGGTTCTAGGATTGAGCTCCAGATCATTCTGGCTGTAGTTTCGTCATTGACTCCAGGTAGGGCAGAGAATTCATTCTGCTTAAACATAGGTTTTTCCTTGTTGTCTCAGGCTCATTGCGAAGCCAATATCATCTCCGTCAGGGGTGTCGTGGCCACGTGAATCTGCCACGCTCCAAGCCACCTTCAGGACTCTTTCCATTCCTCTCATTGACAGGGAGCCACGGCTAACTCCCCGATGAAGACCAGCCAATAGATCGGCGGTAACTCCTCTCCCGAGGCTTGCGAGGGCAGCCCCGGGGACTTCTCTCATGCTGTTCCAAGGCGTGTCTTTTAAGCGATAGATAGCCCGCTCACGAGCCTCCAGCACCCGTTGCGCCACCTGTTCGGAAGACTCAGGCACGTTGCTGTATTCGAGATCTGCGGCGGTTAAAGGCTCAACAACCACCTGCATGTCGATACGGTCTAAGAGAGGCCCCGAAAGCCGTTGCCCGTATCGGCGTCTCATTGCGACAGTACAAGTACAGGCAACACCTCTTGACATGGCATTACCGCAAGGACACGGGTTAGCCGCCATTACCAGTTGAAAACGCGCCGGATAGTCCACCGAGAGGCGCGAACGAGAAATAGTAACTTTCCCCTCCTCTAGGGGCTGACGCAATGAGTCTAAAGCCCGCGGTGAAAACTCTGGAGCTTCATCAAGGAAGAGCACGCCATGATGGGCTAAAGAGATGAGTCCAGGCTTAGGAACTGGGGCACCTCCGCCAACTAGGGCAGGCAAAGAAGCCGAATGATGCGGGGCAAGGAAAGGCGGGATGTTAATTAGCTTTTGGACAGCCTGCTGAGTGCCAAAAACGGAGTGGATGCTGGTTACCGTCACAGCTTCAGTTTCTGTGAGCGGAGGCATAATAGTCGGCAGGCATTTAGCCAGCATTGTCTTCCCCGCTCCAGGTACTCCCACCATCAGCAGATGATGTCCCCCGATGGCGGCAATCTCCAGTCCCATCCGGGCCAATGTTTGCCCCCTGACCTGACTCAGATCTACAGTATTTTTCACACTGGAGTGCTTATTGTTAGTCTCTGAACTGGATGAGACTGACATATTCACATCGGAGACAAACGCAGCTGATTTGGCCCAAATATTGTGATCAACATTAATCCCACAGTCGTTCAGCAGCTCACCGAGATGGCGGTATCCGCGCACCACAATCCCTGAAACCAAGCGCGCTTCAGGGAGATTAGCAAGGGGAACCACAATCTCCCTGATACCCGTTTCTTTCGCGGCCCGAACCGCGGGGAGCACACCCTTCACTGGATGGAGCGATCCATCCAAACCCAGCTCCCCCAGAAAACCACGTTCTTTCAATAGGTGCATGGGGAATCCGTGCTCAGCCCAAAGCACCGCCACAGCTATGGGTAAATCAAAGCTACTCCCAGTTTTTGGTAGATCTGCGGGAGAAAGATTAACCGTGATTTTCCGTCGACCAATTGGGTACTGGCAACATGATGCGGCTGCTTTCACTCGGTCCTTTGCTTCACGCAAAGCGGCATCTGGCAAACCAACCAGTGTGATGGCTGGGAGCCCCTGAGCGCAGTGTGCTTCCACTGAGACGATTTGTCCTTCTAAACCCAGTAGTGCCACGGTTTTCACTGAGACGACCCGAGACATTAGCCAACGCTCCGAATGAATCTCAGCAAAGCTGGCTGATTTGTACGGACCGCTATCTCAATTACGTCTAGACTCACTAACGACCAATGCTGGTCTTGAGCCTGCAACCAGAGCGCAGCGAGTTTACGCATTCGCTTCACCTTGGTTACTGTCACGGCCTCGGCGCCTGAACCGAATGCGTCAGAGCTCCTCGTCTTCACTTCAATAACAGCGAGATGGCGCCCCTTGCAGGCTACGATATCAATCTCGCCGTTGCGGCAGCGCCAGTTTCGGTCGAGGATCTCCCAGCCGTGATCGGTGAGCATTTGGCAGGCGAGAGACTCTCCCTCGTTGCCAATTTTTTGGTTATGGCTTAGCTCAGCTTTTTGAGGCTCAGGATTATCGAGAGCTGAACTATCGTCTTGGTATTCTTTGTTCTGTTTTGACATATTTTCCTCCTGAGAGCAAGCATGCCAAGGTTAAAGCTATGATTACAAAGAGAAAAATGCCAGGTTGGGGATTAAATTTTTGTGGAAAACTCTGAAAACGACTGACTCTTAGTTAGGCATATCCAGTTCAGATTTGGCGAGTTCCTCCACGTTGACGTCCTTAAAGGTAATCACCCTGACGCTCTTTACAAAACGTGAAGAACGGTAGATGTCCCAGACCCAAGCATCAGTGAGCTCAATATCGAAAAAGACTTCACCGCCGGTCGAACGCGCCTGCACATCAACCTGATTTGCCAAATAGAAACGGCGTTCAGTTTCCACTACATAGCGAAAGAGTGGGACTACATCACGATACTCCCGAAACAGCGCGAGTTCCTGATTGTTCTCGTAGTTTTCTACTTCATCATGACCCATGACGACTCTTTTCTTTGACTATCCGAATAATTGTCTGGTCCGTATTTCACAGGGGTAACTTCCAACTCTGCCTATGATAAGCGCTCACGCCCAGTTTTTGCAGTGCCGCACGGTGCCCGGCCGAAGCATAGCCTTTATTTTTTGCCCAACCATAGCCAGGATCGGGCAAAGCCGCCATGTAGGCGTCGCGGCTTACCTTCGCTACCATCGAAGCCCCCGCAACCACCGCGCATTCACGGTCTCCCTTTACCCTCATATAGACGGGAAGCGGAGAAACCGGCCATTGGTCCTCCGGCCCGGCCCACAAATCTAAAACCTCGGGCGGTGTCAACCAATCATGTGTGCCATCCAAAATGATGGCGGAAGGGAAGATTTCTTGTTCAGCTAAAGCTGTCAAGGCGCGCATACCTGCCCGACGTAAAGCGCGAATAATCCCCACCTCATCGATTTCCGTGGCGGGGCTTGAGGCAACATGGGTCGCCACGGACCAGGTGGCAACCGCCTCAGCTAGCGCACCTCGCTTGCTTGCTGAAACCAGCTTGGAATCAGCTAGGCCCGCTGGCGCTTCCGAGGTATCCCTATCAACTACGCACACGCCCACGCTGACGGGGCCAGCTATCGCGCCGCGTCCTACTTCATCCATACCGAGGACGAGGGGGAACTGCTCAAGCAGTTCCAGTTCATATTCACGACTGGCCAAAAGCATAGGAGCGACGATTAGTTGTGGTCTTGGACGCGAGCGCCAGCTGGAACTGATGAGAACACATCAGAGTAATCGGTCAGCCATTGGATCCTAGAGAAAGGCCAGACCACAGCTACGGCTTTGCCCAAGACATCCGAACGAGGAATTGTGCCGTCCCCCGGATTGTCTTGATGAGCTCGAGAGTCCGCTGAATTGCTACGGTTATCACCCATCACCCAGTACCGGTCTTCCGGCACAGTGACGCTGAACTGTGCAAGTGAGGGAACTACCCCAGATTTAAGATACGGCTCATCAATTTCAGTGCCGTTCACTTCAATCAGTCCTGAGGCATTACAACAGGTAACTGTGTCACCGGGCAAGCCAATCACACGTTTGATTAATTGCTGATGCCCAGGATCTGGGCGCAGGCCGCTCCAAATCAAAGCCTTTTGGAACCAGCCCAGTTCAGGCTGTTCATGCTCACCCAGCCAGTTTCCGGAGTCGTTGAAGACCACAATATCGCCGCGGTTAATCTCGATGCTATCGGGAACCAACTTAGAGGTCAGTACATAGTCGTGAGGCATAATCGTGTTTTCCATCGAACCCGACGGAATATAGTAGCGTTGTACCACCCAGTTATTGAGCATCCCGAGGACCGCTAATGTAACGAATACCACTACGACAAAATCAAGAGCCTGCCGAAACAAACCTGCTTTTTCAGCGTGCTTAGAGTGACGATAACTCGGTCCCCTAAACGCAGAATCTGCCGTCGCTCGGTTGGCTGACGCTGCTTTACTTGCAGGGTTATTTAGCGGCGTATTCTCCACCCGTAGCACCTCTCATCCGTCAAATACCTATCAGTATTGTACACACTGATAATACACGTGTACCCACGGCAAAACCGTGGGTACACAGATGCTTGAAGCTGATTTAAGTTACTTCGCGACGTTATCGCGACGTTCCTTAACTTTAGCTGCCTTACCGTGGCGGTTACGCAGGTAGTACAGCTTAGCGCGACGCACGTCACCGCGGGTAGCAACCTCAATAGATTCGATAGTCGGCGCGTGCAACGGGAAGGTACGCTCAACACCAACGCCGAAGGAAACCTTACGGACGGTGAAAGTCTCGCCGATACCGGAGCCATGACGGGCCAATACAATACCCTGGAACATCTGCACACGAGAGCGGTTACCTTCAACCACGCGCACGTTCACCTTAACGGTGTCGCCGGGGCGGAAATCGGGAATGTCATCGCGCATGCTTGCGGAATCAATAGCATCAAATTTCTTCATTGCATTTCCTTCACATTCAAGCCGCAGGTCTTCAACGTGTAGTTACGGCGCTCTAGTCGCCTGTTTCTCTATTGCTGCCCCTGTATTTGCGAGCCCCCTACGGCAGGTTATCGCACAGTGCAACGACTCTTAATCTTGCCATAAGTTACCGCGTATACCAAGCGATATTTGAGTTGCTTTCGCCACCCTGACCTTAAGAGAGCTGCCGGTAAAACCAGACGCTACGCGGTTCTTCCTGTCCAGGGACCCGCAAGTCAGCATGACGAAGCACTTTCCCCAGGCCCTGCGGGGCCTTCTTCCAACCGCGTTCTTTCGCCCATGCCTGGGTCAGTTTATCCGCAGGCATACGCATCAAAGCAGCAGAAACCCCCAGTTTTTCGGCATATTCTTCTGCCAGAAGCAAGGTGGAGCCGACCAGTTCGTTCTCAGCTCCAAGATCTGGCCTGGCACCAATAATTACGAAGCCGTGCTTTAACGCCTCATGCGGATGTTGCGGGTGAGCCTCCCTCGGACCCCAAATCACGACAGCGGCTGAACGCGATAAGGCTCCACGCTGGTGCGTAAGTTGGAAGCACTGACCTCCAGCGTAGTCCATCTCCTGCAACCTGACTTGTCCCGCATCTGGGCTGACCTGCCAAGCTAAAAGACGCTCACGGTCCAAAACAGAAAGAGAGTCATGCGCCTTACCCCCCGGTTGCAACAAATCTGCACGAACCTGTGCGGTACGCTCCAGAGATTTCAAATGCCGCCACCTAGCCACCGCCTCATGGTCCCCGCTCAGCAGCACCTGTGGTACCTGCGCTCCCGAAAAATCCAAAGGCCGGGTGTAAACCGGATACTCCAGCAGACCGGACTGCCCATGAGATTCTTCCACTAACGACTCCGCGTTGCCCACCACGTCAGGTACCAGCCTGCCGACAGCTTCAATAGCGACCAGGGTGGCTGCCTCTCCCCCATTGAGGACGTAGTCGCCGAGGGAGAATTCGCACAACTCAACTGCCGAGTCCTGAGCGACCAGCTCAGCAAACCGAGCGTCAATCCCCTCATACCTGCCGCAAGCAAAAATCAGCTGATCAGCGGTCGCGAGATTCTCCGCCAGAGTCTGAGTCAAAGGACGGCCAGAAGGAGTCGGAATCATGACCACACGACGCCCCTTTATAGCGCTGCTGTTGAGAACATCGGTCAAGGCCCTGGTCCAGACATCAACGCGCATTACCATCCCTGCACCACCCCCGTAGGGTGAATCATCTACAGTGCGGTGACGGTCGTGGGTCCAGTCGCGCAGATTATGGGCTTTGATGGCGAGGGCGCCACTCTCTTGCGCCTTTCCCATCAAGGAAAGTTCTAGCGAGTCAAAGAACTCTGGGAAAATCGTCAGAATATCAATGCGCACGATTATCCTTCAGCGCCGGTTTCAGCTGGGAAAAGACCGCCGGGCGGGTCTAGCACAATCTTCGCTGCCTCTAAATCAACTTCGGGAACGAGTGCGTGCACGAAAGGCACAGCCACTTCTTCTCCATCCGGGGTCGTGACGAGGAGGCGTTCTTGCGCCAAACCGAACTCTAAGTCCTTCACCACTCCCAAGGTTTTCCCCTCTAAATCAACTACGTCCAATCCGCGTAGCTGGTGAGGGTAGAAACCTTCGTCGTCTTCGTCAGTCTCAGAATCCACGGTAAGTCGCACTCCGCGCAGCGCCTCGGCAGCGTTACGGTCCGTCACCTCAGCGAAAGCAACAATGAATTTAGTACCCTGCTTGCGGAGACCCTGCACGGTTAGGGGACCAACTTCGGCAGGATCGGTATGCAGAACGGAGCCTTTTTCGAAGCGTGTCAGAATCTGGTCAGTGCGCATGTCTAACCGAACATGTCCTCGCAATCCTACTGCGGATCCAATAATTGCCACTGTGACTTCCATTTTGCCTCCTTACTGCTCGTTTATCATACCGCTTCATATGAGAAAAGGCCGAGATCATTTCGATCTCGGCCTTTTCCTAAGTTACCTTTAGCGGTCCGTGTCGATTACGTCAACTCGAACTGCCCCTCTGGTAGAGATGCCATTCATGACGGTACGAAGAGCCTTAGCTACTCGACCGCCACGACCAATCACTCGTCCCAGATCGTCGGGGGCAACCCTAATTTCTAGGAGTTGACCGCGACGAATGTTCTTCCGGGTCACTTCCACAGAGTCGGGATCATCCACGATTCCACGAACCAGGTGCTCGAGTGCGTCAGCCAGCATGATTAGGCCTCCTCTGCGGGGGCTTCTGCCGGCTCTTCAGCTGCTTCTTCAGCGACGGGCTCAGCCGCAGCTTCTTCAGCTACTGCCTTTTCGGCGGCAGCCTTCTCAGCTTCAGCCTTGGCCTTTTCTTCGGCCAGAGCAGCCTTTAGCTTCTCTGCATCCTTAGCAGCTTCTTCCATTGCCTTGGCGGCAGCGGCCTGCTTGGCGGCTTCGTCACGGTATTCCAGACGAGACTCAGTGTTCTTGGCACCTTTGAACTTGGCCCAGTCACCGGTCAGATCCAGCATGTGCTTGACGGCGTCGGAAGGCTGTGCGCCAACACTCAACCAGTACTGCACGCGCTCAGAATCAATGTCGATCAGAGACGGGGTGGTCATCGGGTCATATTTACCTACCTGCTCGATGACGCGGCCATCACGCTTCTTGCGTGAATCGACGACGACGATACGGTAGAACGGTGCACGGATCTTGCCCATGCGCTTCAAACGAATTCGAACTGCCACTTTAGTGGTCACTCCTATGCTTAATCGGGGTGGATTACAAAGTAATTCCGGTGGGTATCGGATTTACTGAGAATCCGTTGTGCCGCGACATGTTCTGAGAGGGGTCCCACATCACGAGTACAGCTAACTATTCTGCCAGAAAACTGCCCGAATAGCTATTTATCGCACCGGCAGGTGCGGTGTCTTTGCTCACTAAGGCGCTTAGAGCTGCCCCAGCATCCGTTTCACGTCATCCGGCAAGTCGTCCAGCGTGGGCGGTCCAGGCTTAGCTGAGGTTGCATTCGGTAGGCCCGGTTGAGTCATTCCGAAGGAGCTACCACCCGTACTCCCCTGTTTCGCTGCTTTCTCCTGCTGCACGCGTTTGGCGGGATTACCGGATTTAACCTTGCGATTCTTTTTAGATTTTTGTTTGCGTTGCTGAACGCGCTTTGACTGTCGTCCACCCGGCATTCCCGGCATTCCCGGAACCCCACCACCATTACCCATCTGCTTCATCATCTTCTGGGCGGCTTCAAAACGTTTCACCAAACTGTTGACGTCCTGCACGCTGGTGCCGGAACCGCGGGCGATGCGGGCACGACGCGAACCATTCAATAGCTTGACATCTGCACGCTCCGCAGGCGTCATAGACTGTACGATCGCCTGAACTCGGTCGATCTCACGCTCATCGAAGTTCTCTAGCTGATCACGAATCTGTCCAGCGCCGGGGAGCATGCCCAGCATCTTTTTCATCGACCCTAGCTTGCGTACCTGTTGCAGCTGTTTTAGGAAGTCATCTAGGGTGAACTTGCCGGCCATCAACTTGTCGGCCAGTTTCTCCTGCTCAGCTGCGTCGAAAGTTTTCTCGGCCTGCTCAATCAGGGTGAGGACGTCACCCATATCCAGGATGCGCGATGCCATGCGGTCGGCATGGAAACGTTCAAAATCTTTGATTCCTTCACCGTTTGAAGCGAAAAGAATCGGGGCTCCGGTGACGCCGCGCACGGACAGTGCCGCGCCACCTCGTGCATCACCATCAAGTTTGGAGAGCACCACGCCGGTGAAGCCAACCCCGTCACGGAAAGCGGTGGAGGTATGTACCGCATCCTGACCGACCATGGCGTCAAGGACGAACATGACTTCGTGAGGATTGATGGCGTCACGAATCTGACGCGCCTGGTCCATGAGGACCTCATCCACGCCGAGGCGACCAGCGGTATCAACAATGACCACATCGTATTTCTCGGTCATGGCGTGGGCGACACTGGTGCGCGCCACCTCTACCGGATCTCCGACTCCGTTACCGGGTTCGGGAGCGAACACGTCGACTCCAGCACGTTCACCAACCACCTGTAGCTGATTAACTGCGTTTGGTCGCTGCAAATCACAGGCCACCAGCAGGACTCGTTTGTTTTGCTCTTTCAGCCAAAAACCGAGTTTCCCCGCCAGGGTGGTTTTACCGGCACCTTGCAAACCAGCCAGCATAAAAACGGTCGGTCCGCGGCGGGCGAAGTGCAAGTCACGGGTTTCCCCGCCCAGCATGTCGATTAGTTCTTCGTGGACAATCTTGATGACCTGTTGCCCCGGATTCAGCGATTTAGATCGCGCCGCACCGTAGGCTTTCTCTCGGACGGTTTGCGCAAATTCGCGCACCACGGGCAGGGCCACATCGGCATCAATCAACGCGCGGCGAATCTCACCTACGGTTTGGTCAACATCAGACTCCCGCAGGACGCCTTTGCCGCGTAACCGTTTAAACGAATCTGTGAGCCGATCAGAGAGCGAATCGTACACGAATACCCCTTATGGAAACTAAAACTTAACCTACTAAGGATAACACCGACCCCAGCTAGGCGATGATGGAGTCAACAAAACTCTCCGGATCGAAAGGTGCCATATCGTCAGCGCCTTCACCCAGCCCCACCAGTTTTACGGGAACACCAAGGGCTTTTTGCACTGATACGACGATGCCGCCTTTAGCGGAACCGTCCAGTTTGGTGAGGATGATGCCGGTCACGTTGGTGACTTCAGCGAAGACCTTTGCCTGCGCCATACCGTTCTGGCCGGTGGTGGCGTCGAGGACGAGGAGGGTTTCTTTAATCTGGGTGCCACGCTCCATAACCCGGCGGATTTTGCCTAGCTCATCCATGAGGGCGCCCTTAGTGTGAAGACGTCCGGCAGTATCAACTAGGACCACATCTGCTTGGGTTTCGAGGCCGTGTTTGACGGCATCGAAAGCTACTGAGGCTGGGTCTGCCCCTTCTTTGTCGGAACGCACGACCTCAACTCCGACGCGCTCTCCCCAGGTCTGTAGCTGATCAGCGGCAGCCGCCCGGAAAGTATCAGCGGCGCCGAGGACAACCTGGTTACCTTCCGCAACTAAAATCCGGGCAAGTTTGCCAACCGAAGTGGTTTTACCGACACCGTTCACGCCTACGACTAAAGCTGCGGCAGCCTGTTTTTGCCCGTCCTCTGCTTCTCCAGGTTCCAGATGGAGTTCGCGGTCTGCGTTGAGGTCAACCAGTTTGAGTAGTTCTTGGCGTAGTACTTCGCGGATTCTTTCGCTGTCGTTATTACCGGACACTTTTACTTCGGTGCGCAGAGCTTCCATGATCTGATCGGTAGCTTCCAAGCCTAAATCAGCACTCAATAAGGTATCTTCGATATCCTCCCAGTCGCTGGCTTTTAAGTCGCCACGAGCAAATACACTCAGGAGTGCTTTACCTAGTGCACCTGAGCTAGCTAGTCGAGCACGCAAACGGGTCATGCGGGAGGAGACTGATTCAGGTTGTTCGAACTCGGGCGCGTCCTGCAGACCTTGTGGTTGCGCTGTTTGGCCGCTATCGCTTTCCGAACTTGGCGACGCAGCTAGCTGAGCTTCACCGCTGTCTGCTTCGGAGGCAGTATCGCGAGAGCTCTTGTACCCAAACCAGCCGGCGATAGCTACTACGACTGCTACCGCGGGTCCCCATACTTCGGGCATGGAAAGAAAATCAATCATCTGTTGCATACTGTTATTCAACCGTACTTTCGGACAGTTTGGCTACCTGTATCGCTGTCAGGGGCCGGTTTATGCTACTTAACACAGAGCTGTCACCAAGGGCACGTCAGTGAGAGCGTTCCTCAAGTCTTTGCGACACAACTTTGGTGACGCCGTCGCGCATGGTGATGCCATAAAGCGCATCTGCAACTTCCATGGTGCGTTTTTGGTGAGTAATCACAATCAGCTGCGAGTTTTCTTTCAGGCGCTTGAAGATTCCCAGCAAGCGACCCAGATTGGTATCGTCGAGGGCGGCTTCGACCTCATCCATTACATAGAACGGGGAGGGGCGTGCCATAAAAATAGCGATTAGCATTGCTACCGCGACAAGGGAGCGTTCCCCACCGGAGAGCAGGGAAAGCCGTGAGACTTTCTTTCCGGCCGGTCTCGCTTCGACCTCAATCCCACTGGAAAGCAAATCTTCCGGTTCAGTGAGGACAAGTCGGCCTCGCCCACCGGGGAACAGTGTGGAGAAGACTTCTTGGAAGGCTTGCGCAGTGTCGTTGAAAGCCGATTCAAAAACCTTTAGGACGTGGTCATCAACTTCATCAACAATCTTGAGAAGATCTTTGCGTGATTGGTGCAGGTCAGCTAGCTGTGTCGTAATGTATTCGTAGCGTTCACTCAGGGCGCGATGTTCTTCTAACGCCAAGGGGTTAACTTTGCCCAATCGCTCCATTCGACGCTGAGCTGCCTCATAGGCGGCTTCAACTTCTGCGACGTTAAACGGTCTAGTTTCCGTCTTTTCATCCTGCTCCGCGCTTGCCGGAGGGGTTTCCTCCTCGGCATCCTCGTCCGGGATGACGGGCGCCCTGAACAGCCATTCTGGCACCGGTTGCTCCGGGCCGTATTGTGCTACGAGAGCCAGCGGCTCCACCCCAAGCTCAAGTCTAGCTGAGCGTTCAGCAGCCGTAACCTGGGCGTTGATTTCGGAACAAGCTACCTCATCTCGGTGGATGCCTTCCAGTAACTCCCCCAGTTTCTGGTTGAAGTTCTCAATTTGGTCACGTAGCCGGCCGACCTGTCCGGCCTGCTCTTGCTGCAGACGGGATACTTCTGCACGAATCGTAACGGCCTGCTGGTAGCTTGCCTCGACACCTTGCAACAAAATTTGGGTTTGTGCGGCGACCGCTTTAGCATGGCTTAGCGCCCGAGTCCTTTTCTTCTCAAGTAACGCTCTGCGGGCCAGCTCACTGCGTTCTCTTTCCGCCGCGCTCAGCAGGGAACGAGTACGCCCTTGAGCCGCAGCTAGTCGTTCTTGCGTGGTGGCCAGCTGCAGTTTAATCTCAGTCTCCTCTTCCCTGATTTGACGCGCCGCCTGGGAGGCCGCCTCCATCGCGGCGCGGGCCTCTTCCACATCTGGTTCGGACTGCTGGTTTTGCTTTTCACCCTGACGGGCTTGCGCCTCTGCCAGTTGTTCTTGACGTAAGGTGGCCTCTGCTTCGGCGCGCTTAGTTGCAGCTTCGGCGCGCTCACACTCGGCTTGGGCCATGCGTTCAGCGGTTTCCAGCTGGGATCGCTGAGCCGCGGCTTCTGCTGCTTTTGCGTCAGCCGCGCGTAAGGCCTTGATCGCCAAGTTGGCTTCCCGAATCGACTGGTCTAGGCTCTGCCTGGCTTGCTCTAGTTGCGCGCCTAAATTGCTGGCTTGTTGCTGTGCTAGGGCGGCTTCTTTTTGGGCGCTCTCATATTCAGCTCGCAGGGCCAGCACGTTCGAACTGTCTTCACCTGCTTGCTGTATCGACCAGCGAGTATGCACGCTACCTTTACTGGTCACCACCTTGTGTACCTGCGGGTATTTATCCAACAGTTCGCGGGCTTGCGAGTCATCCTCGGCGACCGCAATTCCTTGCAAACTTTGCTGCAAGATTTGGGCACTCTCGGGGTCTTGCGTTGAAACCAGGTGCAGTGCCCAGGTAAAGGGGGCCGAGGGCGCGGGAGCAGCTTCGTCAATCATTCGCTCCGCGTCACTCTCAGCGGCACCAAATAGTAGCCTGGCTGCCCCGTTGAATGAGGCCATTACGGTCTGCGCTGCTTGAGCATTCGTAGTCACGCCAGCATCGGTGAAAGGCTGCAAGGCGGCGGCGATTGCTCCCTCCCACCCTTTAGTGACGGTGAAAAGCTTAGAGAGCTGTCCAGTAACCTGCTCATGTTTTAGGAGCTCAGCTGTGACATCATCTGGGACGGTTGCTTGGCTAAGCGCTTCAGCTCGGGCTTGCCAGTGGGAAGCTTGGTTCCGGACTTCACGTTCTTGCGCCAAGAGATCATCAAGCTCTTGACGGGCACGATCACGCCTGGCAATGGCTTCATCGTGGCTTTTAACCGCTTCACCTTGCGCCATAATCTGCACTGGTTGATAGTTTTGCACAGCTTTCTGGGCGATAGCGAAGCGCTCCTGAGCTTCCGCCAGTTCGCGCTGCGCTCGGGTCTTGAGATTCTCTGCCGACTCCAAGCGGGATTTAGCTTGCGCAATATCGCCTTCAAGGCGGGCACGTTGCTCTCGCAGCTGTGAGCGCAGGGTGGAGAGGCGCGCAAATTCGTTCGCGGCGGCTGCTTCCGCAGCATCAAGTTCAGCACGTTTAGTAACGATTTCAGTCAGTTTGAGTCGTGCCCTATCCGTGGTTTCAGACAGTTCATCCTCCAAGGCTTTGGCCGCTTGAGCTTTTTCGTCCAGTACCTTCGGATCAGTACGTGGCGTTTCCTCAGCTTGCGAAAGGTTACGCTCACGCTCTTGAGCAAGTGCCAGCAGGGACTTAGTTCTTTCGAGAACGCCACCCAAGTCAGCTGCTGCTCTTACGGCAGCATCGAACTTGGCTCTGGTACGATTAGCGGCCTGCTCTGCTTCACGCAAGTTTTGTTTAGCCAGTCCAAGTTCCTCTAAAAGGGCGGCTCTGGCAGTCTTGAGTTCTTCCACGTCGCTACTATGGGTGTTGAGCTTAGCCTGCCAAACTGCTAGATCTGCAGCCACTAAACGCGACCGGGCGTCGGTCAGCTGCGCTTGGATACCGGCGGCGCGTCTCGCCGCTTTGGCCTGTCGGGCCAGGGGCCCTAGCTGCCGTTTTAGTTCACTGGCTAAATCTTGCACTCGTGCCGCTTTATCCGACATGGATTCAAGTTTGCGTAGAGCACGTTCTTTACGCCGGCGATGCTTCAAGATACCAGCAGATTCTTCAATAAAGCCACGGCGTTCAACCGGAGTTGCAGACAAGATTGCGTCAAGTTGTCCTTGACCGACAATTACATGCATCTGCTTCCCCATGCCGGTATCGGAAAGGAGCTCTTGAATATCTAGTAGCCGGGCTGGAGTGCCGTTGATAGCGTACTCAGATCCGCCTCCGCGAAACATGGTACGAGTGATAGTAACCTCGGTGTAGTCGATGGGCAGGACACCATCTGAATTGTCAATAGTCAGGGATACTTCTGCTCTGCCCAGCGCAGGTTTTAGGGCAGTACCGGCAAAGATAACGTCAGCCATTTTAGCGCCGCGCAGACTCTTCGCACCCTGCTCCCCCATCACCCAGGTGAGGGCGTCAACGACGTTAGACTTACCGCTTCCGTTCGGACCGACTACTGCGGTGATGCCTGGTTCAAAACGCAACGTGGTAGTGGATGCAAATGATTTGAATCCACGCAAGGTCAACGTTTTGAGATACATGGTTAATAGCTTAACTAAATGTCAACCAAAATAGCCGCAGTTTGCGCCTGCTAAGACTGGCTATTCTTCCTCAAGGGAAGCTAAACGGGCCATCCGAACCCGGCCAATAGCGGTGCGTAAAATGCCAATTCCAATAAAGTAAATACCGGAAATCCACCACAAAACCAGCACCCAAGTCGGGTGTACCGGATGCCAGCCCAGCAACAGTCCAGTCATCACAATCCACACCACTGTGACCACAATATTGATCGGCATCATGGCACGTACCCGTAATGGATGTACGAAAGTAAGCCGACTCAAAGTGAGGGCGCCAATCAACAGGCTGGCCACCACATTGAACCAAGCAGGGGTACCTAGAATCCAGAAGTACGCTGCCACGATATTCCAAGCGGCAGGGAATCCCACAAAGTAATAATCCTTCGCTTTCATCCCTTTATTGGCGTAGCAGAACATGGATGAGGCGGCAATGAACACTGTCATCACCACAGCTAGATTGCGTGAGCCAAAAGGAATGTAGCGCATCATGAAAAGTGCCGGAATAAAGGTCCATGTCAGGTAGTCGACGATATCGTCCAAAATGACGCCATCAAACCAGGGCACTACTTCAGAAACTCTGGCTTTACGTGCCATAGTTCCATCGACCGCATCAACGATCAACGCTACGGACAACCAAATCCACATCCAGCCAATCCGGCCTTCAATCAGACTGGTCAAGGCAAGAATTGCCCACAACACACCGGTCATGGTGAAAGCGTGGACTCCCCAAGCCTTAATGTACTGGGCTGTGGTGAACTGCTTCTGTTTTGATTCGCTCATGCTCATACTTTAACTGTCTCTAGCTTAAACCGCACGCATGACGGGCTTGCCCGGCCAAAACTACCGACCCAAACGCCACGATTCCGTTGGCGGTCAAAGCCGACTGCGTATCTTGGCTCAGTTCCACTGCCTTGTCTAAGGCTTCAGCGGTACCAGACACCGCATACACCCGATCAGGGCCGAAAACATCCTCGGCTATCTCACGCAAAGAGTCAAGATCAAGAGCGCGCGAAGATGGCATATCAGTCACCACAATCTCTTCCAAGACAGGTTCCATCTCAGCCAAAACAGCTTCCACGTTCTTATCCGCCATTGCCGAGAACACACCATAAATCCGTTCAAAACCAAAGGATTCCTGCAATGCTTCACGCAACGCCTGAGCACCAGCCGGATTATGTGCGGCATCCACTAAAACGGTCGGTGATGATTTGACAATCTCTAAGCGTCCCGGACTTTGCACCTGACCAAAAGCAGCTTCCACCACATCTGCGGGCAGAGAGAGACCGCCTCGGAAAGCTTCCGCCGCGCACAAAGCCATTGCTGCGTTCATGGCTTGGTGCTCACCGAATAAGGGCACCACGATATCTTCATAGACTGCCGCTGGAGTACGAATTGACAGAATCTGCCCACCGACTCCAATCTGTCGGTCAATCACTTCGAAATCTTCACCCCAGACACGCAAGATCGCGTCCTGTTTGGCGGCTTCTTGATGTAGCACTTTCATTACTTCAGGAGGCTGCTGCCCCACAATCACGGTAGCGCCAGGCTTAATAATGCCGCTCTTGGTTTCGGCAATCGTCTCTAAATCGGCACCTAACCAGCGCTCGTGATCGTAGCTGATGGGCGTAATCACAGCAGTTGCGGCATCGATTACGTTCGTCGCATCCCAGCGGCCGCCCATCCCGACTTCCACAACTGCAACATCCACCGGGCTGCTGGCAAATGCTTGGTATGCCATCAGGGTGTACAGCTCAAAGAAGCTTAGGCGCGGCCCACCCTCAGCCTGAGACTGCTCGTCAGCCATCTGGACGAAAGGCTCACAGTCCTCCCAAGCCTGCACAAAATCGGCGGCGCTAATCATTTCCCCATCTAGGCTGATTCGCTCACGCACATCAAATAAATGAGGCGAGGTGAAGCGTCCGGTTCGCAATCCTAACGTGGATAGCAGACTATCAATCATCCGAGAAGTGGAAGTCTTACCGTTTGTTCCGGTCAAATGGACAGCCGGATAGGATTGCTGCGGGTTCCCCATCAGCTCTAGGGCCAGCCTGACTCTTTTCAGGTCAGGCTGGACCCGATGCTCAGGAGCCCGCGTATTGATTAGTTTTTCAATCTGGGCTACCTGGGGAAGATACTCTTGCTCTAAGGCGTCTGTATCAGTCACTAACTTTTTCTACCTCAACTGTGACGGGACCCTCGGCTGCCTGAACCTCAAGTTCCACAGTCAAAGTGTCATGTTTAATCATGTCGGCATAGGTTTCTACCGCGCTCACGCGCTCAGCCGGGACGGTCAGTTTTACCTTGACACGGTCAGAGACGTACAGGTCGCGCGCTTTACGCTCATCTTGAATAGCGCGCACGATGTCACGGGCGTAGCCTTCCGCTTCGAGGGCGTCATCAAGCTCCGTGTCGAGAACAACGAATGCACCGGAGTCTAAGACGGTAGCAACCTCGCCCTCGTTCGCACTGACCTTAATAGAAAGCTCGAACTGACCCTCATGCAGTCGCACGGGCTCTCCCCCGACTAGGACGCCACCAAAGACAACCTCGTCGCCATTAACTTCCCACTGCCCTGACTTCTGAGCCCCGAAAAGCTGTGAGGTGAAACGACGGAAAGACGGATCAAACTCGCGCGGGTTCAAGGTGAGCTGCTGCTCAACTCGGTAACCAGAGGCCTGCGGCTCCTTGAACTCTACTTCCTTCACATTTACCTCACCGGCAATCAAATCAGCGAAACGCTCAACCCCACCCTGCGTGGTGACGAGGGTGAGTTTGCGCAGTGGCTGGCGCACACGCAACTGATTGGCCTTACGCAAACCATGAGCTGCGGAGACAACGTTACGAACCTCATCCATGGAGGCTACCAGTTCAGCATCGAAAGCAGTTTCCGGGAGCATCGGCCAGTCAGTCAGGTGAACAGAGCGTCCACCGGTAAGTCCACGCCAAATTTCTTCACTCAGCAACGGCAGCAAAGGAGCGGCCACGCGCGTGAACACCTCCAGCGCCGTGTACAAGGTGTTGAAGGCGTCGTGGTCTTCATTCCAGAAACGCTCACGGGAAGTACGCACATACCAGTTGGTTAGGAGATCCACATAGTCACGGATTGCATCAGTCGCGTCAGTGATGGCGTAAAGGTCAAGCTGTTCCCGAACGGTGTCAGCCAGTTCTTTAGTCCGCGAAATCACGTAGCGATCCATCACCGTCAAGCCGTCCAAAACATGCGGATCATCGAGATCTAGCAGCCGAGCCTGGTAGCCGGCGCCCTGAGAGCAGGTCTGTGCGTACAGGCTGAAGAAGTAGTAGGTGTTCCAAAGCGGCAGGAGCACGTGACGCACTGTGTCACGAATACCATCCTCATGCACGACTAGGTTTCCGCCGCGAACCACCGGAGAAGACATCAAGAACCAGCGCATCGCGTCGGAGCCGTACTTGTTGAACACTTCCTGAACGTCAGGATAGTTCCGCAAAGACTTGCTCATCTTACGTCCATCATCACCCAGCACGATACCGTGAGAAACACAGCTACTGAAAGCCTGGCAGTCAAAGAGGGCGGTAGCCAACACGTGCAGAGTGTAGAACCAGCCACGTGTCTGCCCAATGTACTCCACAATGAAGTCGCCCGGGTAATGGCTTTCAAACCATTCGACATTCTCGAAGGGGTAATGAACCTGCGCGAAAGGCATGGAGCCTGATTCGAACCAGCAGTCCAAAACATCAGGGATGCGGCGCATCATAGACTGACCGGTCGGATCGTCCGGGTTAGGGCGAACTAGGGTGTCAATGAAAGGACGGTGCAGGTCCTTAACCTCTACGCCGAAGTCACGTTCAAGCTCAGCGAAGGAACCGTACACGTCGGTGCGCGGGTATTCCGGATTGTCAGAAACCCATACCGGGATGGGGGCGCCCCAGAAACGGTTACGACTAATCGACCAGTCGCGGGCACCTTCCAGCCATTTGCCGAACTGACCATCACGCAGATGCTCAGGCGTCCAAGTGATCTTCTGGTTTAGTTCCACCATGCGATCACGGATCTTAGTTACTGCTACGAACCAAGAGGACACTGCCCGGTAGATGAGCGGCTTACGACAGCGCCAACAGTGCGGGTATGAGTGCACGTAGGACTTCTGCTGAACCAAAACCGGACGCTGCGACTCAGGGATGCGGGCTAGCGGGCCGGTGCTGTCACGCAAGTCATGAGTGATCGGCTTGTTCGCGTCGAAGATATGCTGACCTTCATATTCGGGTACTTCTGCGGTGAGGATACCACCGTCATCGACGGGCATGAATACATCGCGGATACCTGCCGCAGCGCAGACGTTCATATCGTCTTCACCAAAGGCAGGAGCCATATGCACCAAACCGGTACCAGAATCGGAAGTCACGAAGTCAGCAGCGAGCACTGACCAGACAGCCTCATCCTCGTGCTTATTCGCATCAACACGGGCACCACGCTCATCCAAGCTGGCGTAGCCAAGATTGTTCAAGAGGCGCTCTACGAAGAAATCGAACATCGGGTAGTAGGTGCGCCCAACCAGCTCAGAGCCGGCGTATTCACGTAGCACCTCGGGGGCCTCCCCCAGTTCCTTCGTGTAGGCGCCCAAGAGCTCCTTCGCCACGATAACGCTTTCACCAGCAAGCACGCCCTCGGAAGGACGCACGGTGACGTAGGTGAAACTGGGGTTGACGGCGATAGCCATATTGGAGGGCAAGGTCCACGGAGTGGTCGTCCAGATTAGTGCCCATTCGCTAGGCAGCCCGTCTTCTGAAAGCATGCGGACGGCAACGGTCACCGTATTATCTTGACGGTCTTGATAGACCTCATCATCCATCTTCAGTTCGTGGTTCGATAGCGGGGTCTGGTCGTTCCAGCAGTATGGCAGGACGCGGTAACCCTGGTAGGCCAAGCCCTTGTCGTAGAGCTGCTTGAAAGCCCAGATGACTGATTCCATGAAAGTAGGGTCAAGGGTCTTGTAATCATTGTCGAAGTCAACCCACCGTGCCTGTCGGTTGATATAGTCCTGCCATTCATCAGTGAACTGAAGCACGGATGAGCGACAAACCTCGTTGAACTTTTCGATGCCGATGCCGCCTTCACCGTCAATAGCGTCTTTACCGGAAATGCCGAGGATGCGCTCTGCTTCCAACTCCGCAGGAAGACCATGGGTATCCCAGCCAAAACGGCGCTCTACGCGGTGTCCGCGCATGGTTTGGTAGCGGCCTACGAGGTCTTTAACGTAGCCGGTAAGGAGGTGGCCGTAGTGGGGCAGACCATTAGCAAACGGAGGGCCATCGTAGAAGATGAACTCATTGTCTCCGTTTTCACCTGCTGGGCGCTGATCGATAGAGGCCTGGAAAGTTTTATCGGCCTCCCAGTAGGCCAAGGTAGCTTCCTCCATTTGCGGGAAGGAAGGAGAAATCTCGATTCCACCATCACGATGCAAGGGGTAGCCAAAAGCGTTTACATTAGCGGAGTTTTGGGGGGTCATTCAGGTTTCTCCATACTCGTCCATTTCCTGGTCGAGGACGGCGACTCACTTCGTGAGCTACCGCGGTACCACCCCGCTTGCAGAAGGATTCCCTTCTACCTCTCATTGACAGCTATCTCGGGCTTACCCGTCCGGTTCTAATAGGGGCGAAAACGCCCGGTTCTTCCGGATGCTCCCCGGTGATATCCCAATACTTGGGGCCGGTTCATTGCCACGCCAGTATACAGTCGAGTTACCCACATTCCAAGCGCAAAATAAGTGAGATTAAAGACCTCTACTCAGCGGTAAGTAGATGCCGGCGCGGTAACCTGCCCGTCGCCACGCAAATCATAAGGCCCATCGGCTTCAGATTGAGGCTGAATTTGCGCATAAATCCAGGCTTTTACCCGGGCCCCCACTTCTCTGATATCGCGTCCAAGTTGCCCTTCTTCACGGCCAGGTGAAATCACTCCAACCGCATCCACTCTTAAGCTTTGCGCCAAATACAGAGCTCGGGGCAGATGGTAATCCTGAGTCACCACTATCAAATTGGTGGCCTTAAAGGTATTTACCGCACGGGCCAGCGAATAGTAGGTAGAAACGCCCTTGCCATCAATGAAAATACGTGCCTTAGGGACGCCTGCTGAGACCGCATAACGAGCCATCACCTCCGTTTCATTACCGCTTCCCCCATTGGCATCACCACTCATAATAATGGGTAGCTCAGGATTCATTTTCCACACAGCAATGGCAGTATCTAAACGCTGCTGGAGCATCGGGCTGGGGCGCGGTCCTGGATATACCGCAGCACCCAAAACCATAATGGCCTGCGCATCTGGCGCTGGAGAGAACTCTGCTAGCTCGTAGCATTTATCGCCGCAACTGGATTTAACTATCCAGTTCATGACCAGTCCTCCGACCAGCGCCAGACCTAGGGCGGTAGCAAGAAAACCAGCCACCGCTCGCAACCAATGCTTCATTAGCGAGCTACCTCGCCGCTGGGCGCAGAGACCGTCAGTTGCACTGTGAACATACGTGAATGGGCAGGCTCCAGACGCAGAGCTTCTGCCAGTTCTGGACGATTGTAAGCGTCAGCGATAAACTCGCAGGGCTCTACCGCTACTGATTGGCCCGGGCGAACGCTCATTCCCTCACCGGTGTAGACATGGAATACACCGACACCTGCCTGTTGACGTAGTCCGGTGTAAGTCATTTCAATATCGTAGGTGCCGTTATTGATCTTTGCGGTGTTGCTAGAAAGCGCCGTATAGGCTGTATCAACATTCTCTGCAGAATGTAGGACCACTGGCTCTTCAACTTCCACAAAAGGTTCAGGCAGAGGATTCAATTGCTCATCCACCAGTACCTTCTGTCGAGCCGGGAGCGTAACCGTCCAGTCTCCCTCGTGTGCGAAATACGGATGCCAGCCCATACCGACCGGTGCGGCCTTCTCACCCTGGTTGGTAGCTTCCATCTCCATGAACAGGTTAGGACCGTCCAAACGGTAAGTTACCTTTAAAGCAATCCGGAAAGGGTAGGCATCTATTCCGCCTACAGTGATAGCCAAGGTGACACTAGAATCAGTGAAATGCAAAATCTCCCAGTCACGCATATAGGCTAAGCCATGTAGCGCAGAGCGCATCCCGTACTCATCGGGGCCGAAATCGTACTCAACGCCGTCGAAGCTGTAACGGGCATCTTGGATACGATTCGACCATGGCACCAACAGAGCGCTCCTACAACCATCCAAGGTGTTCAGGTGAGCAACATCGGAGTACCCATCAATCAGATGATGGGAATGGTGTCCGTCCCTAATTGTCCACGAGTTAAGCACTGCACCTCGGCGTGAGCCGCGAGCGGTATAGACTCCGCTCCTAATCGTCCAATCTGGTAGGGTCGCTTCCGTCATTGAATTCCTCCTATCAATAGGCGAGGCTCCTTTGCCCCTGCCCTATTGTAACCCGAGGAAGCCCAGAACGGTTGCGACCCTATCAAGTGGCAATTATTTTGGAAGCACCACGTTCACCAGTTTCGGAGCGCGGATAATCATGCGAGCCGGCTCTCTACCCTCCAAAATCTCCGCAATAGGACCTGCAGCGAGCGCTTGCTCCCCCAATTCTTCCTCGGAAATATCCGGGTCTACCTCAATTCGAGCTTTAACCTTTCCATTCACCTGAACGACGCAGGTAATCGAATCAGCCTTCAGCAAGGAAGCGTCGGTAACTTCAGGGAAGTCCTCATGAACCAAAGAATCTGCGTGACCGAGCAAGGCCCACAGCTCTTCCGCAATATGCGGAGCCACCGGAGCAACCATCAATAGCAGGGGCTCAACAGCTTCACGTGGCACCTTAGTCAATCCAGTCAGATGGTTATTCAACACAATCATTTTGGCAATCGCGGTATTCACGCGCAGATTGTTGTATTCTTCGGTCACCTCAGCGATGGTTCGAGCCACTAGACGTTTAGTTTCCCGGTCAGCCGGCTCATCAACTACCGTAATCTCGCCGGTCTCCTCATCTATCACATTTCGCCACAGCCGCTGCAAGAAACGCTGTGAACCGACCACTGCGCGAGTGTCCCAAGGACGGGACATATCCAGTGGACCCATACTCATCTCATAAACACGGAAAGTATCAGCACCATACTCATCACACATATAGTCAGGCGTGACAATATTCTTCAAAGACTTGCCCATCTTGCCGTATTCACGGGTGACCGGCTGCCCCTGGTAGGTGAAACCAGCGGTCTCATCGCCTTCAATTTCATCCGCGGGAACATACTGTCCGCGCGCATCCTTGAATGCATAAGCCTGCACGTAGCCCTGATTAAAGAGACGATGGAAAGGCTCAGATGAGTTCAAGAAGCCCAGATCGAAGAGTACCTTGTGCCAGAAGCGCGCATACAGCAGGTGGAGCACGGCATGTTCAACACCGCCGACATACATATCCGCACCACCGGAAGCGCCCTCGGAACGCGGCCCCATCCAGTACGCCTCATTCTCATCAGCGGCGAAAGCTTCGCTATTATTCGGGTCCGTGTAGCGTAGCTCATACCAGCAGGAGCCGGCCCACTGCGGCATCGTATTGGTTTCGCGCCGGTACTGCTTGGGTCCATCACCCAAATCCAGCTCCACATTCACCCATTCCTCGGCGCGACCCAGGGGCGGCTCCGGCTTGGAATAGCGGTCATCAGGATCGAAAGTGCGCGGGTTGAAATCCTTCATTTCGGGTAGCTCCACCGGCAGCATCTCCTCGGGGAGCGCATGGGTGACGCCATTCTCATCATAAACAATGGGGAAAGGCTCACCCCAGTAGCGCTGACGGCTAAACAGCCAGTCACGCAAACGGTAGGTGGTGGTGGCATGTCCGACGCCGGCCTCTTCCAGCCAAGCAATCATCTTGGCTTTCGCTTCAGTCTTATTCAGACCGTTCAAATCGATTGCTTCATTGGCAGAGTTCACTACTCGACCGTCTTCTTCCCAAGCGCTTTGCTTGTCGAAATCGGCGGGAGTTTCCATCGTGTAGATGATGTCTAAGTTGAACTTCTGGGCGTACTCAAAGTCACGCTGATCATGCGCAGGGACCGCCATAATGGAGCCGGTGCCGTAACCGGTCAGCACGTAGTCCGCCGTAAAAACGGGAACCTCTCCCTCGGTGACCGGGTTGATGGCGTAAAGGCCTGTAAACACGCCAGTCTTTTCCCGCTCATCACCGGTACGGTCAGTTTCAGACTTAGCTTCAGCCTGCTCACGATAGGCGGCAACAGCCTCACGCGGGTTAGCGTACCCACCGGTCCATTCTGCACGAGTTCCCTCCGGCCATTGCGCCGGCAGATTTTCGCTGTCACTAATCAACTCATGTTCGGGGGCTACCACGGTGAAGGTTGCGCCGAAGAGAGTGTCGGGGCGGGTGGTGTAGACCTCGATGAAACGATCACCAATGGAAAAACGCACCGTCGCACCCTCGGAACGCCCAATCCAGTGACGCTGCATGGAGGAAACCTTATCCGGCCAGTCAATGGTGTCGAGGTCAGCAAGTAGCCGGTCAGCGTAATCGGTAATCCGCATCATCCACTGCTTCAGCTTTGCCGGGAAGACCGGATAGTTACCGCGTTCTGAGCGACCATCAGTGGTAACTTCTTCATTCGATAGCACGGTTCCCAGTCCTGGACACCAGTTCACAGCAGCCTCAGAAATATAGGCCAAGCGGTGATTATCTAGCACCTCATGCTGTTCAAGGCTACTCAGCTCAGCCCACTTCCGACCGTCGGGGAGGGCGCGTTGTCCGGTAGCATATTCTTCAGCCAGTTCACTGATGGGACGGGCTCGCCCAGTGCCACGGCCATCACGGGCGGGAGCCTCCGTGTCATACCATGAGTTGTAGACCTGCAAGAAAATCCACTGGGTCCAGCGCACATAGTCAGTATCCGTGGTCGCGAAGGTGCGGCGGCGGTCATGACCCAAACCAATCCGGCGCAGCTGGCGCTCCATATTGGCAATATTTTCTTCGGTCGTGATACGCGGGTGCTGACCGGTCTGGACCGCATACTGTTCCGCGGGCAGACCAAAAGCATCATAAGACATAGTGTGGAGCACGTTATAGCCTTGCATCCGGTGGTAGCGGCCAATTACGTCTGTAGCAATGTAGCCGAGGGGGTGTCCCACGTGCAGACCTTTACCGGAGGGGTAAGGGAACATGTCAAGAATGAAGTACGGCTTCTTTTCTGACTGCGGGCCCTGCAAATCTCCGACAGGGTTATCTGCATGGAAGCTACCAAGCCGCTCCCAGTTCTTCTGCCATTTAGCTTCGATTTGTCCTGCTAGCGTTGCATCATAGCGGTGCAGCTCATTTGCCGTTGTCTCAGTCATGTTTCCTCTATCTAAGTGCGAGAAAGTACTCTTGGATAGTTTAGCGCACTAGACCCCGGTAGGTTAAAGGAAGATAATGGTGTTATGAGCACAATTTTTGAAAAGATCATTGCCGGTGAGATTCCCGCAACTTTTGTTTGGCAGGATGAGATCTGCGTAGCTTTTATGGATGTCAATCCGATGGCTGAGGGGCATTGCTTGGTGGTGCCGCGCGACGCAGTTGACCATTTCTTCGATGTTCCTTTTGAGCAGTCAGCACATTTGATGATGGTGGCGCAAAAGATTTCGAAAACTGCGGACCGAGTTTTTGATTGCACTCGGGTGGGTTTGGTGATTGCAGGCTACGGCGTGCCGCATACGCATTTACATTTGATTCCAATCAATAGCGAAAAAGAATTAGATCCGACGCACAAGATTCCGACTAATCCCGAGCAAATTCTGCATGCTGGCGAAAAGTTGCGCCACGCTTTACTAGAAGATGGTTACCAGGAAGCTCGACTATAAGGCTAGCTAACGCATTTGTGGCGCCGAGGAAGATTCAGTTCCCTCGGCGCCACTATGCATCTAGGCAGATTGATTTAGCTAAAGAGCTTAGACCCTAGCCCCAAGATTACGATTAGAACCAGCAGACCATACATGACTGCGGAGAAGCCCCACCAGTCACGGACCATTACCCGTCCCAGCCAGCCTAAGCCGGGGATTTGGGCGCGGCTTGCCCTCCCGACGATGATGATGAAGAGGGCAATCATGGAGAACCAAATCACCATGCACCAGGGGCACAGCTTTTGCATGCTGAAAGCTGACTGCCAAGCGAACCAATAGACGAATAGCAAAGCCAGTGTGCTGGCTACGGTCATCGCCATCCAGAACCAGCGTGGCAGTTTCACATTGGAGACGAGGAGGACGCTGACTGTCAACAAAGCGGCGAAAGCAACTGTACCCAGCAATGCGTTGGGGAATCCAAAGAACACTTCTGACTTCCATGAGGACAATGACGCTCCGCAGGAAACATAAGCATTCAGGTCACAAGAAAGCTGCGCCTCAGGATTCTTCGCGTGTTCAATGGTTGCTAACACCAGTGCTACTGAAGCGGTTAAACCAAGAGCAGAGAATAAAACCATTAACCAAGCTGGGATGGCATCGAGCCCACCTGCAGTTTCTTTCTCAGAAGGATCAGTGCGCCGCTTAGCTTCTGCGGCGAATTCTTGGTCGGTTATTCCGCCTAAGACCGTAGTCTCTTCTGCCGGTTCATTATCCTCCGCTGTAGTTTCCCCAAGGGATGTGTCCATCTGCTCATCGGATTCTTCTGGTGCGATAGCTAGCTCAGGAGCAGGCTCGCTCCGATTCGGACTAGCAGAATAAAAATCATTATCTTCGGCCATACTGCCCCTCCTCTTATATACAGCTTAAGTGTACCCTGTTAGCCACCAATCCCCCGTGCTAAAATGTGGCACCCACCATATAGCGGGTTACCGATTTGAACTCAGAGCGACAGCACTGTAAAGTTTCCATGTCGAGAAACTTAAGCTTCTTGAATCCAGCGCCGTTAGCTCAATTGGCAGAGCAGCTGACTCTTAATCAGCGGGTTGGGGGTTCGATTCCCTCACGGCGCACTGCTCCACTTTGGAGCCCAGCGCCGTTAGCTCAATTGGCAGAGCAGCTGACTCTTAATCAGCGGGTTGGGGGTTCGATTCCCTCACGGCGCACTTTTTGTACCCAAAATTCGCACACCGACAAACTCAATACTATATTGTATTGAATACGCCTCCCATTTACCGCATATTCAACCAACATTAGGTATATATTCATTCATAGGATTCAATTTTGGATGCCATATGAAGGGAGGGGTAATGGCTCGCCGTCGTTTGACTCAAACCGAAAGAGGACTGCTAGATGCGATTGCCGATCGCATGGCAAGCTGCCGTCCCGACGAAATTAGGCCAGACTCGATTACGGAGGCAGCCCGATTAGCCGTGACCGTACTCAGGGACAAGAATTCGCTTGATGACGTGATAGGCCCAACTTGCACGACATCTGTACTTGCAAAATGGTGGCAGATTTCTCGGCAAGCAGTGCACAAAGCTGTAAAAGAGTTCCGTGTCGTCGCGGTGCAAGATGCCAAACACACTTGGCACTTCCCCACTTGGCAGCTACAGGAGGACCATCGCTCTATTGATGGGGTTCATGAAACCCTCATAATTATGCGAGATTTACCACGCATGGATCAGGCAATGTGGTACATTAAGCCAGCTAAACAGCTAAACGGATTGACTCCTGCGCAGTGGCTCATCGAAAAGCGAGACATTAGCTGCGCGACTACCCTGGCACGCCAATATGCTCACTCTCAGATTCGCGCGCGACAAAAGCGTGATTAGACGCCCAAAAGACCAGATTTCGACGCTAGAAGACAGAGAATCTAATCTTGAGACAGCAGTCTCGTTAATCTGTCCACATGCCCTTTAGCGCGCACATTATAAAGCGCATGGGAGACTTCTCCAGTCGGTGAGATTACCACGGTAGAGCGGATTGTCCCCACTACAGTTTTGCCGTAATTTAGTTTTTCTCCCCACGCCCCGTACGCTTCCATCACGTCATGCTCAGGATTAGAAGCCAAGATAAACGGCAGCTCATGGTCAGCCGCAAATTTCTCAAGCGCGGCAAGCTTGTCAGGGCTGATTCCTACCACCGTATACCCGAGGCCTGTAAGACGACCGAGATTATCACGAAAATCACAAGCTTCAGTCGTACAACCGGGAGTATTCGCGCGGGGATAGAAATAGAGAATCAGGCCAGTTTGCGCTTCTTTCAGCAAATCCTCTAGGTTAATCCCACCTTGCATTGAGTCCAGTGAAAAGTCCGGAGCTTTATCTCCTTCGATTAATTTCCCCATATTTGTATCCTCCATTTCAGCAGAAAATGTAGCTAGTATCACTCTACCGCTATTACCGGTAGAAGAGCATCAATAAGTGCGGTAGACTCAACGGGCAAGCGCGAGTGGCGGAATTGGCAGACGCGCTGGATTTAGGTTCCAGTGTCTTATGACGTGGGGGTTCAAGTCCCCCCTCGCGCACCATTACTTCTCTTTCCAGGCCCCGCTAATGGTGGCCTCCGCGATTACCCTAGTATCGCGATAAATCACCATGGATTGACCCGGAGCAATGCCACGCATTCCCGGTATCCCGCTTCTTTCCTCACCCACGATATGAGCAATAATCGTCTCGCCTTTACGTTCAATCAAAGCGTCGACTGGACGTCCGTGGGCCCGTACCTGGACTTGCAGTCCGCCGACCGCAACGCCCTCGGCTCCAGCCAAAACCTCATCACTGTCCGGAACCAGCCACACTGGACGGGTCGCAGAAATCCGATTTACGGTCAACAGCTCAACTGGACCTACCACTACTTCATTGGTCTGAGGACGCGTCTCCAACACGTAGCGGGGACGCCCATCCGGCGCTGGGCGGTCAATGTGCAGCCCCTTGCGCTGGCCGACGGTAAAACCGAAGTAGCCGTCATGCTGTCCGAGAACTTCACCCTCAGGGGTGACAATATTGCCCCTATTTGAATCCAAGTTACGCTTCAAAAAACCAAAGGTATCCCCATCTGGGATAAAGCAAATATCGTAACTGTCAGGTTTTTGCGAAACTGTGAAACCACGAGCTTGTGCCTCCGCACGCACCTCGGCTTTGGTGGCGGCTCCGCCGAGGGGGAATAACACCCGGTTAAGATTCTCCCGTCCCATCACAGCCAGCACATATGACTGATCCTTCAATGGGTCAGAGCCCCGATGTAGCTCAGGTCCTTCAGGACCTTGCACTAGAGTCGCATAGTGCCCCGTACAAACAGCGTCGAAGCCGAGGGAGCGTCCTCGGTCCAAGAGCTCACGGAACTTGACGAACTCATTGCACCGCACGCAAGGATTAGGGGTCCTTCCGGAACGGTATTCTGAGAGAAAATCATTCACCACGGTATCAGTGAATTCTTCAGCCATATCCCAAACATAGAAAGGAATACCCAACTTTGCTGCAGTCCTAGCAGCATCCGAAGCATCCTCCACTGTGCAGCAACCACGAGAACTGCATCGTGATTCACTACGGTTTGCAGAAAGAGCCATATGAACGGCGGTAACATCATGCCCGGCATCAACCGCACGTGCAGCTGCCACAGCAGAATCAACCCCGCCAGACAAGGCGGCGAGTACTCGCATTAATTACGTCCTTTTTCAAATCTGGCGGCCGCATCAAGGGCCGACCCTAAGGCAGCTAGGAAAGCTGCAATATCTTCACTGGTGCTATCCCATCCAAGAGACACACGCAAAGCGCCCATAGCTTCCGCTTCACTGCGTCCCATGGCCAATAACGCGGCAGAAGGTCGGGGTACGCCAGCGGCACAGGCAGAAGCCGCAGAAACTGCAACGCCAGCCTGATCCATCATCATTAAGATAACTTCGGGATGCTCAGTAGGCAGTGTCAAATGAACAATATGAGGTGAAGTCTGTCCAACCTTCGTCACAGTAGCTCTAGGATCTAAACCGGCAATCAGCTGCGCACGTAACTGGAGCATCAGGGAAGTTTCCTCAGCGCGAGTAGCATCAGCAATTTCCAGGGCAGAGGCAAGAGCGCGTGCCCCAGCCACATTCTGGGTACCAGAACGTAGCGAGCGTTCCTGTCCTCCGCCAATACGGTCAGATACGACTGCGATAGCACGCTTGATTAAGAGCACTCCGATGCCTCCGGGGGCCCCAATTTTATGGCCGGAGAAAGCTAAGGATTCAACTCCCCATTCGTGGAAATCCACCTCAATATGGCCCACTGCCTGCGCCGCATCACAGTGGACGTGTTTAACACCATGCCGGTGCGCGATCTCAGCAAGTTCTTTGACTGGTTGAATCGTCCCAACCTCATTGGAGACCGCCATAAAGGCAGCTACCGAAACCTGATTCTCTGAACAGAGCCTCTCCACATCCGCGGTGTCGATTAGTCCCAGCTCATCAACCTTTGCGATAAGTACCTGACCGCCGTTTTCGCGACACCGGTCCCCCAGTTTAGCGATTGCGGGATGCTCCAATCCGTCGGTCAAGAAAACTGGTGTCTGTCCAGCCTCCTCGGCCGCCTTCAAAGCTCCCAGCACGGTGAGACTATTGGACTCCGTAGCACCAGAAGTGAAAACTACTTCCGCAGCGTCGGCACCCAAACTATCGGCAACCCGTTTTCGAGCGTCCTCCAGCATCTCACGAGCCGCGCGCCCCGCCGCATGCAGAGCATTAGGGTTGCCAGGATTCTGACTAAGTAATCTTAAATCCTGCGCGTAGGAGTCAATCACTTCAGTCCGAATCGGCGCAGTCGCCGCATAGTCCAGGTAGCTAGTCATCGAAGCAGTGCCTCACTCACGCTGAAAATCTGGGTTAGCTTTGAGTGCCTCAATCGCCTGTGGCAATATCTCACGAAAATCACCGATTACCGCAAAGTCAGCCATTTCTACCATAGGCACATCTGGATCATCGACGACTACCGCAATATTCTTAGAAGATTGCATTCCACAAGTGTGATGAATTGCGCCAGAGACGCCCACTCCAAGATAGAAATCAGGGGAGATGGTAAGACCAGTTTGCCCAACCTGAGCTGAACGATCCATCCAGCCCTCGTCACAAACGGGACGGGTCGCACCAACCGCACCATTAAGCAGTTCAGCTAATTCCTTCACCTCATCAAGGTCCCCATCTGTGCCGTATCCAGCACACACCACGGTTGAGGCTTCAGCGAGAGAAGGACCAGATTCGGCTATGACCTCAGAGGACAGCACACGAACGTCGTCAGCTGCCGCACTGAAAGAAACCTCAACCGGAATCACCCCCGGGGTTTCTACTGCGGTTACCGGGACAGCTGTGCCAGCGCCGGGACGCAGTGCCACAATCGGTAATCCCGAAGGGATATTAAAGGAAGAAGACCACTCTCCGCCTAGCACGGACTTGGAGGCAGTTAAAACCCCGTCCACCACATCAACCTCTGTGACCTCTACTGCCGCGCCGGAGCGGAACTTTGCTCCCACCATAGAAGCAATCTCTCGGCCGCGGAAATTGGAGATACATAAGATTGCAGAAAGCTGGGTAAGCGAGTTCGCACAGGCGACCACGGCGTCTGCTACAACAGCACTCACCCGCGGGGAACGTCCAGCTAGATTCGGGATAAGCACCTTAGAAACCCCTGCCTCACCAAGCCGAGACATATTCGGCGACGGGTTCAAAGAGACCGCCCAAATCTCAGCGGAGGTCAACCGGCGGGCTACGCCCAGCAAATGCACAGAAGCGTCAGTGAGCAGGAAAGAGCCATCAGGCTGTGGGATCTGGTCCAAAACAACCAGTACCGGGTGAGTAAATTTTTCAGTCATCGCGACACCACCTGTGCAATATATTCGGCCAGTTTCTTCCCGCCATCTCCAGTATCAGTAACTACCACACGATTCTCGCGTTCCGGTAGCACTGAAACATCCAAAATATTGGTGCCAGAAGACTGCGCTCCCACCGGACCTAGCTCAAAGGAAGCATTGGCCTGCGCAACACGCCCCAAAAGCTCATCTAGATCCCAAACCTCCAAAGGCTTCTTGCGCGCGGCAGCCATCGCTTTAAAGTTCGGGTATCGCGGATCGTTGGCCTGGTCAGTCACTGAGATAACTGCCGGGAACGGCGCTTCCAACTGATCTAGGTATCCGTCTGATTCGCGGGTGATCCGGACTAGGTTGCTGGTTACTTCAGTTTCCTTAGCCAGACCCATGTAGGGACGTCCCAGATATGTAGCCAAAGCTGCCGGCAGCATGAAAGTCATGCCATCAAAAGAAGCCATGCCGGTAACTACCAGGTCAAAAGGAGCCTCTGCCTCATGCGACAAGATGGCCGCGCTCAATACGGAGGCCGTCGCGTAAACATCAGAACCAGCCAGCTGCTCATCAGTAATGAGCACGCCGCGATCTGCACCCATCTGCAAGGCTCGCATTACGGCGTCCTCAGCGTCCTCGGGGCCCATGGAGAAAGCCACTACTTCGCCGCCATGCTTCTCCACTAGAGAGACGGCAGCCTCGATAGCGTTTTCATCTAGCTCGTTGAGAGTGTCGTCCTCTCCCCGGACCATTCGACCGTCTTCAATCCGGCGTTCAGACTGAAGATCAGGAATGTACTTAACACATACTGCAATTTTCATGTCTTTACTGTGCCATATTCTTCGCCAGATTCCCATTTCGAGGTACCGTTTCGCGCTGATTGTGAAACTCTGGTCAGTTTTTTCGCGCCGAAACGGTCAGTAACCGAAGAGGACAGTAAAGAGTCATCATGTTAGTCTCGATATCCGATTCACTTAGAAATTTAGATATGAAAGTGGAATAATGCCGCCTATGAAGACAGCAAACCACAACGCTGAAATGGCAAGTTTTGAGCAGCTAATTTCGGATGCCCCACTGAGCGCCCCCAGCCAGCTATTGAGCTCTGCACTGGGCGCAACCGTGGTTGACGGAGGGGTTTGTTTCGCGGTTTTTTCAGCACATGCCACCGCAGTTGATGTCTGTATTTTTGACGAGGACGATCAAGAACGTCGCTTCCAACTCAACGGCCCTGATAAAGCCATTTGGAAAGGATTTATCCCCGGCATTGGGGCAGGAACTAGATACGGATACCGTTTCTACGGCCCTTGGGATCCTGCCAACGGGCACGTCTTCAATCCTTATAAACTAACAATTGACCCGTACGCGAAAGCGCTCTCCGGCACGGTCGAACACCGACCAGAGATATACCCCCATGCCGTCACCGACGATCTAGTTCCCGCCGGTCACCCCCTCGTCCCCAGCAAAGCAGACTCGGCTGCTTTTACTGCGAAAAGTATCGTCGTAGCACCCGGATTTGAGCTTCATCCCGGTCCCCAAACCGCTTGGCGTGACACCGTTATCTACGAAACCCATGCGAAAGGTTTTACCAAACTCATGCCTGGTGTTCCCGCAGAACTTCAGGGCACTTACGCTGGTTTGGCCTCACCGACAGCAATCTCTTATCTGCAAAACCTCGGAATAACAGCCGTGGAGCTACTCCCGATTCACGCTATTCTAGATGAACCCTTCTTATCCCAAAGAGGACTCAGCAATTATTGGGGATATTCAACACTGAACTATTTCAGTCCCGAACCCAGCTATGCTTCGCAAGCCGCCCAAGAGGCGGGACCACAAGCGGTAATTGATGAGTTCCGCGGCATGGTTTCAATCCTGCATGAGGCCGGCATCGAAGTCATCCTTGATGTGGTCTATAACCACACCTGTGAGGGGTCCCCGCTAGGCTCTAGTCTTTCTTGGCGCGGCGCTGATAACGCCACCTACTATCTACACGATCCGTCTAGCCCTGCAGACTATATTGACGTCACTGGAACCGGTAATAGCTTAGACTTTACCAACCCAATAGTGGTACAGATGACGCTTGATTCGTTGCGCTACTGGGCTACTGAAATGGGAATTGATGGCTTCCGGTTCGACCTCGGAGTCACCCTAGGACGCGCGCACGGCGTCTTCAACCGGCAGCACCCCTTCTTAGTAGCTGCCGCCGCAGACCCTGCGCTAGCTGCAAAGAAGCTCATCATGGAGCCCTGGGATGTTGGATTTGATGGCTGGCACACCGGCGACTTTCCGGTTCCCTTTGCCTCATGGAATGACCGTTTCCGTGATTCGGTACGCGATTTCTGGGTCGCCAATGTCGGCACCGCCGCCCATGGCAACCAAAACTTAGCTGGACAATCAAATCTAGCTACCCGCCTAGCTGGCTCCGCAGATACCTATTACCGTGACCCGAATGGGATTATTCGAGATCCCCTCGCCTCAGTCAATTTCGTGACTGCTCATGACGGCTTCACCATGGCAGACCTGGTTAGCTACGATCGCAAACATAATGAAGCTAATCGTGAGAATAACCGAGACGGCAGCGATAACAACCGCTCTTGGAACCACGGTGCGGAAGGCCCTGTCATCACACGTTCCAAAGCTACAGAGCTTCATCCCGACAGCGGCATTTTTGCTGAAATCCTGCCCGCTCGAGAACGATCCATCCGAAATCTCTTTGCGACCCTAGTGTTGGCAGCTGGCGTTCCCATGATTACCGCCGGCGATGAATTCGGACGAACTCAGCGCGGAAACAATAATGCCTACTGCCAAGACAATGAGATTTCTTGGCTGGACTGGGACTGGGAAGACTGGCAGGGCAATCTCCATTCCATGGTTAAGCACCTTCTCAAGCTACGCTCCCACTATCGGGTTATGAGACCTGAGCAGTTTGCTATCGGTAAGCCATGGATACCAGAACTTGATCATCCTGACGTTGCTTGGTTTGACGCTTTAGCGCACCCAATGGAAGGAGCAGCGGATTGGAATAACCCAGCCAATCGCCTTCTCCAAATGCATCGGTGCTCCTGCTCCAATCCTCATCATGACATGTTGATGATTGTCAATGGCACCTTGAATGAAGCTACCGTGAAACTCGCCTTGCCTTCAGGCAAGCTGTACCGAATGGTCTGGGATTCCTCCTGGACCACCCCACAAGATGGCGGATTTGCCCCCGGCAGCATCGATCTTGACGACACTTACGTCACCTACGCCGGTAAAACACTACCGGTTGAACCCCTTTCAATTACTGTGCTGATTTCGGAAGGACCAGTGCAGTAGCTTTGATTCTCTTTTGTTAAGAAAGACCGTTAGGATAGTTCCATGAGTAACCACGACACTATTGCAGAAACTATGACTGACGCTTCTCTTGCCAGAAGCATGGAGCGTTCAGCTGAAATCGAAAAGTCGCTCCTTGAGAACCCTGAGAAGTTCCGGGTCCTCACCGGAGATAGGCCCACTGGACATCTCCACTTAGGACACTACCTAGGCACTTTGAAAAACCGTGTACGACTCCAAAACCAAGGCGTTGAAACTTGGATAATCATCGCTGACTATCAGGTAATCACCGATCGTGACGGGGTTGGCCCCATCAAAGAGCGCGTACTCTCTCTCCTCACTGACTACTTGGCGTGTGGGATCGACCCGAAGAAATCTACTATCTTCGCACACTCCCAGATTCCGGCACTGAACCAGCTAATGCTCCCATTCCTTTCCCTAGTCACGGAAGCAGAGTTACACCGCAACCCCACAGTTAAAGCAGAGTTTGAGGCGACCGATGGGCGCGCGCTCTCTGGCCTGCTGCTTACGTACCCTGTACACCAAGCTGCTGATATCTTGTTCTGCGATGCAAACCTGGTTCCGGTAGGTAAAGACCAGCTTCCTCACATCGAACAAACTCGCCTCATCGCCCAGCGTTTCGACAAACGATACGGGCGCGCCCAGAAAGATCAGCCGGTCTTCCGTCGCCCCGAAGGTTTACTCTCTAACATCATGACCCTGTTGGGCACTGACGGTGAGAAAATGAGTAAGTCTCGCGGCAACACCATTGAGTTGCGCATGAGCGCAGATGAGACCGCCAAGCGTTTAAAGAAGGCAGTCACTGATGGCGAGCGTCTAATTACTTTTGAACCCGAACGTCGCCCCCAGGTGGCTAATCTTTTGCAGATGGCTTCAGCTGCTACCGGTGAAGATCCCGTAGCCATCGCTGAGTCGATTGGTGATAAGGGCGCGGGCGCTTTGAAGATGCACGTAATTGACGCGGTCAACGGCATGCTGGAACCGATTCGGGCCCGTCGCGCAGAACTGGAAGACCAGCAGGATTACCTCTGGCAGGTCCTGCGTGAAGGAAATGGGCGAGCCAACGAGCAGGCTGAACGAAAGCTCAATGAAGTTCGGCAGGCCATGAATATGAACTACTAGTCAAAAACAGTAGCTTACAGCCTTCTCAAATGGGCAGCTTAATCGAGCAGATTAGATTAACCCGCCCATTTTCTTGATTACAATTCAAGCATGAAAGAGAGTCCCGTCACATTAGGATGGAATTCGTATTATCCTTAAGGGGTGAATAAAAAGAACGCATCTCGACGTCCCCGCCCACCTCGGCAGCTACGCGATTCAAGTGATCCGTCAGCTGTTTCAAGTCGTACTGCGAAGGAGACGCCGCAGCCGCCTAAACGTAGCAAGACAGCTACTCGGCCTGCCGCGCTCCCTCAGCCCAGCCCCATCACTAGAATCCCGGTAACTGAGGTATTTCCGGTGATCGAAGATGGCACTTGGCCAGCCAAAGCTTGTGAGGGCGAGGCGTTTCCGGTGCGGGCTACTGTCTTCCGTGAAGGACATGACGCCTTCGGTGTAGAGGCGGTGCTGTGCGATATCGCTGGCACAGAAGTAATGCGCTCCCCCATGCGCGATATCGCCCCCGGCTTGAACCGCTACGAAGGGTGGCTTCGGGCAGCTCTCCCGGGCACATATACCTTCCACATTGAGTCTTGGGCCGACCCCTATGCGACTTGGGCACACGATGCCTCCATTAAGGTTAGTGCTGGTACCGACATAGAACTCATGTGCGAAGAAGGCGCACAACTGATGGAGCGAGCTGCCGAGGGCGCTGCAAAACCATATCCGCCCAGCACAAAAGTTCAGGGACAACCCCCCAACCAAGAAGCACAGGAGCATCTACTCAATACAGCAGCCATTCTGCGTGACCGCCAGAAAACCCCTCAAGAGCGTATTTCAGCTGGGCTTAGCTCACTGACTAGGAAAATTTTCGGTAGCTCCCCGCTACGTGACTTGGCGGATACGACTCGAAAGTTCCCGCTCAATGTTGACCGCCGCAAAGCTCTCACCGGCTCTTGGTATGAGATTTTCCCGCGCTCTATTGGAGCAGAAATGAACCCTGATGGCACCTGGACTTCAGGTACCTTCCGCGAAACTATTAAGGACCTCGATAGAATCTCTGAGATGGGATTCGATGTCCTTTACTTGACCCCGATTCATCCGATTGGAACGCAGTATAGAAAGGGTAAGAACAATACCCTGAATGCTGGCCCAAATGACCCGGGTAGCCCCTATGGGATCGGTGCTCCCGAAGGTGGGCACGACGCCTTGCATCCTGACCTAGGCACCTGGGAAGACTTTGCTGCTTTAGTTGAAGCCGCGAAAGAGCATGGCCTTGAGATCGCTCTTGACCTAGCTCTCCAATGCTCTCCTGATCATCCGTGGGTGAAAGAGCACCCGGAATGGTTCACCACGCGCGTTGACGGCACCATTGCCTACGCTGAGAATCCTCCGAAGAAGTATCAGGATATCTACCCACTCAACTTCGATAATGATCCAGAAGGAATCTATCATGCGATTCGCGAGGTAGTCGAAAAGTGGGTCGAGCAAGGTGTCACCATCTTCCGAGTAGATAATCCGCATACCAAACCGCTGATCTTTTGGCAGCGATTACTGCATGAGATGCGTCAAAGCCACCCGGAAGTGCTCTTCCTAGCTGAAGCTTTCACCAAACCGGCGATGATGCGCACCCTCGGCGCTATCGGTTTCCACCAGTCCTACACTTACTTCACATGGCGTACCAGCAAGACTGAGCTGCAAGACTACTTCTTGGAGCTGGCCCAGCAGACTGACCATTTGATGCGCCCGGCTTTCTGGCCTACCACGCACGATATCCTAACCCCTCAGATGACCGACGGGGGACGCAACGCCTTCGCTATTCGAGCTGTCCTGGCCGCCACCGGTTCTCCGACCTGGGGTATCTATTCGGGTTATGAACTGGTTGAATCTGATCCTCGTCCCGGCTTTGAAGAGCAAAACAACAATGAAAAATATGAGTACCGTCCTCGTGATTGGTCTCAAGCAGAACAATACGGAATTGCGGAACTGCTGAAGAATCTGAACCTCGCCCGTTCCTCACATGAGGCGCTGCAACAGCTACGGGGTTTGACTATTTGCGACTCCTCCTCGGATGATGTCATTGCCTTTGTCAAGCATCTTCCCGGCCGTCACTCTGCTTCAGGCAAACCGGATGCAGTTATTGTGGTCGTGAATTTGGACCCGCATGAGGTACGTGAATCCATGGTTGGAGTTGATCCTGCTTTGCTCGGTGTGGAGCTAGCCTACGGCCAGTATCGGGTCCGTGACATGTTGGATGGGCAAACCTACACATGGTCCGATTACAATTACGTGAAACTTGATCCCAGCGAAAGAGTCGCGCACGTATTTGAGGTGATGCCGCTTTGAGTTTGACAATGATGTCTACCCGATAAATCACCTAAACCTTTGACAGATTTGAAAGAGCAATAACATGAGTATCTCCGATATCCACCTCGACGTTCTATCCGCCGTATCTAACGGACACTACTATGACCCGCACTCGATTCTCGGCGCTCATCCGCATGAGAATGGCTTGACGATTCGCACCCTCAGACCCTTGGCAGAGGCCGTACAGATTGTCACTGGGAAGGAAAAAATCGCAGCAACCCATGTTTTTAACGGCATCTGGGAGGCCGAGTTGCCCGAACATGAGGTGGTCGATTACCGCATCCAGGTAACCTACGCTGGCGAGACCAGCACGGTAGATGACCCTTACCGCTTCCTTCCTACTTTGGGAGAGATGGACCAGTACCTGATTAATGAGGGCCGCCACGAGGAGCTTTGGCGGGTGCTAGGTTCTCATGTTCGTTCCTTCACCGGCCCCATGGGAGTGGTCGAGGGCGTTTCCTTCGCGGTCTGGGCGCCGGCTGCGCAGGCAGTCAGGGTCGTCGGCGACTTCAACTACTGGGATGGTCGCGTCAACGCAATGCGCGAACTGGGATCCACCGGTGTTTGGGAGATCTTTATTCCTGGCGTTGGCGTGGGAGCTCGCTACAAGTACGAGATTCAAGCTCCGGATGGAAGCTGGCGTCAGAAGGCTGATCCGATGGCACGGGCTACCGAGATTCCGCCGGCAACTACTTCAGTGGTGACAAAGAATCACCATGAGTGGATGGATGCGGAGTGGATGGATCAGCGTGCGCATCAGAACCCGCAGGCAGGACCAGTTTCTGTCTATGAGGTACATGCCGGTTCTTGGAAACAAGGACTGGGCTACCGTGGTCTAGCAGACGAGCTGGTCGAATACGTCACTGATATGGGCTACACGCATGTTGAGTTCATGCCGGTCGCGGAGCATCCCTTCGGTGGCTCTTGGGGTTACCAGGTAACTTCCTACTATGCCCCGTCATCTCGTTACGGCACTCCCGATGATTTCAGATATTTGGTTGATCGCCTGCACCAAGCTGGCATTGGAGTCATCCTCGACTGGGTTCCCGCACATTTCCCGAAAGATGAATGGGCCTTGGCTCGTTTCGATGGTACGCCCCTCTACGAGGACCCAAATCCTCTCCGCGGCGAGCATCCTGACTGGGGAACCTACGTTTTCAACTTCGGACGCCGTGAAGTCAAGAACTTCTTGGTTGCGAATGCGCTGTACTGGTTAGAAGAGTTCCATATTGATGGTCTCCGCGTCGATGCTGTAGCCTCCATGCTTTACTTGGATTACTCACGCGAAAATGGCCAGTGGGAACCCAATATGTTTGGCGGCCGGGAAAACCTGGAGGCAATCGAGTTCCTCCAAGAGACCAACGCAACTGCCTATCGCCGTAACCCCGGTATCATGATGATTGCTGAAGAATCCACCGCATGGCCTGGGGTAACAACCCCCACAGAATTTGGTGGACTAGGCTTCGGTATGAAGTGGAATATGGGCTGGATGAACGACACATTACGCTACATCTCAGAAGATCCGGTAAACCGCAAGTGGCATCATGGGGAACTGACTTTCTCGTTGGTATACGCATTCTCAGAGAATTTCGTTCTCCCTATCAGTCACGACGAAGTCGTTCACGGCAAGGGCTCTGTGGTCTCCAAGATGCCCGGAGACCAGTGGCAAAAGATTGCTGGCGCGCGACTGCTCTACGCCTACCAATGGTCACATCCGGGCAAACAGCTATTGTTTATGGGCCAAGAACTGGGTGGAGAAGGGGAATGGAACCAGGACTGGTCTTTGGATTGGGGTCTGCTGGAAAGTCCCCTGCATCGCGGACTGCATGACTGTGTTCGTGAACTTAACCATCTCTATAGGACCATTCCAGCGTTCTGGCGTGACGGACACGAGGGCTTCGAGTGGATTGATGCCTCCGATTCGAATGCTAATCTGATTAGCTATATTCGCCGCGGTTACGACCCCGAGGACGTAGTGGTTTGTATCGCTAACTTTGCTGGTAACCCACATGAGAATTACCGGGTCGGGCTTCCCTTCGGCGGGCAGTGGGATGAGATTTTGAACACTGACAGCGTTGACTATGGCGGCTCTGGTGTGGGCAATATGGGCTTGGTTGAGGGCGAGGAAGTGCCGTGGAATGGCCGCCAGTATTCGGTCAGCCTGCGGATTCCTCCGCTAGGTGCCCTGTGGCTAGCCCCGCACCGTGATTAACTAGTAATGCGGCAGGAGAAGTTCTCTCCTGCCGCATTATTTTTCTTGTCAGACTGTTTAGAATAGTAGGCTTGCCAGTTTGGCGCGGGCTTTTTGAACCTGTTCATGTTTAGGGCCGAGCACCGTGAACTTCTCTAGTAGGCGTTCACGGGCTGCCTCTCTGTCCTCATCGCTTTCAGCAACAATATCTAAGAGCATGGTGAAGGATGCTTCCACCTCACCACGGGCAAACAGCAGATCAGCTTCATCAAGACTGCTTAGTTTCTCTGCATCTAGTTTCTGCAAGCGGGCTCGCATTTGTGCTTCAGCAAGGTTTTGTTGAGCGATTTTATCTGCGGGATACTGTGCCAAGACCTTCTTCCATGCTGCAGCTTCCTCTTCCGCGGCTCCACGCTCACGGGCCTCTAAAGCTGCCTGGTATTCTGCTGGAGCTTCGGGAGTTCCCGACTCATCTACTACCGGAACGGGATCTAGAACACCGGTGATTCCGGCTTGCTTAGATACTTCTAGCAGCTGGGTGAGCACCTGATTAATTACGGTCCGGGTGACTATACCTTCGAACATGGGCAGGGGACGCCCATTTACAAGTGCGTAGACTGCGGGGGTGCGGGAAACCTGGAAAGCCTGTACCAGCTGCGTTTCCACCTGAGCATCAACGCGAGCAAGCAAAATCCTTCCCTGCTGCGCCTCCACAGCTTCCTGGAGCAACGGAGCTAGCTGGGCAGAGTCTTGATCTTCTGCGGAAAGGAATTCCACCACGACCGGAACCTGAGTGGATAGCTCTGATAGCTGGGGCCATTCAGCGACTTTGGCATCTACCACCACACGGTACTCGGTACCTGGGGTAGCCGGCGAAGAAGTAGGGGGATTATTTCCGCCGGAGATTTTTGAAAGATCTATCGCCCCATAGGTTGACGGCATACTAGCTGATTGTGACATACTATTTCTCATTCTCTTTTCTCAAGGCAAATCTTCAAAATCTTCATCATCCACCGGGATGTAAATCAGCCCAGCTTTGACTGCTGACTGAAAGTGGAGTGACATGTGCTCCGATTACGCGAATCTTCTCACCAGAGTCAGCCTTGGGGATAACCATGATTAGGGACACAGCACGCTTGGAAACGAGGCGACCAGTTACCTCCTTATTGTCTCCCATCAGCGCTTGAATCGGTCCAGTAAGTGTAATGCTAGACCCTTCTAGTTTCACCGTGCTGGTGATGTCATAGCTGATTCCACCAGCCATCAATGCGCCTTCATTTTCAAGTCCCAGTGTAGTAATCAATGGTTCTTCCGCGGTGGCGCTCATGCTCGCATCTGCAATTTCAGAGACTTTGGACTGCCATTCACTCATGTAACTACGCAGGTGCTCCATAAAAGGATCTGACTCGAATAAGTCTTTGGCTTCATTATTGGGGTCGTTAATCAATTTGACATAGGCACCTAAGGCATCCCGTGGAGATAACACCAGCCCGGTGGCGGTATCAGGAAGCAAGGGAGCACCTGATTCAAGACGGGCAGTACTGGGCCATTTCGCGCCCGGCAGCAAAGAAGCCCAATAATTCAAATGGTAGTTTTCAGTGGCCTGTTCTTGCCGGAAAACGCTAACCACAGGGGCTTTCCCCTCAGTAATCTCAGAGACGTTGAAGAAGGCTCGGGGCCATGAGCTGCCCTGACTGGCGGTCGCCTGCGCGGTGCTTAGATCTATGGGAAGAAGCTCCTGATTATTCGCGGTCGCGATTGCTAGTTCAGCTGAGCGCATCCGCAAACCTAGATTGGCGAAACGACTGTTCAGCGGTGCCGGGCTCTTTTCCTCTGCACTCATCCGCATTGTGGCTTCTGTGTGATCTAGTACGGAAACTAGTCGGGTTTCGTTGATATTACCTTTTCGACTTTCATCAACCACAGGGGTTGGAATAGTAGCAGAACAAGCAGTCAACAATAGAGAGCCGGCAGCAAACAGACTGATTACCACCCGGCGTAGCGCATAATTACGCATTACCGTCCCCTTCCGACTCACTCTGATTGGTTGAAGATCCCCCGCGGTAGCGCCGTAGACGTTCCCAAAGACTTTCGCCTGGTCTAACCCCGGTATTTTGCCCGGCCGCCTTAGCTTCGTTAATCATTTTCTCTACTTCAGCCGATGAATCCTCCGGAACCTGGAGTGGTTCAACAGCGTCTTCCTCGCCCTTTTCCACATGCACGGCTGGAATTACACCAGTCTCATAGACCACGCCATCGATTTCCATCTTAGCTTCGCCACGTTCACGAGCCGTACGCAAGGCGCCACGGCTAGGAAGACGAATCTGCCCGGTGGCGGTGGTAATTGCGATAATGCTGCCAGACTCCGTAGTCTCAATGTTCTCAAGCTCAGCCGCGGGCTGTTCGCTTGCTCTTTCTTCTCCCGGCTGAGGTTCTGGCTCCACTGCTGTAGCGGTTTCCTCCGTTCCGGATTCGCTAACTTCCGCCTCTTCGAGGGACTCTTCCGTCTTAGATTCTGCCTCAGTAGCAGCTGCATCATCTGCTACAGCCTCACCATCAGATTCAGTCTCGTTGCTATCCATCTCCGGTTCAGCCGGGGCTTCATTAGCCGGGGCGTCATCAAGTTTGATTATAACCTCTTCCACCACAGGTAACTCAGTCTCGGCAGACGTCAGTTCTTGCGTGAGAGATGGAGATTTTTCAAGTCGGGAATCAGCCTCAGGGGCCACTGGAATCTGAATTTCGGTTTCAGACTTAGACTCTTCGTTTTCCCTACTATTTCGTCTCATCCACCAGAGCACAAGACCAGCAGCAATCAGCAGGGCGATCCCAAAACCGAGAACCACCCACTGCCAGTAGGTGACTGCGCGATACGGCCAGCTCAACGTAATGGTGTATCGCAGTTCTTTATCCTCGGAAACAATTATTACGGAGAGATCCTCTGAAAGATCTTCCAGGGTTAAAACGACCTCACCATTGCCTAAAACGGTTTGGTTCCACAGGTCAGATTCAGAGACTTTTACCGGCTCAGGAGTGATGTTGTTGTTCACTGTCGCAGGAGCAGCTAGCTCCAGATTCTCCCAAGTGGTTAATCCTTTAACCTCGGCAGCATTCAAACTAGCGGCAAAAGCCGCGACATCATAGGAACGCCCCACCACCATAGTGAGTTTCTCATTGCCTTCAGTTTTAGCTGTAATAGTTACCGGGGTCTTGAACAGACCCAGCACTCCCCCACGCGTAAAGACAGCCTTCGCTGGAGCAGTAGTTGTCGCTGATGCAGTCACGGTATCTGCAGGACGAAAAACGGTTGCACCAAGTATTCCCACAATCAGTAGAACCAGACCAATCGCCCCGATTAACGTGGCAAGCCAGTCCTTCTTTAGGTCAAACTTCAATGTGCTCTCCTCATCTTGCATACGCTTTATGCTTGTTTCGGATTGAACATTTGAGAAATGCTGCATTCCGAAACTCCATATTCCTATAGAATACCGTGATTTTACTGTGTTTCGCGGCGCGCATGCCCAAGTGGGCATGTTCCTCTGCCTATTCTATTAAACTTGAGACCATTAGTAATGCGATATAACTGCATTCTCAGCAACTTTGAAGGAGCAAATTGTGTCCCCTGAATCTCAGGAATTACCTGTTGTTATGCGCGGTTACGACCGCGTAGCGGTGGATAACCTAGTCGGTTCTCTCCAAGCAGATTTGCACCGTTTGCAAGCAGAAAAGGCAGAATTGTCTAATCGTGCACAAAAACTCTCTGAGCAGCTCACACAACTGCAACACCAACAGCAGACGGGAACCCCTAGCTATTCAGGAGTAGGCACTCGGATTGAGGAACTATTAAAAAACGCCCAGGATCAGGCCGCCCAGACTATTGACACCGCCCAGCGTCAAGCCGCGCATCTTACTGGCACCGCAGAGGCTAATGCGGAACGCATTCGGAAGCAGACGGATGAGGAAACACAAACCCAGCTCAATCGTGCCCGCCGGGAAGCCACCGATATTACTAACCGAGCCAATGAGGAAGCTGAAACTACTCTGGCTAACGCACAAAATCACGCGGAAGAATTGATGGCCGCTGCTGAACGTGAAATCTCAGCAATTCGGGCACAGACCCATACGGAGGTAAACAACCTACGGTCTGCGGCCCAACGCGAGACTGAACTGTTGCGTGCACAAACTGAAAAGGAAGCGGTGGCGACTCGCGTGGAAGCTGAGAAGGCGGCAGCGCAGATGCGTTCCACGGCCCGATCAGATGCGGAGCAAATGCGCACAGCAGCCCAGCAGGAGAGTTCAGCTTTGCGGGAATCCGCTCAGCAGGAGGCTGAGGCCACCTTGAATTCCGCCCGGACGGAAGCTGATTTGATTACCCGTGAAGCCCGTGATGGAGCCGAAGCCATGCGCAATCAGATTAATCAGATGCATCATGAGGCAGAGTTGGAGATTGCTACCCAGCGCACTGAAGCACGCGAAGCTGACGCCCGCGCCTTACAGAAAGCCCAAAGTGAAATGAGTGAGCTGATTGAGGCAGCTAAAGCTCAGGTGGATGACGCTGAGCAGCAGTTGACTGAGGCACTGGCCCGCTCTGAAAAGCTGATGACTGATACTGATGCTTTGGTTCGCCGCCGCGAGGATGAGGCCCGACAGAGCGCTGATGCGACGATTGCCGCAGCTGAAGCTGAAGCTCATACTATTCGCCAAAATGCCCAGGCTGACGCAGAGCAAGAGCTGAGCCGTGCCCACGCCGAAGTAGACCGGCTGGAGAAACAGCGTCATGCACTTACCACTTATATTGAGAGCATGCGAGGCTTGCTGGGAGCGGTTCCTTCCATTGCTGACTTCCCTGCGGCTCCCGACTCGATGGGGGCCGAGGAAGCATCCCAGCCCGCGGACAACGGTGACACCGAAAGTGGCTCGATTGAGACAGGGACAGAGCCGAAGGTTGAGAGTGTAGGAGCACTCGATGAAATCGTAGCACCGGAACCGGTTGAACAGATCGAACAGCCAGAGTTTTCGGATAACTATCCTCCGGCTCCGGACGAAAACTAGCTAGCTTCAATCGGTTGTGGGGTGGATGCTTGTTTCATCCACCCCACAACCAATTTGCGGTCAAAATGCCGTCTGATAAACCTTTTGAATCGCATCTGCAACCAAGTCGGGCTCCTCAACTGGGATTAGGTGGCCACTGCGCTGTGTCGTAATCAGCTCTGTTCTGAGAGCTTGCGCCATCTGCTGAGCGTCTTGCAATGTAGCTGCGCTGTCATGCACTCCGTAAATAACAGCGGCAGATAGACGTAGTGTAGCTAGTTCGTTATGCCGGTCCAATCGGTTAGCGATCAGATTTTGACACCAACGCACCCCGACGGGACTGGTGTTAGCCGCCCATTCGTGCAGCAAACTCATGGTTTCTGGATTTGACTCAGCAAATTCCGGCGCAACAAGCGCGTCCAGAGCGGAAAAGACCTTGGCTAAGCTTCCGCTCTTCCAGATTTCTTCAATCAGCTGCATGCGTCCAAGTCGTACGGACTCGGCGTCAGCCCCAGCCTTAGTACCTGCCAAGACCAGTCCGCGAACGTATTCTGAGTGACGAATCGCACCAGCTTGTGAGACGTAACCGCCCATGGAGTTACCGGCCATGATAACCGCTTCGAATCCTAACTCTTTCGCCGTTGCTATAGCATCATCAGCATAGTTATCTGGAGTGGCAGGAAACCCTGGCACACCCGATCCAATCCCAGGATGGTTAAAGGCAACAAACGGCATCTTGAGAAGCTTCGCTACTTCTTCCCATTCGTCGCCGGTGAGAGGAAATGCAGGTACTGCCAGAACAGCCGTTTTGGCAGCGGTGTCATGATTCCAAATTTGGTATTTCAGGTTCATATAACCGCCTCTTTTTCCGTCTTATTTGGATGTAATCAGCCGCTAATATAGTGGCCGAAGCCCACGATCCCAGCAGTGCGTGTGCCAGTGCCGACGTTGCGCTAAATCGGCTTCCGGCCCAAACAAAGAATCATTTGGCCAGGCCACCACATGAGCGGATCCAGTAGGCACAATCTGACCGCAGGCAGGACAAGTGTAATCCTTGACAGCGGCACTGATACGGCGAACCGTATATGGTCTGCCATCTGGTCCACGTTGAGTGACGGGGATACTAGCTATCCGATTCATATCGAGGGGGCGATGCCCCGCCGAGTAGTCTCGTTTCTTCGAATGACGCCGTTTAGGCATAGTCAGGCAAAATAATTAGTCTGCGGTGTTACTTAACCAGCTGACCGCGCCGGTACACCTTCACGCAATCCAGTTCGGGGGTGGTCACAACTAGATCAGCCCGCTTCCCAACGGTAAGCGAACCAATCGTGCCATCATTGAGGATTGCTGCGCCCTGCACAGAAGCGCAGTAAACCATGTCGACGATTGGCATCCCAAAATCAACAAGTTTCTTTACCTGATCCATCAGGTGGGAGGTACCTCCCGCAATGGAGTCACCTCCTGCGAGTCGAGCGACACCATCCTTCACTCGCACTGCCTGCGGTCCGAGCACATATTCGCCGTCAGCCATGCCTGCAGCTGCCATAGCGTCGGTTACGAACACCATGTTCTCACGTCCGACCAGTTCATAGACATCGCGAATAATATTGAAGTTCAGATGGATGCCATCTCCAATCATTTCAACAATCGCTCCGCCTTTAGTGGCGTCAGCAATGAACTCCATGATTGGCCCTGGATCGCGGTGGTGAATCGGCCGCATACCGTTGAACAAGTGGGTGATGGTAGCACGCCCACTCAAGCGGTTCGGCTCATTGTCCAACAACTGGCGAGCATCCTCAAGCGCGGCGCGGGCATCCTCGGGTGCTGAATCGCTGTGTCCAAAAGAAGGTAATGCGCGGCCAGATATCAGCACCCCATTCACGCCCTCTCGACCCAAAATATTAGGTTTCTCAGGGGCAATAGTCATGGTTTTAACGTGGCCGCGACCAGCTTCGATGAGTTCCTTGGTGAGCTGGGGGTCTGGATCAATGATGAAGCGGGGATCCTGAGCTCCGCAACGCTCTTTAGAAACAAAGGGGCCTTCAAAGTGGATACCGGCGAGCTCGCCCTCATCGCACACGTCCGCCATCAGCTGTGCACGACGTTTCAGGACATCGGGAGCAGCCGTAACGCAGGAACCCACCATAGTGGTAGTGCCGTGGCGACGGTGTTCCATTACCGCCGTACGTACGTCGTCATGAGTTTCCGCATCCGGGAATGATGCTCCACCACCGCCATGGCAGTGTACATCAACTAAGCCAGGAAGAATATAACCGTCGATTGTCTCAGCGCCGGACAAATCAAAAGAAGCTTCAGCAGCGGGACCAACGAAAGTTAGGGTGTCGCCAACAAATGAAACGACGCCATCTTCGATGACGGCATCGGGAGTAACTACAGAACCACGTAAAATAATTTGTTCACTCATGACTCCATTATGTCACTTTTGCGCACTCATTGTCATTAGAACAATCGTGATTGTACGTCGTCAAAACCGCGCAGAGCATCATAGTCAACGACTATGCACTGGATTCCTCTATCCTCAGCTAGGACTCGCGCTTGGGGCTTGATAGTTTGCGCCACATATAGTCCGGTGAGGTTCTTCAGGAGCGGGTCGCGACCCAACATTTCCAGGTATCTGGTGAGCTGTTCGACACCCTCGATACCTCCCACACGTTTGACCTCGGCGATTACTGCATCACCCTCGCTATTGCGTAGCATTAAATCCACCGGACCAATCGGGGTTGGATACTCTCTACGCACGAGGGTTAAGCCTTTGCCAAGTACCTCCGGCTGGGCTGCTAATAGTGCTTGCAGGTGCGCTTCCACCCCATCTTTTTCTAGGCCTGGGTCCTCACCCAGCTGGTAGGAGATTTCGGAAAACACCTCAAAGATGGTGATTAACAAACGGTCATCACTTTTTTGAGCTCTAACTTCCCAGATCTCTTTAGCCCCAAGTTCACTCTGTTCAGGTGATGGCTCACTCACCGTTAAACGGCAGGGTGCGCTCATCCAGTTCAGCGGCTTGTAGGAGCCTCCATCAGAATGAACTAGAAGTGAACCGTCCGCTTTTGCCATCAGGACCCGAGGCGCGCGATCTAGGTGCGCAGTTAGGCGCCCAGAGTAGTCGACGGAGCATTCGGCAATCACAATACGCATGAAAGAAAGATAGCCCTTCTACAGTAGTTTCGGTTTTAGCTAGGTTTAGCTGGGGAAAGGGGAATCAGCAAAAATATCATCGGCAACCGGAGGGGCTGAATCAACCCAAGAGACCAGTCCCCGATAGGAAGACTCATGCATCGCTAACCAGCGAACGCCTTGCGGATCTACTACACGCACCTCGACGACATCAGAGCCTTCACGGCGAACCAAATCTGAGAACAACATGGTGCCACGTCGGAAACGATATTTGGGGCGCAACGAGAGAGAAACCGTGCGATGCCACTCTAAAGAATCTGTTGAGTATAGACCGATACCGCTGGTCCACTGGCTCTCCCCTTCTAAATGAAGAGCCAGTTCAAATGAGCCAACTCGTCGGGCAATCATTCGCACTCGATAAAAGTACAGCAGGATTAACCCAACAATAATCGCCAAGCTTGAAAGAACGCCAACGGTCGCAAAGAACCAGAGTGCCCCTTCCATGCTTTTACGCCCCAGCAACACTGCCGCTATGCGCGGCAACCGTGACGACGTCGGAGTCAATAGAGAAAATACCGCCTGCAACCACGAACTTATGGACCTGACCATCGTCGGTAATTCGGACGCTACCTGATCCCAGTACTCCAATCAGGGGCTCGTGACCTGAAAGCACACCAAGCTCACCGGTTTCAGCCGGAAGTACAACCATACTGCCGGAACCGGAATAGAGCGTTTCGGTGCGGGTCACCACTGACACGGTCATCGCCATAATCAGTTGCCCTCGTCCTCAGCCTGAAGACGCTTCCAGTTGTTCTCGAGGTCCTCAATGCCACCGATATTGTAGAAGGCCTGTTCTGCAACATGATCATATTCGCCATCGGCAATGCGGCGGAAGGCTTCAATGGTTTCTTCCAGCGGCACAGTCGAGCCGGGAACGCCAGTAAACTTCTCAGCCATGTAGGTGTTCTGAGAGAGGAACTGCTCAATCCTACGGGCACGGGCCACAGTGACCTTATCCTCTTCAGAAAGTTCATCAACACCCAAAATTGCGATGATGTCTTGGAGTTCTTTATTTTTCTGCAAAATCGACTTAACGCGGGTAGCAACCTGATAGTGCGTTTCACCCACGTAAGCGGGATCAAGAATACGCGAAGAAGAAGTCAACGGATCCACAGCTGGGTACAGGCCTCGGGAAGCGATTTCACGGTTCAATTCCGTGGTCGCATCCAAGTGGGCGAAGGTAGTAGCCGGAGCCGGGTCAGTGTAGTCATCCGCCGGAACATAGATGGCCTGCAGTGATGTAATCGAGTGACCGCCAGCTGAAGTAATCCGCTCCTGCAGTAGACCCATTTCATCTGCCAAGTTGGGCTGATATCCCACCGCTGAGGGCATACGGCCCAGCAAAGTGGAAACCTCAGAGCCAGCCTGAGTAAAACGGAAGATATTGTCGATGAACAACAATACGTCCTGGTTCTGCACATCACGGAAGTACTCGGCCATGGTCAAAGCTGACAATGCCACGCGTAGACGAGTGCCCGGCGGCTCATCCATCTGACCGAAAACGAGCGCGGTCTTATCGAACACGCCGGCTTCTTCCATCTCGACGATTAGGTCATTACCTTCACGAGTACGTTCACCCACACCGGCGAATACAGAAACGCCACCATGGTCTTGAGCCACGCGCTGAATCATTTCCTGAATCAGAACTGTCTTACCAACACCGGCGCCGCCGAACAGACCAATCTTGCCACCCTGAACGTAGGGGGTCAACAAGTCGATAACCTTAATACCGGTTTCAAACATCTTGGTCTTCGACTCAAGCTGGTCAAAGTTCGGGGGCTGACGGTGAATCGGCCAACGCTCAGTAATCTCTAGGGTCTCGCCTTCCTTCAGGTTTAGCACCTCACCAGTCACGTTGAAAACGTGGCCCTTGGTTACGTCACCAACCGGGACTGAAATGGGAGCACCAGTGTCACGCACGCGCGCACCGCGCACCATACCATCAGTCGGCTTCAGCGAAATCGCACGCACCATATTATCGCCCAAGTACTGTGCGACCTCGAGAGTAATCTTTGAGGTCTTCTTGCCACCGTCCTCTGTCTCCAGATCAACCTCGATCTCGAGGGCGTTGTACATCTGCGGAATCTGATCCGGCGGAAATTCGATGTCAACGACGGGGCCAATCACACTCGCGATCCGACCGACGCCGGCATTCTGATCTTTCGTAGTCATTTGATTCCTCATTCCTTAGCGGCGCTCAGTGCGTCTGCACCAGAGACGATTTCGCTGATTTCCTGCGTGATTTCCGCCTGGCGAGCCGTATTTGCCAAGCGAGTGTAGTTAGTAATAAGTTCCTGAGCATTGTCAGTAGCAGTGTGCATGGCGCGCTGACGGCTCGCCAGCTCTGAAGTAGCAGCCTGCAAGAGCGCGTTGTTTACGCGGGTAAAAATATAGAGAGGGAGAATCTGATCCAAAACTGCTTCTGGAGATGGATCAAACTCATAGAGCGGTTCAGGGTTTGAGTCCCCGTCATTCTCGTTAGAAATTGGAGCCGAGCCAGAATCCACCACAGTCAACGGCAGCACCTGACGGACCTCAACATTCTGTTTCACCATATTTTGGAACCGCGTGAATACAAGATGCACTTCGGAGACCGCTGAATCAGAATCCGGGTCCAAGAAACGCTCGAGAATCTCATCTGCAATCTCGGAAGCCATACGCTTTGAAGGAGCATCAGACTCACCGCTCCACATCCGTTCTACTGGACGGTTACGGAACTTGAAAAAACTCGCTCCACGTCGACCCGAGGTGTACAGAACAGGCTCTTTGCCTTCTTCCTGCAGTCTTTCCAACAGGTGTTCAGTCGCCCGCAGAACCGAAGCAGAATATGCGCCAGCCATGCCGCGATCAGAAGTCACGCACACCACTGCAACCCGGTTGGTGTCCTCGCGATTACGGGTCAATGGATGATCGAAATCCGTGTGCAAAGCAACCGCAGCTACTGCTTGGGTTACTGCCCGCTCGAAAGGACCGGACTGGTCGGCTAGCGTTCTAGCTTTACCAATCCGGGAAGCAGCAATGAGTTCCATCGCCCGGAACACTTTCTTCAGTGTTTCAGTCGACCGAATCTTCTGCTTATAGATTCTCTGTTTGCCACCCATTTATCAGGCCTTTGCGCCGCCGCGAACGATTTCTTCACGAGTGGTTTCTGCTTCCGGCTCGCTGGCACTGTCGACAGATTCTGCTACCGCTCCGCGGAATGTGCCGGCGAAGGCTTTAAGCGCCTCATGCAATTTGCTTTCGGTATCCTCATCCAGCTTGCCGGTATCACGGATGGTATCCAGTAAGTCGTAATTGGAGTGCAGGTAGGAAAGCATTTCCTTCTCGAAGCGACGCACATCGCTGACTGCTACGTCATCCAAGTAGCCGTTGGTACCCGCCCAGATAGAGGCAACCTGATCTTCCACGCTGTAGGGAGAGTACTGCGGCTGTTTGAGTAGCTCCATCAAACGCTCACCACGAGCCAACTGGCGGCGGGTAGTGGAGTCCAAGTCCGAAGCGAAGATAGCGAACGCAGCCATGGAGCGGTACTGAGCCAAAGTCAGCTTCAAAGTACCGGCAACCTGCTTCATTGCCTTAATCTGCGCTGCGCCACCGACACGCGAAACCGAAACGCCGACATCGACAGCGGGACGCTGGTCAGAGTTAAACAAGTCGGACTGCAAGAAAATCTGACCGTCAGTAATCGAAATTACGTTAGTCGGAATATAGGCAGAGACGTCATTTGCTTTGGTTTCAATAATCGGAAGGCCAGTCATAGAACCGCCACCGAGCTCGTCAGAAAGCTTCGCACAACGCTCCAGCAGACGCGAGTGCAAGTAGAATACGTCACCGGGGTAAGCTTCGCGACCCGGTGGACGACGAAGCAGGAGAGATACTGCACGGTAGGCTTCAGCCTGCTTGGAGAGGTCATCAAAGACAATCAGAACATGCTTGCCACCATACATCCAGTGCTGTCCAATGGCAGAGCCAGTGTAGGGAGCCAAGTATTTGAAGCCGGCCGGGTCAGAGGCAGGAGAGGCCACGATGGTCGTGTACTCCATTGCGCCGGCATCTTCCAAAGCGCCGCGCACGGAAGCAATGGTAGAGCCTTTCTGGCCGATGGCTACGTAAATGCAACGAACCTGCTTATTCGGGTCGCCGCTACGCCAGTTTTCACGCTGGTTCAAGATGGTGTCAATAGCAATAGCAGTTTTACCGGTCTGACGGTCACCAATAATCAACTGGCGCTGTCCGCGGCCAATCGGAATCATAGTGTCAATAGCTTTTAGACCAGTCTGCAAAGGCTCATGCACAGACTTACGAGCCATTACACCAGGCGCCTGTAGTTCAAGCACACGACGCCCTTCAATATCTTCAATCTCACCACGTCCGTCAATTGGACGACCAAGCGGATCGACTACACGCCCGAGGTATCCATCACCAACGGGAACCGAGAGAACTTCGCCGGTGCGGTAGACACGCTGGCCTTCTTCGATACCGGTGAAGTCGCCCAGCACGACGACACCAATCACGCGTGGCTCGAGGTTCATTGCCAAGCCGAGGGTTCCATCCTCGAAGCGCAGTAGCTCATTCGCCATGGTGCCAGGCAGTCCTTCGACTTGAGCAATACCGTCGGCCGCAAGGGTTACGTGCCCAACTTCCTCGGTCACCGCTTTCGGCGGTTGATAATCCTCCACGAAGCTATCAAGGGCAGCCCGGATTTCTTCGGGACTAATGTGTAAGTCAGCCATAGTTAGTTTCCTTCAACTCTTTTCTTATCTCACACGCCCAAGCGTTGCTTCACGCCGGCGATGCTTGCCTGTAGGGTTCCGTCAATGGCATCACTGCCTACCCGCACGCGCAAACCACCAATAAAGTCGGGGTTGACTGCAGTATTAATACTGACTGGACCATATTTTTTACTTAAAACACTGTGCAGACGCTGGAGCTGCTCTTCAGACAACGGCGTAGCAGACGTGACGCGAACCAAACGCTTCTGGCGGGCATGAGCAACCCGTGAAGCTACCTGATCCAAGGCCGCCACCGTGGACGCATGCTGCGGATGCGACACCAGACGGCTAACCAGATGCAAGGTGGAGGCAGTAGCCTTCCCTGCAAGAACTTTTCCGACCAGAGCCACACGCTGCTCTGCGTCAAGTTGCGATGCTGGAGATAGCGCAATACGCAAATCGCGGTTCTCCCGCAGAAGATTACGAATCAATCCCAGCTCATGCTGAACCTCAACCAATTGATCTGCCTGTCGAGCCATCTCAATCAGCGCATCGACTCCAAGCTCCTGCAGAGCTCGAATCAAATCCTTTTCGGTTGACCAACGCGCCGCAACCAGAGTCTTCATCACAGCTTGTGTAGGTGCCAAGACTTTTCCGTCCAACAAGTGATCTGCTAGGGATTGCTTATCCTCTGCGGTACGAGACGGGTCAGAAAGGGAACGACGCAGAGAGCCTTCCTCTTTCAAGACGTCGGCAAGCGCAAAAAGCTCTTCGGCGACGCGTTCGGCCGAATGATCGCCGAGCAGGCTCGCATCCAGAGTATTACGCCCCGATTCTAGTGCTTGTGCGCTTGCTGTACGCATTATGCCTCCTGCATTGCCAGTTCGTTTTCAAGGTCATCCAGGAAACGATCAATCACGCGGTTCGTCAGGTCCTGATCGCGAAGCTGTTCCCCGACGATCTTTTCAGCCAATTCCGTAGCCAGCCCGCCAACATCGGTGCGCAGACTCTTCAATGCGGCCTCACGCTCAGCGTTAATCTGGGCGCGCGCGACCTCATCAATGCGCTGCGCTTCCAAAACTGCCTGCTGCTTAGCTTCAGCGATAATCCGACTGGCCTCATCATTTGCCCGAGTGCGAATTTCTGCCGCCTCACGGTGTCCTTCTTCACGGATTGCTTCAGCGTCCTGACGGGCTCGAGCTAGAGAAACACGTGCCTCTTCGGCTTCATCAATCCCCTGCTGGATAGTTTCCGAACGCTCATCCAGAACAGTTCGAAACTTCGGCATCACATACCGGAGCATCACATACAGGAAAGGTAGGAACGCTACAACACCCCACACCAAGTCATAGGTGTGTGGCAGAAGCGGGTTGTGCGTAGCGCCGTCCGCGGCGGCGCGTACCAAGGTCATCAACACTAGAAGATAAGACCTGCAACTAGACCAAGCAGACCAAGTGCTTCAACGAAGGCGATAGCAAGAATCATGTTCGTGAACAGAGGGCCGCGCACCTCAGGCTGACGAGCCAAAGACTCCTGAGTCTTAGCCACCAGCATACCAATGCCGATTGCAGGGCCGAGAGTCGCTAGGCCGTAGCCAATGGTAGCGATTGAACCGGTCATATTATTTCCTCCTAATAGAAGATAGGACGCTTTGGTCCTACTGTAGTTTTCAGTTAGTGTTCACTAACCGACAGTTGGATGTAGACAGATGTCAACATGGCAAACACATAAGCCTGAACGACGGCGACCAGGAGCTCCAGCGCAATCACAAACAGGGAAGCAAGCAAAGTCAGCGCGCCGACCGCCTGAATGTAACCCTGAGCGTAAAAGAACAGGTAATGAGTACCAAAGAACGTGAGAGCTAGCAGAATATGACCAGAAATCATATTGGCTAGGAGACGGATAATCAAGGTGGCGGGTCGTACTACGAAAGTTGAGAAAGCCTCAATCGGGGTGACGAGGAAGTAAATCGGCCACGGCACACCCGACGGGAAGAGTTGAGACTTAAAGAATTTGAAGAAGCCCTGCTGAGCGATACCCGCGCCAATGAAAAGCACATAGGCAAAAATCGCGAAGACAATTGGGGCTCCCACGACGGATGATCCAGCAATATTCATGAACGGCAACACACCAGTGATATTAAGTGCAAATACGCCCAAGAAAATAACCGTAATCTCAGGGGTGTAACGACGCGCCATCTTCGGCGATTCAATCACTGATTCAACGATCTGCACGCGAGCAAAATCAAGCACCAACTCAAGCGCTGACTGGAAACGCCCCGGCACGAGCTTGGCGCGAGAGGCACCCACTGCAAATAAAACCGTCACAGTAAACAAAGAGAGTAGACGAATCAGCATAATGCGGTCAAGCGCGAAAGCAGTTCCCGCGAACAAAATTGGCTCAGGGTAGAAATCCCCTAATCCGGGAAGCTCTGGGGCATCTGCGCCCACCATGAGGCCCGCTGTGTTAACCAGCAGTTGGAAACTCATTAAGAAGCCCCTCCGCGATGTTCGTCGAGTGAAATCATTACCAAAGTATAGTCTACACGTTTGCGTCCAGTCTCTCTGCTCATGTGGCAAAGAACCCTGAACCTATTTGAAAATGTGAGCTACCGCTCCATGTTCAAGCTGTTTGGGTAGTACTTAATCAAAGCGACCGCTTCGGCAATCAAGGTACTAAGTATTCCCACTGCAATCACAATCATGGCACATATATTACAAATCGGCAGGTGACGCGCCAACACCCCCACCACTAGTACCATCACCATCTTAAACAAAAAAGAAAAGAGCGCTATCGGCAACATATGCGTAGAATGATTCGCCAAGGCTTTCAGCTCAAAAATAGTTGCGGCAGTAAGCAGTGCTAAACCGAAACATCCAAGCAGTGTTCCCCAAATGCCGGCGCTTCCCGCCAACCACCATGCTAGGCCAACTGCGATTACCCCCTCGGCCAATACCACCACGGAAAGCGCTAGGGCTACCCGCTTCTGCGCTTGATTCTCACTAAACTTTCCCACGGGCTTCCTTTCCTAGGCGCTCCACCCGGCGACGCCAACTAGGAATCAATCCGACCGTTAAAACTGTGGCTCCCACAGTAGAAGGGACCAAAATCAGCAGCATCTGCCACCAGCTCAAAACCACCAAAGAAGCCATACAGAAGGCCACTACCGCGGACCATACGTAAAGCAGCAAGACAACTCTGGTATGGGAATGTCCCAAACGCAGGAGCCGATGATGTAAATGCTTAGTATCAGGATAGAAGGGCGACTTACCCTTTAATGTCCGCCTAAACACCGCCAAAGTCATGTCCAGCAAGGGGATAAACAAGACCGCGAAAGGCAAGAGGATTGGTACGATTGCAGAAACTTGCCTGGTTGACTCTAACCGGTTGGGATCAATCTGGCCAGAAACAATAATGCCAGCTGAAGCCACAATCAAACCTAATACCATCGCCCCGCTATCTCCCATGAAGATGGAAGCAGGATGGAAGTTAAACAGCAAGAAGCCAATACAGATTCCGACCAGCGCCACGCACACCAATGATGCTAAGGACGCATATGAGGGCGCCTGCATAACCCTAGTTAAGAAATAGGAATAGGTGAAAAAGGCTGCCGCGCCGATCGCCAAAGTACCAGCCGCTAGACCGTCGAGGCCATCGACAAAATTGACGGCGTTAACAGCTGCCACGACCACAATCACGGTTACTAATGCCGACAGTCGCGCAGAACCAATCGTCACACCAAAAACCGGGAAAGAAATCAGTTGCACTCCCTGCCATGCCATTGCGCCCACAATAATGAACTGTCCAGCCAGCTTCGTGTACCAGTCCAAATCCCAAATATCATCAGTCACACCCAAAGCGCACATAGCGATAGTCGCCCAAATCAGCGGCCAAGCCTGGGAAGAATCAAAAATCGGCTGCAGATATGGCATCGAATAAGCCATCAGCATGGCTCCGGTAAAACCCACCGTCATTGCCACTCCACCTAGGCGAGGAATCGGATGCGCATGCACATCGCGATCACGCACCGGCGTGAGTACCCGCGCCATAATGGTGAGCCGACGAATAATCGGCGTCACCAAGGCGGTGAAGGCAACAGCAATCAGCAAAATCAGCAGGTAAACTCTCACGACTGAGTTTCCTCCACCGTGACAGAAAGCGCCGAAAGTGCCTGGTTGAGTTCTGCAAGGCTGATTGCTCCCATGCGAAGAAGCCGAGGGCGCACTCCAGTTACGTCAACGATGGTGGAAGGGACTCCCCCGTCCACTGTGCCTCCATCGATGTAAATATCAACCTCTTGATGGAAATACTCGATGGCCTGAGAGCAACTCAAAGCCGGCGGGGCCTGCGTCAAGTTAGCGCTAGTGAGAGCTAAAGGCCCCGTATGCTCCAGAACAGATAAGAGTTCACCGTGGTCGGGGATGCGGACCGCTAGGGTGCGTAAATCCCCAAGGACTGAAACATAGTCTGCGCGAGCGGGCAAAATTAATGTCAAAGCACCCGGCCAGAAAGCCTGAGCCAGAGCCTGCGCTACGGCATTAAAATCTGTTACCACGGCAGAAAGATCAGAAATCTTGGCGGCCACCACTGGCGGCGGCATCTGACGCCCTCGTCCCTTAGCAGCTAACAGTTTTCTTACTGCCTCCGAATCGGTGGCCTGCGCACCAATTCCGTAGATTGTGTCGGTGGGGGTTACCAGCAGTCCACCCTCAGCCACGACCTGCGCAATCCGAACGCGGGCATTCTCAGTCAAAGGCGTTGACACAGTTTCCACGATACTCACCTGTCCATTTTTACATAAGAGCGGTTAAGAAACCTGCCAACTACCGGCGGGCCAATAAAAATCGGTCCCGACCGGCTAGATCCAATCCGGTTTCTGCGCTACTAAAACCTTGTTGAAGTGCAGTTTCACGGGTGGCTTTACCTTGCGTATCATCGTGCTCCATCACAAGGGCTCCCCCGCTGACCAGCGCCTGAGCTGCGAAGTCAATAATTTGGTGCGGGATTTGCATTCCATCAACCCCGCCTCCAAACAGTGCGGCGTGAGGATCATTCTCAATCACGTCAACGGGTAGTTCAACCCCTGCTGGGACATAAGGAGGGTTTGAAACAATTAGGTCCCAGCTCTCCCCCTGCCACCATTGTCTCCATACCGTCACGTCCTCGTCGCGTATCAGGATTTCTGCCCCAGCTTGGTCTGCGTTCTGAGCCGCTAGCTGCCGGGCGGCAGCGGAGATCTCTACCGCAGCAACTTGAGGATCAAGGCCGAGAGCTCTCAACTCTGTCTGCAAAGCAATCGCAATAGCTCCCGAACCCGTACAAAGATCCATAATCCGTAACCGGGTTTTTCCAGCTGCAGCTAGACGCCTAGCCTCCGCAATAGCGGATTCCACCACCATCTCTGTTTCAGGTCGGACAATGAACACGCCTTCTCGGGCCTTCAGCCGCAGGTGCCGGAAATACATGTCGCCGGTAAGCAGCTGGATGGGTTTACCAGCTATCCTTGCCGCCACCAATTCTCGCATCCGAACGGTTTGTTCTTCTCCGACAGTAGGCGGTGCCAGCACTAGGTGCTCCACCTGCAGGACGTATTCTGCTAGGGTTTTGGCTTCAACCGCGGCCGACGGGTAGCCGGCCGAGGCCAGAGCGGCCTCCGCTTCAATGAGGAGAGAACGCAAGGAGGAAGCGGACATGGGTGGGTTTACTCGGCGCGACCGTTGGCGTTAGCTAGGCGTTCCGCCTCATCCATCTCAATACAGGACTGGATAACCGGACCCAGTGCCCCATCCAGCACTTGGTCCAAGTTGTATGCTTTGTAACCGGTACGGTGATCAGAGATTCGGTTCTCCGGGAAGTTATAGGTGCGAATCCGCTCCGAACGGTCTACCGTGCGGACCTGAGAGTGCCGCATATCTGCTTCCGCAGCGGCGCGTTCGGCCTGCGCTTCCGCTAGGAGGCGGGCACGTAATACGCGCATAGCGGCCTCCTTGTTCTGCAACTGAGACTTTTCATCCTGCATGGAAACCACAATGCCCGAAGGAATGTGGGTGATACGTACTGCGGAGTCAGTCGTGTTCACTGACTGGCCACCTGGACCAGAGGAACGGAACACGTCAATCTTCAGCTCATTCGGGTCGAGGGTGATTTCATCATCGTTATCGTCAGCCTCCGGCATCACTAAAACACCGGCAGCGGAGGTATGGATCCGGCCTTGGGATTCGGTAACCGGCACGCGCTGTACGCGGTGCACACCACCTTCGAACTTGAGCTGCGCCCAGATCCCCTCTTCGGGGCTAGGATTTCCCTTGGCCTTGAATGCGATCTGTGCATCTTTAATGCCACCCAAGTCCGAGGGCGTAGAAGAGAGCACCTGCGTTGCCCACCCCTTCGTTTCCGCGTATCGCATGTACATGCGCATTAAATCTCCGGCGAAGAGGGCAGATTCGTCGCCGCCTTCACCAGCCTTAATCTCCATGATGACATCGCGGATATCATCCGGGTCGCGCGGAGCGAGAACCTTAAGCAGGGCGGCATGAGAGGATTCGAGCTCTGCTTCCATGCCGGGGAGCTCAGCGGCAAAAGAATCATCTTCACCGGCTAGTTCGCGGGCAGCTTCCAGCTCGTTTTCCGCTTCACGGTACCGGTTCACGGCCTGCACAATCTTGCCTAGCTCAGCATAACGGCGGCCCAGTTTGCGGGCTTTAGCCTGATCGTCGTGGACGGTCGGGTCGCTCAACTGTTTTTCTACGTCCGCGTATTCATCTAGTAGCGGTTGTACTGCCGCCAGCTGGTCAGTCATTCTTTCCTCACAAGATTTCTAAAGTGCACTCATCCGCACTGATTGTACTGTAAACAGGTACGGCAAAGCGCCGGCGGAATTCCGCCGGCGCTTTGCAGATAAGCTACTTATTACGCTTGCCGTAACGAGCTTCGAAGCGAGCCACACGACCACCGGTGTCCATAATCTTCTGCTTACCGGTGTAGAAGGGGTGGCAGGCTGAGCAAACGTCAACACGCATGGTGCCTGAGGTCAGGGTTGAACGAGTGTCGAACTCGTTGCCGCACGTGCAAGTCACGTGGGTCGGAACATACTCGGGATGGATGTTCTTTTTCATGTTTATCTCCTTAAGGGATTCGAGGATGCCGGGTCCACAGTGAAATCCACTGCGGTGAACCGGAAACGCCGAACTATTATCGCATAGTTAAACGGCGATTCTCTACCCCAGATTCCTGCTTTGCGTGTGATTTCTAACCCATTGGGCAAACTATTTTCTCTGAGAGAATAGTTTTCTTTGATTATCTAAGATAATCTTAGCTGTGATGAGTTTCTTAATGTTTGTATTTCTGCTTTTAGCGTTGCTTGTTCCCGGCGCGGTATTCGGGTATTTCTTAAAACTGCGTGGCTACATGCTAGTTGCTGCAACGCCCCTGTTATCTGTGGCGCTTAGCGGCCTGCTTGGTGTGGTTTCCGGCTTCACCCCCCTGCCATACAGTATCTTCACCTATCTGATTTGGTCAGCTCTAGGATGCGTCGTAGCTTGGGCGATTTCCCGTTTCTTCCAGCCCACCGAGTCATTCCTGACAAAGTCGGTTAGTGGGAAAACTGTCGTAGATTCATGGGAGTCGATTATCGCGCTGGTAACCGGCCTGGTCTTCGGCTTCGGCATTTTTGGTTACGTCTTCTTCAAGTCAATCGGAGATATCACCCTAACGCCCTCACTTTGGGATTTGCAGTTCCACGCAAATCTAGCCCGCTGGATTGCAGAAACCGGCGAAGGTTCACCTCTCACCGCAGCCTCATGGGCGGGCAACACTCCGTTTGCGAATAGTGGCTTCTATCCGACCGGCCTGAACCAGTTTGCCTCCTTGCTTGGCGCAGATAATGTGATGCTGGGACTGAACCTAACCGAAATCATTATGATCGGTCTCTTTGGTGCAGGAATGTCCGTGCTGGCCACTGTGGTCTCTCGCCGCTACCTGTGGCTCCCCATGTTCACTGTAGCTGTAAGTGCTCTCTTCCTGACCTACTCCACCAAGCTCCATGCCACCGGCGGACGCTGGTCCTTCGGATTTGGTTTTGCCCTAGTCCCCTGGGTTTTTGCTCTGTTCTGGCTGTTGGCAAGACGCACTCTTGCTAACCCCAATCAGAACGAAATTGCCCGCACTGTACTGATCGCCTTGACCGCCACTTTTGCGCTTGGAATTGGGCATCCTGGCGCCATCTATAGTCTTGGTTTCGCCCTGATTCCCCCAGCTATCGCCACGGTTTGGATCCATCGCAAAGACTCAACCAAACGCCTACTCGCCTTGGTTGGCGCCGCATACATCAGCTTGTTAACCGTGTTCCTTGGAGTGTGGGGACACCTCTATATTGGTGCAATCTCCTATCCGCAGCTTTCCGGTTTCAAGCGCGCTTTGGTGGAAGGCCTTTCCGCGGGAGAGATGTCACGCTGGTATCGCGGTTATGAGCAGGTCGGATCATACTGGGTGCTGATCTTGATTCTGGCGTCCCTCGCCCTCGTCATCTGGCGTGGTCAGCGTTGGGTGCTGTTCAGCTACGCAGGCGGACTACTCCTCTACATCACTGCCACCTACAAGCAGTTGCCCGGCGGCCGGTTGCTCCCTTGGTATGGTATTTTGCAGCCGCTTTACAACGACAGGACACGTTCTGCCAGCTTGCTGGCGGTTGTCGGGCCGCTGCTCATCACGATTGGCGCCGTCCTGTTCGCGCAGTGGCTGACCAAGCGCATGCGAGTACGGAAGAATCCTGATGCATTTATTCGTAGTCTTCCCGTAGCTGCCGCTGTAGTTGTGATTATCGCAATGGCGATTAGCACCGGCGGATTTCGTGCAGATGAGCGCTTCTATATCGTCAACTCGGTAGCCCGGGTCCAGGACCGGAATTTCTTGGAGCAGGACGAGGTCGCTATGATGCGCGAATTCGCTCAGCATTATCCTGAAGCTAAAGTCATCGGTCATCCAGCAACAGGTTCACCCCTGTTCTATGCTGTGGCTGGGATTCCGGCGCTTCCTCGATACTCCAGTATTAATGTTTCTAGCCGCGAATACCAGACCATGTTGCATGTGGCTGATATTACTAAGCCCGGTGGCGCGAAGAAGTACTGCAAATCCTTCCAAGAGGAAGGAATTGAGTTCTTCTACACCGACTCCGAACAGTACCGCGGCGGCGAAATGGGTTCCAAGAAGTCATACCAACAATTGGTGGATTTGGCCGCAAAACCTAGTGGATTAACTCCGATTATGTCAACTGAGACAGCTGTGATTTACCACTTGGACCCGTGCTTCCCTGACTTTGTCAAGAAGTAGCCCCAGCGCCTACTATTCGCTATCTAGTTGCGCTTGCCAATGATAGGTGAAGTACGGTAGTGAAACTAGCGAAGTCTCTGAGATTTGCAGGTGCTCACGCAAGTACCAGCTCAGATTAGCCTGCATACGCTCTTGCTGTGCCCTAGGAGAGGTCAAATATGATGATCGGGTCCGGCCCAACCTCAAGATGTCTTCGATTCTTAGTTTTGCACACCAATAATGGTCAGTGCGCACCGGGGTTGCGAAGCCCCCAGTGAGGGTTGGGATCTGATCGGGGCGGTGCACATCCCCTGAACGCATAATTCTAGTCAGACGCTTCACCCAAGGAACCCGAACATCTAGCTGGTTATAGATAATATGTACTGAGCTGCCCGGCACAAGGATTCGTTTCAACTCTAGGCTGGTCGCCTCCGGATCACACCAATGCCATGACTGTGCGAATACCGCTCCAACCCTAGACGCTTGCGGCAGACCAGTTTCTTCCGCAGTGCCCTTTCGCACCGTCACAAGCCCACCTTCTAGGGTGCGAAGCTTCTCCAGCATTGAGTCAGCAGGTTCAACTGCATCCACTGAGAGACCAGCCCTAAGTAGCATCCTCGTCATTTTGCCTGTGCCCGCGCCGAGCTCAACCAAACGACTGGTATCCTCCCCATCTGCCACCCGCAAGGCTACAGACTTAATCTGCTCAACCACCGCAACCGGATATTCTGGGCGCACCTGATCGTACAGTCCAGTTTCGAATATATACGGATTTGCCATGGGAGGGCACCAGTTCCTTCTACTACAGATAATAAAATGGCCCTCACAGGTTAAACCATGTGAGGGCCATTTAAGAAGTTTTACTCAGCGACAGGCGAGTTCTTCGCCACTGTCATCAAGAACTCCATATTTGAGTTAGTATCCTTCAAACGAGAGAGGACCAGCTCTGCGGCCTCTTGAGTTTCTAGAGCACCAAGGACGCGGCGGAGGCTCCACAGAATCTTAAGCTCCTGCGCTTCGAACAATGCCTCCTCACGGCGGGTGCCGGAAGAGTTAATGTCAACAGCCGGGAAAATACGCTTATCAGCTAGCTGGCGAGACAGGCGCAGTTCCATATTGCCCGTACCCTTAAACTCCTCGAAGATGACTTCGTCCATCTTCGAACCAGTCTCAATCAAAGCGGTAGCCAGAATCGTCAATGAGCCACCACCTTCAATATTGCGGGCAGCTCCGAAGAATCGCTTCGGTGGGTAAAGCGCAGAAGCATCCACGCCACCGGAAAGGATCCGCCCTGAAGCGGGGGCGGCCAAATTGTAGGCACGACCCAAGCGGGTAATAGAGTCCAACAGAACCACTACGTCTTGCCCCAGCTCCACCAGACGTTTAGCACGCTCAATGGCTAGCTCAGCTACCGTGGTGTGGTCAGAGGCCGGACGATCGAAAGTAGAAGCAATCACTTCACCGCGCACGGTGCGCTGCATATCGGTGACTTCTTCGGGACGTTCATCCACGAGGACGACCATCAAATGCACTTCGGGGTTGTTCACCGTAATAGCGTTAGCAATCTGCTGCAAAACAATCGTCTTACCGGCCTTAGGCGGGGAGACGATCAGACCACGCTGCCCCTTACCAATCGGAGCGAAGAGGTCAATCACGCGCGGGGTAATGGCTTTAGCGGTGGTTTCTAGGCGCAGCTGCTCATTCGGATACAGGGGAACCAACTTAGAGAACTCAACGCGCTCTTGCGCCTGTTCCGCATCCATACCATTAATGGAGTCCAAACGAACCAGAGCATTGTACTTCTGGCGGGGCCGCTCCCCTTCCACAGTGGGACGGACAGCACCCTGGATGGCATCACCTGAACGCAAGCCCCAACGTCGTACCTGGCCCAAGGTCACGTAGATATCGTTCAAACCAGGCAAGTAGCCGGAAGTACGAATGAAAGCATGATTGTCACGAACATCCAAGATACCGGCAACCGGCACTAGGTTGTCATTGCGGTCATCTGCAGACTTATCTTCATTATCGCTTTCATCGCGATCATTGTTGCGGTCGCTATTGCGCCCGCGACGGTTATTGTTACGATCGCGACGGTTATTGTTGCGGTCGCGGCCACGGCGGCGGCGGGTGCCGCGCTCATCATCATCGTCATGACCATTGGTGGAGTGCTCCTCCGGAAGCGCAATCTCATCGAGAGACTCAACCTTGTCCCGGCGACGCCCACGTGAACCAGACTGCTCAGTGCCATCTTCGCGCTTTACTGACTGCTTATTTTCATTCTGCGTGTTATCACTAGAGTCATTAGTTCCGGAAGCCTTGCGCTTCGCCTGAAGTTCAGCCTTCACGTCAATCTGGACGGCTGGACGGTCTTCGTCCTGACTATGCGGAGCACCAGCCGGGGCACTAGCGCGACGCCGGCCACGTCCACGACCACGCACCGGACGCTCATGTCCATTTTCACGCGGCTTAGAGTCGCGTGGAGACACTACCTCGGCTTCTCCCCCCTTAGCTTCTACAGAATCATCTGATTTCTCTGCTAAGACTCTAACTGGCTGGAAACCTTCTGTCTGCTGACGCTTTGGTTTCCGGCCACGTTTCGGGGCGGTCCCTGATGCTACGCGAGCCTCACGGATTAGATTGATTAGCTCGGGACGACGCAACTTCTCTGTGCCGGTTAGTCCCATTTCTGCAGCTAATTGATGGAGTTGGGCTACACGCATAGCGGAGAGCGGGCCCGTTTTGTTGGTATTGCTATTGTCGCTCACTGGATTCCTTAAACTTGACTTATGCTTCTTGATCGAAGCATGACGTAACTATCGACTAGAGATAGTGAGACAACCGTAAAAGACGGTTAATACCCGAGAACGCGACATGTTCAAACGGGCTAAAACAGTTTTCTTAACTGTTAAGACTAAAACTATCAAAAAACTAATCTATTGTCACTATTTCAGCACCATTTGGGATATGTGTGACACGTCCCGCCTTCCAGCCGGCATTTTGTGCGGCAAAAATGATTTCTTTATTCACCTTTCCCAGCGCCGCAACCGAGGATCCCAAACCGGCAATGAAGGCCGGTACTTGTGACTGGCGAAGCCACTGCACCATTTCTACAGTGGCCGGGATAACTGGATGCAAAGCTTCCAAAAGGCCTGGATTATCAGTAACAGTCATGTTCGAAAAAACATCCGCATCACTGTTCAGCAGTTTCGCTCCATACGCAGCAGCCCTAGTATTGGCGATTTCAACTTGGGATAGATCTAGTGTCGCCCCGCGCGCGGCGGTCACCAAATCAGTAGAGCTAACTTCCGTATCGGGAATGAAAAGGGTAAATACTAGCGGCTGCACCGGACGCAGATCAGCGATTTCAATCCAGCGTTCACGCGCGCCACCGTTCGCGGCTGGTAGCAGCGCCTGTTCCTCCGGGGTGGCGCCGCGAGGCAAAGCGAGTTGCACACCCCCACGCATGATGGCGGAGGCCGCAGCAACATTATCTAAGAGGTCCCAAGCTAACTGGTGCATAGTCGCATCTGCAAGTTCGGGTGGGTTTCCCAAGAATCCTCGCGCCGCCATTAAACCAGCGGTAATTTGAGCGATGCTATCCCCCAGCCCGCGATAGGCCGGGATTGCTCTGCCGTAATGGATTTCTAAGCCAGCTTGCGGTTGTCCAATCATGTCTATGACATGCCGGAAGGCTCGAACTGTGAGATTCTCGTCGCCTTCGATACGGGTATATTCACCCTGTCGGATAGTGACCGTGGTGGGCGCAATTGTCGTGGCTATCCGGACCCGATCCCAGATGCTAACCGCACAGGCCGCCCCACCTGAAGACAGCATAGCCGAACCCAGCACCCCGAAACCATTGACAGTTGCGGGGATGCGCATGTTTAGCCGAGAATGCTGGTATCTCATGGCCTCTAAGCTACCTTAACCATCCCGCTTAAAGTGAGTGACCCGCCCATGAGTCTGCGCACAGGCAGTTTTCTTTTCCCTATTTCTTAAGCGACCGACACTGAAACTCTGTTAATCTCTGGAGCTGCCTGCGCTTCTCCGGTCATGGGAAGGGCAAGAATATCGCCTACTTGAACATTCCCAGGCACTATCAGTTGCGCTCCCCCACTAACTTCCGCAAGTTGTGCGGGACTATTAGCAACGCGGTTAGCGAGGGTGGCACAGTAGTCCGGGCACCTTGTGGTTTCCATTTGTTTCCGAGGGGGAATCGGCCCACTCAACATCAGTTTTAGTGCAGCGCCCGCGGCCTCGGAAGTTTCCTCTACCTTCGTGACTTCCACTAGGGTGACTCCGGCTGAGGCAAAAAGATTCTGACTGGCACAAACTAGTACCTGCGGGACTTCCTGCTGCTGTTGCTGCGTGTACAGATGCAAAAACTCCGCAGCAGATTTTGCCCAAGTAGTCGGATTAAGCACTGGTTCCACGGTCGGCAAATAATGCACACCCAAACCATCAGCTAGTTGAATCAGAGTAATCTGCTGGCCCTGCTCAATCAGTTTGCCCCGCAAATCAAGCAGCTGAAAGTATGACTCTTTTAGCTTTTCCTCTTGTCTTACCGGTACTGGATAACAGATGCGTAAACCAATCAGATTCCAATTGTTTTGGGACAAAAGAGGCAAAAGCACAGACCAGTTTTCCTCCGCAAAACCAAGTTTTGCGGAGGATGCCGTAACCGGTATAGAAAGGATAATCTCCCTCTCTGGGGGGAGCTGTAACTCTTCATTCAGGAGCAGCTTCAAAGCCGCAGACGCATCCAGAACGTACCTCACTAATCCTGCTTCTGCCGCACGATTAAGCAAGGCTGAAGCTTGCTCTCCCTCAGTCTCCTTTAACACCACCAGAACCTGTTCGGATTTAATCTGCAGGTCTTTGACTACGTCTAGCTGCGCTAAGCTGCTAATCTCGACAAGCAAACCAGATTGAAGCAGGCTTTGGAGCAGTAACCTTGAAGCAATCTGTTCTATTGGGAAGGAAACTTCAGCGCCGGCCAGACCATAACCGTCCCAGAATTCTTCTCCCCACGCAAAATTCCATACGGTTGCCCGGCCTTGCAGGTCATCCTCGTCAATAATCCGCAGTGACGGCCCATGCAACTCACGCAACTGTGAGGCAGTAAGGTTCCCGAAGGTTAGCTCTCCCTCGTCGTTACGGGAAACACTCCACGGCCAAAACCCAGCTAGCTCACCTGGTTGCGGGCAGCTGAAAGCGGCAGGATTACAACTTGCCGGCATCTACCTACATCCGTTCCGGAGCAGACACACCCAATAGCGCCAAACCATTCGCTAACACCTGGGTAACAGCGTCATTGAGCCACAGCCGTGCAACATGCTCCGGCATAACTTCACCCTCACGCGGGGTAACCCGGCAGGAGCCATACCAAGTGTGGTAGGCGCTGGCGAGCTGCTCAAGGTAGCGGGCCACGCGGTGTTGCTCACGCAAAGTGGCAGCTGTAGCTACAATCTCAGGGAACTGCGCCAAGGAACCCAGCAGCTGGTTATCCGCTTCGGAGCTCAGCATGGCAGGATCAAAGCCCAGTTCACGTTTGACCCCGTAATTTTCCGCATTTTTGTGCACATTGCGGGTGCGGGCATGCGCGTACTGCACGTAGTAAACCGGGTTCTCATTGCTGGAAGATGCTAACAGATCCAAATCAATATCGATATTTGAATCCATGGAAGAGCGAGCCAGGGCGTAACGAGCGGCATCCACGCCCACGGCGTCCACCAAATCATCAAGGGTGACGATGGTGCCGGCGCGCTTAGACATGCGTAGCGGCTGGCCGTTCTTGAGCAAGTTCACCATCTGACCAATAATGATTTCTAGGTTCTCCTTCGGGGTGTCACCAAACGCTGCACACATCGCGTACATACGGCCAATGTAGCCATGATGATCAGCGCCCAGCAGATAGATGGCGGTGTCTGCGCCACGCTCACGCTTGTTCAGGTAGTAGGCAATATCGCCACTGAAATAGGCGGCCTGACCATCTGACTTGATAATAACACGGTCCTTATCGTCACCGAACTGTGAGGTCTTCAGCCAGACAGCGTTATCGCGGTCTTCAATCACACCGCGCTCACGCAGACGCTCAATCGCTTTGTCGACTGCACCAGAGGTATGCAGGGAATCCTCATGGAAGAAGACATCGAAATCGGCACGGAACTCGTGCAGGTCTCGCTTAATCTCATCGAACATCAAAGCCACGCCGTTAGCGCGGAAGACTTCCAGAGCTTCCGTGTCAGGCAAATTGGTCGGGTCAGTCTGGCCGGCTTCAGTAACTAGCTTAATAACTTGTTGCGCAATATCTTCGATGTATTGGCCACCGTAGCCGTCCTCTGGCACTTCTTGCCCGCGGGCGCGGGCCAGAAGTGAGTGCGCGAAACGGTCGATCTGGGATCCGTGATCGTTGAAGTAGTATTCGCGGGTCACCTCTGCCCCTTGAGAGGTGAATAAACGAGCCAGGGTGTCGCCCACAGCTGCCCAGCGGGCCCCACCTAGGTGGACAGGGCCGGTAGGGTTCGCTGAAACATACTCTAGGTTAATGCGCTTGCCGGACATGGTTTCCCCAATACCGTAAGCAGGGCCGGATTCCACAATAGTACGAGCCAGCTCTCCCGCAGAAGCAGCTGATAAACGCACATTCAAAAAGCCTGGACCGGCCACTTCCACTGCGGAGATGCCAGCTTGTGCGCCCAGCTTTTCTACCAGCAGGGCAGCAAATTCTCGCGGATTCATACCGGCACGCTTCCCGAGCTGCATAGCAACATTGGTAGACCAGTCACCGTGGTCACGGTTGCGGGGCCGCTCCACCTTGACCGGATCTGGGACTGCTTCAGCTTCTAAGTTGAGCTGGCCATCAGCAATCAGTGAGAGCAAGATAGTACGAATTAAAACAGCAAGTTCTGTAGGAGTCATGCAACTAGATTAGCGGGTGGAAAGTCTCAGCGCAGTCTTAGTTGCCTAAGCGTGGTGCTTTACACGTCGAGGAGGCGGGCAATGGTATCTTCAATCGCTAGAGCCAGCTCAGCGTGTCCGCGCATCGATGGGTGAATCCCGTCGTTGCTGAAGTTGCTGGGAAGTCCTTGCAGAGGACCAATTAGGGCATCAGAAAAGTAGAAACCGTGCTCTGCGGCGGCTTGCTCTAGGTACATGCGGAGCCGCCCTGACCGTTCAGATAGCTCGGGAATTGGGTAGAACATAGTGACCAGCACCGGGGTGTGTGGATGCGCCGCTTTTAGTCTGGAAAAGTCTAATCCAATCGCCTGTGCTACTTCAGCGTCACGTTCACGCATTAGTGGGATATCGTTAACGCCAAGGCAAGTCACAATTAGATCTGCTGACGTATCACGGACTTCATCCAAAAATGAGTTATCACGACCAGCAGTAGTTTCTCGCTGAGCTAGGAAACCCATGCCGTCTTGGGAGAAGTTTCGTTCTTGGGCGCCGAGGCGAGCTGAGACGAGGGTGGACCAGCGATAGTCTGGAGCGCCAGCGCGAGCATAACCGCTCACAATCGAATCACCGTAAAAAACAATCACTGGACGCTTAGGCATTTGTTTACCCCTCTTTGGGCGATAATTGAGTGGTACCCCGAACAGGATTCGAACCTGCGACCTTCTGCTCCGGAGGCAGACGCTCTATCCACTGAGCTATCGGGGCAACTGTGCAATGATAACACCTCTTTAAACTTTGATGCTAAGGCAAAGCCAGTTGTGCCAAAACAATCACAGTCAAAAATTTAGATTAGCGTTTTATGACCTGCGAAACTTCCAGCGGGTAATCAGTGATAATGGCATCTACGCGGTGCTTATCACCGATCAGTGAGGGAATCATGTCTAGCTCATTGATTGTCCAAACATGCACGTCAAAACCAGCTGAGTGCGCGGTGGCTACGAATGACGGGGTGATCACGGGGACCAAATCAAAAATGGTCCGCACCGGAACTTGGGCAGCTAGCACCCTGTCATTGAAACGAGACTGCCCAGAGAGAATAAGTTTGCGCAGCTGGGCTTTTCTCGATTGCGTGCTACCGGGGAGATAACGAACCGAGGAAAGGATCATGAGACGCAGCACTTCGAGCGGACTCAGTGAGGTCGCAATCCTTCCCTGCGTTCGGGCGCGCAGCGCCTGCAGTCTGCTATCTGAAAAAGATGAGATACAGACCCTCTCTTGGGCATTCGTGTCTTGCACAGCGGAGAACACTGAATCTAAAGCCCCTTCATCTTTCATATCGATATTGAAATATGTGTCAGGGAAAGCAGAGAGCGCTTCATCAACTCTCATTAGGGTTGAACTGTCGTGGAGTTTAATCCGCTTGATTTCATCCCAAGTGAGTGCTTGAACCGGAGTGGAAACATCTGAAACAGTAGAAAGATCGGGATCGTGGATGAGTACGGCAACACCATCTTTGGTGGTTCTCGCATCAGTTTCAATCACATCTGCAGGTAGTTTAACTGCAGCTTCGAAGCTGGCCGAAGTATTTTCCAGGTAATGCCCAGACATTCCCCGGTGTGCTACTACTAATGGAGCGTGCGGACGCCCCCAAAGTTCAGCAATCACGACGGCCTCTAGTTACAACCGTCACCGTCGTTAATGTGCCGGGCTTTATGCTGACTCATCCAACTCTGCGGGTCAATCGCGGTGTTGGTTTCTGGCGCGTTCCCCTTGTGCACTTCAAAATGAACGTGGGGACCCGTTGAGTTTCCACTAGAACCGAGCTTGCCAATTCTCTGACCAGCAACTACTTTCTGGCCCACCTTCAGAGGAGATGATCCGCTAATCATATGGCCGTAGACTGTGGAGACGTTCAGATGGGAATGATAAATCTTCACCGCGTAGCCAAGTCCGTTTGTCCCGCCAACGCTCAATACCACTCCGTCAGAAGCGGCCACCACCGGCGTCCCCATGGAACCGGCCATATCGACACCAGAGTGGAGACGGTAAACGCCAAGCACGGGGTTTACCCGCATACCGAAGGGAGAACTGAAGTGATAGGAGCCGTTTGCCAGCGGCCAGAAAAGCGCAGGCTCGTTCTTTTCCTCCGTCAGTGCAGTCCTGGCTCCATTCGCAGAAGCCTTATTGTTCAAGCATTTGTCAATTTCCACCTGATCGCGAATAGCGGCGCGAGTGGCTGCGGCCGGATCAGTATGCAATGTGTCAGTGTCTGAAACATCTACCTGTGTCTCCAGAGAGGACCAGGAGGCATTGTAAATGCCGGCACTGGCAAAAGAGATTGCTGGGGTTGCCACACCAGAAACTGGAATCACCACTGTAACGGCTGCGAGTCCGCCGAGTAATGCGACTTTAGCCGCAGAAATCAGGGCGGAGCGCTGAATAGTCTTATCTGACCTGCGCTGGAAAGTAGAGGAAGTTTGAGGGGAGGATGAAGACTCTTGTGCCCTTAAGCTAATCCGTGACGGAATACTGGGATGGGATTCCATCTCGTTCTGCTCTTTCACAAGCATCTCCTCTCTTTGCCCACTATCACAAAATGATAACTGATAAAAATCTTTTTAGCTACGAAACTTGTTTTAAGTTCGCGTATATCACCTTTTTACTGCTCTGTACGCTGCATTGTGTCGCGCACTTCACCAACCAGAGCTTCAATAATGTCTTCTAGGAAGATGACGCCAATCTGCTGGTTCGCTTCAGTAACGATTGCGACGTGGGTAGCGGAGCGTTGCATCTGCTGGAGCACGTCCTCAATCTCAACCTCTGGACTGACGCTGGCCAGTGACCGAATCCGCCAGGCATCAATCGGCCGTTCCCGCGCCTCGTCTGAACTCTTTTCAGACGCGTAAAGGACATCCTTAATGTGGATATAGCCAACTAGTTGCTTCTGCTCATCTTGGATTAGGAACCGAGAAAAACCAGTTCGCGCAGAGGCTCGCTCGACCTGGGCGGGGGTGGTATCTTCGGGGAGAGCCACAATCTTATCCACCGATACCATCGCGGTCCGAGCAATCTCTTCAGAGAACTCTAGGGTGCCACTGAGCAACCCAGCTTCGTCATCAAGGAGACCTTCTGCCTGGGAGACTTCCACGATGGAGGCAACTTCTTCCAGGGTGAAGGTAGCAGCCACTTCACCCCTTGATTCGATACCGAATAGTCCCAGCATCCAGTTCGCGAAATGGTCTAGTCCACGCACGATAGGGCCGAGAAGGCGTTCTACCCAGACCAGCGGAGGGGCAAGTAACAAAATGGCTTTATCAGGAAGCGCTACCGAGAGGTTCTTCGGAACCATTTCGCCGAACACCACATGCGCGAAGATTACGATGGTAAGAGCGCCTGCGAATCCGAAGATGTGAGAAGTTGAAGATGGCAATCCCAAGCTCACCAGTGGATTATGAATCAGATGGGCGATAGCCGGTTCAGCAACCGCACCTAAACCTGTTGAGCATAAGGTCACACCCAGCTGCGCGGTCGCCAGCATCACGGTAACGTGCTCGATTGCCCACATGGCACTGACCGCACCACGGCGTTTGGCCGCCAATAAGGGCTCAACTTGGGCACGCCGAGCCGACATAACTGCAAATTCTGACCCCACGAAGAATGCGTTGGCGAGCAGCAGGAAGATAGTTACGGCTAAAGCAGTAGTAGTGCTCATTTGGTTTCCTCCTTCACTGCAGTAGCTATGGGGTGCACCAAAACTGATTCCACGCGCCGTTTTTCCATGCGCCGTACCGTAAGTTGTGCCTGCCCGGATTTAACGCTGTCACCATAGCGCGGGATTCGCCCTAGCGCATGCATGATTAGCCCACCCAGAGTTTCGTATGGACCCTCATCGAGGACCAGAATCGAGGTGAGCTCCCCAAGTTCATCAGGACGCATAGTGCCGGGAACAATCCAGTCATTTCCAACGGTCCTAGAGCCCGCCCGGGTCCGCCGGTCGTGCTCATCTGCAACTTCTCCGACGATTTCTTCAACAATGTCTTCTAGGGTGAGCAGACCAGAGGTTCCCCCATATTCGTCAACTACGATTGCCATCTGGAAACCACCGTCACGTAGCTCCACCAGTAGCGGAGCCAAGGAAGCGGTTTCAGGAACGCGGTGTGCTTCAGTCATTAATGACTGGCTGGTAACTACTACGTTGTCTCGCTTTTCGTAGGGAACAGCGATGGCACGTCGCAGGTACACAATGCCGAGGATGTCGTCGACGCTATCTCCAACTACTGGGAAACGTGAATGTCCGGTACGCGAAGCTAATTTGATTACGTCAGCCGCTGTCTGACTTTCACTAATGGAATGCATAGTGGAGCGGTGCGTCATCACGTCCACCGCGAGTAAAGAGCCCAAACCGACGGTCTTAGCAAATAGGGTTGCGGTGGAAGGATCCAGTACGCCTTCTTCAGCGGAGTGACGCACTAGGGAGGCTAACTCGGTTGCCGAGCGGGCTGAAGAGATCTCTTCTGCCGGTTCCACCCCCAACTTAATCAGAATCCAGTTTGCTGTACCGTTCAGGACATAAATCAGCGGCCTAAACAGCGTGGTAAAAAACACCTGTAGGGGCGTCACCCAGCGGGCGGTCGCCAAAGGGTCGGCTAGAGCCATATTTTTCGGAATCAGTTCACCAAAAATCATAGAGAAGGCGTTCACTAGGACAGCTGCAACCAAAACTCCGATGGTGGTGGCCAAAGTAACCGCTAAACCGAAACTATTCCCCAAATCAGCGAAGAACAAACTAAGGGAAGTCTGGGTGGTGTAACCCAACAAAATGGTGGTCAGCGTAATCCCAATCTGCGCACCGGAAAGATGGGTGGATAGTTGTTTTAGCGCTTTCGCAATTTTCGCAGCACTCTTATCGCCACTTTCCGCACGGCGTTCTACGGTCGCGGAGTCTAGGGCCACCATCGAAAACTCTGCGGCCACGAAGATTGCCGTACCGACAGTTAGGACGACACCTAAGACAATCATCGCAATATCACCCCACACGGTGCTCACCAGATTTCATGAGGTAGTCCGCCTAGGTTTCAACGCGGGTCTGTCAGACCCCTTTTCTTTATCCATCTCGTCCATCATAACGGTTCTAAGCTCAGGTCGACAAAGATATTAGAGTTGGCGTCGTGTTGCCGTTGAGTTATTAGGCATTTCGTCCTAATGTTTAACTAATGTAAGTTGGCAGACTAATGGAGACTTAGCGTGACAATTCAAAGACGAAACTCAAAGCCGGACTCGTTCTCCTTTGTCCCCTCCCAGCAGGCACAGAAAATTCCCCCGCGCCCGCCGGTCGGACACGATGATCTTGAGGTGGCTCCGGCTTCAGAAGCTGCTATGCCAGAGACCTCCACACCTCAGACTCTTCCAAACTCGATTGATATTTCGCGTTCTGATCTCCCCCCTCTTCCCCCGGTACGTGTTGCCCCACCAACCTCCACCTATGTGCGCACCCGAACTAAAGCCACCACGGAGCGCGGCACTCTAGATGATGAGTCAATGGAGACTCTACATGGCGTGTCAGCAGCTATTGCACGCAATATGGAAGAATCCCTGCAGGTCCCCACCGCTACTTCTGCTCGCACCCTGCCAGTGCGTGTGATGATTGAGAACCGTCGATTGATTAATGCCCACTTGGCACGTACCACCGGCGGCAAGGTCTCCTTCACTCACTTGATTTCATACGCTTTGCTGGAAGCTATGATTGAGCACCCCGACATCAACGTGCGTTATGAGCTCAAAGACGGGAAACCCGCGATTCACCGAATGCCCCATATCGGCTTCGGTATTGCTGTCGATGTCCCCACCAGAAAAGGCCGCGCTCTATTGGTTCCCGTATTGCGTAAAGCCGACACTCTATCTTTTCCAGAGTTTTGGCGGGCTAGCCAGGACCTCATCGACCGAGCACGCGCAGGCAAACTCACCAATGATGACTTTGTTGATGGCACTGTCACTTTGACGAATCCTGGCGTCATCGGCACTGTCCATTCGGTGCCTCGACTGATGAAGGATCAGTCTTTGATTATTGGCGTAGGCGCCATGGACTTACCAGCAGAATGGGCTGGTGCTTCGATTAGGCAGCGTGCTCACGCTGGAGTTGGCAAGGTCATGACGGTGACCTCTACCTATGATCACCGCGTGATTCAGGGCGCACTATCGGGCATGTTGTTGCGTACCGTGGAGCTAAAGCTTACCGGCCAGGATGGCTTTTATGACCGTATCTTCGACTCGCTACGACTGCCGATTGAACCATTACAGTGGGCGCAAAACCATGACTGGGACGCCCACAATCAGATGGGTAAGTCAGCCCGAGTTTCCGGCCTCATCCATGCCTACCGTTCCCGCGGACACCTCGCTGCTGACACCGACCCGCTACACTACCGCGTGCGCCGTCACCCCGACCTACGCCTAGAACAGCATGGGCTTTCCATTTGGGATTTGGATACAGAGTTTCCTACCGATGGTTTCCGCGGCACTGACAGTCTGACTCTCCGCGAGATTCTTAGTCAGCTCCGTGACACCTACTCACGCTCGGCCGGGATTGAGTACATGCATATCCATGATCCGGCTCAGCGCCGGTGGATGCAAGATCGGATTGAACGTCCCTATGAGAAGCTCAGCACTGATCATCAGCGACGTATCCTCTCTACCTTGAACCAAGCGGAAGCTTTTGAAACCTTCTTGCAGACCAAATATCAGGGCCAAAAGCGTTTCTCCCTCGAAGGCGGTGAAACCCTAATTCCGATTCTAGAAAGCATCCTTTACCATAGCGCACAAGATGAACTGGATGGGGTGGCCATCGGGATGGCACACCGAGGACGTTTGAATGTACTAGCGAATATCGCCGGCAAGTCTTACGCACAGATTTTCCGAGAGTTTGAAGGCGGCACAAATCAGGACCTCTATGCAGGCTCAGGCGATGTCAAGTATCACCTCGGCACCGAGGGCACATACACGGCCTCAAACGGCAAGCAGACGGCCGTGTATTTGGCCGCTAACCCTTCCCATCTGGAAGCAGCCGACGGTGTCCTTGAGGGCATCGTTAGGGGCAAGCTTGACGCTTTGGGGACGGAGGCTTCGGTGCTCCCAATTCTGATTCACGGTGACGCTGCCTTCATTGGACAAGGTGTCGTCTACGAAACCTTGAATATGAGCCAGCTAGCCGCTTACCGGACCGGCGGTACCATCCATGTGATTGTCAATAACCAGATTGGCTTCACGACCGGCCCCACCTCGGCCCGTTCCACTAACTACTGCACGGACTTGGCCAAGGGCCTGCAAGTTCCCATCTTCCACATCAATGCGGACGACCCTGAAACTGCGGTACGGATTGCACATCTGGCTTATGACTACCGTCAAACTTTCAATAAGGACGTCATCATTGACATGGTTTGCTATCGTCGTCGCGGACATAACGAGGGTGATGATCCTTCGATGACACAGCCCGTTATGTATGGTCAGATTGATTCTCTCCCGTCGACTCGCGAAGTTTACACCCGCAACCTAATTGGGCGCGGTGATATTACCGAAGCACAGGCCTCCGCTGCCTTGGCGGAGTACAAGGAACATTTGAACGAGATCCTGACGCAGACCCGTGAAGAGGTCGAGAAGTCCGATCAGGGCAATGACTCCGCAGATATTGCAAACTCTACCACCGCTGTGCACGGTCTGGATAAACCGGATGCTCAGCTACCTGGTACTGCTCAAGTATTGGGCTGGCAGTCCGCGGTATCGCCTGATATTTTACGTCATATCGGATCAGCACATGTCAATGTGCCGGAAGGATTCTCCCCGCATCCGAAGCTACGTCAGCTGCTGGAGCGCCGCCAGAAGATGTCCACTGAGGGACACATTGATTGGGGCTACGCTGAGACTCTCGCCTTTGGTTCTTTGCTACTGGAGGGAACTCCGGTCCGTTTGGCTGGTGAAGATAGCCGCCGCGGCACCTTCGTGCAGCGGCACGCCGTCCTCCACGATCAAGAGACTGGCCGCGAATGGACGCCCCTGCAGAACCTAGCTGAAACACAGGGTAAGTTCTCAGTCTACGACTCTTCGCTTTCAGAATTCGCTCCAATGGCTTTCGAGTACGGCTACTCGGTAGAACGGCCAGACGCCCTCGTCCTGTGGGAAGCCCAGTTCGGTGATTTTGCTAATGGGGCACAGACCGTAATGGACCAGTTCATTTCTTCTGCAGAGCAGAAATGGGGACAGCGATCTTCCGTTGTTCTATTGTTGCCGCACGGCTTCGAAGGACAGGGTCCAGACCACTCCTCCGCACGCATTGAACGCTACCTACAGCTATGCGCAGAAGACAATATGCTGGTCACCCAACCCTCTACTCCGGCAAATTATTTCCATCTGCTGCGCACGCAAGCATATCAGCGTCCCCGTAAGCCGCTAATTGTTTTCACCCCGAAGCAGCTGTTGCGTTTGCCTGCAGCACAGTCCGCGGTGGCTGATTTCACCAAAGGAGGCTTCCTGCCTGTTATTGGTGAGCATGATGAACGCATCCTCGGCGATTTAGCACAGGTGAACCGCGTGCTACTTTGCAGCGGTCGAATCTACTACGATTTGTTAAAGGAACGCGAAGCGCGACAGGACTGGTCCACTGCAATTATTCGACTTGAGCAGCTGTACCCCTTAAATGTTGAGGCCATTAGCGCCGCTCTTACACCATTCGGTTCGGCTGAGCATGTCTGGGTCCAGGATGAGCCGAAGAATCAGGGAATCTGGTCTCACCTGGCTTTGAACCTACCTCACGAGGTCACAAATGGTCCGCTACGTGTCGTTTCACGACCCGCGGCCGCTTCCACCTCTACAGGTTCGCCGAGGGTGCATCGAACCCAAAATGCCGCCATCTTGAAAGCGGCGTTTGACCGCGATTAGTTCAGCACTGCCGTATGATAGGGGCATTGAACTAAAGCCAACAAGGAGTTGTCATGACCCGACTGATTATTCTTGGTGATGAGCTAGTCGCTGGAACCGGAGACATGCGTGGTTTAGGCTGGGTGGGCCGTGCCGTCGCACGCACAGAGTTTACTTCTGAAACTCACGTGATTAGTTTGCCAGTCCCACATGAGAATACCTCTGATTTGGCTGCTCGCTGGGAATCTGAGGTCATGCGCCGGCTAGGTCCTGATGACGAGCCACTCTACGCTGCTGTGGCGATGGGGGTTCACGATATTCCTGCTGGGATTGCGGGAGCTCGGACACGCTTGAATCTGGCCAATACGCTAGACGGGCTTTACAAGTTGGGGGCTCGTTGCATGCTGGTCGGGCCACCTCCACTGCCGGGTGTTGATTCAGCTTCAATTGAGGCGCTGGTTAAGATTGGTAAAGAGGTAGCCCACCGTCGTAACATCCCATGGGTGGACACGTACACTCCCTTGGTGAATCATGAGCATTGGCGCGCCGAGTTTCTAGAACCGGGGGCCAGCTACCCTGGCCAAAGTGGCTACGGATTACTAACTTGGGTGGTCCTACACGAAGGCTGGTACGAGTGGCTTTCTGCCTAGGCTCTCTAATCGTATGACTGATTAGAATTGCAGTAACCCCGCATTTTCATGCGGGGTTACTGCTTAAGTTTATTTATCACGCGTTGGGACGACGGCCATGATTAGCGGCGTTCTTCTTCCGTGCGCGACGTTTGCGACCACGCTTTGACATGATGCTCCTCCTCGTTCCATCGGCTCGCCGCCGACCATAAGGAGCGGTCTCGCGGCATTACAACCTCTTTAGTATCTCACAATCAGGCTCAAGCACAAACTGACTGGTCTAACTGTGTTCAAGTTAATCATCTCGGGTTCTTTGCGCGAAAGCGGATTTCTTGTTTAATTCTCAGTCTCAGACTAGCCGGAGCTTGCTGTACGCAGGCTGAACGCAAGATTTCCCGTAGATGCGCTTCCACGTCCACTGCATCTCGGCAGTACTGGCACTTATTGATATGCACATCTACGCGATGCTGAGGATCTTCGGAGAGCTGACCATCCATGTATGCAAAGAGGTTTTCCAGCACTTCCGCACAGTCTCCACTCTCGATACAGTCTTCGATTTTATCTTCACTCATTGTTGACCCCAATACCGTATTCAGAAGCTAAGTCCTGTAGTTGTTCACGCAGCTGCCTCCGCCCCCGATTTAACCGTGACATCACGGTACCAATCGGAATCTCAAGTGCCGCCGCAATTTCCTTGTACGACAATCCTTCAACGTCCGCTAGGTACACAACCATCCGTCGTTCTTCGCTCAGCGAATCCATTGCCTTCGCAATCTCATCTGAGGGAATTGCATTTAACGCTTCAGCTTCAGCTGAAACTAGGCCCGTCCCATCATGTTTGGCTGCCTCATAGAGCTGCCAATCTTCAACCGTGTCGGTTCCATTCCGCTGAGGGCTACGCTGAGCTTTGCGATAGGAGTTGATAAAGGTATTTTTCAAGATGCGATACATCCAGGCACGGAAATTAGTTCCTTGCTGATATTGTCCGAAGGCAGAGAAAGCTTTCGCATAAGCTTCTTGCACAATGTCTTCTGCATCTGCCGGGTTACGGGTCATCCGCAAAGCTGCAGAGTAGAGTGCATCGAGCATTGGCAAAGCTAGTTCCTCAAAGCTTCCATTCGAAGGAATCTCCGAGACTTCATTTTCGGCTAAGCTTCTTTCAGTTTCCATCAGTTAAGAGCCTACCGCCTTTCTGCTTTCCCTGACGTGTCAGAGTGCTAAACCCGATACAATAGCAACTGAAGCTAAGAATACACTCCTAGTTTCATCTACAGTTCAGCATACACAACCCGGGAATAACGCCATGAATATTTTAAGAACTTTGATTCGCCCCATGATAGCCGCTCCCTTCATTGCCGATGGTGTTGACGCGGTCCGTCGTCCGAAGGCGCACACCAAGAAAATGCAGCCCTACGCCCCACTGTTGCGCCGTTGCGGTTTGTCTTATGTAGCTGACAATCCGGTGTTGGCGACTCGAGTTACCGGTGTAGCTACCATTGTTGCCGGTAGCCTTTTGGCGGTTGGGAAGTTCCCCCGCACGAGCGCAGCCGTACTTACCGCGATTTCCATTCCAACCTCAGTTATCCAGACTTCTGCGGAGAAGACCACCGCAGATAAGATTTCTAGCGGCATCCATCGGGGCGCATTGACTGGCGCGATGGTTCTGGCAGCTTTGGATCGTCAGGGTGAGCCTTCCGTTGCCTGGCGAGCTTCCAACTGGATGAATCGTCAGCGCATTCTAGCTGCCGCTAAGTGGAACTCATTGCGAGATTCCGCAGAATCTGAGCTGGACGTCGCCCGCTCAAATGTTTCCGCTCTGCTCGGTTGAGCATTTCAGATTCGCTCTGGGAGGCACCTGCCGCCCGAGGTCCAGTTACTGGAAAGATTCGGGTTCCCGGCTCCAAGTCTTTAACTAACCGTGAAATGGTTCTCTCCACTTTGGCGGATGGTCCTTCCCTGTTGCGCGGCGCACTTTGGTCGCGCGATACGCAGCTAATGCTGGATGCCATCAAGTCCCTTGGCGCTAAAGCGAAGGTAGTTCTTCCTGACTCTACTTCAACCAGTAGAGTCGACATTGAGGTTAGCCCCGCGCATTATTTGTCTTGGCGTGCAAATACTGCGCAAGCCACCTCTGGCTGCGAACGCACAGGCAGCGCGATTACTTTAGCCGAGGTCGATTGTGGCCTATCCGGTACGGTCATGCGATTCATTCCGCCTCTGGCTGTGTCCCTAGGCGTTAGCGCCCGCTTTGACGGTGACCCGCAGGCTTATCTTCGACCACAGGCAACCCTGATTGACGCACTTCGGCAGCTCGGAGCCGTCATTGTGGAGCATGGTGATCCTGGATCTCTGCCTTTCACAGTGCAGATGCCCTCCGAATCAGCGCGACTTTCCTCTCCCGCTGAGAGTTTGACTACTCCCGTAGTCACTATCGACAGCTCCGGTTCTTCCCAGTTCGTTAGCGCTCTATTGTTGATCGGCGCTGCTCTCCCTCAGGGATTATTCTTACGTGCCCGCGGCAAACTTCCTTCCCTAGCCCACGTAGAAATGACGATTGACTGCCTGGCACAGCGGGGCGTCACAGTCCATCAAGTCAAATCTGGCTACCTTAACGAATGGAAAGTTGATCCCGCTCCGATAGCTATGCGTAGCGTCCGGCTGGAAACTGATTTATCCAACGCAGGCCCTTTCTTGGCCGCCGCAGCAGTGACCGGGGGTGAGGTCAGTATCTTAGACTGGCCCGAGCACACGACCCAAGCCGGTGACGCGTGGCGGGAGATTATGCCCCGATTGGGGGTAAAGATTAGCTGGGAGAACGGAACTTTAACCGCACGGGGGCCAGCTGGAGGCGCCTCCGCCCTGCATGGCATTGATTGTGACCTGTCGGCTTACGGAGAACTGACTCCCACCCTCGGCGCCATCTGTGCTCTCTCCTCTGAGCCGTCTCGGATTCGCGGGATTGGCCACTTACGTGGTCATGAAACCGACCGCCTTAAAGCGCTGGTTACCGAGGTTGAACGTCTGGGTGGCAGAGCCCGGGCCAGCAGGGACGAGATTGAGTTCCTCTCCCCCGTCACGAAGCCAGGAGTGGTGGAAAGCTATCATGACCACCGGATGGCGACTTTCGGGGCTATTCTAGGGCTTAAGCTACCTGGCCTGCGGGTAAGAGAGATTGAGACTACCGCGAAAACACTACCCGATTTTGTGCAGTTATGGAGCAGTTTGGAGGGGCTAGCATGAGCCGTCGTGATACTGGCACCGATGATCCTCGGGTGAAGGTGCGCCCGGGAAAGCGTTCTCGTCCGCGTTCTAAACTGCGTCCGGATTATTCTGATCGCCCAATTGGTCACGTGATTGGCGTGGACCGTGGCCGTTTCCGGTTGCGGATGGAATCTGGCGAGAATGTCGATGCGATTAAAGCGAAAGAGCTCCCTAAGGGTAGCGTCATTATTGGCGATCGAGTTCGCGTTACCGGTGATGTGTCAGGACGTCCCGATACCTTGGCGCGCGTGGTCGAAGTTTTGGAGCGGACCTCAGTTTTACGTCGCTCCAGTGAGGACCGCGATGTTCGCGTGGTGGAGAAAGCCATCATTGCTAATGCTGATTTGATGGTGATTGTGGTTGCTTTGGCTGATCCTCCGCCGCGTCCACGCATGATTGATCGGTGTTTGGTGGCGGCTTTCGCTGCGGGGATGGACACGCTGTTGTGCCTGACGAAAGCTGACTTGGGTGAGCCTGACGATTTACGGGTTCTCTATGAGCCTTTAGGGGTTCCCGTAATGGTGACCTCTTTAGCTGAGGGCACTGAGCAGGGCGTCTCCTTAGTGCGCGATTATCTGACTGACCACACATCTGTGTTGGTTGGACATTCGGGCGTGGGGAAGTCTACGCTTTTGAACGCGCTGATTCCAGGGGCGGGGCGTTCTACCGGCGCGGTGAATGAGGTGACGGGCCGAGGGCGCCATACCTCGACATCTGCAGTGGCGATGGAGCTTCCCGAGGGCGGATGGGTAGTTGACACACCGGGGGTGCGTTCTTTCGGCTTGGCCCATATTGATGTGGATACAGTAATTGCGGCTTTCCCGGACGTGGCCGAAGTGATTGATACGTGCCCGCGCGGTTGCACACATGAGGCTGACGCACCAGATTGTGCTTTGGATCCGTGGATGAAAGAAGCGGGCTTGGAAGAGCCGGAGAGGCTTCGCCGCGTGGCTCGCGTCGAGTCTTTACGACGGTTGTTAGCTTCACGAATTGATGAGCTAGATTCCTAGAGGTTTCGTGGACTTCGCTTAAATGTCCCGCGGCCCTTATAGGATTGATGGCATGAAGATTTTACACACCTCGGACTGGCATATCGGCAGAACGCTGCATGGCGCGGATCTCTCTGCCGCGCATGATCTGTTTTTCCAGGATTTGGAGCAGATCATTAAGGCCGAGGAAGTGTCAGTCCTCTTGGTCTCCGGCGACATTTTGGACCGCGCAGTGCCCTCTACACAGTCTCTGCTGCAGTTGGAGCGGGCGCTGGAATCTTTAAGCCATTTGTGTCCTGTGGTGATTGCGCCGGGAAATCATGACTCTGCGGCCCGGCTTGGGTTCCTTTCTTCTCAATTGCGTGATCGGGTGCAGATTATTGCGCGTGACAATCGTGTCGGCCGGGCCGTAGAAGTCACTGACAAGAACGAAACTGTATTACTTTATCCTCTGCCCTATCTTGATCCTGATATGTGGCGGGAGGTCCTAGCTGATGAGCTTGGCTCTGTCCTGCCCCCTGCTGAGGACGAGGGCGAGGGCGATCAGCTTCTCAGACTACCGCGCTCTCATGAGGCGGTGATGGCGGCTGCTTTGCGTCGCGTCGGTCGTGATTTGGATGAACGCAATATCTCCGCACAGGATGAACAGCGTCCGCCGGTGATTGTGATGGCTCACGCTTTCATTACTGGTGGCGCGGCTTCGGATTCTGAGCGTGATATTTCAGTCGGTGGCGTGGATAGTATTCCTGCTGCTGTGATGTTGAGTTTGGGTAATCCGACTGGCCTTCCTGATTTGCGTTTAAGCTATGTAGCCTTAGGCCATTTGCACCGCCCACAAATAGTAGCGGACCAGCCTAAGCTCCGCTATTGCGGGTCTCCAATTGCTTTTTCTTTCTCTGAAGCTGGGCAAAAGAAGTCTGTGCTGTTGCTAGAAACGGATGGACCAAGTATTTCTGCTCGTGAGGTTGAACTGTCTGTGTGGCGTGAAATCTACCGGCTTTCTGGTGCAATGAATGAAGTCATGTCTCACCAAAACGATCCGCAGATACGGGACGCCTTTGTTGAGGTGACCGTGACTGACACTGTTCGACCGGAGAGCTTCCACCAGCGGATTAAAGCATCCTATCCCCATGCGCTTGTGATTAGACACCTGGCGGAGCGCCCCGCCTTACCCTCGCATGCCCCAGCTTCAACTCAGGCAACTAGAGTTCAAGATGTGCTGGTGTCTTTCCTAGCAGATATGAAGGGCTCAGACCCAACTGAAGGGGAAGTGAAAGTTCTTCTGGATGCATACGATAGCGTACGGTCAGAAAGGAACAGCGGATGAGACTATTGAAACTTACTTTCGCCGGAATTGGTCCGTTCCCTGGAGAGCACACAATTGATTTTGAGTCTGCGGAGGACTCTGGACTATTTTTGCTGGAGGGCCCCACCGGTTCAGGAAAATCCACGATAATCGATGCAATCACCTTCGCCCTCTTCAACGATGTCGCTGGTGAGAAAGACTCATCAAAAGACCGGATCCGTTCCGATTTTTGCGCCCCTAGCGACGCTAGCTTTGTCCGCTTGACCTTCTCTGTTCCTCGCGGCACCTATGTGGTTGAACGTACCCCACAGTTTCTGAAACCGGGTAATAAGTCAGCCACCCCGGGTAAAGCCACCCTGTGGCGGGTGGATTCTGAGTCTGGAGTCTTAGAGCCAGTTGCTACCAAATCGAACCAGGTGGGCGCTGAGATGAGCCAGCTATTGCCTTTGAAAAAGGAACAATTCCTGCAAACGGTTGTGTTACCACAGGGCAAATTCAATACGTTCTTAAGCGCAGAAAGCGGGGAGAGAGAGAAAGTCCTGCGCACCATCTTTGGCACTGAAATCTACACTCTCATCATTGAAAAGCTCAAACAACAAGCCCATGAGTATCAAAAACAGATTGATGCCAGTGGCGCCTCTCTGGTCTCCGCATATGAATCTCTCCAAGAGTCTATTTCCGCGCTTAAGTTAAACCAACCAGTGCCGGAACTTGAAACACCTGATCTAGGAGCCTTGAAGCAGTACGCCAGCCCTCTGCTTTTTTCTGGAAGCCTAGATAATCTACAGGCTGAATTAGCCGCCCACGTGCAGCAGCTAGAAGATAGCGTAGAGAAATACAGTATTGCTGCCAATGAGAAAATGGATACGGCTAAAGTACGCCAAGACGAAGCTACTTCAGCTCATGAAGCGGGCAAGCGCCTAGTTAAGCTACTCAAACAGCGCGAAGAAGCTATCTCCCATCGAGAGGCGCTCGCCTCACAATCCACCGAGATTGAAAAGCAACGCCGCTCTCTGCAGCTTGCGCACCGGGCGGAGCTAGTACAAAAAGCCTTAACCCGAGAACAACGCGCTGAGACTAAGCAAAGAACAGCGTCAGAGGAATCTAAGAAGAAGCAAACGGCGTGGAATCAGTTCTTCTCCTCTGCCACCGGTAAAAAACTCACTTCACTCCGGCCTATGGTTGTGGCACGGGATGAAGAGAACCTAATTGAGCTAGAGCCGCTTTCCGCAACTGTTTCCTGCCCAGAAACTGCTGAACAGCTTGCCGGTAGCGGCTATCTTGAGCAAATTGCTGAGAGCCTTTTAACGGCTAAACAGGTCGAATCCGAAGTTGCTTCTTTAGAGAAACAAATCAAACAAGCTGAAGTTGAAAACGGCCAACAACTGGATTCATTAAAAGAGCTGGAGGCAAAACTCAAACAGCTACCCGACCAGCTCACCAAAGCAAAGGAGCTCCGCGAGTCCCTTACGCAACAAAGCAGCCAGGTACAGGCTTTGGAGCTCACGGTAGACAAGCTCCAGGAAGTCGAAAAACTCTTCAAAGAGCTCGGCTCCACGCAGACTCGGGAAGCCAAAGCCGAAAAGCAGTTCAAGACAGCCGAGGCAGCTCTGGTGGAAGCTGATGCGCAGAAGAAATTAGCTCAGACCATCTGGGAAGAAGGAGCGGCAGCTCGCCTTGCCAAGGAGCTGGACGAGGGAGCTCCCTGCCCGGTCTGCGGTTCCAAGGCCCACCCGTCCCCTGCCGAAGGCCAAGCAGATTCTTGGGAAGAAGACACCTACAAGGCAGCCCAAGAGCGTCTCGACAAAGCCCTTGCTGAGTGGAACCAGCGCAAAACTGAGCTGGATACAGCGAAAGCACAAGAAGCAGAGCTAAGGGCCCGCATCGGAGAGCGCAAAGCAGCAGACACCTTAACTCTCCTCTCCGAAGCTCAAGAAAATCTGACGCGAGCCCACCGCGCAAAAGAACAACTCCCTGAAGCTGAAGCTACCCAAAGCCGCCTAGAGGAAGCATCCCAGAAGCTGGCTACACAAATCAGCCAGCTACGAGGGCTATCTCAAGCCCAAACTCGAAAGGTCAAAGCCTTAACTGCGCAAAAAGAAACGGCCACCAAGGCACTATCTGCATGGCTTTCCCCTTTCAGTAAGGTTAGCGAAGCACAAAAATCACTCAACCAAGCCACTGAAGCGCTAAGTGAATACCGTAAAGCCGAAGCGAACCAGAAGCAGGCTGAGAATAGTTTGGCGGAAGCCCAGGCGGAGAGCCGTTCTGAACTGTTAGAGTCACCCTTCAAAACCACTGAAGAAGCCCAGGCGGCTCGGTTAACCGCCAGTAAACTGACTGAACTTGAGGAAGCCATCAAGACCTACGACGCCGATCTAGCTAAGACTTTAGGAGTTCTAGAATCAGAAGAAATCATGGCTCTGCCCAAGGACATTACCCCTCCGGATCTAGCGGAACTAGCCGAAGCTACCCAGAACGCTCAGAAACAGTATCAGGAAACCTCCAGTCTAGCCGGCACTGTCGTGACACTGACGCAGCAGGCAAAGCAAAATACCGACCGCTTCCAAGAGCGTTTCCAAGAACTCGCAGACTACTATAAGCAGAATCAGGAGCTTCTCAGGGTCAGTGCCCTAGCCCAAGGCAGAGGCTCTGAAAATGATGAGTCCACTTCCCTCTCAACCTATGTTTTGCTCTCTCGTTTAGAAGACATCTTGGCACACGCAAACCCGATTCTGTCGCAGATTTCGGGCGGCAGATACCAGCTAGCCCGGACACACAAAGAATCACGTCAGCAGTCTCGCTCAGCTGGCTTAGGGCTAGAGATTATTGACCATCAGACCGGCCACCAGCGTTCCACCAAGACACTATCTGGAGGTGAAGGGTTCTACACTTCACTATCTCTCGCTCTTGCTTTGAGCTCAGTAGTGACTTCAGAAGCCGGCGGGATCAACATAGAGACCATGTTTATTGATGAAGGATTTGGCACTCTCTCACCCGAGTATCTAGACCAAGTAATCAGTGAGTTGCACAAGCTCTCCAAAGGTGGAACCACAATCGGCTTGATTTCCCATGTTAAAGAACTACAAGAACGCATCGCTGACCGGATTACCATCCGCACCAACATGGATGGACACTCCACTTTAAAAGTCAGCTTCTAAGGCAAATCAGGACTGCTGAAAAGTCCTAATAATCCGCATCCGCTCAGAGGCGTCATACCAAGCTAATGAGGTCTCAGAGAGCTCCTCCCAAGCGGATTCGTCTCCCTGGGCAGTTTGCGTTACTAACGTCTCTACGCCCTCGTCATCAATCAAGATAGAGGCAACCTGCTTCCAACAGACTGGGGAAAGTAACTGGATGGAACCGAAATCCTCCGCATCCGCATCCGAAACCTGATCCGGCTCCACCTCAGCTGCCACCACCATCCGGCGGCCAAGCCAATCGTTGCCTTCCAACACCACCGAAGCCATCGCGGCATAATCAGAAGCCAACTCTTCGCACTCCAGCTCACCATAACCATACTCTTCACCCAAAGCGAGTATTCGAGGGGTCACAGCATAGGCTAAGCCCGGTTCAATCCGAGTGGCAGACAGAACAGTTAACGAAGCAGGAATATAGATACGCACGTCTCTATCTTGTCACGAACTGCGCAGAAGTGGAACCGAACTAGCCGTGGCGACGCCAAAAAGCCCAGCGGAAGGCTCTTTTCGCTGGCATGCTAGCCTCATCCGAGAGCAGGCTGATCAAGTCTTGTATAGCAGTTAAGGATCTCTCACTCTTACGCACCTCAGGCAAAGCTACCCCCTGTAGCAAAGCTGTTGGTATCGCTTCGTCCTCCCAAATCAGTAAAAGCGGACGCCCTCCAGACAAGGGTTCCACGATGCTTCGGATCTCCGCTTCAGCTGCTGGGCCGCTGCTAGCTGAGCTAACCCGGTTCACTACCAAAACCTCTTCCTCGCAGGGGCTATCCTCCAGCAGTGCCACTAGACGAGATATTCCAACCGGGTTGCCCGGGGCAACAGTTACTACCTGGTCGGCGGCAGCAACTATCCTCGCGGTAATGGTCTCACGTGCAATAGCAACATCAAAGTCATCTGATTCATCCGGTAACCAGGCAGCGGTATCAACGATTACATAATCAGCCAGTTTGCGCGCCTCATCCAATACCGCTGTGAGATCCTCAGGGTGCACCTCACGCCACCTCTCTGCCCGGGAAATACCTGAAAGCAACAGTGAATCAGGTCCCGTAGCATGCAAGAGTCGAGACAAAGTATGAATATCCAGACGGCCGCGTGAAGCCATTCGGCAAGCCACCGCAATTCCTGCCCATTCCGGTCTTGCTCCCGCCATTAGCCCTAAAGACGGAGCAGATAGGTCACCGTCAACGATAATCACCTTCTTACCGCTTCGTCCCAGCTCAATACCGGTCAGCAAGGCTAAAGTCGAACGGCCCGGAGCCCCCTCGGTCCCCCGCACCGCAACTACTCGTCCCAAAGGCTTAACATCCGCTGCCAAAGCAACGCTATCGTATTCTTCTGCAGCGTTCTCTAGCTGAGTGAAAGGCAGTACAGAATCATCAGCCGCATTCGCTCCCCCTGCACGTCGAGAAGGAAAACGTGTAGCTAACTTCTTTTTCTGAGCGGATTCTTCAATGCCCTCATCAAAAGGATCCATACTCAGTAAGTCAGCCACATGATCATCTTCTAGCTGTGCAGGGCTGATAACAGTACCGCTTGCAGCTTCAGTCGGCTGAATCGATGCCCGGAGATCTTCCAAACCCTCCAGACCCGTCACAATAGAACCCGCATTCGCTTGGGTTATCACCAGTGATACACCCATATCTGTGAGCTCAGTAGCACGCTCGGCGGCCCCCAAAGCCACCACGTCTAAACCGTCATTTAGCAAATCCGAAACCACCGCACGTGAAAGCTCAGCGGTATCCTCAAGCACGGCGATGGATCCTAATCCTGCAGTCGCTGCCGCGGTTAACTCAATCAAATCCGCACAGCGCCGAGCTACAGCGAAATACGGGTGAGCCTGCAGAAGCTGAACTAGATCAGCCTCCAGCTCGCCTTCGAGACACAATAAAACTGTTCTCTCAACCATCATGACTTCCTATTTGCGATGGGTGGGGACAAGAATCAACTGTTTGTCCGCACCGATTGCATCAATAACGGAGCCGAGGGACCCTTTCGGTACTGCAATCTCAACTTCATTACCGGCATTGACCCCAATACTGGTCTTCCCCTGTCGAATATCCATCACGACTGCCTCAGCAGAAAGCAAAGAAGACTGCTCCTGTTCTTGATCGACGCCACCCCTTGCTTTAACTACAGCCCAGACCTGGACGAGATCTCCCACCTGTGTCTGCGCTGGCAGAGGCTGCTTTGGCGAAACCACAATACGCGAATAGTCTTGAGGAGTACTCGATAAGGAAGCGACCGGAATCAGCTCACCTGCTCCAACTGATCGAGTCAAAGTCTTCCCTACCGGGCTATCTGGCGCAGACGCATAGATAGGGTCACCTGGAACCCTGATATCTACGATCCGGATATCAGATTCCGAAACAGTGGCCCCAGCAGCAAGAGGTTTTGCCGCAATATAGGCAGAAGTTCCAGCAGAAATGCTCTGAAATAGCCACGCCCCCAACAAAGCAGATATAACCACTAAAAATACGCCGGCAAGAAATCTACGGTCACGCAGCAATCGGGCCTTACCGACCCCGATTTCAGTAGCACTATTGTTCTTCATGCGTTCAGCATTTCATAAATGTCTGGTATTTCTCAGCAGTTTTCCAAAATTGGTTAGTTATCCACAGGACTTTTTGTTGTAGTCGCAAACTTATGCACAATTATGAGGATCAAGTTGATATCGGGCGTATTCGTGTCATCATTGAACTATGACACGTTTTCTCACTCTTGCTGATGTCTCAGAACAACTCTGCATTACGCCTGCGGCAGCGCGCAGTTTAGTGCTATCCGGTGAGCTTCCCGGCATTCAAATTGGCGGCCGTAAGCTGTGGAGAGTCGAAGCTACAGAGCTAGAAAACTACATCCAAAGGCTCTACGCCCAGACTAGGGAAAAAGTAGAAAACGGTAGTTTCCGTGACGAAGCATAGCGGTGATCTATTGACGCCTTCTCGCAGGTAGCGAAACTGCCAGCAGAGCACTTTTTTGTAAGGTGAGGAGACTGCGTTGCTGATCCACTAAAAAATCAACCCAGTCATCTCCAGCAGCGACCATCTCTCCCAACCAGTCACCTCTGCGAGAAATCCAGCGGACTTTTGCACGTCTTCGCACCATTTCCCTGATTATCGAGTTCAAAGTAACCCGGCTCTCAATCTGATTTAGAGGACGATGCGCTCTTCCTAAGCGAGACACTGCAGCCAGGCCAGACACTGGAACCAGGTAATCTCTTTCCTCACCATGTCCAAGTAGCCAGTCAGGCCCTACCCTTGCTACCGTCACGCTAATTACTGTGCCATCAAGCAAGAACAACTCAACAATTCCACCTCGGACAGAAGCTAAACGCTCACAGAGGGAAATCGAAGCCTTTTCAGCTTCTAATAGCTCGGCTTTCAGAGCGTCGCCTTCAACCCTCAACTGAGCTTCAAACTGGCTTTCTAGGTCAAGAAAAACTGCATCAATATCCATAGCGACATTATGACATATCCACAACCAAGAAAACCCTATTGACATCAAACACTATCAAATGACATCATAAGCATTGTTTAATCGAACCATGTTATGGAGTCACAATGAATACAAGTCTGCAACATTCTCAAACAGACGGGGGACCATTCAAACGCGCCGCCATTATTTCCGCTCCCCCGTTGCTGTTACTGGCAAGCGGGGCTGCACTGTACCGAACCATACTGAGCACAGATTTCTCCTTCCTTCCCCAAAGCGCAGCAGACTTCAATCTCATCGTGCTGACCATTGTCCTCACTACAGGGTTAGGGATTGCCCTGTGGCAAACTCTCTGGTTGCTGATCGCGCTCTACGCTAGAGCCTCTGATTCAATCACGGCTGCAAACCTAGTTCGAAACCGCGGACCCAAGTGGATAAATCTGCTACTTGCGTCTTCACTAAGCCTAGGAACAGCTTGTGGAGGTTACGCCACTGAAATCCAGGCAGCCGCGTCCACAGTTTCCGATACCTCAAACTACCAGGCATTGGAAGTGCTACAAACTGATCCCACAACAGATTTAACCCTCGCGAACAATCCGAGCTTCCGAGTCTCTGACCTTAGGTGGGGTGCAGCTCCCGAAATCTCACTAGGACAAACTAAATCAGTTGAAATAGTCGCAGCACCAGAGCTCTCCACCTACACGGTACAAACAGGAGATTCACTGTGGAAAATAGCCAAATCACATCTCGCAACTTTAGGCGAAGCAAAAAGCAATCATCACGTCCATCAGTACGTACTAGAAATCTACCGGGAAAATCGCGCAGTAATCGGCGTGAACCCGAATCTAATCATTCCTGGAACGCAACTTGCTCTACCAACCTTGAAGGAGGCTGCAAAATGAGCATCACTGTGGAAGCTGTCCCCTCTCTGATTCCAGTCGGCAGCAAAAGGTCTCCCATTCAAATAGGGAACCAATCGTGTCACGTTCGGCGAGCGCGCGGAGAGTTCGCACGAAGCCATGGCCCGGCAGAGCTAGCCCTCTTCCCCGCTACGAATATTGAGTCTCTTCCGGACCGAGGGTGGGATCCGCAGCCAGATGAGCAACCCCTAGTACCGCATCCCACCCAATGGGCTAAGGGCATCACCCGAATCATCTTCGAATGCATCATGGGGCGACGTGATTACAGCACAGTGAGGCAATGGATACACCCCTATGTGCTGCGACGTCTCGAAGCACTCAACCGAGACTGGGATAAAGCAGAAATCAAACGCGCCGGCGGCCTAATGAAAGTAGGCCCGATTAATCTCTGCCTGCCACGTCCAGGAATCGTCGAAATCTCTACCACCGTAACGATGGCGCAGAAAATTCACGCGGTAGCAATCCGCATGGAAATCATCCGTCGCAGATGGGTCGTCACCGCCGTGGAAACCCGCTAACAGAACTACTTCTTACGTTTCTTCTGCGCGCGACGTTGAGCCCGGTTCAGACCCTGTTCAGCGGGTCGGCTAACCTGCACACCAGTAGCAGAGGAAGCCGAACCATCGTGCTCACTGGGCCCTGAAGTGGTTACATTCTTGGGAGCTGCATGGCGCTGAATCAAAGAAGGATTAGCGAAAGTTGCTTTCGGCTTCGGGTGCTCAGCCGCTTCAGCCGAAACCTCACCCTGCTCCACAGCGGCCCGCTGAGCTTCAGCTTCTTGAGCCATTCGCGTCTCCGTGGCGCGCAGGTTATTCACCGCGACAAAGAGCTGCTGAACCGTGTCCTCACGAATCGCCTTCATCATGGAGGTAAACATGTGAGCACCCTCAGAAGAATACTCAACTAGCGGGTCACGTTGAGCCATCGCGCGCAGACCAATGCCTTCCTTCAGGTAGTCCATCTCGTACAGATGCGCGCGCCAGAGACGATCCACGTTGTTCAACAATACAATCCGTTCAAGTTCAGCCATCGGCTCTTCACCGAACTGTGACTTCGTGAACTCTGATTCGCTCACATAGTCTTCTGCCTCAATGTAGGCATCACGTAGTTCTTCCAGTAGTGCATCACGAATATCGCGGGCAGACACATCGTGTTCTTCCTCGGCACGAGTCAAAAGAGCCTTCAACCCATCACTAGGCTCAAAGAAGGAAACCAACGTACCCCTCAACTGGTCCAGCTCCCATTCGCGCGGGTCAGGATCGGAGGCACTTTCCGCAATCAAAGAGTCAACGAAAGCTTCAATGAAGAAATCCATCTGATTGCTCAGGTCTTCACCTTCCAGCACCCGCCGGCGCTGCGAGTAAACCATTTCGCGCTGCTCAGTCATCACGTCGTCATACTTCAAAACATTCTTACGAATGTCACGGTTACGGCTCTCCACCGAAGCCTGTGCTGAAGCAATCGACTTAGAAATCACCGACATTTCCAGCGGTTCATCCTCAGGATAGCTAGAAGACTGCATGATGGAACGGGCCATGCCAGAAGCGAAAAGATTCATCAGCTCATCTTCCATCGACAGATAGAAGCGGGATTCACCAGGGTCGCCCTGACGTCCAGAACGGCCACGCAGCTGATTATCGATGCGTCGCGACTCATGACGCTCCGTGCCCAGCACGTAAAGACCGCCTAATTCCACAACTTCATCATGTTCAGCCTGGACCGCATCCTCGGCATCCTTCAGGGCTTGAGGCCAAGCGGCCTCGAACTCATCGGGGGTCTCATTCGCGGTCAACCCCTGAGCTTTCAAATTAGCGATTGCAATATGCTCGGCGTTACCACCCAGCATAATGTCGGTGCCACGACCAGCCATATTGGTAGCTACAGTAACTGCACCCTTGCGACCAGCCAAAGCTACGACAGCGGCTTCAGATTCGTGCTGCTTAGCGTTCAAAACAGTGTGCGGGATACGCTCTTGACGCAACAGCTGCGACAGATACTCAGAGTTCTCAACTGAAGTAGTACCCACCAGAACCGGCTGCCCCCTACGGTGACGTTCCACAATGTCAGCCAACACTGCACGATATTTACCGGCCGTAGTCGGGTAAATCAAATCTTCCTTATCCTGACGAATCATCGGCTTATTCGTCGGAATCGGGACCACACCAATCTTGTAGGTTTCCGCGAACTCCGCTGCTTCAGTTTCAGCGGTACCGGTCATGCCCGAACGGGAACCCTCCGGGTAGAGACGGAAGTAGTTCTGCAAAGTAACTGTAGCTAAAGTCTGGTTCTCTGCCTTGATCTCCACGCCTTCTTTGGCTTCAATCGCCTGGTGCATGCCCTCGTTATAACGACGGCCCGGCAACACACGCCCAGTGTGCTCATCAACAATCAAGACTTCACCCTTGGAAACGATGTAGTCTTTATCGCGCTTGAACAGCTCCTTAGCCTTAATAGCGTTATTCAAGAAACCAATCAGCGGCGTCCAGGCAGCTTCGTAGAGGTTATCGAAACCAAGCTGGCGTTCCACCTCATCGATGCCTTCTTCCAGCACCCCGACAGTGCGCTTCTTGCGGTCAACTTCGTAGTGGACATCCTCCTCAAGACCATCTACCAGTTTTGCAAAGGTCAGATACCATTCATCATTGGAGCCATCTGCCGGACCTGAAATGATCAGCGGGGTACGGGCCTCATCAATCAAAATCGAGTCAACCTCATCGACGATGACGAAGTTATGTCCGCGTTGCACCAAATCCTCTTTCGCGGTGGCCATGTTGTCACGAAGGAAGTCAAAGCCCATCTCATTGTTGGTGCCATAGGTGATATCGCAGTTGTACTGCTGACGGCGCTGGGCGGGAGTCTGACCAGCCATAATACAACCGGTAGTCATCCCCAAAAAGCGGAATACTCGACCCATCAGTTCTGACTGGTAGGAAGCAAGGTAATCATTCACGGTAACTACGTGAACACCCTTGCCCTCAAGAGCGCGCAAATATGCGGGCAAAGTAGCGACCAGTGTCTTACCTTCACCAGTTTTCATTTCCGCAATATTGCCGTAATGCAAGGCGGCGCCACCCATAATCTGCACATGGAAATGACGAAGCCGTAAAGTCCTCGCGGAAGCTTCACGCACTGTCGCGAAAGCCTCAACCAAAAGATCATCCAGGCTTTCACCCTCGCTCAAACGGTGCTTGAACTCTTCAGTCTTCCCGGCAAGTTCTTCATCGCTAAGCAGTTTGAAATCCTCTTCCAGAGCATCAACTTGGTTAGCAATAACTTCGAGCTTCTTAAGCGTCTTACCTTCACCAAAACGCAGAATCTTATTACCTAAGCTCGAAAGCTTACTTCCAATTCCCACCGGGTTCTCCTTACAGAAAAAAAACTGTTTACACCTAAATCTTAACCAGTCTACGCAAAAGTCGCCGCCCTATTTGACTCATTCACTCTCAGCAGAGTGCAATGCGGGGTGTGAAACCTCATCGTTTCACACCCCGCATCGACTACTTTTTGTTAAGAAACCCGATGACAGCTAGTCAGCAACCACCGTGTTCAACCGCAGCACGCCGTAGGTCCAGCCATGACGATGGTAGACAACGCAGGGCTGCCCGGTCTCAATATCAATGAACAGGAAGAACGGGTGGCCGACCAACTCCATCTGATACAGAGCCTGATCGACTGTCATCCGGTCCGCCTCATGAAGCTTCTGCCGTACAACAACCGGAGAATCTCCCAGCTGTTCTTCCACCGCCTCGCCTACTTCCTGAGGCACCGTCATCGACTCCTCATTCCTAGGGGCAGCTGAGAACAACTCATCTTCAGGCATAGTAATATCCACTGCACCCAAATCCACCGGGCTGTCCTTCTGGTAGCGGCGACGATGATCTTTAATCCGGTCGCGGGCCCGACGTAGACGCTCATAGAGCTTACCGACAGCTAGATCCAAAGCTGCGTAACGATCAGAAGAATTCGCTTCAGCGCGAATCACTGGACCCTTGCCAAATACCGTAATTTCGACGCGCTCGGCAGTGTCAGCCTGACGCGGATTACGTTCATGAGTCAGTTCCACGTGGACTGCCGTAGCACCCCGATAAAACTGGCTTACTTTAGACACCTTCTCTTCCACATATTCACAGAAATTCGGATGAATCTCGGCGTTGCGGGCGGTAATGTTGATGTCCATAATTTTCTCCTTGAGAGCTTAGAAAGATTAACGATAAACAACAGCGTCTTTGCTGCTGCACCTAGAAAGTTCCACCACCCCTTTCTCGCTGCATTCAGCGCCTATAGGATCCTTATTCCTCACATCATACCGTAGTGGCATACGTCTCACTGTAAAATCTTTAGGTATTTCGCTGGAAGAAAGATAACCATTCAACCGACAGTGGCCGCCTGAGTTGAAGCACAAGCTACCGCAACGGCTACCACTGCGGCGCCAGCTCCGCGAAGAGCGTTCACACACCCTTTCAAAGTGCCACCCGAAGCAACCACGTCATCTATTAACACCACACGAGCAGAATGCGGCAAAACCCCATCAAATGCACTGATTTGGCCACTGCGGAGGTTTCTCTGCGCCGCAGACCGGCCGGCTTGACTCCCTCGTAAAGCGGAAAGCTGGAGAGCGCAGACCACCTCAACCCGACAGCTCTCCCCCAGTTGTCTGGCTATCTCCACCAAGGACTTCGCCACCTCATGCGACAATTCGGCAGCCACATACCTGCCTGACCAGCGCCGTGCCAAACCCGAAGGTGCCGGCACCACATACAGAGCTCCGCGACAGTCAATCGACTCCCACAAGCGCTCAGCCAAATACTGACCGACCACCTCAGTCCACTTCTGCGGGTCAGCTTGCCCGTCATGCTTCGCAGACAAAACACAAAGCCGTGCCACTGCCCGGTAGCGGGCAGCTGCCACAAAAGTAGAGACCTTCAACAAATCAGCATAAAAACCCTTCTCCACACCGCCAGAGATGACCTCACTAAAACAGCACTCACACAGCTGCTCTCCCTCGGCCCCGCAACCCAAGCAAAGTGAAGGAAACAACAGACTCAACAGCAAACGCAAGCCGACACCAAACTGGCGAAACAGTGCTCGCACAAAAACGATTACTCTCATGCTCCCAGCAGAGCAGAAAAGCGCAAAGAAATCGCCTTAAGAAAAGTCAGGTCGGGGAAAACAGATATCCACAACTCGTCCCATATCAGCCGGAAGTTGCCACCGCGGAAACATTGCGCCCCACCGGAATCCAATGCCGACCATCCAACTGGAACAGCACATTATCATCGGTTACCACATACAAACGACGCGCCCCAATGGCAGCCACAAAAGCCCGAGACTTCGGATAAGCCGGCTCCTGAGAACGCAAACCACCCAAAGGCCAAGACAGAATCGAGGCCTCACCCGACGCTTCGGAGCGCAACAAGATTGCAGCGGCAGTCGCAGAAGTCCACGCCGGCAAAATCAAAGAATCATGAGGTAGCGGCACAGAAGCAATCAGATCAACAGAAACAGGTACACCCCTGTCGTCACGGTTAATCCGCACCAAATCCGCCGCCCGAGTATCCCCACCCCGGGTAGCAATCGCATGCACGCCGGCCGGGCTGACCACAAAACTCAACAGCTGATCAGTCGTATAACTAACCGGAACGCGGACGCTCTCACCGCTTGCCCTCACGGCAGTCACAGCACCAGACTGCTTCGTGGGCACCCAAATCCAGTTCGCATAATCAATACTGGGGGCACCCACGTACTCCGCACTCAAAAGCTGCCGCGGTGACTGATTCTCAGAAATCGTCCAAAGCTCCCGCTCCGCATTCACAAAAGCTACCGGACTGCCCTTAATCGGACCGCGCGCCGGAGAACTAATCTCCAAATCCCCCGCTTTATCTGCAGACAGCAACACTGTGTCTCCACTCAAAGTACGCAGATTATTGTCTGATACCACCAAGACCTCAGTGCCGGAATAAGCAGGACCTGCCGGAGGTGAAACTGTCACTAGGTTATCGTTCAAAGTAACTTTCACCGAGGTTACCGAAGGCAACTGGCTTAAGGTCGCAGAAATCTGCCACTGCAACAAAGATTGAGCCTCATCCGGTGGTGTCGCATCTGGCACCTGAAGGTTAACTAAGGCTTGGCCATTTTCCACTGCAACAGTACGCGAAGGCAAAGAAGTGCCCGCTGGCAGCGCGGTCGCCACGGATGAACCCAAGTCCGCGGAAGGGCCGTCCAAAAGATGCTGAGTCAGATAGGTGACCGTCTTAGACTTTGGTACCCAGCGTAAATCTGGAACCAAAATGGTTTTATCCGGTGACAGATAGTAGATCGGCAACCGCTGATAGGAGGCATCAAAAGTCCCCTGAGAGATAGTAATACCTGCAGGTAGCTCCGAGATGCGCCACTCCCCTTCCTCGTCTTGAGCGAAGCTGAAGGTGCCAACCAGCTTCCCGCCCGGGGAACCAACCTGAAACTGCCCCGAAGCGTCAACCTGTCCAGTGGCGGCAATCGTCAGCTGGGCTTTCTCTTGGGTTTCGCTGAAACCAATTTCTGGGACCTGATCATTGCCGTAGATACGAATGCTGCGCTCAGGTTCCCAGCCGCGGCGCGCGGTAGAGAGCAGGTACTGACGAGCTGCTTCAAAGTCATTATTGGTCGCCCCCGCGCTACAAGCAGCCATGAAACCGCGCATAATATCCAGCTGGCTAGAGCCTTTTCGTGGTAACGGTGCAGTCTGCATCGAGCGCCCTTCTGGGGGCAGATCACCTTCAGAAACATGAACTGAGCCGGAGCTAGGAAGAGAGCCGCAGGCGGACAGTAGTAAGGTTCCAACTAGGGTAATCACCAGCGCAAAGGACTTGCGCCGAGAGGGACGCTGCGTTCTCATTCCGACTCCTCCGGTTCCTCATCATCTAGCGGGTAGTCAGCCAAATAGTAATCAGGAAGCTGCACTGTGAGCTCAGGATTTTCCTCTTCGGTCGGGCCACCTGGGACGTCCTCAGGCCAGATTGACAAAGCTCGCATCCCCACAATTGCGCCGTGCCGAACCGGAATTGTCATCATAAAAGCCGACCCGACCCCGACCACGCCGTAAGCTTCAAGCAGGCCATCATGGACGTTGACATCTTCCTTCGCGATGGCCAGTCCCAGGCCAGTTCCACCAGTGGTTCGTGCCCTTGCTGGGTCCGCGCGATAAAACCGATCGAAAACCCGGTTCACCACTTCTGGGCTCATCCCAATACCAGCATCGAAGACACGGACAGAAACACAATCTAGCTGTTTAGCGATAGTAATGGTGACACGGGAGTGGTCTGCATGCTCGATAGCATTTACCAGCAGGTTACGAATCACGCGTTCAATACGGATCTCATCCATTTCGGCTCGCACCGGGCTTTGCGGGGCGTCGAGGGTGACTTCCACCCCAAGCTTCTGAGCGAGGGTATCCGCATTCTCGATGACTCTTTCCGTAACGGCAATAATGTCTTGATATTCAAAATCCGGTATGGTTGCCTGCGCGTCGTAGCGACTGATTTCCAGCAGATCAGCCAGCATCGTATCGAAACGATCAATTTGTTCGTGCAGGAGTTCAGCGGAGCGTTTCGCACCGGCAGGTAATGTGTCGCGCTGGTTGTAGATAACTTCTCCCGCCATCTTTATGGTGGTGAGCGGGGTACGTAGCTCATGTGAGACATCAGAAACGAACTGCTGCTGTAGTTTCGCCAGCTCATCATATTCGGCGATGGTGGTTTCTAGAGATTCAGCCATTCCGTTGAAGGAACGGCCCAAGACAGCCAGCTCGTCCTCTCCCTTGACCTCTACGCGAACCTGGAAGTCTCCTGAAGCTAGCTCCCGCGTAGCCTCAGCGGTACCACGCACGGGACCTAGCACACGGTAGATAATCAGCCAGACCAGCAAAGCCAAGACGAACAGCAAAACAATTGACCCACCAATCACGGTACGGAGCATAGTGTCCACTGTCCGGGCTTCAGATTGTAAGCTGTAGACTAGGTACATTTCGTAGTCACCGGCAGTCGGTACCGTAATTCTTTGCCCAATCACAATGCCGGGAGATTTCAAACCGTCAGGGTTAGTGACTTCCACGGACTGCCAGAACTGACGGTTTTTGGTGTCCTTTTCCACCCGGGCACGGAGCTCAGTGGAAACCAGTTCAACTAAGGACCGATCTGGATCAATCACTTCGTTGATAGAGCTAATACTCTCCGTGCGCGGAGCCCGCAAGAGTAGAACACCTATGGCCCGCGCCCCCAAAGCATTGTTACGAGCAGAAGAGACAACGGATACGGCAAGTTGCTGAGCCTGATCAATAGTACTGATGGTAGCTTCAGAGAAACTCCGGTCAGCTACCGCGAAGCGAATCGCCGCGTCTGCTTCAACCTGGCTAACCCGCTCATTGAAAACATCAGCCCGAATATGGCTGGAAATGAACACCGACAACCCGGAGACCATCAAGGCACCTAAAACCGTCAGCAGGATTGAGGTGCGCACCGGCAAAGAACGATTGAAAAGATTAACTATCGGGTTATGCCTTAGGAAGAATCTAATCCGCCTCCTGCCCTTCCTTTGAGAGCTCTGATTAAGGGGAGGATCCGCAGGAATCACACCAGATTTCTTGAATGCCTGCATCACATGCAGGGCACCAGTGGATGCCGGTGGTTCAGCCATAACAGCTAAAACCTAGAGGCTGGCGCCGGAACGGTAGCCGATGCCGCGGACTGTCAAAATTACGGTCGGATTTTCCGGGTCGTGCTCAACCTTGGAGCGCAGGCGCTGGACATGTACGTTGACCAGACGGGTATCTGCCGCATGACGGTAGCCCCAGACTTTCTCGAGCAGCTCATTGCGAGAGAATACCTTCCACGGCTCACGTGCCAAAGTAGCCAGCAAATCAAATTCTAGTGGGGTCAAAGAAATTATTTCACCGTCACGGGTCACCTGATGCCCTGCCACGTCGATTGACAAATCCGCAATTGAGAGTTTCTCTGCCTGCGGCTCATCCGTACGACGCAAGCGAGCCCTTACTCGGGCCACTAGTTCCTTGGCCTTGAAAGGTTTCTGCACATAGTCATCAGCTCCTGCTTCTAAACCAGCCACCACATCCATGGTGTCTGATTTTGCAGTGAGCATAACGATCGGGACATCAGATTCTTTCCGGATGCGACGGCAGATTTCGATGCCATCCATACCGGGTAGCATCACGTCCAACAAGATTAAATCTGGGTCAACGCGATGATAAGTATCGAGGGCACGAGCCCCATCAGCACAAAAAGATGCTTGGAAACCTTCGGATTCCAAAATGATACCAATCATCTCTGCCAAGGCGACATCGTCATCGATAACTAAAATACGTGCATTCATAGAGATAATAATGACACGAAACTGTGTCCAACATCCGATTATTAGTCGGCGCGTAACGCCTTTTGACCGTCTAAACTGCTTTCAGAGACATATTTACGTCTTTGCAGATTAAGTTAAAGGAGCGCAGCATGCCGGAACACAACCAAGCAGAAAATCCGTGGAACTGGGGAAGCTCTGAAGCAGACAACGCTTCGCCAACCCCCGACACGCCCAGCCCTGCCTCGGGGACCCCAGCCAGCTCTTATGCCCCCGACGGTGCCCCACAGTACACTCCGGCCCCGAATTTCAGCCAAAATCAGGCTAACCAACAGCCGGGAATCATTCCACTGCGCCCGCTTACTATCTCTGATTTACTAGAAGGCTCTTTTGCTGCTGTCCGTTCCAATCCGGGAGTCATGTTCGGCCTCTCCGTAATTGTGATGAGCATCGTGGCAGTCATCTCCGGTCTCGCTAACTTGTGGAGTCCGCTTGATGACGTCTTTGCAAATCTTGAGAATAACCCGAACATGAGCGACGATGAGGCCATCGAAGCCCTAGCTGAAATGTTTACTTCAATGACCACAAGCTTGGTTGGTCCCGCCATTTTAGAATTCTTCGCTGTCATTATTCTGACCGGTCTACTCACGTATGCGGTATCTCGCGCAGTAATTGGTAAAGTTACCTCACTGTCTGCAACTTGGAGCAACACGAAAGGCCGTGTTCTCCCGCTAATCGGACTAACCATCCTCACCTCGATTTTGACTTTTGTTGTTGCTGCAGTAGTGTCTCTCATTTTCTCTATCCCGCTGATTCTGCTGGCATTCTCAAACCCCGAGGATGCCCTCAGCGGCATCGCTGGTGCTACCGCGCTGTTGATCGCAGGTATTTTCGTTGCGTTTGCCGCGCTGGCTTACATCAGTGTGAAGCTTTTGGTGGCCCCAATCGTCCTAGTTCTTGAAGGTGCCGGCCCGATTGAATCGATTAAGCGTTCTTGGAAGCTCACGAAGGGTTTCTTCTGGCCCACACTGGGTCGCATGATTTTGATTGGCATTATCGTAAGCATAATCGGCCAGGTCCTTGGCCTGATTGTTTCCGTTCCTGTGACTTTGGGATTTGCCACTCAGCCGGGCCTCGCACTCGCGTTGAGCGCATCCGTCGGAATCTTAGTGTCTGGTTTGATTCTGCCCGTTCAAGCCGCCTATAACTCCCTCATTTACGTCGATCTACGAATCCGTAAAGAAGGCTTGGCAACAAGCTTGCTCCAAGAATCTGCCAACAGGTAGCCAACCGTGATCTGGAGAGCAGAGCTGACTCCTGACGGCCCAACTGCAAGAGATTGGGCCGAGGAAGAGCTGTCTCGGCTAGGCTATAGATCAGCGGAGAACCCGCTAGCAAAATGGATCGCTCGCTTCTTCAAGTGGCTGTTTGGATTCTTCGATTTCGGAGCCACCGATGGGGATATCCCTTGGCCGCTAGTCGCTCTAGCCATCACAGTGGGCTTAGTAATTATCACGGCTCTTCTGTCACGGCCTTACCTGTTGAAACGTAGCAAGCAGAAGCTGGCTGTATTTGATGAGCAGGTCACCCGTAAGGAGCTAGAAAAACTCCTCAAAGAACAGATCACGAAGTCAGATTGGACTCAGGCTGTAATCACGCAGTTTAGGATTATGGTAAAAGCTCTTGACTATCAGGGAGTCTTAGTTGAATCACCTGGTCTCACTGCCTTAGAAGTCTCTCAGATATGTGCCGATCAGGAGCCTCTCTTGGCCGGACCTCTGTTGAAAGCCGCCACCACTTTTAATAATGTGCGCTACGGAGAGCAGACGGCAAGCGAAGCTGATTTTAGAGAGCTTCAAGAAACCAGCAAAATGATAGAAGCGAAGTCGATTGCGGCGAAGGAGGAGAAATGACCTCTTCCGCTCCGCAAACTGAACGCACTGGTTTTTGGAAGGCTTACCGGGCCCGGATTATTCTGATTACGGCAATCCTTTTGATATTGGCTCTGCTATCTGTAGTAATCTACTTCGCTCCAAACCGCGAAGCACACTCGATTGATAGCTACCGCCCCGATGGTAGTGCCGCAGTTGCAAATATTGCCGCCAATCATGGAATGAGCTTCAAACAGGCAGAAACTCCCCAAGCGGCTCTCCGTCTGGCTCAAGACACAAACCATACCGTGGTTTTACTCAACCCCGAACTGCTACGTCCCGAAGTGGCTGAAGAGGTTAACAAGCTCAGCAACCCAGTGGTCATCATTGCGCATACCGATCTCAGGATGGATAGGCTGGGCTTCAGAATGGAACCAATTGCTAATGGGATGACGCTCAATCCTGACTGCTTAGCTCCGGTAGCTAGAGCCGGACAGATTACGAGCTCCCTATTCGGTGTGGTGGCAGAAACGGGAGACGAGGGTTGTTATCCTGCACAATCTACTAGTACCTGGGTTCACCGTCCGGCCAATGAAACTCGCGGCGATCGCTACGTCATTGTTGGAGTTTCGCGATTGGAAAATCAGCATCTTGCTGAGCGGGGAAATGCCTCTCTGCTTTTGTCTACCATTGGCGCTCACAGCGACAATGTGATTTGGTGGCTGGGCAACACAGACCCTTTGGAACTTCCTGTGGATAAGCAAACCCCTCCTTATTTGAATGAAGTTTTGGGTCTCCTTCTGGTTCTGTTCCTGGTTTCAGCTTTCGTGTACGGACGTAAATTTGGGCCTCTGGTTCCTGAAGAGCTTCCGGTAGTGGTCCCTTCCTTGGAGACAGTTCGAGGGCGCGCTAGTTTGTACCGTCGCTCGCGAGACTACGAACATATGGCACAGAGTATGAGAGCTTGGACTTTAAGCCGGATATCTTCTCAAATCGGCATCTCACAGACTTCCAGCCGACCGGAGGTTTTGCAGGCGGTAGCAAAAGCCACCGGACGGCCCGAAAGTGAAATAGACTCAATCCTGTACGGGAACCATCCGAAGACTTTACAAGACTTAAACACTTTGAATAAACAACTCAACCAGCTTGAAAGCGAGGCTACTAAATGAGTGAGGCCACCCCGATTAACACGACCGGCGCTGAAGGAATCCCCTCCCGCAGATCCGTCGAGGGAGCTAGCCCTTCCTCAGCCAGCCGCAATTCCTTGGTCAAGCTGCGTGGTGAGATTTCAAAAGCTGTTGTCGGCCAAGATGCAGTGGTTTCTGGCATTGCTGTTGCACTAATTGCCGGTGGACATGTGCTGCTGGAGGGTGTACCTGGCACAGCAAAGACACTGTTGGTGCGCACCCTCGGCCATGCCCTCGATCTGGAAATGAAACGCGTCCAGTTCACCCCGGACCTGATGCCTGCCGACATCACTGGCTCTTTGGTGTATGACTCCAAGGTGGCTGATTTCAAGTTCCGTCCCGGACCGATTTTCACTAATCTCCTGTTGGCTGACGAAATCAACCGCACCCCTCCAAAGACACAATCCGCCCTGTTGGAAGCTATGGAAGAGCAACAGGTGACAGTAGATGCAGTTACCCGCAAACTCCCCTCGCCTTTTATGGTCTTGGCCACTCAGAACCCAATTGAACAAGAAGGAACCTATCCGCTTCCTGAAGCTCAGTTGGACCGTTTCCTATTCCACCTGAATTTTGAGTTGCCATCCCGAGATGAAGAGATTGACGTGCTTTCACGTCACGCACACGGATTCAATCCACGCGATTTGAACTCGGTTGGGGTACAGACCGTGACTACCGCTGAGGAGCTTTTGCAGGCCCGACTAGAGGCCGCAAATCTGGAAGTGAATCAGGCGGTCCTCACCTACATTGTAGATTTGGTTCGCGCTACCCGTAGCCATCCTGCTATCAGTCGCGGAGTTTCTCCCCGTGGCGCGACGGCTCTGCTAGCTGCGGCACGCGCTTGGGCGTGGCTGTCTGGTCGCTCATACGTCATCCCTGATGATGTAAAGATTTTGGCTCTGCCTGCCATGCGCCACCGAATCGCTTTGAAACCAGAAGCTCAGCTAGAGGGTTTAACCGCCCCACAGTTGCTGAACAATATCCTCGCTGCCGTGCCGGTGCCACGCTGACATGTATCTCACTCCGCTCGCTATTTTGTACACGGCTTTGGGTCTCATCCCACTGCTGTTAGTCCCCTCTGTCTGGACGCTGATCGTGTGGATTGTGGTGGGCGGTGTGCTGGTGCTGGTGGACTTGTGGTTAGCGCACAGTCCTCAGCTACTCACGGTGGAACGCACTACTTCACAGTCGACTAGGTTGGACAGTCCCGCGCGGTCCACTTTGACACTACGTAACCCTACCGGTGAGAAATACCGGGGCCAAGTCAGAGACGCCTGGCCACCCTCAGCGCAGGCAAATCATCCAGTCCATAGTTTCCACTTGGATGCGCAGGATGGTTCACGAGTCGTGACCGAGCTGCTTCCTTCCCGACGTGGGACCGTAACGGCCGGACCGATAACGATTCGGTCCCGTGGTCCTTTAGGCTTAGCCGGACGCCAGGTCTCTTTGGTCAGCCCGGCTCAAGTGCTGGTCCTGCCGCCTTTCTACGCACGCCGCCATTTGCCTTCACGCTTGCAACGTCTCAACCAGATTAATGGCTCTACCCCGCTGATTAATCGCGGTGCTGGTAGCGAGTTTGATTCTTTGAGAGAATACGTTCGCGGCGACGATATCCGTGACATTGACTGGCGTGCAACGGCCCGCTCACGCGACCTGATGGTTCGCACCTGGCGCCCCGAACGAGACCAAGATGTCATCATTATTAATGACTCTTCCCGAAATTCGGCTCCACGAATCGATGGTTTCCCTCGTTTGGAGGCACAGATAGAGACCGCTCTTCTGCTGGCCGCTTTGAGCTCCCATGCTGGAGATAAGGTACATTACCTTGATGTGGAGTCCTCAGTCAGGGCCCGCGTTACCGGTGTTGGGGCCAAGCAGATTGTTCATGCTATTGCTGTGCCAGCCGCGTCGATTGATGCGACTCTGGGGGAGATCAACTGGAATCTCATCCCGCATGAGGTCAGCAGATTGACCAGCCATTCAGCTTTGGTCGTGATTTTGACTTCGGTTGATTCCACGTCTTTAGACTCTGGACTCATGCAGGCTGTGGTTCAGCTAACTGAGCGCCATAAAGTGATTTTAGCTTCGGCCGTCGACACTAAACTCAAGCAAATGGCCCTAGGAGAAGATCCTGAGACTGACCTGTACGAGTCAGCTGCAGCGCAAATTACTTTGCTCAATAGCCAGGGAGTAAAAACCGAGTTCGCTTCCTTAGGTGCATACCTAGTAGAGGGGTCGGCTGAGGAGCTCCCCCCTCTCGTGGCAGATAAGTATCTGTTGCTGAAATCTATGGGGGCACTATAGACCTAAGCCCGGGTGGAATAGGGACAGTAATAGTCTGACCCGAATCTGATGGCTTCTAGCTAACCGGCTGATAGTAGCCGCTGACGGCTTCGCTCCCAATTCCGGTGTGGCCTGCGTCTGCGTCTGCGGCACGCTTCCCCAGAACCAGGATATAAATCCACAACAAAATTGTGGTACTGGCACCGATTGTAATCTTCAGCCACACCGGCAGGCTGGAAGGCGTCAGGTAGGCCTCTTCAATACCGGAAACCAGTAGAATCAAGATTAGTCCGATGCCGATAGTTAAGAGGGCTCTACCTTCCCTCCCCATCGCTTCCATTCGGGTTCTTCTGCCTGGCGCTAGTAGCGACCAGAACATCCGCAGTCCGGCACCGGTTGCCACGTAGATTGCGCTTAGTTCTAGCAATCCATGGGGCAGGATGTAGGAGAAAAACAATCCGGGAGAACCAAAATAGCTGACGATCGCGGCGGTTTGTCCCAGCATTGTGGAGTTACCGTACAAAATATATATTGGCACCACGCCGGTAATCCCGGTGACCGCGGAGACTACCGCTAAGAGTGCGTTATTCGTCCATACCTGTGTACCAAAGAGAGCGGCAGGATTCTCAGAATAGTAGTTGACAAAGTCGTCGTTAGCGTAAGCTCTCAATGCGGATTCAGGGGCTAGGGATAGCAACAAATCCTCGTTGTTATACCAGTAGAATCCGAATGCGCATGCCACCGCGATACTGAAAGCATAGGCTGCAATAATCCACCATCTAGCGAGATAGAGGGCCGCGGGTAACTCCGCTGTGACGAAACGGGAGACAGTCGCCATTGGATGTCCACGTCGGCGGGTCATTTGCCCGCGCGCCCGCTGAACCAGATTGGAGATATATCTCACAGTATCTACGTCAGCGTTTTCCTGTTTGATCCGTGATAAATCGGCAGCCACAAATCGGTATAATGCCGCCATTTCGTCGGCTTCGGCACCAGAAATCCGGCGTTTAGCCAGTAATTCTTCTAAACGCTGCCACTCTGGTCTTCTCACTGCTTCTAGCGCATCAATGTCCACACCTGTACAGTGCCATATATGAGTACTGTTTTTCTAGAGGAACACGACATTAAACGTGAAGTAATTGTCACGGGTGAAGCTGTTGAGCTGGAGATTAGACCGGCCTCAATAATGGCGAGAGTTGCAGGTGCGATTGTTGATGCCGCATTTTCTTTGATCCTGTTATTCCTCCTTGTCTCTGTTGCCGGGGATGCTATGTCTCGGATTACTGACCGGATTGCTTTGGATACTACTTCCAAAGTGTTGGTGCGCTTGTCTATGGTGGCCGCATTTATGCTATTGCCAGGCATAGTCGAAGCTTTCACGCATGGCAGGAGCCTCGGCAAGATACTGGCGGGCACCCGCGTAGTTCGCGACGATGGCGGAATTATTTCCGCCCCGCAAGCTTTTATCCGCTCCATTGTCTGGCTAGTTGAGGGCTGGACGACTCTGGGCTCTGTGGCTATGCTGACGGCCACTTTATCCAAGCGAGGAAAACGCCTGGGTGACATGACTGCTGGAACCTACGTCGTCTCTGTGCATGTTAATCACAACCGGGCTTCTTTGGTGATGCCGCCGCAGCTGACACAGTGGGCCTCTCATGCCAGTTTTGCCCCGCTCCCCACCAACTTGAGTAACAGCATTAGTTCTTTCCTACGCAATGCTTCTATGCTTAACCCCGGGGTGCGCACTCAGACCGCTACTCAGCTAGCTCATGAAGCTGAAGCCTATGTGGCACCGGCCCCTCCCGAAGGTACTCCCCCAGAGCATTTCCTAGCGGCCGTGAGCGTAGCTCGACGAGATATCGAATACCGTACAGAATCTAGCCAGCGCAGAGCAGTTTCACAAGCACGCGCGCGTGCCCAGCGAATTCCTTATGACCTCGCTGAACCGAAATCTGGCTCTAAGTAGATTTCGCATTTAAGGGTAGTGAGGCTTTCGGCCACCGCCGTTTCTGCCTGATTGAGTTTCTCGCTGATTTGATTAGTAGTCAGTTCTGATGGTATCCCGACTTTCGCTACCACCAGCAAGGTATCGGGTCCAAGATGCAGGGTCCGTAGGGTCCAGATGTTCAGCCCAGATTCAGTGAGTACCTTCCGGATTAGTTTTAGATTGTCGGGGGTGGCGCCCTCGCCTACCAGCATGGACAGGGTTTCGGAGCCGAGGAAGGTTGTCACAACCACTAGCAGCATACCGATAACCGCGGAGCCGAGGGCGTCCCAACGCCCATCCCCGGTCCAGAGGGTCAATGATACGCCCACCAGAGCTACCACCAGACCCAGCATCGCTGCGATATCTTCCAGCAAGATGACCGGAATCTCCGGTGCACGTGACTGCTTCAGATACGTGAACAGCGGCATCTGCCCGCGTAGTTTGCGGGCCTCTAGCACTGCTGTGCGTAGGGAATTCCCCTCCAGCAAAATACCAATCAGCAGCACTACTATAGGCACCCAGTGCCAGGCAGTAATGGGGTGCGGGTCCACGAACTTGTGGAAAGCCTCATAGAGAGCGAATAGGCCGCCGAGTGTGAAGAGCACAATGGAGACCACAAAGGCCGTAATATAGCGGGTGCGACCAAAACCAAACTGGTGAGTCTCATCAGCCTTACGGGTGGATCTGCGACTGCCAATCAGCATCAGGAGCTGATTTCCCGAATCCGCGAATGAATGGATTGCTTCCGCCAGCATTGAGGATGAGGAGGTCAGAATCCAAGCCGCCAGCTTGGTGACCGCGATTCCGAGGTTGGCGACTAGTGCCGCGATAATAGCTTTATGTCCGCCGCTGGCCATATCTAGTCCTCTACGATTTCAAGTTCTGGCCAAGTGAAGGCCGCGGTAGGTAGCAAAACGGGAATTCCGTCAATGATTTCGTAGGCGTACTGCTGGCTTTGGGTAACCAGATACATTTCTTGATCTTTGGTGTAGATCCCTAGGCTGTCCCCGGTTCTGGGGCAGCGCAGGTGTTTGGTGAAATCCTCTAATGGGTTGGGCTGGCTCACTGGTTTTTCTTCCTCTTGGCTCTGGCGGTTGGTGATTATTGGCCCTCGCCCTCGACCACTCGAAGATAGCCGTGGCGCTTGCCGGGGAGCGGACCCCCTGCTTTGGTGGAGGCGGCAGGTTGTTTCGGTGCGGCGGCAGGCCGGCCAGCGCTGGAGTGACGCACTGATTGCCTAGTGATGGCCTGAGCTCGCATGGCGGCTTCGCGGACTGCTTCGGAGAGCTCTTCGAACTCCTCATCGGTCGGTTCCACGTCCGTGAAGTTATTGACTAGACGAACTACTTGCCAGCCGGCCGGGGCGGTGAATCGCACTGCGTGTGTGGAGCAAAGATCGTAGCCTCTGGGGGTGGCTTTACTGGAGAGGGGACCAATCACGGCAGTAGAGTCCCCATAATCGTAGGTTAAGGTCGCGGCGGCGCGGGCTGAACAACCCGGTTTGGCGCAGATTCTAGCAATGCTCACCGGCTCATTCTATCATCGGGCGGGTGGGCTCCGGCCGCGACAGGGCGGGCTGCGCTACAATCACAGTATGCCTAATCTTGTCTGGAACACTGCGGTTAATTACGATGAGTCCGCTGGCGTGGGACGACGCGCGTTGCTGCACCACCGCCGTGACCGTCATGGCCGGGCGCAGCGGGGCCCATTGTTGGTTCCCACGGTTCCGGGGTGGAAGTCGATTCGGGATAGTTTCGACGATTTGAGCGCAAAATGTTTAGCTGATTTAGCGCAAACTTTCCCGCCCGCGCAGGAAGTGGAGTTGTGTGTGGAGGATGTTCCCCCTTCCGACGCGGCCCCGTGGGAGCGTAACGGTGTCCGTTTAGCGCGTTGTTTTGACCGTGATCGCCGCTCCGGCTTGAAGCCGCGGATTGTGCTGTACCGTCTACCGATTACGCGCCGCTGCTCCCATCAGGAGGCCCTAGAAGAACTGGTGAGAACGCTCTTAGTGGACGCCTTAGCGACCTTGTACGCCGTTTCCCCGGAGGATGTTGAGGGCTGGTAAGCTGGGGGATTTCTTCCCCCGCTCAGGGCCGGGTGTCGAGGGTGTATTGCCCACCAACTGAGCTGATTGCTTTAACCACCTGGGTGGAGATGGCAGCTTTGCCGTTTGGTAGTCGATACTGCACTGCGGCGTAAAGTGGCCGGTCTGCTTCAAAATCTGCAGAGCTGGGCAAAGCGATGGTGGTCGAAGATTGCGCGGGTACTTCTTTTGGTACTCCCCCAACCTTCAAGGTAGCCACCTGCGCATGCGGGTTCACGACCAGTAGATCGGCTTTGATTCCTTGCGGGACCACCAGTTCAGCATGGGTGACCTGCTGGCTGACCCCAACCAGCGCGTAATCGCTGGTGATGCCGGCACTGTCGGTTGCTGGTCGGGTCACCACTTCGTCCGTAGGATCCTCATCTAGCTGTGTGGTCAGTGCGGTTGCAGCGATAGGCTGAGTGGATTCAATAAATAGTGGTTCCAAACCAGTTTGGATACCGCCTAAATCCAAGGGCAGGACGGATCCTGCTGAAATAGTGAGATCTTCTGCGCCCGCAACCGGATTTAGGCCCTCACTGGAAAGAGTGCTGACTGTCACGCTAGTGGTTTCCTCCCCGGGATTAGTGATCCATAGCGTACCGCCGGCAGCTGAGAGGTTCGTTCCTGCTAGCACTAGCTTGCGGGCCGGGTCAGGTAGTGCTGGAGCCCATTCGCGTCCGTGACTGACTAAACCATCGTTACGTGTGGTGGCTAGGAAGGCACCAATCGCGGGGCCGTCAGTTTCCACTTTCAAAGTGATGATTTCTGCTTCGCTGATTTGGCCAGCTAGCTTTATCCTTTTCACGCTTTTGCCAGCAACCAAGGTTTCTGGAATGGAAGGCAACGGGCCACTTGCACCCCAACCGGTGATGGTCACTTCGGTTGCAGCGGGAGCCGGGTTGACGAGGATGAGGTCAGCCGTGTTACCACGGTCCGTTGCGGCTCCAGATAGCCAAGTGATGCTAGCCGCCCGACGGCACTGCGTGCTACTCAGTGCTTGATGTCCAGCTCCGGTGATACTGTCTGCCCGTAAAGAAATGAAGGGTTGAGACTGGTTCTCCCCAGAAATAATGAAAGCGGAATCATCTACTTGTGTGGGGCTCACAGCAGCACCGGTGAGTGTGGTTAGCTTAGCGGCTGTGGAGCTGGTCCCAAAACCAAATTTTTGGGTTGCCTGTCCTTGAGTTCCGTCGGGCATAATGACGGTCTGTGGGGTGGCTTCAATTACTGGAGGGCAGATCTGCTGAATGGTGACGTTACTTAGTTCAATCTGGGTGTAGGGAGAGTCCTCCGGGGCTTGCGCCGGCATCCACCGGTCAGCAAGTCCGAAAGCCAGCACGCCACCGGCGACTATCACCAAACTAGCCAGTCCCACAATTGAGCGGGAGATGACCCGCCCATAGTTGAGTTTGGGAGCTTCCCTGGTCTCATCAGGGAGTTGCTGCGGGCTCGCCTTTTCTGCGCTTACAGTTTCGGGTAATTCGCTCATGCCTGCCTCCTTCGATAGGAGAAGATAACGCCGGAGGCCATTAACAGGTACGAGAGAGCGCACGCGGCCTGCCACCAGCGCAACCAGTCACGTGTCCAGGTCACCGCAAGCTGACCCCCGTTAGGCATTTTGAAAGACTGCATATCGCCTGGAACTGGCTCAAGTGGCTGTCCGTTTACAGTCGCTTTCCAGCCGCTGGAATAGTTTTCCGCTAGGTGGAGGATGCCCGAGGTTCCCGCCGGCAGGCTGGTTTTGATGTTTAGTGGACCGGAGGGCACCAGGATACGGCCTTGATTATTTTCCACATAAGCACGCAAAGCGATTGCTCCCGCGTCTGAAGAAGTGTCCGGGGAAGCTACGCGCCAGGTAAGTCCGGCTTCGGTAGCACCAATCGCCTCGAGGCCTTCAGTGGCTTCTAACTGCGATTTGACTCGCTTGCCAGCGCGGGTGTCCCATTCGGTGAGGACTACTTGCTCAACCGCATTATTTGCCAAAAGTAAGGGGAGGTTCTCACCGTGCTGACCAGATCGCAGCTGTCCCATCGCAATGCTGAAGCTATCGGTAGCGGGGGCAGTCTCACCGCGGGTTCTAGTGTGAGCGTCCTGAACGTCCAAGATAGCGTTATGTTCTACGTATGTGGCTCCAGCATGACGCCAGATTCGAGCTTGCATGGCTCCGTTTTCACTAGCGGTCAAGACCAGGACACGCCCTCGGCGCTCAGACTGGCTGGCCTGTTCCGCGGAGGCAGGAATCGCGTAATGCGTGCCTGCTACGGTCGCAGAAGGGAGCTGCCGGGACACATAGGCAGCTGCGCTGGGGGCAACCATTACGGTCGCAGTAGCCAAAGTCATCACAGCCGCAGCTACCACCGCTGGGGTGGCCCAGATAGCTTTCCGAGGGCGCAATACCCAGGCCCGGTCATAACCTGCAGCAACTATCACAATCAGCACACCCGCAACCATTAGCAGGCCGATTCCCGGCCAGGCATTCACAATCTGGTCGGTCGCAGAAACCGCCAGGTTACGAGAGATAACGGTCGCGCCAGCCACTGCGAGGGCAAGTATCCACAGTCCTCTGACCAGCCAGCCGCGACGGCCTGGACGAAGCGTCACTAACAGCGCGGCAAGCGCCGCAAATGCAAGGGGGAGGCTCCACATCCACCATGGCCCGATCAGGCTCAGGGCCGAGGGCGCTGTCGGCCATCCCGCGGCCAGCTGCAAAGAGTTAGCCACCGGGGTGACCACAGGTTTATCGATGGAGCCGAACAGCGCCTGCCAGGCATCGTTGCGGTAGGCGTAGGAGAGGAAGGGGGCAATCTGAATGCTTGCCGGTAACGGCAGAAGCAGTGCGGAGAAGCGCCGAGAACGGAAAGTTATCAGACCGAATATGCTCAGCGCCCAGGCGGCCACGATGAGGGCGGGTTGCGCGGCGACTGCGACCCATAGCGCCAGGGCGGCAATAGTCAGATGTCGGGTGCGCTGGGAGATGGAACGTACCACTACCCCACCGGCAGCCCCAGTTACGATTTCTGATTTATGTAAAAGTCCACCACGCATGAATCCCCAGATTACGTAGGGGGCCGCAATTGAGAACATGATGACGGAGACTCGGCCTTGCGCCACAGAGATCCAGTAGGCAGGCAAGCTAATCCAGGTGAGCGCCGCCCAGATTCTCAAGGGGAGAGCCCGCGTGAAGGTTCCAGCCGCCAGCCAGGCACCCAAAGCTGCCAGCACCGGGGAAATGAACAGAAGGACACGCAAGGCGGCCGGGAGTTCGATTCCGAAAACAGCAAACGGAGAAAGTAAGACAGCAAAGACCGCCAGGAGCGGATCCGTGGGGGCTTCAGCTCCCAGACCTTGCGGAACCCATGCCGTCCAAGCATAGCTCCAGAGGGTGGACAGGTCCGGCGGCAAAGTGAGGAAGGCGGAGCCGGTCAGTCCCACTAGCCGCGGACCCCAGAAGATGAAGGCGGCAACAAAGGCGGCTAAGAGCACTATCAGTAGGCCGAAAAGGGAACGCTCCCGACGAACTTTCAAGCCTTGAGCGGCGACCGGTTCAAGGACTTCAGTGGGCAGATTAGCGCGTTGCACACGCCGGTCAATCCACCGGTACTTGAACATGGTGTGCGGGCTAACTTCCAAACGTCGCAAACTAGATGCTGGCACGTTCGTAACCGAGCGGGTGCGGTTTCGGGCAGCCATAATCTTGCCCGTCAGGGCGATAGCTTTCAATAGTGCTTTTAGCTCTTCCCACGCGAGAGCGGGGCTGCGGGAAATCACTCGCACCAAGGCACGCCCGACCTGCAGGAAGGGCAGCAACAGCATCAATATGGGCAGCTGCCATAGTGGGGCAGCTAGCATCCAGTTATAGATTTGAGCGGCTTTACGGGACCCGAAAGATCGGGAAATGTTTTCTGTTTCATGATCTTTGCGTAGGCCCCGATAGGTGGCTTCCGCATGATAGGTGATGGCTTGGGGTTCAACAATCACACGCCAACCGGCAAGGTGGGCACGTCGACCGAACTCTAGACCCTCCCCAAATTTGACGAGGGAGGGATCTGTGCCGCCTAAGCTCTCCCAAAGTGACTGCATGACCAGCATACCTGCAGTGGAGACTGCCAGTACGTCCTCGGTGTGATCGTATTGTCCCTGATCTAGCTCTCCGCGCAGGTGATCGTAGCGGCGCCCACTACGGGTGGCTGCGATTCCTAGTTCAAGTAGTTGCTCCGGATGATCCCAGCTACGTTGCTTGGTGCCTATCACGCCGACTGTTCGAACCGTAGCAAGACGGGACACCAGTTTTTCTAAGCAATCAGTTTCCGGAGCAGAATCATCGTGCAGGAGCCACAACCACTGATTGTCAGTAAGGTTTTTGTCCCCGTTTTCTGCGTCTTTAGTGACGCTGAGTGCGTACTGTACGGCTGCACCAAGATTGTGGGCTTGGGGATTGGCCAGATACTGCCATTTATTTTCAACGCAGAGACGAGAAAGTGTGGAACTGTTTGTTTTTTCAGCAACATCAACCACAGTCACAAGATCTGGTGCGTGACTTTGTGAGTTGAGTTGTTCTATCGTGCGCCCGCAATAAGGAGTGAATCCGTCAGTCACCAAAATCGCATGAACAAACGGCTGAGAGCTCATTCCGCGGCTTTCTTCAGTTTCCGCCGTTCGCGTTCGGATAGTCCGCCCCAGATACCAAATCTTTCATCATTGGCCAGTGCGTACTCGAGGCATTCTTGACGAACTTCACACATTGCGCAAACGCCTTTAGCTTCACGGGTCGAACCGCCCTTTTCCGGGAAGAAAGCCTCTGGGTCAGTCTGCGCGCACAGCGCCTGTTCTTGCCAGGCTAGAAGACCATCATCAAATAAGTAGTCCACATTATCTGCGGTCAGAGGCGTCGACAAGATGTCGCCATCACCGAGGATGTTCCACATATCGCCCCTTTCGAACTACTTCTAATATTTCAAATCCATAACATGGTGTGTCACAGTCAAAGTGCAAATCACATCCATGTAACTTGGAGTGCTAGTCGTAAGAATAGTCCATTTTTATCGCTTTGGCACCCTTTTAGGGAAATCAAATTATGTAAAAATAGAAATATGCAACTAAACACGCTGATTTCTCATCACAATCTGGCTATCGTGACATATGACTCAAGCGGCCGTAGATTGCCCTTGACTACCAGTCTAGTGGCACGCTGGATTGGTAAATGCGCGCACGCCTATCAACAGTTACTCTTTCCCCCTGCTGATTCAGTGGAGATTCAAATGCCAGCGCACTGGCGTAGCATCGTTTGGACGCTAGGGGCCTGGTATGCAGGACTATCGACCGGAACGAGGCCGCAATCCCCCTCGCCCTCGGCCATTGTGAGCGACCAGCTAGAAACCCTAGAAGCCAGCGAAGCGGCAGTCAAAATCGCCCAAAGCCTTGAGCACCTAGCAATCCGCTGGCCGGGTAATCTCCCTTGGGAAGTCGAGGATGGAGCGCAGCTAGCCAATGAGCAACCTGACGCGCCGCCCTCCGTCACCCAGATTGCGCCGGAGCAGTTATTTAGCGTGGCCCAGCTGAACGACTACCGACGCTACATAGAGTTAGTGGAAAAGCTTTCTCCACAGACTCTGCTAGTAATAAAAGCTGGCCTAGCCCCAACTTCAGCCAACCAGCTATCCTTATTAGTTGCAGCCCTCTGGCGGGTATTTTCTGCCTACACGCAACTAGAGCTGCCCACGGTAATGCTAGTACCGCCAGAAGTGCCAGCAGAGAACGAGGCTCGTTGGATCCAGCAAGAAGCCCTAGACCGGCAGGTCCATCACCTACCTTAAATAACTCAATCACCGCAACAACTCAATGTTAGGTCTTCCCACTGCTACCCTAGCTGCGGATTCTAGGCTAAAATCGAGACAGTCTCAGAGAGGTAGGTATCATGCACATTGCTGTGTTAGCTGACGTCGGCCAGCCGGTTTACCATGTTGGTGATGAAGCTATCGGCAGAGAAACCGCCCGGCAGCTCGTCTCGCGTGGGCATCGCGTCACCATGCTGACCCGCGACATGGTAGCTACTTTGCGTGAGTTCTCCGACTTAGACGCTGATGCGGCCTGGACCGTCCCCTTCCCGATTGCCCCAGGAAGGCGCACCTACGCCTACGAATGGGCGCTGAAAGTAGCTGAACGGACAGTGGATAACCTGCATCTCTCCGCTCAGGAAGTTCCCTATCCAGAGAGTGAACTATTTACTTTAGTGCAAGAGATTTCTAACGTAGATGCCGTCCTAATTGCCGGTGGTGGTTCTTTCAACTCCAAGTATGGCTGGTTGTTTTTAGAACGACTGCTGGTGATGAAGATTGCGCAGCTTTGCCACAAAAAGGTGATTGTTACCGGGCAGACCTTAGGGCCGGCGATCACCGCTGAGGATGCCGCCAGAGCTCAAGAGTTGCTCGATTATGCACTTGCGGTAGGGTTCAGAGATCAAGGCTCACTACAGTTATCTCATCAGTTATTCCCGTCGGTTTATGCCGCGGCTGGTATTGATGATGCTTCCTTCTGGGGACTGTCGGAGGCGGAAAATACTGCCACGGCAACCACTGAAAACCTCCCCCAGTATGTGGCCTTTTCTCTTTCCGGGGAGAGCCACGACATCCCGGAACCAGAAGCCGTAAAAGCTTGGGCTAAACTGGCTGATTACACCTACTCTGTGACTGGACTTCCCACCTTATTTATCCCCCACATGGCGCCTCCCCGTTCAGGACAGTGGGACGAAGATTTTCAGCATCGCGTGGCGACGCAGATGACCACCCCATACTTGGAACTGTCGGTGGAGGACGCCGACGCTTCAGCACGCCGGCTGCGGCAAGTTTCTTTGATGGTCTCTAACCGTTTCCACCCGATTGTGTTCTCTTTGGCACGCAATATCCCGGTACTGCCGGTAGTTGCCTCATCGTACTCACAACAAAGGATTGACGGCTTGCTGAATAACTGGGGACTGCCTGACCGAACCGTAGCAATCTGGCACCTATTCGGCCCAGCTGGACACTCAATAATCGATTCAGTCTGGGAAGAACGCGATGAATATTCAGTTTTTGTCGGAAAACGTAAGAGTCATCTACTTGAGTTCTCCCAGAAGTGGTGGAACTCTATTGACGATATCTTCCGTGGAGGTAACGGAAAACTACCTAATCTAGTTGAGGCCAATTCACGTTTCGCCACTCTATCCAGCCCCTACCTTCAGTTAGTCAACACGCATAACTCTTTTAGCTCCCAGATCGTGGCGGAGATAGCGCAGCTGGAAGAAGAACGCGAAGCTGACCGATTAGATTTCATGCAGTCTGGCCGCCAAGATGATCCTTTTGGTTTGATTGGGCGCGCTGACGCCTTCGCTGACGCCAGATTTCATTACGATCACGTTCATGGGTCATGGATGCCGAGCCGCCCTGAATGGGCTCAAAACTAAGAATTAAGAGGAGAACCGGGAATGCAAACCACGCCGCGAGTCTCAATTATTGTGAGAACCAAGAATCGCCCTCTGTTCTTAAAACGCGCCCTGCTAGATATTTCCGCGCAAATTTTTAGTGATGTTGAAATCCTGCTGGTGAACGATGGCGGTGACCCTCATGAGGTTGACAGGATTGTAGAGTTATCCCCCTGGAAGAAACGCACCACGGTTATCCATAATGAGTCATCTTTAGGTATGGAGAATGCTTCAAACCTAGCGATCAGCCGCGCCCAGGGTGAGTTCATTTGTATCCATGATGACGACGACACCTGGCATGCCAGGTTCTTGCACGCTTGCGTGGAGCATCTAGATGAGCATCCAAAAGACGCAGCAGTCGGTGTTCGCACCGAGATTATCTGGGAGAGGTTAGAGAAGGACCAGATTATCACCGAGGGCAGAGAGATCGCTTGGCCAGAAATTAGGGCCATCACCTTCAATGCCCTGCTAAGGCAGAATCAAGCAGTCCCGATTTCTTGCCTCTACCGTGCCAGCATTATTGAGCAACTGGGCGGCTTCCGTGCTGACCTGCCCGTAGTGGGAGACTGGGATTTCCACCTGCGACTGGCCCGCTACCATAACTTCGCCTTCATAGATGGCATGCCTCTGGCTTTCTGGCATCAAAGAAAGGGGCAAACCGGCGTGGCTGGCAACTCTGTAATTGCCATGTCCGGCGCACACGCCTACTATGACGCTTTGGTTCGCCGCGAATATCTGGGAGATGAGCTCTCCGATAATCAGGTCGGACAGTTACTGGTGCAGGGAGCAGAATTTCAATTCCTTCGCTCAGAACTGGCCATGCAGATGCATCTGGTACGGGAGCTCTCTGCGCAGGTTACTAGTTTGCACACGAAACTAGATGAGCAGAGCGCACACTTCAATGAGCAGAATAACTGGCTGCTACACAAAGCGGATAATGCCTCACTCTACGCGGTCCTACGCCGTCTGGCCAAAAAACTGCTGAGAAAAGGCAGCTAGCTAGCCTCTCATTTGCTTAACCACATCACCGGTCGGGCCGTCCATTACCATTTTTCCGTGTTCTACTAAGATGCCCCGCTCGCACAGCGCTGACACCATGTCTAAATCATGAGAGACAATCACTAGGGTCTTTCCGGAGTCTCTCAGGTCCTTGATACGCCTGATGCACTTCTTTTGGAAAGGCTCATCCCCAACGGCTAGAATCTCGTCAATCAAGAAGACCTCAGGACTGCAGTGGATCGCGACAGAGAAAGCCAGTCGCAAGAACATGCCGGAAGAGTAAAACTTCACTTCCGTGTCCATGAACTTTTCAATCTCAGAGAACTCAACAATACTGTCGTACTGCTGCTCAATCTCATGCTTTTGCATACCTAAGATAGCGCCATTAAGGAAAACATTTTCGCGGCCAGTCAGGTCGGGATGAAAACCTGCCCCAACTTCAATTAGGCCCGCTACCCTACCTCGGGTTAAGACGGTTCCTTGATCTGGGTGTAGCACCCCAGAGATAAGTTTCAGAAGCGTTGATTTACCTGAACCGTTGTACCCCAAAAGGGCGACAGTCTCTCCCTCGTTCACGGAGAAACTAACCTCATCCACAGCACGGAAATGGTTGATGCCCACATCCTGCCGGGTGAGCGCCGCAATGGCAATATCTTTCAACGCGCGACGATGACGAAGGGTAAATTCCTTGGTGACACTGTTGACGATAATCCTAGGTTCTGTCGAATCCATCTTATAGCTCCTGTGCGAATCTACCCTCGTACTTTTTGAATACCCACTGCCCCAAAAACAGCAGCAGAGATGATACTACACAAGCCACCACAGTCATCCCCTTCAGAGACTCCATAGTGGCGGTGGCACCAGTTAGCGGAGACCAGAAGCCGAAATGGAATAGCTCAACCGCGATGGTGAGGGGATTGAGCAGATACAGATTGTATAGCCAGTTGGGGAAGGCGTTCTCAACCATCGTGAGACCGTAGAGCACCGGAGACATCCAGACCGCCACCAGCAAAATCAGATCCACAATATTCTCAGCGTCACGGTAGAAAACATTGAAGGTGCCGAAAATCAGGCCGAGGCCGAGGGCGGTCATCGTTACGATTATCACGCCGAGAAGGATTGCCCCTAGGGACAGCAGAAGGGTCTGAAAGCCCGGCCAGGGAGTTTGATCTATGACAGCGTACGCTAAAGTCCCAATTAGTAGCACAACCACTTGCGGGAAAAGGTGAACCATTGCCACCCAGACGCTGGAGACTGGAAACATTTCTCGCGGCAGATAAATCTTCTTGATTAAAGGCGCATTCCACACCAGGGTCCTGGTAGAGTTCGAAAGCACCTCAGAGAAATAGTTGATTACCACCATTCCAGCAAATAGGTAGACTGCATAGCCTTCTAGGGTACGTCCAAGGGAGAGGAATACCCCCATCGCGAGGAAGTACACCAGAAACTGGGTGGCTGGCTTCACGTAGCTCCACAGCATGCCGAGGACGGAGCCGTGATAGCGAACGCGTAGTTCTTTTTTCACTACCAGTTTTAGCAGATAGAACTGGAAGAAAACATCCACTAAGCCACGCCCACGCCCTGGGGCTACTAATTTTGACTGTTGTGCCATAGATTAATCCTTGCGTGTCTGCCTTCGATATCACTGGGTTTGTAGCAACAACTATGCTGCAGACGAACTGTCCAACCCTAGTGTCTTCTCCCAAGCCTGCTCGCTAACTAGGTCGGGCGAAGCATCCCGGTAGAGATGCTGCAGGCGTCTCCAATCCGCGAAAATCTTTCGGTGCAGTTTAACACTCTCTGCCAACATTTCTTTGAAGAGTTTAGGATCTCGGTGATACACGGACGCGGCTGAGCCGTCGGAATTTGACACAACAGCAGAATCCAGCTGGGACAGGATAGCCCACTCAGCTTCGGAGAACTTCACTTCCATCTCCGGATGCACACGAGAACGCGAACGAACCGGTAGGAAAGCTTTAAGCACACCCTTGGCAAGGAGCCCCATGCGTACTAGGCGGGGTCCTGGTTCAACGATACGAGGGGTAATCGCAGGATTGTCCTTATAGCTGACTGCGGGGAGTTCCTCCGGAGATTCATGCATCTGCGCATCACTGTATTCGGCTTTCATGCGCCGTACTTCAGGCACGATGGTCTCGATACTTGCATGGAGATGGCGAGGCCCTGAGAGCACATCCTTGAGCGCCTTCTGGCGCACTGCCACCACAGAGTACTGTTGGCTGAGCAGGTGTTTGACATCAGCTGAAAAGGAATGCTTGAGTAGCTCTATGCCATTGTGAGAAGGTGAGTGGATAAGTGCTGCCACCATCCGGTTACGCTGATGGAAGTATGCCTGCCAATCCAAGGAATCATCCTTATCGGTCCAGGGCACGTGCCAAACCGCCATACCCGGCAATGACACTGTTTTGACTCCGACAGCAGCAGCGCGTAGACCGTACTCGGAGTCATCCCATTTAATAAAGAAAGGCAATGACAATCCCAGTTTCTTCACGGTGCTGGTGGGAATCATACACATCCACCAGCCATTGTAGTTACCGCGGGCCAGTTCATGGAACTTCTCCGAAGTACGAAGGGGTGAAAGCGCAAAGTCGTGCGCGGCCAGATCGTCATGAATCGGCCCCCACCAGAACTTGCGCAGCTCCACTGCTTCAGCATAGGCGTGGAGCAAGGTGCGTTCATACATGGAGAACATGTGACCGCCCACAATCGTCTCATTGGGGCAAAATGATGAGAAGATGGCTCCGCGTGCGATACTTTCGGACTCCAAACGGACGTCGTCATCTAGCAAGATTACGTAGTCAGAGTCATTATGGATCGACTCATACATGCCCCTAGAGAACCCGCCAGAACCTCCCAGGTTAGCCTGGTTAATAATGCGGAGGCTAGAGCCCAATCTCTCTGCAACCTCGGGGAAATCGGCCTCATCTTCGACCTTATGATTACCCTGGTCAACAACGACAACTTCATTGAGTACCTGTGCGACAGCGTCGGAGTTAGAAATTTGACGTAGTGAACGAACACAGTCGGCAGCCCGGTTGAAGGTGGTAATAGCGATAGTGATGGAAGGGTTCGGCGTGGTTGGAGAGTCTTCAGTCAACCATTCTGCTGACTCGATCTTGAGCTCTCCATTACCGGCCTCGGCTTCAAGCCAGTACCAGCCACCGTCACGGAACTTAGACAGTGGTAGCTGAAACTCAGTGTCCAGTTTCCCATCTACTTTGACTGATTCAATCTGGTAGCAGTTTGCTTTCGCGGAGGAGCGGAACACCATGATGCGCCCCTGGCCGGAAGCTTTCACACGCAGACTTACTGTACGCACAGTGGTGTAGTTAAACCAGTATGAGGCTGCAAAAGCATTGAAATAAGTTGCGAAAGATGCGTAGCCGTGCGCCGGCAGGGTTGCCCAAGTACGACCGTATTCGGTGAATTTTACGCGGGCGGCGCTACCATCTGAGGAGAGGAATCCTTCCGCGTACAGCGGCATCAGCGTAGAGTTTGCTTCCGCTGAAAAAATCAGTCTTTGTAGCTGGGTCTTGCTCATGCGTTTTTTCCTCCGTTGATGGGTGCACCGTTTTCGAAGTGCGGACGCACCTTGTTATCGAATGCACTTAGCGCCGAACCAATCGCCATGTGCATATCAAGATACTGGTAGGTGCCTAAGCGGCCGCCGAAAAGCACGCCATTTTCTTGGGCTGCTTTCTCACGGTAGCGTAGCAGTGCTTCACGGTCCTCGTTTGAGTTGATGGGATAGTAGGGTTCATCCTCGGCCTCAGCGAAACGGGAGAACTCACGCATAATCACAGTCTTATCGGACGGGTAGTCGCGTTCTGGGTGAAAGTGGCGCGGCTCAATGATGCGGGTGTAGGGCACTTCCGCATCAGCGTAGTTCATCACCGAGGTGCCTTGGAAATCGCCCATTTCCAGGTGCTCCGTCTCAAAATCAATGGTGCGCCAGGACAACTTGCCTTCTGAGTAGTTGAAGTAGCGGTCTAGCGGGCCGGTGTACACGACAGGTACCTTGCCGACTAGTGCTTCTTGATTCCAAGGCTGAGTGGTATCAAAGAAGTCTGTGTCGGTATGGATGGTAATCTTCGGGTTGTCCGCCATTGCTTCCAACCATGCGGTGTAGCCTTTGGTGGGCAGCCCCTCATAGGTGTCGCTGAAGTAGCGGTTATCGTAATTGTAGCGCACAGGGAGGCGGGAAATGATGGAGGCCGGCAGGTTCTTCGGATCGGTCTGCCACTGTTTGCCGGTGTAGTTCTTAATGAATGCCTCATAGAGGGGGCGGCCAATCAGGGAGATGCCTTTATCGTTTAGGTTTTCTGGGTCTTTACCAGCTAGTTCTCCGGCTTGCTCAGCAATCAGCGCGCGGGCTTCATTAGGGGTGTAAGCCGCTGAGAAGAACTGGTTGATGGTCCCCAAGTTGATTGGCATGGGGTAGACCACGCCTTTATGGTTCGTGTACACCTTGTGCTGGTAGTTGGTGAAGCTGGTGAAACGGTTAACGTATTCCCAGACTCTCTGGTTAGAGGTGTGGAAGAGGTGCGCACCGTACTTGTGGATTTCAATCCCGGTTTCAAGGTCAGTCTCGGAGTAGGCGTTTCCTCCGATGTGTGAGCGGCGTTCGATGATTACAACGTTCAGGCCGAGCTCGTTGGCACAGCGTTCCGCGATAGTCAGTCCAAAGAAGCCCGACCCTACGATCACAATGTCAGCGTTCATTCTTTATTCTCCTTTTGTTGTCTTCAAAATTACCACGATGTGCCGCGATTAAGCTGCTCACGAGGTTTTGCAGGTTGGCGGCGGACTGGATTGGGCTGCCGATGGTATCGATTTGGAGCGCGGCAGCACTGGGGCTATTTTGCGCTCTCGCAGGTAACGGCGAGGGGATATCGGTTAGGTCCTCGATTACTTGGGCAAGCCCGTGTCTTTGCGCAAACTGGGCAAATCTAACCTGATGTTCATCCACGTGCTCCCCCAGTTCGGGGCGTCGTGGTAACACCAGTGGATGATGTCCGGAACGCACCCATTCCATCATTATGGAGGGCCCTCCTTGGGTAATGAGTAGGCTCGCCTGCTCTTGTAAGTGCTCGCTTTGTTGCCGTGTCAGATACGGGATTACCTGCAGGTTGGCGGGGAACGGTTTTTCGGGAGCCGAGGACGATCCACTTTGCAAAACAACGGTGACTGCGGGATGGCGTTGCGCGTAGTCGAGCGCCATTTTTACCATCCGCGGAAACCCAAGGTGGTGCGTACCAGTCATGAAGACAACGCATGGACCATCAGTGCTGAGCGTGAGTTCGGTTTCGCGTCTGCTCATAATAGCGGCCCTATCACAGTAGCGTTGGGATAAATTCTAGTCTGTTCTTCCCACTGCACACAGAATTCATCGGCAAAGTGGTAGCAGATTCGTCCCGATAGTGAAGGAAGATCAATCCTGTCAAAGACTTCAATATAGACCGTCGGGATACCTTTTAGTCGAGCCACTAAAACAGTTAGGGCCCCGAGGGAGGCTCCTGCTGAAACCACCAGGTCTGGCCGAGACTCTGTGACGGTATTCCAAGCGATTGAGAAGGAGCTGACTAGATCACGCCAGCTCCGCTGTGGGGAGTGGTGTGCCCAAACTACATTTTCCTGCCGTAGCGCATCTAAAGCATCAGGGGTGTCGAAGGTAAGCCAGAGGCTGCGATGCTGGCGATACCACGCCTGCAGGTTGCGTAGCTGGGTCAAGTGCCCGCCCGATGATCCGGCGAACAGTATCCGAAGGGGGCCTCGCTGGCCTTTACCTTCGTCGATCAGCCGTACCGCTGATTCTGCTGGGGTGTTAGTGAGAATCTGGGCGCTGGGAATTGGTTTGGTGCTGAGACCTTCCCTGATTCCTTGATATCCCAGGCGCAACATTTTCCGGCGTTGAGTGGAATGAGAGAGCATTTTGGCCCAGCGTAACACCATTGATCCGCCCCATAGGACCCTGTCACGCAAGCGCAAATGTTTAGCCCGCAAAAACCACATTTTGTTTCTGGATTCGTAGTAGAAGCGGTCGCCAGGGTCATCTGTCGCGGAGGCTAGGGCTTTGGTGCGGTGCTCCACCACTGAGGCTGGCACGTAAAGTCCCACCCGGTTACGAAGAATCCGGGCGGTGTATTCTAGGTCGTCATTCCAGATGAAATAGTCAGCTTCGGGTAGACCGTCCGCGATGATAGCCCGGGCATCCACCAGAATGGAAACGAATGAGGCCGCCCGCACGGGGATAGCTCCTAACGCTTCAGCATGCATGATTTGGGGGGCTTCTAGAAGGGGACGGCGCCGATGCGTGTTCATGGGATGGGTTGCTCCATCAATCCAGATAGCTCTTGAAGCTAGGACGGCGGGGGTGCCCGGATACTCACTGTGAGCTTTTAGCAGTTCCTCTAGAGCAGTCCTGGTAGGAATCGTGTCATCGTCCATGATCCAGACTAGGTCGGCTTGTTCTTCAGTGACTGCCAAGGCAATGGCGGCGGCAAAGCCGCCCGCTCCCCCCGTGTTGCGCGGCAGTCTTCTGGTAAAAGTGACAGCTGTATGCTGTGCTATTACCTGTGGGGTTTCGTCTGTGGAGGCGTTATCAACTACTACTACTCCATCCACGGGTCGACTTTGGGAAGCTAAAGCGTCTAAGCATTCGGTCAGCAGTGCAGCCCGATTGTAGGCCACCAGTGCGACTACAACTCGAAGGTGCCGTTTATTCATAAGTATAGGGTACGCCATATTTTATTTTGGAGGCGTTCCTGTTACGGCGCGGGCATAGGTTCTGGCGTTACTTCACCGCAGGCGGTAACTTTGAGCAGTTTCTTGGGTCCTTCGCGATCTACAATCGTCGCAACATCGTAGTAGTCCAAGAAGCGGAGCCCATCATATTTTGCCAGGATTCTGGTGGCAGGATCTCCCCAGAGGTATTCTGAACCAAAATCCAGAACGTAGGGAGCGTGGTACTTATGTACTATTTCGCAGACTTTCGGGTCGGTTTTTGCGTTAATCAGATTCTTTGCCAGGTAGATCGCGTCGGGGTCTTGAGTAATCTGCAGGTGCGGGAAGACTGCTTGTCGCCTTGCGAGTGCCTGCACCAGAGCCGAACCATTCCAGGGGTTGCCCAAGACCCGGTATCCTTCAGGAATAGTTTCGGGGACGCGTTCTATGAGTTTGTATTCATCCTCGTCAAGTAAACGACCGAAGCTGTCATAGGCGTAATCGTAGTTGTTGTGGATTTGTTTCAGAGTCAAAGAAACGTGCGGCGAGAGCAGTGCCGGAACGATAACGAATACCGCTACCAGTGCCAACACCCTATCCCGATTGTTGCTCAGGAAACCCAGATAGGTGTGTTGGTAGTGTTTTTCGATTTTTTCGAGGCCGAGGAAGGCTTGCACCCAAATCGCCAGCTGTTGGAGGCCGTAGGCAAACACCAGCACGTTTAGGGTAATAGTGATGGTCGCAATGCGGACCGCGTCCCCGTACCAGAATCCGTAAATGTAGCTCCGCCAGGGGCCTTCGATCATGGTCGCCGCCAGCAGCATGATTTGCGCAAAAACAAAAGAAACTACCAGTGGCCATGAGCGGCTCTTGATTAGGTTCCATATTCCCACTAACAATAGTAGTTGTAGCAAGAAGCCGTAGCGCCAGTTCATCGCTGGCCAAGGGAATCCGGTAGTGCCGCCGAACAGGCCGACTAGAGCACGAATTGGCTCATCTGCAAGGTGGGCCGCCCAGTCAACCGGGCGGGTCCGCAGGCCTCGCACCACGTGATTTTGCATGGTCAACCAGTTTACGGCCAAGAAAAGCCCAGAGGTCAGTAGTACAGCTACGATGAGGGCGGGCACTTTGCTAATTCGAGAAATCCGTTTTCGTAATACTTTGTACAGGTATTCGGCAATAAAAGGGAGACAAATTAGGAATAGGTAGACCCCTGTCGAAGGATGGGAAAGCATGATGCCCGGGACCAGTACGGCACCAAGGAGTAGCACCACCAGACGGTTCCACTTATACTCGCTACGGGTGATGTAAATGAACAGTCCCAACATCAGCGGTAGGTAAGTATAGGAAAGCAGTGTTGGGTACAAAATCCCGTGGTAGAGCAACAGTAGCGGGAACTGACCAAAAATGAAGGAGGAAAGCACTCCTAGGATTGTCAGTCTAATATCGGAGTGCCCGAGGATCGTCAGGGCTACATACACGGATGCTGGCCACATCACCGCTACTACTATCACGGTGAATACATTTGTTGCTACTACCGCATCAACCCCGCTGATTAGCGCGATTGCGGAAATTACGTCATGCCATGCCGCTGGGTAAAACACCGGGGTGGCGGTCAGCATGGTGATATTGGTAGAGGCGGCAGTGTGGTTATGCATGAACCACTCAACTAGGTTGAGATGCCATACTGAGTCGAAACTTTGCCCGAAGGCATCAGGTTTCCCAATGGCTCTCATGATGACAATGCTGGCCACGATAATCACAAGGATGAGGGCCGCAACTGATCGCCATTCAAATACCGGTTTCCGCCAACCTTTTCTGACGGTTGCAATCCCTAGGATGAGAGAGAATCCTAGCACCCACGCTAAGGTAAACAAGAGCAGGTTTCCCCGCGCCCAGGGAATCCCCAGCTTATCGAAAGCGATGGCCAGGATACCCAACACGCTAACTGAAATGAATGGAGAAATACACAGGGCAATGATTCTTGGGTTTCTCCAAAACGCTAGCCGTGAGATTGGGTATCCCAGTAGCACCAACCAAATACCGGCACCTAAGATTAGTCCAATAAACGTGATAGACATTTATGAACCTTTCTAGGTGCCGGTATCTGGAAAGTAAACTTGTAAAACTTAGTTCGCTGCTACGTCGCCGATAACTAGGCGAGGAGTACCAGTCCACAGATTAGGATTAGTAACCCTGCGGCCGTCCAGCAGGACTTTAACTCCGGGAAGATCTGCCGGGGTAATGGTACGGTATTCCGCATGGTCAGCCTGAACGATAGCGGCATCGACCGGCTCTCCTAGGTGATAGGCGTCCCAACCGAACTTCGCTAGTTCTTCATCGGTGTACATGGGGTCATGAACTAGAACCTGTGCGCCAGCTTTGCGGAGCTCATCAACAGTAGCGAAGACACCAGAGAAAGCTGTCTCCTTGACGCCACCGCGATAGGAGGCGCCTAGTACCACGACCTTCATACCTGCCAGAGAACCCAGCAGCTCCGTGACTCTTCCAACCACATAAGACGGCATTGAAGCGTTGAAGGTACGGGCGGTACGCACAACTGAAGCATCCGGGTCAGTGGATAGGTACAGTCGCGGGTACACCGGGATGCAGTGACCACCGACTGCAATACCTGGGCGGTGAATATGACTGTAGGGCTGTGAGTTGCAGGCATCAATCACGCGTTGCACATCGATGCCCTCTTTGTCTGCGTATACTGCAAACTGGTTTGCCAAACCGATGTTGACATCGCGGTATGTGGTTTCGGCTAGCTTTGCCATCTCGGCGGCTTCGGCGCTCCCCATATCCCAAACACCATTCTCACGCGGAAGGTCGGGGCGCTCATCAAAGCTCAGCACGGACTCATAGAAATCAATAGCAGCCTTAGTGCCTGCTTCGCTAAGACCACCAACTAGCTTCGGGTAACGGCGAAGATCTTGGAAAACCCGCCCGGTCAGTACGCGCTCCGGGCTGAATACGAGGTGGAAGTCTTTACCTTCGGTCAAACCGGAAATTTCTTCGATCATCGGCTTCCAGCGGTTACGGGTGGTTCCCACCGGCAGGGTGGTTTCATATGAAATTAGAGTGCCAGGGGTGAGGTGCTCAGCCAAAGATTTGGTGGCCGCATCCATCCAAGCAAAATCCGGTTCCCAAGTCTCATCGTTGACGAACAGAGGCACCACCAAAACGATTGCGTCTGCACCCGGGACGGCTTTTGCGTAGTCAGTAGTGGCCTGTAGTTTGCCTGCCGGAACCAGTTCAGCCAGCTTTTCAGCGAGGTGTGCTTCGCCAGGGAAAGGCTCTTTTCCTGCATTCACGGTTTCAACGGTGGAGGGATTCACATCAACGCCGATTACTTCGTGTCCTGCGTCCGCAAACTGGACTGCCAGAGGCAAACCGATCTTTCCTAATGCTACGACAGCGATACGCATAGTTTTTCTTCTCCTCAAGAAACGAATTGCTAGTGGCTATCTTAACCTGTTTGTGGTAGTTATGGGTGACCGTGCGGCTGTCATTATCCTCACGGGAATAAAACGTTCCGTGGAATCGGAAGATGCCGCTGCTGGCAGTAGTCAATCCTCCACACCTTAACACCTGGAGATTGATCAATCAATGTGAAACCTCGGCTCGTATCCACGTTGAAAAGTCCCGGCGACCGAAAAGGCAAATAATGCTCCGAGAACTGCGCAGTATTATCTTCATAAAAGTATAAAATATGATGCCGGTTCAAAAGTTTGCATACTGATGGATCCTGTTTGAGGTCCCTAAAACGGCGACGCAAATACCATCCATCTTGGTCCAGATTAGAGTAATTCTGTTGTTTAAGTGCCACCGGAATCCCTGCCGTGACAGGAAGCAAGCCCGAACCATTTGCAGCTTCGCCTAACACTAGGTGTCTACCATCAAGTTTATGTTTCAAACGGTGGTGTAGCTCAAGCTCACCAGGACCCAGTTGAACCATATGCCAGTTAGGGTGCGGGTAGTAAAGCCTAGAAACCAGAGTAGCTCTGGTTACACTCACACCTCCAAGCGAGAAAACCAAAAGTATGAGTAACAAAACCCGAGCTGAAATTGCAATAGAGGTAGACATCCTCTCTCGTCCCTCAACTAAGATTCTTTGTTCCACCCACCGAATAATCAAGCCGGCATAGAAACGTATTCCTTGAGCGGCCAATGGCACGGCGAGAACCGCAAGAACTGACATTAGTCGAAGAGGATCAGAGAACCAAAGCGCCGTAATCGGTGTTGCGATGGGGATGAACACCAAAGCACCCAAGCAGATGACAAAGAAAAATGCGTAGCATGCCACCAACCATTGTGATTGTTTTCGGCATAGCAGCCAAATGGCTCCCGTTACTGTAAACAACCCAACAAAACCGATTGTTATATCTCCCCATATACTTGCTGACCAGTATGTGTAGATTGAAAGCGTAGAGGCAATCTTGGTGAAGGCATCCGACCAGCTGATATATTCTGGAGCCCCCTCACTCAAACGGCTAAGCAGAGACCGCCGACCAGCAAATAATAAGACCACCACGATGACGAAAAGAATCGCGAAGTGGATAACAGTCTTCCTCGTCATCTTTCGATGGTGCAACATATAAACCACTTGCATAGTCAGGTATGTCAGCACGGGGAACAGCATGACGACAACCGCTACCAGAGTCGAGGGGTGAGCCAAAGCTGCACCTAACCACAGCAAGAGCAACAATAAAGGAGATACGATTCGGTGCCGAGGCCAAAACTCCCATCTTGGGAAACGCTGCCGGATTAGATGTACTGAAATGGCCAGCAGTCCCGGTAGCACACTGATTCCCAACCCATTGGGCCAACGATCAATAAGGTATGTGATTACCGTGGGGGAGATAGGCGTAACGAAAACTATAAACGGTAGATACAGTAGCACTCCCCTGTCGTAGTGAAATACCGTATCTGTAAACACCGAGATGGTGTGCAACCACACCAGCGGTAGGACCATTATTGAGGCATTTGTTGCAACAACCACCGTCGTAGGCGTTGCTAGGAGCGCTACGAAGGCATGCCAGATTGATGGATAACTAACGCTAACCGACTGCAAACTATACAGTGAAGACAGCGAAGACAGCATGGAACCATTACCGCTCTTGGTAATAGTCCAGACCCCATTCATGTGAAAGATGCTATCTGAATGTTGCGGAATCACTCCAGCAGTACCCGTAATCAGAGTGGTTAAAAGTATTAAGAAACCTACTCCTGCAGCATAGTATCCAAATCTAGGAAGCTGTAACGGGGTTCGTTCTGTGCTCACCTCGTCGAGAAGATTATCAACCGGGAGAAGCCGTTTGAGTAAGGAAATAAGAAGCAAAAGAACAACAATTGCCAGCAATACCGGATACAGACTCCATCGTATTCCGACTAGATGGAATAGCATTCCCAATGAGGCATACATCAAAATAGTAACAATAGGGGAAGCCGCACGAGCAATCGCTCCACGCGCACCCAAACTGAGAAATAAGAGATACCCCGGGACATAAAGCAACAGCAGGTATCCCAATCCCAAGAGCACACTGAGCAAGGAATATCCTACTACTGTCATCTCGCTCCTCTAATAAATCACGCTTCTAATGGCTGATTAGCAAAATCAGCTTACGTAAGAAACTCTGATACCCAAAATCATCCCGCCTACAGTATCAGCATTCTTACGTCTGTTTGTAGCGATGCACACAAGACTCAACGAACTCTGCAGCAGCCACTCCCGTGACTGACATGGACCTGTTCGCTACTACCCACTCACGGATGCGTACTCGGTCTTTGGGATTGTCTAAGCGAGAAACTCTGAGCATAGCTTCGGCTACGGCGGTTGAAGTAAACTCCTCTGCGTACTCGCCTAAATCATTACTCTGGATTTCTGCCACAGCAGGGCCAATCCCCGCATAGACAATCGGTGACCCGCAAGCCCATGCTGCATAAACTTTAGTGGCGTCTGCGAAATCATACCCCTGGTTAGGCTTAAGCGAGGCTAGGCAGGCAACGGCACCCTTTTGCCAGCGAGCAGCTTCAACCGCGGGTAGCAGTGGAGAAATAATAATCTGGCCACCTGATTCTTCAGCAATCGACTCAATTTCAGCAAGCTCGCGGCCTTGGCTAAGGTAAAGCACCTGGTAGTCCGAAAGCTCAGGTAGTTCTCGAATCGCACGCGCAAAAATGACAGCTGCGTGAATCTCCGATACCGTTCCAGCGTACACGAAGTATTTTCCTTTGATTCCCATGGCAGCTTTTTCTGCTTGAGTTAAATCAGGCACGTCGGGAGAGAACACTTCAGTATCAGTCCCATTCTGAATAGACACGACATTACGTCCACCCAAATCTTTGACTCTGGAGGCCACCCCATCATTAACGGCAATAATGCCAGTTGCGCCGCGTAGTACCAGCCGCTCAAGCCAACTAACAGCAGAAACCACGAAATCTGGAGCCACCGTTTTAGCCGCGTCGGTCCAGATGTCAGCCGCATAGTACACATAGGGCCGTTTCCTGAGTGCACACGCAGCCCGAACTATTAGACCTGTCGTCGGCGGTGGCTCACTGATTGCAATACAAAAGTTACGCGCGAAGAGCAGACGGAAGAATAGAGGGATATCGAAACTCGGATACTCCAATAACCCACGCACAAAGCCTTCTTTATCTCGTTTTACTGCAGCTCTGCTAATCTCGACACCGGGAATCTCAATATCCTCCACCTCTGCGGGTAGTTTCCCTGTCATTACTCTCACTGACTGAGTGCGAGCCAGAGCTCTTGCAAGTGCTTTGAGACGGAAAGCCGCGGCACCAATTTCCGGGGCAAAGATTCTAGTCGCTAAGACATAATCGCTTTGGGGCATTCCAATCCTTCTCTCCGTGTTTGCGTGACCGCAAAACACCAGTATAACGCGCGTATAGGTGTTATATACTAACCAGAGTTTATACCGGCCAAAAATATAGAGGCGATTATGAAATTGATTCAGCATTGGCAGCGGCTACGTCCTGTTTCCTCAGACTCTTCTCTCTACTATTTCCATGGCTTAGGGATTGACCTACCACACGATTTTGACGTGACTGATGATAGTTCAGTGCTACACCTTAGATCTCACTACGCTCTGGCTGAGGTAAAGCCTAAGGAAGTTCAATTGGTTACTGACCAAATCCGTTCCTTCCCCCTTTACTATGCAGTGACCGAAGATACTGTTGCAGTTTCTGATGCCCCCTACTGGATTGCGAATCAGTTGTCACTACCAATCGCTGAAGACCGCTATCAGTTAGTTGCAGAAACCGGATTCACTTGGCCCGATCAGACTTTTTACCGCGGCCTAAATCAAGTCCTTCCAGGCACTCGTCTAACAATTTCGCTAGATTCAGGAGCGGTGAAAGAAACGACTCTCCACCAACCTCTGTTTTCTGATACCCGAGATGATATTGATGAAACTGAGTTTGTCTCCCAGCTCAACAGTGCACTAGATACCACAATGGAAAGAGCCATCGCAGCCTGTGGGGATTCCAAAATCCTAGTCCCCCTTTCCGGAGGTCTGGACTCTCGTCTGATTGTTACTTGGCTTGCCCGCCATGCAGTTCCGAATGTCCTCTGCTTCACCTATGGTCGCCGAGAGTCTAAAGAGATCAGTATTTCTGAGCAGATTGCGAAAAACCTAGGATTGGATTGGACAGCTGTTTACCTCGATGATGAGGCGGTAAAGGCAGCATGGCTAGACCCTGATACCGCTGACTTCTTGAAATACTGTGCCGCTGGCGCGTCTCTTCCCCACGTTCAAGACTGGTACGCTTTGCGTCGTTTAAAGGAACAGGGTTTGGCCTCCGAGGGGGATGTCGTGTTTCCTGGACACACGATTGTCGATAACTTTCACAATCACGAAATGCTGGAGCATCTTCCAGTTGAGATCCGCGAAGTAATCACAGTAGTTGAATCCAAACATTTCGTGATGAAGCCTTCTGTTGAAACCGGAGCCGGCCGAGCTAACTTCAGGCTTCATGTTGGGAGGTTCCTCCAAGATCAGAACTATGACGGCTCAGGGAATAGTTTGCAGCGTTGCATAGAAGGATTAAATGTTCTGACCCGCCAAACCATGTATATTAACAACTCGATGAGAGCATATGAGTTCTTTGGTTTACGGTGGGCAATCCCAATGTTGGATAGAGAATTTACCGATATATGGTGCTCAGCCCCGCTAGATCTCACTATCACTCGTAGAGTTTATGGAGATTGGATTCAGAATAGCTATCAAAGCCAGACTGGAATCAAGCCAGTGCTTTATGCCGGGGTGACGACCTATATTCCACAGTCAATAATGCGAACACTACGCAAGGTATCCAGCCTAGTGGGATTGACCACTGTTGTTAACAGATACTATTCTACGAAGGCCTGCCTACATCACCCGATGGGATTCGATTTATTCTATGGAACCACCACTAAATGGGAGCAGATTAGTAGGTTCTCAGCTGGCGCAAGCTCTACCGCGATTTGGACCGATCAGTTCTTAAAAGATACTTGGCAGCCAGATCTGAACCTATTTCACACACAGAGGGAATAGCTAAACCTATAGATCGGCAGTGGCATCACTATTCCATATATCCTTGGACAAAAAGTCTGCCATTTTTTGGTACTGCACTGACTGCTGTGAGCGAGTTGCCCACCCTTGCCTAGCCGCAATGGAATATTCTTCGAAAGTGTCACGGCTTAGGTTCATTAGTCGTTGAATCTCTTCGGCTATCGTTTCCTTTGACGAAGAAACAGGAATGATTCTGCCATTCACTCCATCTATAACAATTTCTTTCGTGCCGCCGGCATCAGTAGCTAACACGGGCAGTCCAGCCGATTGTGCTTCCATTATTGTTACGGGAACGCCTTCTCCGCTTGATACATTAACGAACAGAGAGAAATCAGACTCCTCATAAAGATTCACAATGCTCTCGTTAGATTGATGTCCAATTAAGGCATAGCTCCCCGGCTCTAACAGCTGTTCAGCCTTCGCTCGCATAGCCTCAAGCCGTTCTTCGTTAAATTCACCAATATGTGTCCAATAAACCTGTTCACCGCGTTTTTGTAGCTCTGCAATGCTGTCAAGCAACAGGCCGACTCGCTTATACGGGGCCATATGGGAACAAGACACGATATGGAATGGAGAAGTTTGGTGACGCACGATGGGCTTGCTGCCGGGAACACCTAGGCGAGCAACAATAATCTTATTGCGCGCTTCCGGCATAGCTCTGTGCAGAAACGCTGCCGCATAGTTAGAAATAGGAAAGACCCTATCTAAATAGGTCAGAAGATACTTACGGGCCGGAATATAGCGATAAGGAGTGTCATCTTCATCAACATCATATGCGTGAGCTCGCGACACCACCTTCACGCGGGGATGATCGGCCAAAAAAATGTCGCGAATATGGACTCCTAGTGCAGCTCCGGTGTGGCACCAATAGGAGTAAATTACAACCTCATCATAATCGCTGAATCGAATCTCACGTAATATACCCTGGATCTTGCTGTAAAGCTCTTTAACATTGGCTGCAAACCGTAGGTCAATTGCCGTAGTTATAGGGCGACGGAAGTTATATCGGACCATACGTTTCCGCTCTAGAGCTATTAACGGAAGCCATTTTAAAACTACCAAATACGGGTGCGAAACTCGCGATTTCGGAATCAAATAAGATTCCGTACTTGATGGAAGTGTCCTAGTTTGCTCTGCCCCAACCCGATAACGCACAGGCACAACCACAACTTTGTCAAAGCTCTCATTGAGGTAGGGAATTTCTTGTTCAAAAAACTCTTCACCCTTGTCATAAGGGTAAGAATCTGTAAGCATTAATAATAGTTTTGACATCTTTCCCCATTCCTAGCCAAGTTCTAGACGGTAACTAGGTCGCATCATCGACTGGCTCTTTTCTATCGTACTCTTTTGCTGAGTACACGGACATAGTTATCATAATCAATAGCATGGAAGCCATCAGCACTGCAAGGATACGCACAGTTAGCAAAGGTGGATAAGGTGTAGTCCAAAGAAAAGCTAGTGGGACGACCGCATAACCTATAGCAAAACCCAACAGGCGCTGCTGCTGCTCAGTCACAATAAAAATATATGAAATGGGTGAAGAAGCTAGCTGGATATAGAGCCACGGAACAAGTGCCTGAGCATAATATCCAGAGTTTACCCATTGAGCACCCAGATACCACGGCACAATATACGGTGCGACAAAATACATTGCAACAAATGGCAAGATACCAATCAATAAAGCACGCTTAATCGCGTTTACTACCAGCGGAGCCATCTTCCCACGCTCCACAGTCGCTAACTGTTGGAAGAACACTTGAGCGATAGCCCCATTAATCAGCGCCACCGGCGCCTCCGTAATTGCCCAAGCCTTGAAAAACTCTCCACCCACAGCGTGGCCAAAAGTGGCAGTTAAGAGCAGGATAATGCCATTGAAACGAACCGCATCCACCAAGGTGTTTGGCCCGTTTAGCAAAGGCATCTTCTTATACCTGAACGCCAGCTCTTTCATGCTTGGAGTTTCCGGAGCAACGGGTTCCCGCACATCCGCACTCTTACGGAAAATGGTAATCCACGCAGCCGCCTGCCCCACAATCATCCCAATTAGCAAGCCCAAGACTGACCGAACACCGGCAAAACCCAAGCCAATCTGAGTAACCAAAATCCCGATGCTCTGTTGAGCTCTGTTAATCGCGATGGCCTTGTAGTTAAGCTTACGATTCAACCAGTATTGGATAGCAGCAGAATCCGCCACCAAGAACACAGAAACGCCCGCTACCAACAAAATCCTTGACGAGATAACTCCGTAACGGTCAACAATAAATGGGTACGCGATCATTGCAGCCATCGTAGTTATAAAAGCAACCACCAGGATTGACCTAGTAGAAAGGCGCTTCAGCTGGCGGGCTTCATCGTCAGTATCTGGCAACATGATAGTCATGTCGTAACGCAGTGCTGCAATCGAAATAACAATGGCTGTAACAGACATATACACAGCCAACTCACCGGTAACTTCTGGGGTATAGAGGCGTCCCAAGATCGGTTGTAGAAGTAAGCCTACCGCCTGAGCGGCTGCGGTACCACTCACCAAAGTCAGCATGTGTTTAAGGAACGGGGATCCAGATACACGGCGTTTCAGCCACTCTTTCATCCTCGTCTCCTTCCAACAAATTAGCCCCGAATAGAGTTTATCGACTGCAACTACAATACACTGTCACAGCCCTAAACAACTTGTTAGGCTACGCCTCCTTGAATACTTATTAGCTCACCAAACAGTTATAGTAGAAATTACTGAACACCAGCTGGGAGAATTAAATGGCCTACAGTGAAGATACTCGCGTCTTACACATCAACGATGTTGCACGCGTCGGTAGCATGATGACGAACTATGCGCGGTCCCAAGGACGACACTGGGCTCTTGCAACAATCCCACCTGGGAAACCAACCCTAGCCTCAGTTAAATCTCGACTTGATGATCTGCTGACGGCTTCCCAAAGGATTAAACCTGCGGACATACTACATATCCACTACGCGCCAAACGGCTACTACGGCTGGGGTTTCGATGGACCTTTGGTGATTCATTTTCACGGAACTGACCTACGTCAAGACCTTTATCAGCCAATCAAACGCCAGCTTATCCAACAATCCGTGAAACGCGCTTCCGCAGTCGTTTACGCGACTCCAGACATGGAAACAGCAGCAAAAGAGCTAGATCCAGACGCAGTCTATCTTCCCAATCCGATTCCGGACGAGTTCCTGACTCGGAACTACCCGCACGCAATAGCAGGTCGCATCGTATTCAATATGCGCTGGGACGATAGTAAAGGTGGCAGGGCTTTGATCGACGCCGCTAGAGAACTAGTCGTCCTAGGATACGAAGTGCATGGCATAGATTGGGGAACCCACCGGAACGAAGCAGCCGCAGCTGGAGTTAAACTACGCCCACTGATGCCAGCCGATGAGTTTTCTGACTTCTTGGCTACAGGACAAGCAATCATTGGACAGCTTTCTATTCCCGCACTGGGAATCTCCGATATGCAGTCACTGGCCACAGGCCGCCCACTCTTGATGGGGAAGCAAAACTCAAGCGCACCCATCACCCCAGTCTCGCCTGAAACCTTGGTGGCAAATACTGTAGATGTTATGCAGTCGGAAATGACCAGTGAAACAGAAATGCAAAGAGCTCAGCTCCAACGTGAGTGGCTGAGAGACAATCACAGTGAAGCCCAATGCCTTAAAGCTTGGGAATCACTATATCGAAAGCTCCTAGGCTAGTAGGAACCAGATCTAGATCTGGCCTCTCCTATCGCAAGCTGCTAACTCTTGGGCCACTTGGGAAGCTCGAGCCCGCCAGGTATGCTGAGGCCGAGCCCTGTAAACGTTTTCTAGCTTAGCGGCATATTCGTCTGGATTTGCGGCAAGTTCAGACAATTGTTTTGCAATTGCCTCTGCCTCATACGGAACAGTCCACCCAATGGCACCATCGTCAACTTTCCGTCCCGTCAGTGTTCCGGATATAGCCATGATCGGTTTGCCGTGCCCTATGTATTCATACATCTTAATTGGGGAAGCGAACCGCCAGTAGTCCCCCGGTTCAACTACGAGGGAAGCGATATGAGCCTGCTGATAGTACTTTTCTAGTTCCACTCCGGTCGCATGCACGATTTCTACTGAATCACCCAATAAGGGTTCATATTCTGCCTTATTTGCTTCCCACTGTGGTTGCAGTACGCAGCAGATTAGCCTGACGCCAGGAACCAAATTTACAGCTTTGAATAGCTCGTGCAGACTATAAATTGGACGACCTAAACCACCGACATAAAACAGTGTTACAGGCAGGGAGTAATCAACTGGCGTGTCTACTGTGTTAGAGCCCGGAGGCAATGCCGACAACTTCGGATGCTTCAGGATAGGTATTTCGTTAAACATCTGCTCTGAGGGTAAGAATACAATATCCGCGTACTTATCATAGGAAAGCAAGTCCGCTTTATAGAATCCCCTTAGGACCCGACCGAGCACGGGCGGGACCTTAGTCAAATACTCTGGATACTTCCAAAAGATATCACGGTAAAAGAGACCCAGAGGAATCCCATTTTCTGAGCACCAACGATAAAACGCGTAATCTACCAGTGGATGGCGCGGAAGGTGATCCGAATCAGTCAGCCCTTGCGGCATAGTAGATGACTCCGAATAACAAAACTCAATCCTGCCACCAGAATTCACGTAGCGGCGCACCAATTCAAACTTGCGTTTACGCTCAGTTGAGGAGCCTTCGATGGCCATGATCCGATAACCCAGTTCTGCAAATGCCTCAAACATCCTCTGCGGACGCAACGCAGAACCCGATTTGCGATCAGAGTTCAACACGAATGGAACATGGTAAATCATTACCGGCTGCTCAGACTTCACAACCATTTTCTCTCTCCAACCTACTAGCTTGTACTACTAGCATAAAGGACGGCGCATACTGTGCCACTTTAGGTACACAGTATGCGCCGTCATCAATTAAAGCAATCAGAGCTTAATCAGCTCTCCCCCGGCCTGCGCAGAATCCAAAATGGCCTGTACAACCTTTAGAGCCTGAACGCCCTCGCGCATGGAAACATGATCTTCCCGCACGCCCAAAATAGCGTCGCGGAAGTTCTCCTGCTCTACCCGCAAAGGCTCACGCTTCTCAAATGCGAAGCGGGTAACTTCACCCTCTGAAACGCCACGGAAAGCAGCCACCTGGCTCCACTCCAAAGGGATTTCACCATTACGGTAGAAGGTCAAATCACCCATCGCGGTGTCAGCGACGAAAGCACCGGTTTCACCCGTAACAATCGTGGTGCGATCCTTGAATGGGGTAAGCCAGTTCACCAAGTTAGAAACCAAGACGCCATTCTTCATGCGACCAGAAACCGTGACCATGTCCTCATGCTCACGTCCGGAACGGTAAGCGGTTTGAGCGGAAACAGCCTCATAGTCTGAGCCTGCCACCCAAGCGCACAAATCAACGTCATGCGTGGCTAGGTCCTTCACCACGCCCACATCAGAGATACGGGCCGGGAACGGCGACTGACGGCGGGTAGCAATCTGGTAAACCTTGCCCAGCTCACCAGCAGCGATGCGCTTACGCATTTCCAGCAAAGCCGGGTTGCAACGCTCCACGTAACCGACTGCACCAACCAGACCAGCCTCTTCAAAAGCCTTAGCAACACGCTCGCCGGATTCCACATCTGCAGCAATCGGCTTTTCCACCATGGTGTGAACGCCAGCAGCAGCCAGCTTCAAAGCAGTGTCTTCATGGAACACCGTCGGAACAGCGACCATTGCAGCGTCCAAACCAGCAGCAATCAGAGCATCCACATCAGGCAATACCTCAAGGTCGCCTGCGACGCCCCACTTGTCACCAGCTGGATCAGCTACAGCGACCAAATCCATGCCCGGAGTCTCACGAATCACGCGCGCATGATGGCGGCCCATTGAGCCCAGACCGATTAGGCCAACACGAAGATCTTTCGCCATCTCAGGCACCTGCCTTAGCCAAAGTGTTCACAGCTTCCACAATCCGCTCCAAATCCTCAGCGGATAATGAGGGGTGAACCGGCAAGGACAGACAAGTCTTCGCAGCTTCCTCAGTAACGGGCAGTTCCAGACCCGGGGCGTAAGGAGCTAGAGATTCCAAACGGTGGTTCGGAATCGGGTAGTAAACGCCAGAGCCTACCTGGTATTCCTCACGCAGAGCCTGAACGAAACCATCACGGTCTCCGCTCTCCACCCGAATCGTGTACTGGTGGTAGACGTGGGTTGCCCCCTCGGCCACCTTCGGGGTAATAACGCCCTCGAGGTTCTCCGTCAGGAACTTTGCGTTCTCTTGGCGGGTCTTGGTCCAAGCATCAACCTTGGTCAACTGAACCCGGCCAATCGCAGCATGAATGTCGGTCATACGGTTATTCAAACCGACCAGCTCATTAGCGTACTGACGCTCCATGCCCTGGTTACGGTACAGGCGGACCCGACGGGCCACCTCGGCGTTCTCGCAAGAAACCATGCCGCCTTCACCAGAGGTCATATTCTTGGTTGGGTACAGGGAGAACATACCGAAAGTACCGAACGCACCTACCGGAGTGCCGTCGAGGGTGGCGCCATGAGCCTGAGCGGCGTCTTCGAACAGCATCAAGCCATGTTTGTCAGCAATGGCGCGCAGTTCCTTCATCGCAGCCGGGTGACCGTACAGGTGCACCGGCATAATAGCTTTAGTCTTCTCAGTGATAGAAGCCTCAACGGACTTCGGGTCGAGGCAGAAGTGGTCCAGCTCAATATCGGCGAAAACCGGGGTAGCTCCAGTCAGTGCCACAGAGTTACCAGTCGCGGCAAAAGTGAAAGAAGGAACGATAACTTCATCCCCTGCCCCGATGCCGGCGGCCAGCAGACCCAAGTGCAGGCCTGAGGTGCCGGAGTTTACCGCCACACACTCACGACCGGACACAAAGTGCTCGGAGAACTCTTCTTCAAAAGCCTTCACCTGCGGGCCCTGCGCAACCATACCGGAACGCAAGACTTCTTCCACAGCAGCCCGCTCTTCAGCCCCAATAATGGGCTTAGCAGCAGGAATCAATTCGCGAGTCATCAGTTCTTGACCTCTTTCATAACAGAATCTTTAACTTCGTAGAGAGCGCCAGAGACCGGGCAACGCCACAGGTCTTCCTCGCCCTCAACTAGCTCCAGCTTAACGCCGGACTTGCCTACCCAACCAATCTGGCGGGCAGGAACCCCAGCCACCAAAGCGAAATCGGGTACGTCTTTGACAACGGTAGCGCCGGCAGCAACAGTTGCCCACGCTCCAATGGTGACAGGTGCAACGCAAACAGAGCGCGCACCGATAGCTGCACCTTCCTTAATGGTTACCCCCACCGGCTCCCAATCGTGCGCAGACTTCGGAGTGCCATCAGCATTAATGGCCCGAGGGAAATGATCATTAGTAAGGACTACAGCCGGGCCAATAAAAACCCCGTCAGCTAGGGATGCCGGCTCATAAACCAAAGCATAGTTTTGAATCTTGCAGTTATTTCCGACGTGGACACCTGTACCAATGTAGGCTCCCCTACCGACGATACAGTTCTCACCTAGCACGGCATCTTCGCGAACCTGCGCCAAATGCCACACTGATGAGCCTTCCCCAATAGTTGCATTGTCAGCAACATCAGCGGAATCAACAATCCGAACCATACGCTTCTCCTTAAATAATCAGCGTCGTACTACCGCATACAATACACCTTAAAGCGCAGCGCTTAGAAGGCTTTAGTCCGGGAGTCGTGTCTCAGCCCACCCTAAAATCTTCTGGTGTCCATAGCGATATTATCGCCGATAGTGCTACCGTAAAGACAACCGAATATATTTCACCCCAATATTTGAGAGAGAATTCACGAATCAGAGCATGGAAAATCAGATTACAGACACCTGGTTGGTCATCCCGCTATATAACGAGGCAAGCGTTATTGGCGGCGTGATTCGGAACGCCGTAAAGACCTTTCCGAATATTGTTTGCATCGATGACGGCTCCAAAGACGGATCCGGTCAAATTGCTTTAGAAGCCGGCGCGCACCTCATTACTCACCCGGTCAACCTAGGTCAAGGAGCGGCATTACAAACCGGCATCGATTTCGTAGTCAAGATGACTGACGCTAAATATTTGATTACTTTCGACGCTGACGGCCAACACCGGGTAGAGGACGCGCTCACCATGAGAAACCGCGCAGAAGCAGAAGACTTGGGTATCGTATTTGGTTCCCGCTTTCTAGGACAGCCCGTCGAATCAGGACTACTAAAACGCATCCTCTTGCCACTGGTCGCCCTCGTTTCCCGCTACCGTACCGGACTCAAACTAAGCGACGCACACAATGGCTTAAGGTTAATTCGTCGGGATGCCGCCAGCCAAATTAGACTTACCCAAAACCGCATGGCCCATGCCTCTGAAATTATGAACCAGCTGGCAGGCACAAAACTGCCCTATGCCGAACAGTCCGTACATATTCTCTACACGGACTACTCCCGTTCCAAGGGGCAGTCGATGCTAAACTCAGTCAATATTTTAGTTGACTTGATTTTGAGGTGAACAGCATGACCCTAATTACTGCCCTCCCCCTCGAAATGGATTTAGTGGATTTACTTATCAGCGGTCAATGGCTGATTAAGACACTGCTCGTGGTAATGATTTCAATTGCCGGCATATTCATGCTTCGTTCCTCTGATGGGGATAAAAGCCTAGCGGTACGCAGAATCGCCACCCTGCTGTTTATGCTATTTGCCATTATTGCCGTGCTGCAGCCACTGCTAGTGTCAAGAATTGCCTTCTACCTAGGAATCGGCCGCGGAGCCGACCTAGTTCTCTACATCTTGACGGTTGCTTTCTTCGCTAACCTAGTTACCAACTATCGCCGCACTATCTATCTAGAGCAAAAGAACACAGACATTGCCCGCTCCATTGCACTAAATAGCGTACAGTATCCTGAAGGCAGACACCCAGAGGCCTGAAGCTCTGGGCACTAGCAACTGGATCTCGTATCACATCTCACTGACCCAACCCCAGCCAAATATCACATTTAAGTAAAGCACACGGTAGAATTGCCCTGTGCAATATTTGAAACCGCGTCAGCGCAAGAGAATAGTAAGACACTCAGACACCAACCGGAAATCATTCCGTTGGGGTAGAGCCCTCTTACTCGTTATCTTCGCCTTCATTCTGGCTACCTCAACCGTGTTAGCATACAAGTATGTACAGCTACACTGGGCACTTCAAAAAGGCATCATTGATAACTCCCGCCTAATCGATCAGCCAACTTCCACGATTGAGATTCCCTCGGACTCATACGAAGGCCGTGCTGTCAATATCCTCCTAATGGGCCGGGACAATATTGACGAAAATGGTAGGGTGCGTCCAGGTGACTCCGGTATGGGCATGCGTAACGACACCACTATCATCATGCACATTTCAAAAGATCGGAAGCGCGTAGAACTCATCTCGATCCCCCGCGATGCCCTAGTCAAGCTACCCAGTTGCCGTCGTAGCGATGGCTCCACAGCGCCAGCAGAACGCGGAATGTTTAACTCAGCCTTCGCTCGCGGTGGCGCACACGGAGATATCGGCTCAGCCGCCGCCTGTGCCATTAACACCGTTCAGTCTATTTCCGGCATTCATATTGACGACTTCGTAGTAGTAGACTTTGCTGGATTCCGTGGCATGGTAGACGCCCTCGGTGGGGTGGAAATGTGCTTCGATAAACGCTACGCCGACCCGCACTACACGGGACTGGACGTGGGGCCCGGTTGCGTCAAAATGGACGGTCTCAAAGCTACCAACTATGCCCGCGCGCGTCATCTCACGAACACTGACGGCTCTGATGTCTCCCGCATCGGGCGTCAGCAGCGCCTTTTGGGTGAGCTGATCTCAACTGCCTTACAGAAAGGCCTGTGGGTGCAAGCGGACTTTGCTCAGCAAGCGCTAGAGAACTCAAATATGTCCCCTCGCTTGGGCTCCGTCCCCACCCTGCTGGGTCTGGCCACTTCACTTAGCTCCATCAACCCGGAGCAGGTTGTCTTCACCACCGCTCCCTGGACTGAGGCTCCCTCCGACAGGAACCGCGTGGTGCTAACCCGGCAAGCTGAAAAGATTTGGGAGGCCCTCCAGGAAGATCAGCCTTTGCCTGACGGAATCGAGCGTAAGGATGTCCTCGGCAATATTCGATCCACTCAGACCCCTGAGCAGCCAGCTAAGGCCCCCTCGACAGAATCTAACTAGCGCGAAAAGCACCCAGCGAAAGGAAGCGACGCATGGCACCAAATGAGGTTCCTTCTATACCGCCAGCACGCAGACGTCGCCCTGACACGCCGCCTCAAGCTGGTGGACAACCGTCCTCAGTTCCCCCTCGTCGCTCTCATTCGCAGGGGCCGACGCAGCCCATCTCCCCCGCAAAGTCACCTGACGCCCAAATGCCCTTCAAACCGATTACGGTGCCGCCGCGCCAGAGCCGATCTCAGCAGCCCCCATCAACGGAGGGCGCTACTCCCCAGCCACAGCCGGTCGTGATTCCACCGAGAGCCCGACAGAGCGCCCCTGAAGCGGCAAGCATCCCCCCTAGTATTCGGCCAAGGACGCAAGGGGCGATCTCACCCCAGGGTCCATCCGTACCCCCAGAATCGCCTGCGAAAGCTCGAAAGAAGCGCAGGAAGTGGCCAATCGTGGTGACGGTGGTAGTGGCCGCACTGATTGGCTGGCCGGCTTTCCTTTACTCCAATGCCAGCTCCAAACTAGAGCATATTGAGGCACTCTCCGATGCTCCAGCCACCGCTGGCACGACCTATCTGATTGCTGGCTCTGACCGGCGCGGAGACGAAGGTGGCATCGCAGCGGATGGAACCGAGGGCGAACGCACCGACTCAATGATTTTGATTCATAAAGCCGACAATGGGGTAGTTTCAGTCGTTTCCCTACCTCGCGACGCCGATGTGAAGATCCCCGGGCATAAACACAATAAGCTCAATGCCGCTTTCTCCTACGGGGGCGCTCCCCTGCTGGTATCCACCGTGGAGCAGCTCACCGGCATGAAAGTCGACCATTTCGCGATTGTGGGAATGGGTGGCGTCTCTCAGATTGTGGACGCCATTGGCGGAGTCAATCTTTGCCTTGACTATGACGTGAATGACCAAAACTCAGCGCTGAACTGGAAGAGCGGCTGCCACGACGTGGACGGCCCTACCGCTTTGGCTTTCGCCCGGATGCGCTACGCGGACCCACGCGGCGATATTGGAAGACAAGAACGCCAACGCCAGGTTATTGCGCAGGTCGTGAAGAAAGCAACCAGCCCTAGCACGTTGATCAACCCGGCATCGCAGTACCGCCTCTCCGGTGCGGGCGCCCAAACTGTCCGTGTAGACCACTCCTCCGGGCTAATGGATCTGGCGCATCTGGTATTCGCATACCGTTCCGCCTCGCAGGCAAATCTGCTGGGAACCCCGCCGATTAAGAACCTAAACTACCGTGCCGGGCATGGTTCCTCGGTACAGTTAGACCCCGAGCTGGCGCCCCAATTCTTCAAGAAAGTGAAGAACGGTAGCGTACAGCCCGGGGACTTCAATCAGTACACGGGAAAGTAACTGCTAGAGTTCAATCCGGTTCGGGCCTGCCTGCCAGGCTGACCAAGCGGATTCAATAATCTCCGGCAGATAATGCTGAGCCTTCCAGCCCAGAGTGACGCCAATCCGAGTCGGGTCACCAATCAGCTGCGGCGGATCTCCAGCACGACGGCCCTGAATCTCAGGCTCAAACCCAATGCCGGTAGTTTCACGGATCTGATCGATAACTTCCTTAACAGAGTTACCCTGACCTGTCCCCACATTGAACACATGGTGCTCCATGGTGGCGTCAGTGTTCAGATAGTCCAAAGCTGACAGGTGGGCTTTCGCCAAGTCCAGCACATGAATGTAATCGCGGATGCAAGTGCCATCAGGGGTCGGATAGTCGGTACCGAAAATCTTCGGGGAATCACCTTTCGCCAAGCGTTCCAAAACCATTGGAATCAAGTTCAAAGCAGCCGGGTCACCAAGGTCATCCCAGCCGGCACCGGCAACATTGAAGTAACGCAGACCGGCCCACCGCAAGCCCCAAGCACGCTCACAGTCAGCCATCATCCATTCCCCAATCAGCTTGGTTTCCCCATAAGGGTTGATCGGTTGCTTGATGATATCCTCATCCACGACCTCAACCGGCGGCATGCCATAAACCGCGGCTGAGGAAGAGAAAATAATGTTCTTCACGCCGGCCTGCTCCATTGCGATAAGCATATTCGCCAAGCCGCCAACGTTTTGCTGGTAGTACCACATCGGCTTTTCAACCGATTCGCCTACCTGCTTACGGGCCGCGAAGTGAATGACGCCAGTGACGCCCAGATCCTCCATGGCCTTAGTCAGAATTTTCACGGCATCAGGGCTAGCGCAATCCAACTGGATAAGCTGCGCGCCACCGATCCGATCGACAGTTCCATAACTCAAATCATCGACCACTACGACTTCTTCGCCGCGTTCTTGGAGTAGTCGAACAACATGTGCACCAATATAGCCGGCCCCGCCGGCAACTAAAATACTCATGCCCTCATTTTACCAACTCTAGCGCTCAGACTGCTAGTCTCTACGGCCGAGAACTTAAAAGGGAATCAGCTCATCCGGGAACGTCTACGGCCGACTGCGATAACTGCATCCCTTGGCGCTTCTTTGGTAAACGTCGCTGCCTGCAAAGAAATAGTGAAGACTGGAGGGCGCCGTCTTGTAAGCTCCAATGAACCACCATCAGAATGAATTAAGTCCTTGGCGATCCCCAATCCCAAGCCGGTTGATCCTTGACCGGAGAAACCCTTCTCGAATACCATCTCAGCGATTTCGTCGCTCATTCCCTCGCCCTCGTCAGCAACCTCAACGGTGAATCCGCCAGTGATTCCCCCTCGAGCGCTCACGCGGGTAGTCCCCTCGCCATATTTCAACGAGTTCTCCAGCAAAGTAGCCAAAACCTGACTCAAAGCAGCCGGAGTAGCCATCACGTTGCCGGTGGAATCATCCTGAAACAACAGTTCGCGACCCGCACGCTTAAACACCTCTTCCCACTCTTCCTGTAAGGGAGAGAAAATCTCCAAAATCGATAGGGACTGAGCAGTACCTCCGCGACGACTCTGCGCTTGAGACAGCAGCACGTCAATAATGTCTTTCAAACGCTCCACCTGGGAGATAGAAGCCTTCGCTCCCTCTATAATTTCCGGATCATCACTGAGGTACTCTAGCTCTTCCAGACGCAGCAGCAACGCAGTTAAGGGAGTGCGAATCTGATGGGAAACATCACGGGAGAACTGTCGTTCAGAAGCAATCCGCTCCGCCATTCTCTCAGAGCTGCGTTGCAGCTCAGCCTGCACCAGATCAATCTCTTCAATCCCTGATTTATTTGGGGCCCCACGAAGCTGACCAGAGGAAATCTGCTCCGCCTGAGCAGCCAAAAACACCAAGGGCGCCGAAATCTCACGGGCTGCCTTTCGAGCAATCAAATAACCGATCACCAAAGCAACGGCAACCGTGATAGAAACCGCGAACAGCAGCTGAATAATCTTCCCCACCGTGTCCATAGCAGAACGCTCCACCACTAAATTAGTGAAAGGATCAATCCGGGCAATGGAAACCATTTTCAGACTATCTGGACTCTGCCCAACATGCACATCTTTGCCGTTACGACGCTCCAGAGAAATGCTATCAAGGGGCGGATGAGAATCCGAAAGCCAAGTCTGTAAAACGATGTCGTCCTGCAGTTCCAAACCACCCCGCGAATTCGCGATACTCTTTGCAATGGTTGCGACCCGTGTATCGAAAGCAGCCTTATCGTTTTCCCACAGCATGAATGAACCCAGAATAGCTCCGGGCAGAGCAATCAGAAGGACTGCCACCATGACGGCAGTTACGGTGGCGCGAATAGACAGCTTATGCATTGAGGTTTAAGCGCTCTACAAAGCGACAGTGTCAGGCGTCCGCAGCAGCTTCAAAACGGAAACCCATACCGCGCACTGTCGCAATATAGCGAGGATGCCCGGCATCGTCATCCAACTTTCGACGCAGCCAAGAAATATGCATATCCAAGGTCTTAGAAGAACTATTCGGATCGGTACCCCAAACCTTACGCATCAAAGTCTCACGGGAAACCACATTGCCAGCTTCGCCGACTAGCGTTGCCAACAAATCAAACTCTTTAGCGGTCAGCTGGAGCTCTACCCCACTACGGAAGGCCCTATGTGCGGACAAATCTACCCGCACATCCTGCGCAGTCAAATCACTACTGGAGACACCCTCGGCAACTGAACGCCGCAACAAAGCACGCACACGAGCCATCAGCTCAGCCAATCGGAAAGGCTTAGTTACATAGTCATCCGCACCAGCATCCAAGCCAACTACCATATCGACTTCTTCAGCCCGGGCGGTCAAGATTAGAATCGGCATCTGCAGCCCACGAGCCCGAATCCGGCGAGCCACATCCAGCCCCTCCATATCAGGTAACCCCAAGTCCAAAACGACAACATCACAGTTGTCAACAGCCTCCAAGGCGCCCGCGCCAGTTTCGTGGACTACAACTTCGTAACCTTCACGCCCTAAGGCTCTTGCCAAGGGATCGCGGATGGCTGAATCATCCTCTACCAAAAGTACTTTACTCACAGAACCCATGATAGACCATAAACTTTCTTTACGCTAACTTTACTTACTATTATTCCGCACTATTCCGCTTCAAAGCAAAGGTCGGCACCTCACCGAGGCCTTGCAATTCCACGGTTCCGCGCGGAGAAACCTCATACTTTTTACCCCAAGCGGCAGTCTTTATCAACTCGGCAGTGCCAGCATCGGTAAAAATTTCACCGTGTCCGGCTTGGTCAACCAAACGGGAAGCCAAGTTTACGGGAGGACCAAACACGTCACCCGAACGAGACACCACAAAACCATCTACCAGTGACGCGCGCACCGGCAGCACTTCAGTCTCCTCCGCGAAACGCTCCACCAAAGCACACACCACATCCGTAGCAGTTTCCGCATCATCTGCAATGTAGAGGACAGCGTCACCAATCGTCTTGACGATACGCGCACCACGGGAAGTAATCACGTCACGGGAAATATACTCAAATTTTTGAATCAATCGTGACAGTCCCGCGGCACCTAAATGCCTCGTCGTTGAAGTGTAAGAAACCATGTCAGCGAATCCCAAGGCTCGGCGCAGAGGATACTCATCCGGAGCAATCTCGTGACGATACCGCAAAGCGTACTGGTTAGCGGTCCGCTCCAACAGCTCACACATGTGCCTTCGCCACGCGTAAAGGGTTTGTTCCTCAAGCAACAGATAAATCCGCTGAATCTGATCCAAAGCCACCAAGCGGGCAGAGGTATCATCAATCGCGTGGGCGCGAATATTGGCCTCTACCAAGGTTTCCAGCTGCCATAAAGCCAACCGGTTTGCTGTCTGCGACTCTGCCCGAAGCAAAGAAATTAGAGCCGACCCATCCAGCTCACCGGAAGACACCAAAGTGTCACTGGCACGCAGAATCTGTACGTCTAGGTCTGTGAAAGTCACAGCATCTGCGTCAAGGTTACGAAAACCCATCGCCCGCCAGAAGTCCTTTGCGTCCTGCTCACTCACCCCGGCAAGCTCCGCCAGCTGGCTTTGCGTGTATTGAGGATTTCCCCCAATCATCCGCTTACGCAGCCGGTCAATAGTGGAGTCACGGATTTCATCCGACTCCGCACCAGCCCACCGATTAGAATCAAATTCGGGAACTTCCCTAGGGTTCATTTCGCTCACTCTTATATCGTAGGACTAAAATGTATTTTATGGCACAAAAAACACAGGGTTTGCAGATTACCACGATTTTGGCTTCACAGTCGCCTGCTCGACTTGAAACCTTAAGATCTGCTGGAATCGAGCCGCAAGTTAAAGTTTCTGAAGTGGACGAGGACGCCGTCCAAGCCGCCCACACCGGTGAATCCTACCCCGGTATCGTGATGGCGTTAGCCACAGCGAAAGCGCAAGAAGTCTACCGAGAACTAAAGCTAGCTGACAGCACCTCCCCAACTATTGTGATTGGTGCGGACACCATGCTGGAGATCGAGGGAGAACTGATCGGCAAACCGCACCGGAAAGAAATCGCCCGCCAGCGCTGGCAAGCCATGCGAAACAGCGAAGGTCAACTACACACCGGCCATTGCGTTATTTTCAATCCCGCCCTGCTGCAACAGCTTAATCCCGCCGATGCGCCAGACGATGCAACAGTTTCACCCCACTATTTACGCACCGTGGGAACTAACTTCGTGTCCATCTCTGCCACCGAAACCACCCTCGTCCATTTCGGAAACCCAACCGATGCGGACCTGGAGCGCTACCTGAACACCCCGGAGCCCCTGCATGTGGCTGGTTCCTTCACCGTAGACGGCTTAGGTGGCGCCTTCATTGATCGGGTCGAGGGAGACTACCACTCAGTCGTCGGAATATCCCTCCCCCTCCTGCGGCGCATTCTCAACAGTGAAGGAGCCAACTGGACTGATCTCTGGACGGCAAACTAAAGGGGCCTACGGGCGCAAAGAGCGACCCGTCGACCCCAAATAGTTAACTACTCGGTTACTGGTAGTTGTTTTCGTCTTTCCAGTCCTGGTTTTGCGGCGGCAAAGCAGCGATCATCGGATCATCGAAATCCAAAACCCCAGTCATGCTAGCCCCACCAGGTGATCCGATTTCGGAGAAAAACTCTGCGTTGGCGCGAGTGTAATCTTCCCACTTATCGGGGACATCATCCTCATAGAAGATTGCTATAGTTGGACAGACCGGCTCACAAGCGCCACAGTCCACGCACTCATCAGGATGAATATATAGAGTGCGCTCACCTTCATAGATGCAATCGACCGGACACTCCGCAACACAGGCCCTATCTTTCACATCGACGCAGGGCTGAGCAATCACATAAGTCATTTCTTCCTCCTGAGGATTCTCTGCTCATCATCTTACGCGGAAGGAATGCGGTTGGCTCACTGGCTCATTAGCTGCCAGCGATAGCGTTGCAAACCTCACGCGCGACTTGGAAAACAATCACGCCTCTAGCCTTCAGGTTTTTCCAGTTTGTCCTTATCGCATACTACCCCGTTATCAGGCTGGTATCTCCACGACCAGTTGATTGGCTTCCCGGTCTTATCTCCATGCGTGGTTTTACGTGTCACCCGAACGGAGAAACCAGCATTCCCAGGCGGGTACGCATGACAGTTTGCGTTGGGATTATGCACAACCTTGGCAGGGGTAATCCCCATCTTGCCAGAAGTAGTGGTCTCCACGTTCCAGTATTTGGTAGACCAAACTCGCACGTGTACGCGACCGCCTGAAAGCCAGCCTTGGAACATCATTCCGTAAGGGGTGTTGTTCGTAAATTTGAGATCGTGCACTCCAGTCCACAAAGTACACTCACGCCCCATCGGGTAGCGGTTAAAGTAACGAGAATGCGGTTTATGCTCAGTGATGTCATAGCCAGCGAAGAAAGCTGCATTCAATGTGGTTACACACACCTGAGAAAGACCGCCACCTAGAGCCTGCTCATGACGTCCTTGCACCAAAACACCGGAAGAGCGGAAACCGGCTTCAGCAGTAACCGGGCCAAGTGCTTTTTCGAGGGAGAACTCCTCACCGGGCTTAATCAGCACATTCGAAATATTTTTCATGCCTAAAGCGAGGTTGGCGTTGCGGTCACGGTTGCTATTATGCGGGGTGGAAAACTCACTAACGATCTCTTTAATGCCCAGCTGATTCGCCTGCTCAGTAGTCAAAGCTGGCTTCGTCACGGAAAGTTCCAGTGTGGCGGTACGCTCCGGGCTGGCCAATGCAGCTTCAACCGCAGCGGCCAGCTTATCGCCAACCACTCCGACGCCCTGAGCAGAAGGCTCAATCACCGGCTTGGAGTCTTTGATGTAAATCTTGGCATCCTTCGCGGGTTGCGCCCACTGTGCTACTTTGCTGCCCAAAACTGCGGCTAGCTTCTCCCAGTCAGTGTTCATCTTCAAAGCGCCATTTTCCACATCGAAAGTGGTTACGGCGGCGATCTCTTTACCTTCAAGGGAGCCTGACTGGTCCGCGGCTTCAAATGTCAGCGGTGCCTCTACTAGCTTGCGAGCGGTCTCTGCGGCTTCCTCGGCCTGTGCGGTCGCGACCTCCGGAGTGACGGATTCGTAGACGGCTTCTACTGTAGCGGCACCCATAGACCATGCTCTCACGACCGCGTCGGAGGTACCCTCTACCTGCACCGTAATGCCCGGGCTGGAAGGAGTCACATTTGCCGTGGTGTCAGCGAAGTTCACTGCAGCATTAGTCGGCTCACGGTCAAGCTCAGCAGACAGTTTCCGCATTGCATCATCACGTGCTTGCGGTGCCATCTTCGGGCTTAACTCTACTGCCTGCCCACCAAAGAAATTATGCCAAAGGCGGGCCGGGTTCAGCGTAAAACCGGTGAGAGAAGAGACTAGTTCCTGAGCGTCCAGCTCAATCCCAAGCTCTTGAGCTGTCACCTGAGCTGACTGATCTTCTGCCTGCACAGTAATGGGTTGAGTGAGGCTAGCTTGAAAAGCCTGCTCAATCACGGTGGTTGCTTCAGTGGAGGACAGGTGGGAGATATCTTTACCCAGCACGGTTGTGCCGGCAGGGACCTTATCAGCCACGATTGCCTGCAGCACCACGAAAGTGCCCAGCAGAACTGCAATCACAACTCCTGTCACGATCGCAATCCTACGCCTTTGCGGGGTGAAGAAAGGCTGCTTTTCAGCTTCGCTCATCAGTTACTCCCTACCCTTTTGAAGTGACGCTAGAATCAGTCTACTTGTTGGCGCGACGCTCGCGGGCCGCCACCTTGAAGCGCTCTTGGGCATCCAAAATAACTTTGCGGATGCGAACCGAATCTGGGGTGACCTCAACGCATTCGTCGTCAGCCGCGAACTCCAAGGATTCTTCGAGGGTGAGTTTACGTGGGGGAATCAGATTCTCAAACTGCTCGGCCGTAGCTGAACGCATGTTGGTCTGTTTCTTTTCGCGAGTGATATTGACGTCCATATCCTCACCGCGCGGATTTTCACCCACAACCTGACCCTCATAGACTTCAGAGCCGGCCGGGATAATGAAACTGCCGCGCTCTTGCAGCTGAGTCATCGCGTAGGGGGTGGCCTGACCGGCACGGTCAGCAACCAAAGAACCAGTCAAACGACGCTCGATACTACCCTGCCAGGGCTCATAACCTTCAGCGATCGAGGCGGCGATACCGGTACCGCGGGTTTCAGTCAGGAAAGAGGTACGGAAACCAATTAGGCCGCGCGCGGGCACCACGAACTCCATGCGAATCCAGCCGGTGCCATGATTCGACATGGTTTCCATCCGACCTTTGCGGGCAGCCATTAGCTGCGTCACAACACCCATGTGCTCTTCGGGAATATCAATGGTGATTCGTTCCATCGGCTCGTGACGAACGCCATCAATTTCCTTGGTAACTACCTGCGGCTTACCCACCGTCAGTTCGAAACCCTCACGACGCATCTGCTCAACCAAAATAGCCAAAGCTAACTCACCGCGCCCCTGGACTTCCCAAGCGTCAGGGCGGGTAGTAGGCAAAACCTTCAAAGACACGTTACCAATCAGTTCACGATCCAAACGGTCCTTAATCTGACGGGCCGTAACCTTAGCACCCTTCACGCGACCAGCCATCGGTGAGGTATTAATCCCGATGGTCATCGAAATAGCCGGATCGTCCACTGTAATTAGCGGGAGCGGACGGGGATCTTCCAGATCAACCAAAGACTCACCAATGGTGATTTCTTCAATTCCTGCGACCGCGACAATATCGCCGGCATGAGCTTCCTCGGCGGGCATCCGGTCAAGCCCCTCGGTACGCAAAAGCTCAGAGACCCGAACCGTGCGGGTAGTACCGTCGTGACGCGCCCAGCCAACTGACTGTCCTTTACGCAAAGTACCGTTGTGGATACGAAGCAAAGCTAGACGACCCAAGAAAGGGGAAGCATCCAAGTTGGTGACATGGGCCTGCAGCGGGGCCCCCTCCTCATAGGTGGGGCCGGGAATACGCTCCAAAATGGTCTTAAACAAAGGCTCCAAATCATCATCCGGCTCACCACCATCGGCTGGCATATTTGCGGAAGACTTACCGGCCTTAGCGCTAGCGTAAATCACCGGCATGTCCAGGATCGAATCCAGATCAATCTCATGACCCTCATTATCGAGGTCCTGTGCCAGCGCCAGCAGCAGCTCCTGGGTTTCCGAGACAACCTCCGCAATCCGCGAATCCGGACGGTCAACCTTGTTGACCACCAGAACTACCGGCAGGTTTGCCAGCAAAGCTTTACGAAGCACGAAACGAGTCTGCGGAAGCGGCCCCTCAGAGGCGTCCACCAGCAAAACGACACCATCAACCATGGAGAGGCCACGCTCCACCTCGCCACCGAAATCGGCGTGCCCGGGGGTGTCAATCACGTTAATGGTGACGCCCTCGGTCAGGCCTAAAGCCTGAGCGGCCGGGCCACTGTACTTAACGGCCGTATTCTTAGCCAAAATGGTGATGCCTTTTTCTCGCTCAAGGTCACCTGAATCCATGACGCGCTCACCGGTTTTCTCTACCGTGTCACGGTCACTAAAAGCACCCGACTGCCATAGCATGGCGTCAACCAAGGTAGTTTTACCGTGGTCAACGTGTGCCACAATCGCTACATTTCGCATATCTGAGCGAGTAGTCATCAAATAAATCTCCGTAACGCCCTATTTATGCAAGGGCTAATCATCTATATTTCAGTTCAATAGTACTTTCCCAAGAATATCGCACTCCGCCCCCCAGCAACGGGGCGAAAGTAGATAAATACAGTGCAACTCACACCCCGAAAAAGTAAAATCTACCACTCCAAAAAGTCAAAATATGACGGCTCATTCATTTATAGGTAAATTATCTTTATCTCCATGAAGACTTGGATGGTCTGTGAGTACACCCTTACGATCCGCCTATTTTTCTTGAGTCTGGGTCGGGTTTTTGTTGCCGCGAGCCGTCATTTAGTATTGTAATGAAGGGAAAACAACGTGATTAAATACGTGTTAAGGAAAATTGTTTCATGGCTTGTCATGATCTTTTTCGCCACGAATATTACGTACTTCCTAGCGACCCAGTTCCTGGATCCTCGCGCGAACTACGCTGAACGTAAACCACCGATTCCCCCTGAGCAGATTCGGTCCCTTCTGGAGCCAAAGAATCTTTATCCCGAAACTCCGCTGCTGGAACGCTGGTGGAACTGGCTGACCGGGATTTTACTGCACTGGGATTGGGGATTGTCGCCCACCGGGTCGTCAGTAAACGAATCAATTAACTACTCAATGTGGGTTTCTGCCCGTCTCTTGCTGGGCGCAACCATCATTTCAACCATTGTTGGCATCAGCCTCGGTATCTACACAGCTTCGCGCCAGTACAAATTGGGTGACCGAATCTGGCAAGGCGTTTCTGTAGTCTCCCTAAACACCCACATTGTGGTGGCAGGGCTACTTGTTGTCTTGTTAGGCATTGCTTTCAACAATGCAGTGGGCACCACCGTCTTCTACGTCTCTGGATCCAGCACTCCCAATGTCTCGGGATGGTGGGCAGTCGTTGACAGTATGCAGCACCTTTTCTTACCCACAGTGGCGCTGATTTTGGTCTCCTTCGCGGGGACTCATCTCCTACAGCGTTCCCTCCTGTTGGACAATATCAATGCTGACTACGTGCGAACCGCCCGCGCTAAAGGCCTCCAACGGCACCAGGCAATCCGTAAGCACGCCCTTCGCACCTCAGTGATCCCAGTTGCCACCCAGGTAGCTTTCTCCGTTCCTGGAATTTTCGCGGGCGCTATTCTCACGGAAACCATTTTCGGCTGGAACGGCATGGGTAAGTATGCCATCCAAACCCTAGCCAAAAACGATGTTCATGGTCTGGTTGCCAGCGCCGCTTTCGGTGCGCTAATGACCGCAATCGGTGCAATCTTAGCCGACATTGCAGTGGTCGCTTTGGACCCGCGAGTGAGAGTGAGCTGAAAGAATGAAAAATAGTCAGACTAAGCCAAAAACTACAGATGAAACTGCCAAAAAACTGAGCGCTCCGACTTCTAAAACCACTCTTTACACGCGCCGTTTTCTACGCAATAAACTTGCAGTTTTCGGAGTCTTCATCCTCTTAGCGTTGATTCTCTTTGCGATTATCGGCCCCTTGGTGTCCCCCTGGCATTACAGCGACTCAGATTTCCTCTCCTTACGTCAACCACCAAACTCTAATCACTGGTTTGGCACCAACGCACAGGGTAACGACCTTTTCGCTCAGACTGCGCACGGCGTAGGACGATCCCTAATTATCGGTTTTGCAGTGTCTATCTCAACTACTTTGATTGCCGCTGCCGTAGGTACCTCAACAGCCTATTTCGGGGCACTTGGACCGGTCGGGCGATGGGGTGAAAAACTAATGCTAACCCTGATTAACTTCCTACTAATCATGCCGGCCTTCTTGATTATTGCCTTGCTGATTAACGCCCTAGGAGGATCTTGGCAGCTCTTGATTCTGGTCTTGGTGCTTTTCGGCTGGATGGGTGCCGCCCGTGTGATTTGGTCACTGGCCATGTCTTTGCGCGAACGCGAGTTCGTGACTGCCGCCCGCTATATGGGAGTTGGCTGGCTGAAGATTATTTTCCGCCACATGATCCCAAATATTGGTTCGCTCTTGATTATTCAAATGACCCTTGGCGTGCAGGCTACCGTGATGGCTGAAACCTCATATTCTTTCCTTGGCTTGGGTGTAAAACAACCCGATGTTTCACTCGGTTCACTTCTCAGTGGTGTAGGAGATATCCTTTATTCTGCTCCTTGGCTGTTCTATTTCCCAGCCGCTACTTTGACTTTAATCACCCTGGCTGCCGCCTTCATCGCAGATGGCCTACGTGATGCCCTTGACCCCAACTCGGCTGCTGGAGGCAAAGCATGAGTAACCCTAATACCCCCGTTATCTCCGTCCGTGATCTGACCGTCTCCTTCCCTTCTGAAGCTGGCCGCGTTGATGCCGTCCGCGGCGTCAACTTCGACCTGATGCCGGGTCGTTCACTTGGTATCGTAGGCGAATCTGGTTCAGGTAAGTCAGTGTCTTCACTGGCTATCATGGGCCTGCTTCCAGATACCGCGACCGTGAACGGTTCCATTAAACTGAACGGTTCAGAACTGTTGGGTCTTTCCGATGAGGAAATGTCGAAGATTCGCGGCCGCGAAATCGGGATGATTTTCCAAGATCCACTATCTTCACTGACCCCTGTGTTTACCGTGGGCGACCAGATTGTGGAAGCTTTGCAGATCCATCAAGACATTTCCACTAAGGACGCTTTCAAGCGTGCAGTGGAGCTCTTGGATCTGGTGGGTATCCCCAATCCAGACAAGCGAGTTAAGTCTTTCCCGCATGAATTTTCTGGGGGCATGCGTCAGCGCGTCGTAATCGCTATGGCGATTGCAAATAATCCGAGGGTGATTATTGCTGACGAACCCACCACCGCCTTGGACGTCACTATCCAGGCGCAGATTCTGGAAGTACTCAAGACCGCGCAACGCGAAACTAATGCGGCAGTAATTATGATTACCCATGACATGGGCGTGATCGCAAACACCGCTGACGATGTCTTGGTGATGTATGCGGGCAAACCGGTGGAGCAGGCAAATGTCTACGAACTATTTGACTCTCCGCGGATGCCCTACACGATTGGTTTACTTTCCGCTATCCCCCGTCCAGACCAACGGGCGGAAGAACCTCTCATCCCGATTGAGGGCAACCCTCCACTAGTTATTAACCTGCCCCCAGGCTGTCCTTTCGCTGATCGCTGCCCGATTGCAGTTGATGAGTGCCGGGTGAAAGAACCAGATCTGGAACCCATCGATACTGGGCATGGGGAACGCTCTGAGGGGCACTCTGCTGCATGCATTAGGAAGGAACATATCTTCCGGAAGCAGCTAGATGGAGTGCCAATGTACCCCACTCCAGCGAAGCCGGTTGAGGCTTTAGCAGGAGTGCCGCGCTCCGAGCGGAAACAGGTCTTGAAAGTCGAAGACTTGCACAAGCATTTCCCGCTTTTACAAGGAGCCATATTTAAGCGCCGAATTGGCACAGTTCGAGCCGTAAATGGCATTGATTTTGAGCTCCATCAAGGTGAAACTCTTTCGATCGTGGGAGAGTCGGGCTGTGGTAAAACCACCACTTTGTTGCAGATCATGGATCTAGGTGTGGAACTGACTGAGGGCAAGATCACCCTTGCCGGCAAAGACGTTTCTGCACTGTCACGTAAGGAACGCAGGGAAGCCCGCCGCGACATCCAAATGGTCTTCCAAGATCCGATGGGCGCGCTAGATCCGCGTATGACTGTCTATGACATTATTGCGGAGCCTCTGCGCAGCCTTGGTTGGGACGGAGACCTTAATGAGCGTGTCACAGAGCTGATGGATTTGGTTGGTCTAGACCCAGCCCACGTGGATCGATTCCCAGGTGCTTTCTCTGGCGGCCAGCGCCAGCGGATTGGCTTTGCCCGCGCCTTGGCTTCGAACCCGGCAGTGGTAGTACTTGACGAGCCTGTTTCAGCTCTGGATGTATCTATCCAAGCCGGCATGATTAACTTGCTTGATGAGCTTCGGGCCAAACTGGGCCTGTCTTATGTTTTTGTCGCTCACGACCTGTCAGTGGTACGGCATATTTCACATCGTGTAGCCGTAATGTATTTAGGGCGTTTCGTGGAAGTCGGAGAGGTCGATGAGCTCTTCGAAAATCCGCTTCACCCCTACACTAAGGCTCTGTTGTCTGCGATTCCAATCCCGGACCCGACCGTAGAGCGTGACCGCGCGAGGATCACCTTGGAAGGCGATTTACCCGGCCCTGCTGACGGAATCACCGGCTGTGCTTTCAAAGCACGGTGCCCGCTTTATAAGATGCTACCTGCAGACAACCAGGCACTCTGTAACTCTACTGAGCCACAGCTAGTAAGCCATGGAGAAGACCACGAAGTAGCCTGCCACTGGATTGGTAAAACTGAGTCAAAATCCTTGCAGGCTAATGCCTAAGTCGTAGCACCCCTGAAGGCCACGCCAAAACTTGTGATTATCCTAACTTTTCACACATTTTGGCGGATTTTCGGGACTTTACAAAAAGCAAATAACATTAAGATTCAGGTAAAGTGATAGCTAAGAGTTTGGTAGCTACTCTTCTTTACCTTAAGCTGCACAATCCTAAATGGAGCATTAGATGAAACATATACTTAAAGTTACGACAGTTGCAATGGCAGCTGGCGCCCTTCTATTGTCCGCTTGTGGCACCGGCACCACCGGCCAGTCCGGCACCGGAGAGGGCGGCGCACCGCTTCAGATTAAGGCCACTGATTATTTGAAGGTTGATTACGCCGACTTGAAAGACGGAGGGACTCTCACCTTGCCGGTCTCTCAGGTCACCGATCAGATGAACTCCTTCCATGCTGATTCCACCAACGACACCTCAGTTATTTGGTCTTGGTACAATCCTCAAATCGCCCTGTTCGACGATCAAGGTGAATGGTACCCGAACCCTGCCTATATCACTGAATGGAAAGATGAAGTGGTGGACGGCAAAACTCAGGTGACCTTCACTGTGAATGACAAAGCTAAATGGAATGACGGCACCCCCATTGATTGGACCGCGTTCGAAGCTACTTGGAAGGTCAGCAACGGCAAAGACGCTGCCAACTTCCCCGCCAATAATACCGGTGGCTACCAGCAGATCGAATCCATCACTAAGGGCGACAAAGATAACGTCGTAGTAGTTAAGTTCGACCGCGTATTCCCCTGGTGGAAGCAGACTTTCGAAACCCTCTACCACCCCAAAGCTGTTGATCCTGAGATTTTCCAGAACGGATACATCAAAAATGCTCACGGCGAATGGGGTGCAGGCCCATACAAGCTGGAAAACATTGATTTCAACGGCGGCTCTGTCACCTTTGTCCCCAACGAGAACTGGTGGGGCGATAAGCCGAAGCTGGAGCGCGTGACCTTGGTAGCGAAGGATGATCAGGCTGAAGTTGCCGCCTTCAAGAACAAGGAAATCGATATGATTGCTGTAGGAAATGCAGATCGTCTCGCTCAAGTTGCTGATTTAACTGACATCACCAAGTACACTGCTCCTTCCTTGTCATTGGCTTTGATTCAGCTCAACGCCGACTCTGAAGTCATGAAGGATAAAGAGGTTCGCTCTGCATTCTTCCACGCTATTGACCGTGAAACACTTTTCAAGATTCGTTTCCAAGGAATTGATTTTAAGGAAGATCCGGTTGGCTCTAACCTAGTTCGCCCCAGCCAGAAGTCCTACCAGGACAACCTCGGTGAACTAGGCAAGTTTGACCCCGAAAAAGCAAAGTCCATGCTGGAAGCTGCCGGATGGACCCAAGCAGAAGGCCAAGAGTACCGGACTAAGGATGGTAAGACACTGGAGGTTCTGATTCCTAACTTCTCTACCAACCCGCTACTTAAAAATATGTACGGTGCAATTCAGTCCATGCTGAAAAATGTGGGTATCAAGCTCAACATTGATCAGCGTAGCGCGGCTGATTTCCAGAAGACCATGGCTGATAAGAGCTTCGATTTAGTCCTCTCCGGTCTGACTCTTTCCAATCCGTTTGGAATGGGTGACCTAGGACAGGTCTACCGTTCTGACTCTGAACTGTCTAAGACCGGTCTTGGCTCCGCTGAGCTGGACAAGAAGATTGAAGAAGCTGAACACCAGCCCACCGAAGCTGAAGCCGTAGAAGCCGGCAACAAGGTTGAGGCCGAAGCTTTGGCTCAGGCCGGCTGGTTGCCTATCTACAATGGCCCCGTGATTGTTGCTACGCGCAACGGTCTTGCTAACATCGGAGCGATGGGCTTCACCAAGATTGCTCATGAGTACATCGGTTGGAAGAAGTAAACTAGCCTGCTAGTTTCTTTGCAAACTCCGCTGTGGGGGTTGAGTGGTTTGACGACTCAACCCCCACAGCTTTTTGCTATCAGAGAGTACAATGAGGGCATGGATATAGACAGTGTGGTGATAGCTAGTCCCTCATCAAATGCCCGGGTGTTTCATCAGGGCGCACACGTGGAGCAGTGGACCCCGCAGGGTCAAGAGCCCGTCGTGTGGGTCTCTCAGGCTTCCGCCTACCAGGTAGGCAAGAGCATCAGGGGTGGTATCCCCATTATTTTCCCGTGGTTCAACCAGGGGCGCACCCTAGGGCTACGTCCTCGGCATGGTTTCGCACGCACCACAAAATGGGAGTATCTTGGCTCCAGGCCACTCCCGGAAGGCGGCATGCAGGCTACCTGGTTCTTTGACCCGACCAGCGCGCAGGAGGCCGAGGGAGCAGACCTGTTCCCCTACGACTACGCCTTGCACTATCGGGTCAGCTGCGATGAAGCCCTAACAGTGGAGCTGGAAATTACGAACCTCTCCGATGAGGATTTCGAATGTGAACTGGCCTTCCACACCTATTTACAGGTGGGAGATATTGAACGCACCACGCTAGAGGGTCTGGATGGTGTGGAGGCCGTAAATCCCTTCATCAGCCCAGAGCATTTCACCCAAGAAGGCAATGTGGAGAGCCTGACCGGAATTGATCGCGTATTCTTTAGTGGCCCTAATCTAACGGTCCGTGACGAAGCTCTGTCACGTAATATTCAGGTGGAATCTGAAGGAGCCACCAACACTATTGTTTGGAACCCGGGCCCAGAAGGGGCCGCCGGCATGTCTGATATGGGTGATGATGAGTGGCGCCAGATGCTGTGCGTGGAAGCCGGTTGCATTTACGATAACGCAATAGTGGTGGAGCCCGGCAGAACTCATACTCTGTCCTACCGACTCTCCACCACTTCGCTTTAAGTCTGCTTCCTTACTTTTACAGGTTGAAACTATTTGCCTGCCCAGTAGGCTTCGCATACCTTAGATAGGGCCACCAGATCATCCACATGGCATAGTTCCCTAATCGAGTGCATTGACAAAATGGGCACACCAATATCCACCGTGAGGATACCTAACCGGGTCGCCGCCATGGGGCCGATCGTAGAACCGCAAGGCACGTCATTATGGGAGACGAACTCCTGGCTGGGCACACCTGCCCGCTCCACAGCGTCACGCCAAATCGCGGTGCCCGGCCCATCAGTGACGTAACGCTGATTGGCGTTAATCTTAAGCATCGGGCCTTTGCCCATCACGGGACGAGTATCCGGATCATGCTTTTGCGGATAGTTCGGGTGAACGCTGTGTCCCACATCGGAAGACAGGCAGGATGATTTCGCTAAAGCCCGCAGGTAGGCTTCAGTGTCGCCACCAAGCGCGGTCGTGGTGCGCCGGAGGACATCCTCAAGCACGCTACCAGCTGCGCCCGCCCTCGTCCCAGAGCCAATCTCTTCATGGTCGAAAGCCGCGAAAACGGTGATAGCCTCCGGGGTTTCCTCAGTCAGACGTAAAAAGGCCCGCATCCCAGCGAACACAGTGACCAGGTTATCCATCCGTCCACCGGCCAGCATCTCCTGCTTGCCACCAAGGAAGCTGGGGGCCTGCGTGTCTGCGGAGATGAGATCATATCCGGCAATATCCGCTTCGCTCTCCAGCCCAGCCAAGCGTGCCACATAGCCCAGCAGACTGGTTTCAGTGCTGTTCACTCCCCAGACGGGATGAATGTGCTGCTGTTTTTCCAGCTTCAATCCGTCGTTGACGCCACGATCCAAATGGATGGCTAGCTGCGGCACCCGCATGATGGGACCGGTCCGCACCAGGTGCGTCTTCCCCGCGCGGTCAATGATGCGCCCCGCCACCTCAAGGTCACGGTCCAACCAAGAATTGATGAGCGCTCCCCCATAGATTTCAACGCCAACCTGGTTGAAACCATCAGGCGAAGTAGCATCCGGGTTCGGCTTAATCTTCAAGGTTGGAGAGTCAGTGTGACAGCCCAAAATCCGGTACGGGTGGTCAGCTTTGGCGCCCTCAGGAATGCGGTAGGCGATAATAGCGCCGTCACGGATAATGTAGTGACCACCAGCGCTGGCATCCCAAGTGTCGGTTTCATCTTGGGGTTTGAAGCCGGCCGCCGTGAAGGCTTTCGCGACCGTGTCCGCGGCATGGTATGCCGAGGGCGAGTCTTGAATGAACTGTCCGAATTCTTTAGCAAACTGTTGCGAATTAATACTCATGCAGGCTATTTTACGCCTGCGCGCGTTGCTTTTGCTCAGGGGTCGCAGGTGAGGTCAAAACCTTATGCGGCTGAGCTTTCTGTCCGCGCTGGGCTCGGCGGCGTTCGTCGGCCTGAGCGGCCGCACGGAAAGCGGCACGCGGGCTGGTGAGAGAGCCGAGGGCCACGATTTCACGTTGGAACAGCATCGCCATGGTCCAGTCCGCCACGATGCGAGCTTTCCGGTTCCAGGTGGGCATAGCCATCATGTGGTAGCTGCGGTGTGCGAACCAGGCGAGCGGGCCGCGTAGCTTCACGCCCGCGATTTCTGCTACGCCTTTGAGCAGGCCGAGGGAGGCTACCGTGCCTACGTTCTTATGTGAGTATCTGGTCAGTGGTTCGCCAGACAGTTGCGCGGCTAGGTTTTCGGCCAGCACCTTGGCTTGGCGGACGGCATGCTGCGCGGTCGGAGGGCAGGTAGCGTCGCCGGGGGCGTTGAGATCTGGCACTGCGGCGCAGTCGCCGGCAGCCCAGGCGCCGGGAACCACGTTTTCTTCAGCGTCGATAACCTGCAATTCTGCGTTTGTGGTGACGCGGCCACGCTCTTCCAAGGGCAAGTCTGAGCTATCAAGGACTGGGTTGGCTTTCACGCCGGCAGTCCACACGAGGGTGTCAGCCTCAAATTTGCTACCGTCGGAGAGCTCAATATTTCCGTCAACGCAGGAGGTGAGGAAGGTGTTGAGGCGAACATCAATGCCGCGATCTTGGAGCTGTTCGAGGGCGTAGCCGCCGAGTTCTTCACCGAGTTCCGGGAGGATGCGGCGCGCACCCTCGACCATAACTAGGCGCAGGTCACTCATCTCAAGGTTGTCGATTCGTTTGACGGCGGCGCGGGCCATGTCTTCCACTTCAGCGATGGCTTCGATGCCGGCGAATCCGCCGCCTACGAAGACGAAGGTGAGGAGGCGGCTGCGCTCTGCGAGGTTGCGGGAGCTGGCTGCGACCTCAAGCTTGTTGAGAACCCTGTTTCGTAGGTTGATGGCTTCTTCGACCTGTTTGAAGCCGAGGGCCATATCCGCTAGGCCAGGGATAGGCAAGGTGCGTGGCTCTGCGCCGAGGCCAATGATGATGTGGTCGTATTCCAGCTTGTAGGTTTCAATCTCACCGTGGTGCTGGTCGCCAGTTTCGGGGCGAATAGTGACGGTTTTGGCGCCGTGGTTAATGTCGGTGATTTTGCCGATCACGAGGCGGCAGTCGCGTAGCGCGATGCGGTGGGGTGCGACGACGTGTCGCGGCTCAATATTGCCGCCAGCAGCTTCGGGCAGGAAGGGCTGGTAGGTCATGTATGAACGCGGGTCCACTACCGTGATTTCAACGTCTTCGGCGGAGAATTGTTTGCGTAGGTTTTGGGCGGCGATGAGTCCAATATAGCCACCGCCGGCCACGAGGACACGGACGGGCCGGGATTGATCGGCCAGCTGGCGCGCAGGTTTGCGGGTCGCTAGGTAGGTGGCAGCGGCGGCTGCCAGGGTTGAGGTGGACAAGATTCCGATTTTCGCAAGGGTAGTGTTTCGCATATACACAATTTACGCGAGATGACAGTTATCTGACACCTGACTGAGTATGTCATGTCACACAGTCACGTCGTGCCCAATAGTTTCCTCTGCTTTACAGCCGTTCTTGCACCTGCTCCCGAGTGGGCAGATCAGCACCCGCCCGTTCACACGTTAAAGCCGCCACAGTACTGGCATAATGCAGCATTTCTTTGACCTGGTGAGGGCTAAACACCAAACGCCGTTTCGAAACCGAAAAATCTGGGCTAATCCGCTGCTCAACCAGTTGCACCAGCAAGGCAGCCATCACAGAGTCTCCCGCCCCGACCGTATCAACAACCCGACGAGGCTTCGATTCCTGCAAGATTTTGGTCCCGTCCGGCAAATAGGCGACCAACCCCGCTTTCCCAGCAGTAATCACCACCAGTGAAACCCCGTGCGCAAACCAGTCATCAACCAGCTCTGGATGCTCCTGTGAGGGTTGAAAGTGGCTACGTTCCAAACCCGTCAACCAAGCACAATCCTCATCAGAAACCTTAATCAAATCCGCCTGATAAGAGGCTTCCCTAAGCAACCGCTGAGAGTCCGGAATCTGATCCATAATCGCGGGACGCGCATTCGGATCAAAAGTGATAACCGCTTGGGATTTGGCTGCCTCCACGAGGGTTCTAACACTCTCCGCCCCCGGTTCCATCACTGCCGCAATCGACCCCGTATGAAGGGCTAATACCTCCGCGTCAAGCGCGAACACTGGCGGAGCCCACTGGATGGTGAACTCATACTGCGCATCGCCTTTAGGACTGAGCTGAATGTCAGCGATTGAGGTCACTGGCGCATCCGTTGAGCCAGGCGCTAGGCGGACTGCCGAATCAGCCAGATGATCGGTGAGTTGGCGCCCCGCGGAATCCTCGGCCACCCAAGTACCGAGGGTGGACTCCACACCTAGCCGCGCCACGCCGAGGGCAACGTTAGCGGCGGAACCGCCGGGTACGTCTTGGACGCCGGTAGCGTTATGGAAACGGTCAATCAAGGCTTCACCTAGGACTAAAACAGTCATGGTTACTCCTTCACTCTTCGTTGAGGCATACACGTTTAGGGTAGCCTATAAGTCATGAAGATGAAACTAACTGCGTTCGCATTGATTACCGTGGCGATCATTCTGGCTGGTTTAGGAATCGCCTACCTGCTGGAGCCTGCGGATGCTGCGCTGGCTAGGCGGTTATCTGAGGTTTTAGTAAAGCGGCATCTAGACGTGTAGTCTTAGCGGCGGTAGATGCTACTTCGATGACCTATCTTTAGCACCAAAATAGTCAGTTGACCGTCGTTAACCTCGTAGATAACCCGATGGGATCCGACTCTTATACGCAATTCTCCCTGTCCGCCTTTTAGCCTCTTACACCCGCGCGGTCTAGGGTTTATCGAAAGAGCCTCGATAGCTTTTAGGATTCGTTGACGAGGCAAGGGGTCGGTTTGTTTTATGACTTTTACAGCTGAAGGGACGTAGGTAATCTGGTAGGGCATAGGAATCTACTAATTAGAGTCCAAGTTCTTTCAGCAGTTCCTCATGGGTTATACGCCCAGTTTCCAAGCGTGCCTTAGCTACGTCTTTGGCGTCTTCTTCTTCCTCAATCGATTCGAATAAACTCCTCACGGTAGCAGGAGAGACAGACATGGGCTGCGATGATGGCACAAACCGACCAGATATGACAGAGCGATACGGCGCACGTGAAGTATTAGCACGGGCACTGGCACGAGACGTAGAAGAAGTGGGAATCATATACCCATCATACAGTTCGAAAAAGCTGGTAACAAGCTACCGTAGTCGCCCTGTGGATAGCAGTATTCAATATATTTCTATATTTTTACCTGCAGCAGCATACAATCATAGCGTTAGGGTGAAATCCATGGGAGGCTAATTCTCTACAAGGACCAATACAGCAAATATATACATTTTCGCTAGTTTTCTTCTGTCTTATACAGGGTAGAAGCGCCGCCAACCATAACAAATAACAAAATAAATATTGTCCACGCTACCGTTATTACCCAAAAAAATGCCGACCAAAAACCGGTCAAATATTGAGCCGCCGTCACAAGGCCATAAGATATACCCCCTCCTATAATAGCCACAAATACTATCGCGCCTATCGCCCCAGTATCCATCTTCCTTCCAAGGCGTTCGGAATTACGTCTCGTGAACACAGACATTTCTTCATGTATTAACTGATCAATATCATGCCAAGCTTTGCTGTCTTTATCGAGGCTCTTTTGAAGTTCCACGTGCCTTCTAAGACGACGGTATTCCCTGCCACCAGAATCTCGTTCAATCAGAGGTTTGACAATACCCAGAAGTAATGGAACTGCAATTCCGGTAAAACAGCTAGATTAGAACTAAGCCAACCCATTAGTCTCCCTAATAAAGTTATAAAACTAGTTGATGACGTTCATATCATATAACCCACTTAAAGATAACGTAAACTGTTGCACATTTTCGAAGCGCCACGATTACTATCCTAGTTCAATTGAGATTCAATCCTGAAATGCCGACTAACCAGTTCTTTCTGAGCGCCAGATAGGAGTGAACCATGGAAGGCTAAACCAGAAAGATCAATATCTTTGTCAACACTTAGGGCTAGTCGGTGGACATCTCAGGCAGCACGTATAGGCAACCCAATACTGCCAGCAAATTCATCCCAGTGTCTGCCCGATTGCACATAGAAGCTAACGCCACCCTTAGCGATACGCAACATATAGAATTTTGTGACATACAAGTCGACATTTCCCGTCAGCCAAGCGAAAAAGAACTGCAGATATAGCGTCCAAGCCACCCAAGGTGAAAGTACTCATCTTGGACTAGGTGGGGCGTGCTGGAGCTATGCCCGAGAAGAAGATTCTGGCGCCGCGACTAACCACTACATAGTCTTTGCTTACAATCAGAACCTTACCAGCGGCTACCAGATCGTCGGATCAAACGAAGTCATACTCTACATCCTCAGGATTCGCTGATGCGAATATTAGCGGCGGAACCACCGGGCACATCACGGATGCCGGCGGCGGTGTGGAAACGATCAACTAGGGCTTCCCCTAGGACTAAAACGCTCATGGCTATTCCTTCGCTCAACACTGAGAGGGACAGAATTAGCCTAGCGCATAGTCACAGTTTAGTCAGGTTAACGAGTCGCCAACAGTACCCCAACTTCGCGCACCACATCCTGCCAAGAGGCATAAAACTCTAAGTTTGCGTTAAAAATCATGAACATCGTCAATACTAACAACACTGAACTAGCAGCCACCAACATGAGACTAAGCAAATAATGCGGTAGGAAAACACGCAAGTTGCGCAGCCGTGTGCTCTCAGCATGACGGGTGGGCAGAGGACGTTTCCCGAAACTGACCGTAAAGAAACTGAGCATCAGAGAAATAACCGCAATCAAGACAATCATGATTACTGAACGAATCCCCCACCAACCTTCGGTGGGCGCATTCACGGACGCATGATTAGCCCCAAGCCCCTTCCCTAACGGCTGGATTCTACCGATTGTACGGTCACCTGCCAGCCAACTCATCGCATCCGGGAAACCATCACTCCAAGCACCCCAGTTATGTCCCCCAGTGAGAGTCAGCTTGGCGAACTCATCGCCAGGTAATAGGCTAATCTCATTAACCGCGAAAGCTACCCGGTCAGCGTCCGCGTCGCTACTATTGCTGGCGAGCAGCACCCGGCTAGGATATTTGCGGGGTAGAGCGATAATAGTAGTAAGCGTATTCGCATTATAGGTTTCCACGTCTGCCTGCGTGAGGAGCCCGATAATTGGACGATTGTAGCCAGAAAAAGAAACGATTGAACCGAAAACTTCCGGATGCGCTAAGCCGGTCCTAACCGCACAGTAGGCCCCCGCAGAGACACCCATGAGCGTCCAATCCGACCGCTGATCAGATACTTGCGGAAACAGGGAACGAATCATGGTGGGGATTTCTTTCGCCGCCCAAGTCTCCACTCGGGGACGATCTTGTAAATCCACGCAGTCAGGCTCCCGACCATCCACATTCAAATCAGGGAAGACCATAATGGTGGGTGGAATCTTGCCCTGATCAATAGCATTTTGTAGGAGATCACCAGCCCGCAAAACATGCTGCGAACCTTCCGCATTTCCGGGCGAACCATGAAGGAGTTGGATAACCCGGTACTTTGGCTGCCCTGCTGGATTGTTGAGGTTGAACCCTCGGGGCGCCCAAATGTAGACGGGTAAGGTAATCCCCGAAAGTGGTCCTGTAAACTCTGTCAAGAGCCTGACTGCACCATTATTTCCAGCAGAAACCGCATACTCGGGATGCCATTCTTTACCAGCTTGCGCAGAAATACTCTGAGGTGCCTCCAATAACTGTTCCCGGCCGGCATGCTGCTGCGAAAGCGGCGGAGTCAAGGGTGAAAGCTGCTTCACCTCGGTAACGGGGATGGAGCCATCCTCATCAATCAGTTCCGTCGTGGTCGGATAGAACCCAATCATGGCATTGACGAGGATTACGAACGCCATCAAAGTCGCAGCTACGCCCAAACCTAAACCACCTAGCCGCCACCAGATTGGACGCTTTTTCTGACGCTTACTCACCAGTAAGCCCGCCAACAGCAGCGACAGTATGAACGCGACCACCGTGGTAGTAATCGCAGTAGGCCCCACCAGAGAGATAGGGCGGCCAAACAGTCCTAAGGGGAGCAGACTGGACATACTCTAAAGACTCTCCTAATCGAAGGTGAGGAAGACCGTGAACTCACGAATCACATCCTGCCAAGAAGCATAGAACTCTAGGTTAGCGTTGAAGATGAGGAAAGCCTCTAATGCTACTAGCGAGGCAGTTAAAGTCACCAAAAATAGCGAGAGTAGATAGCCAATAATCCGGCCTCTCAAGGTTTGTACCTCCAGGGTGAAAGACGGCGAATTGGTTGCATCAGCGGTCACACTTCGCCCCGGAATAGTCCAGCGGGTTACCAGCCCTGCTCCAAGGGCCAAAACAAGGATACTGACAAGGCTAATCAGCACCCACGACTTAATTCCCCACCAGCCTTCCACGGTCGGCTGGGAAGGCTCAAACTCTGCCCCTATCCCCTTACCAAGAGGTTGAAGATGAGGCACCTCAGACTGTTCTCCAATCCAACTTAAAACATTCGGCAAAACTTCATTCCAAGCACCCCAATTGTGTCCGCCGGTAAGGGGAAGATTGGCGTATTCATCCCCAGGCAGCGGGGAAATCTGGTTAGTGGAAACGGTGAGGAAGTCAGCATCGCGATCGTTGGCGCTACTAGCGAAAAGTATCCGAGTCGGATATTTGCGCGGCAATCCAATCAAATTAGAGAGCGTATTCGCATTGTATAATTGCACTCCCGCTTCCGAGAGGAGGCCCACAGTGGGACGGTTGTATCCCGATAGTGAGGCGGTTGAACCAAAAACCTGCGGGTGTAAAAGCGCTGTCCGCACCGCACAGTAACCGCCTGCCGACACACCAGTTAGATTCCAATCCCCCCGGATAGCTGAAATCTGGGGAAATACTGAGTGCAGCATGGTGGGCAGCTCTTGCGCCAGCCAGGTCTCTACTGCCGGACGTTCCACCAAATTGACGCAATCTGGTTCTTGCCCGTCAACATTAAGACCGGGGAAAACCATGATGGTGGGAGGAAGCTTTCCCTGATCGATTGCGGCCTGTAGTTTTTCGCCAGCTCGCAAGGCGGCTTGTGAAGCAAAAGGATTACCGGGTGAACCGTGCAGGAAGATAATCACCCGATAGTCGGGCTGCGGCGGGTTTGGATCAAGAGAGAACTCTCGGGGCACCCACACGTCAACTTCTTGACTAATCTGGGAAATTGGGCCGGTGAACTTAGTTTGCAGAAGTTTGGCACCGTTGGCTTCCTCAACCTGTTCAAAATGAGGCATCCACTGAGGCTCATTACGAGGGGCAACCTCCGCAGATTGAGGCTCATTTTTGAGCGCTTCCCGACCTTCATTATTTTGTGTGAGTGGAGGTTGCAACGGGGAGAGCTGCTTTACTTCTGTGACTGCCTTATTGGCTTTAGGAAACAGTGAATCCAGCATCGGATAGAATCCCATTGCCGCGTTCACCATGATTACCATCGCTACAATCATGGCTGAGCTGGAGAGGAGCACTCCCCCTGCTCTCCACACAGGTGCCATCCGCCGATGCTTCACCCGGACCAGAAAAGTTGCAATTACCAGAACGAGGGCGAGCGACACCAGAGTCAGCGTGATTGCGTTAGGGCCAACCAAGGAAATTGGTCTACCGAGCAAGTAGTCGGGCTGTTCAACAGTCATTCGGGCCTCACCTTCTAAACTGGGTTAGTCACTTATCAGCATCTCAGCTTTTTGTACTTAAATTGTTTATCTTGGTACTGTACCCTGAGGCCGGGACTAAAAGCGGTTGATTTTGCTTCCGAGTCTTGAGAGGTACACTTCACTTTTCGGAGCGCGAAGACGCTAACAAATCTCCGCTATGATTTCGAAAGCCGAGGATTCTGTTTGGTTGTAGAGTTCCGTATCTAAGAATCCTCGTCTAGACTTAAGGCAGCATTGCCACCCAGCGCGAAAGAGGAAAACAATGAAGCTGAAACTAATCGCATTCTTGCTGATTACCTTGGCGATTGTGCTGGCTGGTTTAGGAATCGCCTACCTGCTAGAGCCGGCCGGAAGGGCGGCGCTGGCGTGGACGGTTTAGGGATTAGTGCCACTAGTCCTGAGGGTCTTCCCCGGTTTCTTCCGTTTCGGCTTTCTTCCTCGATACCTTTGAGAATAATGAACCCGCTAGGTGTTTAGCCTGCGAAGCGGCCTCTGCCCCGGCTTCTTTGGCGCTACTCGCTAGGTTACCTGCGGTTTCTTTAACGGTATCCGGTACTGCTTCTACCGCGCCCTCGACTGCACCCACAGCCTTGTCGAGTATCGCGTTGTGGTCAGTATTCGTGTTCACTTCATGCAGTTCTGCCATGTACTTTGCTGCATCAACTCCGGGCGGCGGGATTTGACGCAACTGCTTTTGCAGCCTCACAGACTGCGACTTGAGCGCAACCAGAGTCATTCCACCGGAGAGGAGACCTCCGGCCACGGGAACTGCCTTCGTGATGGTCTTAGCGAAGGAATCCTTGGTGACTTTAACGCCGATGATGCGCAACGTCTGCTTCATTGGGCCATACCAAACAGTCTTAGTCAGTGCTTGCTTTGTGATCTGCTTTTGCAAGGCAGGCATGGTGATTTGACGAACGAAAGTAGTCAAAGAGGTTGCCGCCCCACTAACCCCCATCATCACACCAAGGAACATAGCTAGTTTAGCTAGGGTTTCATCATCAATTTCATCTAAATCGTTGATGAAGTTCTGCCAACCATAAATGTAGGCAAGTTTTTGCATGACTCTGAAGGCATGTGCGTAATACTGCGCAACGTCGGTGGGAATAGTTGCCAACATTGCGAACCCGCCGGGCAGACCGGCAGCGAAGGACAAACTTGCAGACTTTTTAGTTTCAAAGCCGATTACTTGCGACGCTAGCTCATCAAGCTGCTCTAAACTGACGCCAGCTTCACTTGGGGTAGTTTCAATCGCCTTCTGAATTTGCTCATCCGACATGCGAAGTTTGCGAAACTCTTGGCGCAAGAAAGAATCACGGTCAATCCGCACACCGCGTAAACGAATCACTTTCGTAATGAAAGCGATAGCGTACTGTTGCAGTTCAGCGTCTTGCTGGCCTAGCGCTTCACGAATCGGATCTTCAGTTTCTTCCCCGAAAATATCTTCCGGTTCAATCGGCTGTTCTATGTCTTGTCCACTCATGTAGCTATTCCGGACTCAAGTTTTACAGGGCGTTTTATTGACTACTGGAATACTAGCGTACTTCCGCGCTTCTAGGACTCTTATTTGAGCCCGGTTAGCGCGCTTTCTCTTTCATCTGCCGCCACACATAAGAATATGGAGAACATCGCTTTTCCATGGTTTCCTCCTGAGACGGATACCAATATTAGGCGCCTAACAATGCTAGGGGAACTACCCCAACACCATCTGACCTGCGATAAGTGGCCGGCCCAGTATTCACAACTAGTAAATCAACTACCCGGTCTGGTATCTGCTCTCGTAGCCACAGCAAATGGCGAACGTCTTGATCGTGGACAGCACCAGATAGTTTTACTTCAATTGCTAAGACTCTGCCGTCTTCACCTTCAACAATAAGGTCAATTTCGTGTCTACCTTCATTGGTGCGTAAGTGATATACCCGAGCCTCAGCTGCTTGAGCTGCCACCCTCACACCGAGTGTCACTAGGGATTCAAATAGTGGACCCGCCATGTGCGCTCCTGATGGACCGGCCAGAGATGATGCGTTCAAGCCGAGGAGTCGCGCAGCCAACGCGGGATCAGCCAATTGACGTTTAGGAGCTTGCTGTAACCTCCGGATTGGATTGTTGGATGGAATCCATCCGGGTACAGGATCAAGAATCCATAAGCGTTCAAGGTGATCTATATAGTTACGGGTTGTTGTTTTGGCGGGCTGAGAACCATCGCCAGCTGTTGTGGCGTCTAGTAGCCGAGAGTATGAGGTAGTGGTTGAACTGGCGGTAGCGTAGGCGGACATCCACCGTCTGAGCGTTTCCGGACGTCGAACTACGAAACCTTCATTGGGCAGGTCATGGTCAATAATCCGCTCAAGATATGAGTCTAGTTGAGCCCGCTGAAGCCGGGGTACTGTTTGCTGTACAGCAGGGAATCCGCTTGCGGTAATGGCAGCAAAGTAGTCGGCTAGTCCAAATTCACTACGCAAGGCCGGCAGTTGGGAGACTCCCTCCAGTAAAGCACGAAGTGAAACTGTGGGCTTAACTAGCCCTCTTTCATGAAGCGCCATTGGACGCATTCGGAGAGAGTATTCTTCCTGCCCCACTGTGGGTTCCTAAAGCATCACGCGGGGTAGCTGACCCGGTGAGGATGAACTGTCCCGGGGAAGCCCCTTGGTCAACTTTTCGCCGTACTGAGTCCCAGACTTGCGGTAGGTGCTGCCATTCATCAATCAGCAATGTACCTTCCGGCACACCGCCGAGGGCGAAGTCAGCAGCTACTACTTCTCTTAGATTTGGATCATCCAAAAACCAAGCGTTACTTGCCCGCCGACGAGCTGTAGCAGTCTTCCCCACACCCTTAGCTCCATCAATCGCAACAGCCGGAGCCAGGGGAAGAAGCTCATCCAGTTCTAGGTCTACAGTTCAAGGTTGATACTGACTCACAAGCCATACACTACCATTTTCACACCCCAAACGCTACCATTTTCACACCTTAAACGGACAGGTTAGCTCCACATCTGCCCGTCGCCGTGCTTCTACTGCAGTAGTGATTCAATCTTGAAACGCCTGCTACTTAGTTCCTTCTGAGCTCCCGACAAGGGCGAACCCTCGAAAGGTAGTTGGGAAAGGTCGATACTCTTTGCCGTACTTAAGGCTAACCGCTGGATGTCGCGGGCGGCCCGTATCGGCAGCCCAATATTATCGGCAAATTCATCCCAGTGTCTACCACTAAGTTTGTTGGTGCGACCTGCGACTGGTAGTGCCATAGTAAAGTCTCTATAGAGAGCTGTGCAGGCCAAATCATACATGGGAGCTACAGACCAAATACCCTTGAGATTACGCAAAATAGAGAGGTTTTTGGCATGCAAGTCACCATTTCCGGTCAGCCACGCGAAAAGGAACTGCAAATATAGAGTGCGCGTCGCAATTTTGGGTGCTTGCGTTCGCTCTGCAAGCGCACGAACTACATCCTCGGAAGCAACCGAGTACTTCTGTGCCGGCAGAATCTCTAGCACTTGGGTGGCATCCTCTTGGGCGAGGCGCATCAGTTTCCCGTCTTTTCCTGCGACACGGTCAAATCGTGTCACGAATAACCCTTCACACCCTTTACTGTCAGTAAGTAGCTCTGCTTGGGCGACAGGGATTTTTAGGGCACGCGCCGACTTAAGATGAAGGTATTCGTTTTGGACGAGGTGGGGATGCACGGGAGGGTTAATCTTTAAAATTGCGTAACGCCCTTCAGTGCTGATTGGCATATTAATCATGGATGCTGAGGCTTTAGCCTGCACACCAGGAACCGCATACCGGTCCACTGTATCGGTGATGACTCTGAAATCGGATTCGGCAAGCTCCCCCACCAGTGGGGCTGGTTCCGTCGGAGCCACGCCAGAGGGGAATAGCCTGACGTCTCCAGGAGTATCCGCACCAACAGCTAAGAGCATTGTTAGTTCATCATCGAGCGAGGTTTTGGTCGCCCGGTTCAAAACGGTGAGGCGGTGCCCTTCAGGCAGGAGTCCCGCAAAGAACGGCGGTAGCGCACCGCCGGGACGCACTGCTTTTTCCCCGAGGGGTAACGAAAAAGAGATTGCCTCTCCATCGTACGAATCAAGATAGGAGAATTCCACTTCCCCGGTTTCGTTCCGTTTTAGAGTCCCAGCTAGGTAGTCGCCTTTATACACGTCTACAGTGTCTATAAAGCGCATCTGGTCGAGGGCAGGGGCAGCCGTCTGTATCATTGACGAACCACCTCAACCGTTAGCCCGAGCGTATCCGCGACGGCTAGGAGAGCTTTTAGGCTGGGGCTGGAACTTCCTTTTTCGAGGGAGCGTACAGTGCGATCCGAAACGCCGGATAGATCAGCAACCTGTTGCTGAGTCAGGCCGTATTCTTTACGCGCAATTTTTAGGGCCGTAGCTATCCCAGCTAGACCCGCATCAGAATCTGATTCACCAGACGTTTTCGGAACTATTTTTCCGTAATTGGTAGACATGAAGACAATGGTACACCCTAAAAGAGCAATTCGGAACTATGTTTCCGAATTTACCAAAATCCAACCAACCATGTTTACTTTCAGCCAGTTTCGGAAACATCTTTCCGGACAGTGCAAACATGAGCTCAGACTGATAAGTCTGCTATAGGAGACTACACGTTAAACCGAAACTCCACGACGTCGCCGTCGGCCATAATGTAGTCTTTGCCTTCCATGCGGACCTTGCCTGCGGCGCGGGCTTCTGCCATGGAGCCGGCGGCTACCAGGTCGTCGAATGAGACGACCTCGGCCTTGATGAAGCCCTTCTGGAAGTCGGTGTGGATGACGCCAGCAGCCTCGGGGGCGGTGGCGCCCTTCTTCACGGTCCAAGCCCTGGCTTCCTTGGGTCCGGCGGTGAGGTAGGTTTGCAGGCCGAGGGTGTCGAATCCGACGCGGGCCAGCTTGTCCAGGCCGGACTCTTCCTGTCCTGCCTCTGCTAGCATTTCAGCGGCTTCTTCCTCGTCCAACTCAACCAGTTCGGATTCAAACTGTGCGTCCAAGAAAACGGCCTCAGCGGGGGCGACCAGCGCGGAGAGTTCCGCCTGCAAGTCAGCATCCTCCAGCCCCTCGGCATCCATGTTGAAAACGTAGATGAAAGGCTTGGTGGTCATGAGCTGGAAGGTACGCAAGATCTTCATATCCAAGTCGGCGGCGGCAGCGTTAGCGAACAGCAGCTTGCCGTCCTCCAACAGTTGCAGAGCGCCCTTGGCTACGTCCAGGTACTCCGGCTCTGTCTTCTTACCGCGCACCTCTTTTTCGAGGCGCGGGATGGCCTTCTCTAGGGTCTGAATATCAGCCAAGATCAGCTCAGTGGAGATGGTTTCAATATCGGCTGCAGCATCAACCTTCCCGTCGACGTGAACCACGTCAGGGTCCTTAAAGGCGCGGGTCACCTGGCAGATTGCGTCCGCTTCACGAATATTCGCCAGGAACTGGTTGCCCAGACCTTCACCCTCTGACGCGCCCCGCACAATCCCCGCAATATCAACGAAAGATACGGTCGCGGGTAGAATCCTTTCGGATTTGAAAATCTCCGCCAGCTGATTCAAACGAGGGTCAGGTAGCGACACCACGCCTACGTTGGGTTCAATGGTCGCAAACGGGTAGTTTGCTGCCAGTACGGTCGCGCGGGTGAGCGCATTAAACAAAGTCGACTTGCCTACGTTGGGCAGTCCTGCAATTCCAATAGTTAAAGCCACAAGGGCATTCTACGCCATGACGGGCTTGCGGGGCACGCCACCGGGCCTGAATCACGTTTTGGGGACGAGGGGGTCTTAAATGTCCCGCCGCCTTGTTTAACTAGTCGCATGAGTTATACGGAACTATTTTTCATCTTCGCCAGCCTGTTGCTTGGCCTCGCGATTGGTTATTTTCTGGGCAGCCGCTCTCACGGCTACTCCCCTACTGACTCTGTCCAGCCGCCCGCCGCGACAGGACAGGATATGGCTTTGCTGTCACAGCATCTGAGACAGTTAGAGGGACGGGTGCAGGATTTAAGTAACCGCACCAGTCAGCATTTTGGCTCTATTGGGCAGCAGCTTCGGCAAGCCGTCGAGGGGGATGCCCGCTTGGTGGAGGCAACGCGGAGCCTTGAATCGACCTTGAGTTCACATAGCGCTCGCGGCGCTTGGGGTGAGATTGAGCTGCATAGGATCTTTGAAGCAGCCGGCCTGCAGCAGCACGTGGATTACTCTTTGCAGGCAGTGCAGACGGATCGTTCTCGGCCTGACGCAATCATTCACCTTCCCGAAAGTGGCAGCATCGTGGTGGACGCAAAAGTTCCCTTTGACGCATATTTACGTGCCATGGAGGTGCCAGCTGACTCTGCCGAATACTCCCAGCTAATGCACGCCCACGCTAATACCTTGGCAGAGCATGTGAAAACCCTACAGAAACGGGATTATCACAGCACTATCTCTGGCTCCTTGGGTTTCACCCTCATGTTCCTCCCCATGGAGGCGCTACTGTCTGCCGCACTGGATGTCGATCCTGCGCTGTTGGAAACCAGTATGCGGGCTAATGTTTACATTGTGACTCCCACTTCCCTACTGGCGACTGCGCGTACCTGCGCGCAAATCTGGCTGCTGGCCAAGACTGAGGATAATGCGCGCGATATTGTGAAACTAGGCCAAGAGCTATCTGGCCGCATAGCCACTGCGGTCAACCATTTGAACCGGGTCGGCAGCAGTCTCCAAAGCGCCCTCAAAGCCTACAATCAGACCGTTGGCTCTCTAGAAACTAGGGTGCTCCCACAGATACGGAAAATTGAGAATCTGGGGGAAATGCCCGCTCTAAATGGGGTCGAGGATGCTACCGCCCGCGCCTTCTCATCAGCGGAATGGGGTGATTAGGCGGTATGGTTACTGCTTCGCGTGCGGTCATTGTGCACGTCAATCACGCCGGCTTCTTTCATGTCGGAGCGAAGGTTCTTCGGCAATGAGAAAGTCACAGTTTCAGTTTCGGTCCGCACCTCTTCAACTGTGGCGTAACCGTGCTTATCCAGCCAGGCCAGCACGTCACGTACCAGAATCTCTGGCACTGAAGCACCAGAAGTCAAACCAACGGTGCTGACGCCCTCAAACCAGGACTCTTCCAGCTCATCAGCTTTATCAATCCGCTGTCCAGCTGAAGCACCGTTTTCTAGGGCAACTTCGAGGAGCCGCACAGAGTTTGAAGAGTTAGCTGAGCCCACCACAATCATCAAATCACAACGCGCCGCCATCGCCTTCACCGCAGTCTGCCGATTCTGGGTCGCATAGCAAATATCCGAACCCGGCGGATCCACTAGATTCGGGAAACGATCCCGCAGGCGGCGAACCGTCTCCATGGCTTCATCCACTGAAAGAGTGGTTTGTGAAAGCCAAACTACCTTGTCAGGGTCGCGGACAACGACCTTATCCACCTCATCCGGATTGTTTACAATCTGGATCCGATCAGGAGCATGACCGTAAGTACCTTCGACCTCTTCATGGCCTTCATGGCCAACCAGAACAATGTCGTAATCGCCCTTGTCGTACCGGACCGCTTCACGGTGCACCTTGGTGACCAGCGGGCAGGTGGCGTCAATAGTTTGCAAACGACGGGCCGCAGCCTCCGCATGGACCTGCGGGGAAACACCATGTGCGGAAAACACGCAGCGCGCCCCCTCAGGAACCTCATCGGTTTCCTGCACGAAAATCGCGCCGCGAGCACTCAAAGTCTCCACCACATACTTGTTATGGACAATCTCCTTGCGCACATAAACCGGGGCGCCGTACATCTCCAAGGCACGCTCCACCGCCTCAACCGCACGGTCCACGCCCGCACAGTAGCCGCGAGGGGCTGCCAACAGGACTTTCTTATCTGCTCCGCTCATACAGGCCAGATTACCAGTACACAGGCTGAATGATTGAGTGGAAAAATTGCCCCAAAGAAGAATAAGGTTAGCTTATGGATTCAACACTACCCCGCCTAGCCGGCGAAACCACCCGCGAAAATCCGTGGCCGCTCCGCTTACTCACCGAAAAGATGAAAGCGTATATTGAGCGAATGTCCACCTGCTGGGTTGAAGGCGAAGTCGTTGAACTCAAAATCCGCCCCGGCAACCGGATGAGCTTCCTCACACTGCGCGACATTGAAGCTGAAACACAAATGAACGTAGCCCTCTGGGCCAGCGCCATCCAGCCCGTCAAGGAGACCCTTGAACCCGGAGCCCGCGTAGTAGTCCAAGCCAAGCCCACCTTCTGGGAACGTAGCGGCTCACTACAACTCCAAGGCACCGCCGTGCACTTACAGGGCCTAGGCGATATGCTGGCCCGCATCGAGATGCTCCGGCAACAACTTCAGGCAGAAGGACTCTTCGCAGCAGAGCTGAAAAAACCACTCCCCTTCATCCCCCGCAAAATCGGTCTGATCTGCGGGCAAGGAGCCAAAGCCGAACAAGACGTCAAAGTCAATGCCCGCCTGCGCTGGCCCGGCGCCATCTTCGAAACCCGCTACGCCAACGTACAAGGCGAACACACTGCCGCTACCGTCATCAACGCCCTCACCGAGCTAGATCAGATCGAGGACGTAGACGTCATCATTATTACCCGAGGGGGCGGCGCAGTAACCGACCTGCTGCCCTTCTCAGATGAGCGCATCGTCAGAGCCGTAGCGGCCGCTACCACGCCAATCGTATCCGCGATCGGCCACGAAACCGACGCTCCCCTCCTCGACCTAGTAGCAGACTACCGGGCCTCCACCCCGACAGATGCAGCACGCAAAGTCGTGCCCGACCTAGCGCAAGAACTAGAAGGCCTAAACAACACGATTCAGCAAGGCAGAAGCCTCATCCTGGCACGGCTTGATGACGAACAAAAACACTTGAACGCACTCTATGAGAGGCCCACCTTCGCCTCCCCCATCGGCATTATCGACTCACACAGCACCGAAATCGAAAGAGCCCAGCAGGGATTACAAGAACGCATCAGCAACCGGCTAGACATTCTTGAATCAGCCCTCACCGGCTACCAGAGAGAACTCAAAGCACTATCCCCACAATCCATCCTGGAGCGCGGTTACACAGTGTTGAGAACCCCAGACAGGAAAGTCGTCACCGACGCGACATCCCTCAAAAAGGGCGACCTAGTGGAAGGCATGCTAGCCCATGGCTCATTCGTGGCCTCCATCGTTGGCACCAACACCAACCAAGGCTCCACTAAATAATCAGAACCTCCAACCATTACAACCCAAAGAAAGACAAGCACTATGACTGAAAACAACGAAACCGCAGCAACCGAAATCAGCCAGCTCAGCTACGAAGAAGCCCGTGCAGAACTAGTTGAAACTGTGCGCAAACTAGACTCCCGCGACATCCCCCTAGAAGACGCGCTAAAACTATGGGAAAGAGGACAAGAACTAGCTGCACACTGCCAGGCAATCCTAGCCAGCGCCCGGGAAAGAGTAGCCGCTAAAGACCAGAGCGGAGCAGGAAGCGAACCGGAAGCCTAATGGCCCATGCGGCGCTCACGCTGACCGTAATCACGCAAAGCACGCAAGAAATCAACGCGGCGCATATCAGGCCAGAAAGTCTCACAGAAATAGTATTCAGAGTGGACTGACTGCCAGAGCAAGAATCCAGACAGTCGCTGCTCACCAGAAGTACGAATCACCAAATCAGGATCAGGCTGGCCCGTAGTGTAAAGATTATCGGCAATCTCCTCCACCCCGACTTCCTCAGCAGCCTGCTCAATGGACTGTCCGGCCTCCGCACGCTTACACAGCAGCCGACGAACCGCCTCAGCAATCTCATCACGGCCCCCATAACCAACCGCAACATTCACCACTAAACCCTGCACATCACTAGTTGAATCGCAAGCCTCCTGCAAAGCGGTGGCCGCATCCTCAGGGAGCCGGCTCAAATCCCCCACCAGCTGCAAATGCCAGCGCTTCGACGCTGCCATCTGCTTCACACTATCCACAATGATGCCGATTAGCTGATCAAGCTCCTCACTGCTACGACCCAAATTATCCGTAGACAGCATCCACAAAGTCACAATCTCAACCTTCGCGGACTCAGCCCAACCCAAAAAATCTACAATCTTCTTCGCGCCCTCACGGTGACCTGAAGCAGTATCGAAACCCGCCTCCCGAGCCCACCGCCGATTACCATCCAAAATCACACCCACATGGCGCGGAATCGCAGAGCCCTCAAGAATTTCGCGCAACAAACGCCGCTCATACGCGTCATACAGCAACCGAAAATTCATCATGACTCCTCCTTAAACTAGGGATATTGTACGACGAAACCCGCCCCACACTGTAGAACTACCCCACCGGCACGCCCTCGGCGTACAAACCGAAGACTCCTGTTCATATAAGGTGACGCACCTCAAATAGCGAACTACAGTTATTAGTAACGCTTTCGCGAAAGGTCCAACATGTCTACAACAAAACCGGAAGTCAGCTCAGCACCCTACGACGAAATCGAACAACACCGCCCCCTGCTCCGCGGCTGGATCCACACCATCGCTGCACCCCTGTCGTTGGCAGCAGCAATCGTCCTAGTTGTCCTCGCACCCACCTCAGCCACCAGATGGGCATCAGTGGTGTACATGATTTGTTCACTCATGCTGTTCTCCACCTCCGCGATCTACCATCGCATCGTCTGGGGGCAAAAAGGCGACGCCATCCTAAGACGAATGGACCACTCCAACATTTTCCTGCTCATCGCCGGCACCTACACGCCCATTACCGTGGCATCCCTCACCGGCACGAACCGAATCATGTTACTCTCCATCGTCTGGGGTGGCGCCGGCATCGGCATCCTCATGCGCATCTTCTGGCTCCAAGCACCCCGCTGGTCCTACACACTGATCTACATTCTGCTCGGCTGGGTTGCCATCTGGTTCCTCTACCCCATCGCTGAAGGATCAAACTGGGCGGTAGTGTGGCTCCTCGTTTCCGGAGGCATCGTCTACACGATTGGCGCTATCTTCTACGCCTTACGCTGGCCCGGGCCGCTCGCAAAAATCTTCGGATTCCATGAGTTCTTCCACCTCTGCACGCTAATCGGCTGGACCCTCATGTGCGTCGCAACTTATATCGCTGTGCTTAGCGCATAGACAACAAAGCAGATACAATACAGACAACCTACGCATCAACCAATGATGCTTGATTACGCCCACAGGCAGCTGTATCATCCTGTGGTCTAGCTGCCCACAGGGTTAACAAAGGAAAAACAATGACCGAAAAACGTTGGATAGATAAAGCTTCATACCAGAAGCTGCAGGAAGAACTGGCTTTCCTCACGGAAACCAAGCGCCCCGAAATTGCCCGCAAGATTGACGAAGCACGGCAAGACGGTGACCTCAAAGAAAACGGCGCCTACCATGCTGCCCGCGATGAGCAATCCATGAATGAGACCCGCATCCTACAGCTCGAAGAGCTACTGCGCAACTCTGAAGTAGGCGAAACCCCCGCCGACGACGGGATTGTTGAACCCGGCATGGTTGTGACCGTGAAAATGGCTGGACGGGAAATGAAATTCCTGCTCGGCCTCCGTGAAGCCTCCGACGACCTAGACATTGACGTGTACTCTCCCGAAGCTCCACTCGGCCAGGCCATCCTAGGCTCCAAGCAGGGCGACACCGTCTCCTACAAGGCACCCAACGGGAAGACCTTCGACGTGGAAATCCTAAAAGCCTCCCCCTACGAAGGCTAAACTAGAAAACTAGAAAATACGAGGAAGGCTGGCACCCATCACGGGTGCCAGCCTTCCTCGTTAAACATCAGCTACCTGCAATTAAGAACCCTGCCGGTCAGTTGAATCATCTAACTCAGTCTTTTCCGCAACCGAACTAGACTCCACCTCAGTTGACTTAGACGACTCCGCCGATGCTGCCACAGAGCCTCCCTCGGCCTCCCCAGATGCCGTATCCATCTCCGCGTCAGACTCCGGCAAGAGCCGCAAATGATCTGGCGAATAGTCAGCACCCAATGGCACCTCATCCACGACTAGGTCAGCATCAGCAGCATCCTCGTCCTCGTCCTTGAAAGCGTCACGCGGCTCCTTGTCATCATCTTGTAAAGCATCCACAATTTCATCCGCGGAGGTCATCAGCCCCAGCTCTCTATCACTGGTATCGGACTTATTCATCCGACTGTAGGAACTATTCGCATAAACCACTGAAGCATTAATGAAAGCCATCACCGGGACGGTAAAGAGAGCCCCCAAAATACCGATCATGTAACTGGCGGCAGTCAAACCCAACAGAACCGCAACCGGGTGCAAAGAAACCGCGGAAGCCATCAGAATCGGGTTCAAAACATTGCCTTCCAACTGCTGCACGACCAGCACAATAATCAGCATAAACAACGCAGAGCCCGCGCTCACATCCACCAAAGCAACCAGCACAGCGACGACACCGGCAATAATCGCACCCACAATCGGGATGAAAGCCATCAAGAAAGTAAGCAGACCAATCGGAGCCCACAGCCCAATCCCTAAAAAGTAGGCGCCGGCGCCAATGCCAATAGCATCAATCGCGGCCACCAAAACCTGCACGCGAGCCCACGCACCCAAAGTAGTCCAGCCCTGAGAGACGGACTCATGCACGGTCCGGCGGCTAGCACGCGGCATGATACGCACAATCCACAGCCAGATTGTCTTCCCGTCATAGAGGAAGAAGAAAATACAGAACAGCACAATGAAACTGGTCGTCAAGAAGCTACCGAATGAAGCCACCGCGGTGAAAGCACCATTGGCAATATCGCTGACATTATCACGCAAAGTATTCATCAGGTTTGTGGTGCTCTGGCTAATCCACATATCCAGCTGATTCTCACGCAGATTCAGCGGCCCCTCAGAGAGCCAAGTCCGTAGCTGTTCAAAAGCAGCCGCAATCTTGTACGCCAAAGAGGGAGCGTCAGCGATCACCTGATTGATAGCCAAACCCACAATGGTCACGAAAATCGTAATTCCCACCAGCATGGCGATGACTACCGACAGTACCTTCGGGAAATGCAAGCGAACGGAAAGTAGATGCACCAGCGGGTTAAGCACAGCAGTGAAAACCATAGCGACCGCAACCGGAATTAGAATCATGCTGAACTGGCTCATCACCCACAAGACTCCCAGTCCAGCGACTGCTATGAGGATAATGCTCCAAGACCATTCCGCGGCGGCCCTGACCCCTAGCGGCACATAGGATTTAGCGGAACGGTTCGCGCCGCCAGATTCATCCACTGGCTCCATCGGAGAGAAAGCAGCTTCCTCAACCAAATTGCCTGCGCGAGAATCACGTATGATTTTCTTAAAACGATTTAGCAAGTTCTTTCTTGGCTTCTGCATAAAAGCATCCCTCTCAGTGCGGATGGTCAGGAATAGAGGCGACTTATATCGTGTTTAATAGTACACAGTATGATTTGAAATCACCATAAACAAAGGCTGGTCACAGTGAATAAAACTATCGTTATTGGCATGGGATGCTTCTGGGGCGTGCAAAAGGCCGCAGATTCCATTCCCGGAGTGAAAGAAACCACTGTAGGTTACATGGGCGGGACCACCCCGAACCCCACCTATATGGAGGTTTGTTCTAATCTGACCGGGCATGTTGAAGTAGTTGAGGTGGTTTACGAGGACGACCCAAAAGTCCTCGCTGACTTGCTGAAGTTCTTCTGGGAGCAGCATGATCCCACCCAGGGTAACCGTCAGGGCAATGATATTGGCTCCCAGTACCGCTCTGTGATTTACAGCGCTGACGTTGAGCAGTTAGAGGCCGCGAAAGCTAGTGCGGAGAAAGCACAGCAGGCCCTCACCGCGGCAGGTTTTGGCCCCATCACCACGGAGATTTCACTAATGTCCGAGGCAGGCCAGTTCTGGCCGGCAGAAGAATACCATCAGAAGTATTTGGAGAAGAACCCGAACGGCTACTGCCCCGTTCATGCGACCGGCATTAAGTGCGGCTGGACTGCTGACGCGCAGTAGCGAGCGGTGGGTAAACACAACAAACCGTCCACGCAAGCTTACGCGGTCAGTAACCGCAGCAAACCGGCTAAGAAATGGGCCCGAGAGTCAACTGATTCCCGGGCCCATTTTCTGTTGGCTAGTTTAGAGCTTGCCGACGATGTCAGTTACGAAGACGAGGGTGTCTCCACCCTTAATGCCGGCCTGCGGGACTCCGCGGTCACCATAGCCGAGCTCCGCAGGAATCGACAGCAAGACGCGGGTACCGACCCGCTGGCCAACTAGGCCATCATCCCAACCGCGGATAACCATGCCGACACCAACTTGGAAGACCAGCGGCTGACCGCGGTCGAAAGAGTTGTCGAAGACATTTCCGTCCCAGACCTGACCCAGGTAGTGGGCAGCGATGGTGTCACCAGCTTCGATGACGTCGCCGTCACCGGCGTGAAGCACTTCCACCTGCAACTGCGCCGGAGCGTCAGGTGACGGGAAGGAGATAGTAGGTTTAGTTCCGAAAGGTTCATTTACTGAAGGCATATTTTCCATAATGCTAAGCATAACAATGCCCACCCCGGATTGTCAGGGGTGGGCGCTGTTATTCTGCTAGCTTAGAGCCAGAAAACGTCGATTTAGACCAGTCCTAGTCGCGGCCAGCCAAGATTGAGGCGTAGCGCAAAAGGTTGACGTACAGCCAAATCAGGGTAACCATGAGGCCGAAAGCCAGAGTCCAAGAATACTTCTGCGGAATCTGACGATTTACCGCCTGCTTGATCTGGTCAAAGTCACCAATGAAGGAGATGGCACCCAAAATCACCACGATGATTCCTAGCAGCGCTGCCACCGGGATACCGAAAATCGTGCCCCCTTCAATGCCCCAAGGGCTGGAAGTCAAGTTAAACATGATGAGGACCCAGTTGACCAACTGCAATAAGCCAAGTGAGATAATGCCAACCAGCCCGACCATCATCAGTTTCGAACTGTTACGCACGAAACCGAAAGAGAACAAGAACAAGGTGACGCCAAAGACCACGAAGGAAGCCACCATAGCCTGCATCACAACGCCAGGATAAGCATTGTTGAACACCAGTGAGATGCCGCCCAGCAGTAGGCCCTCGAATACGCCGTATGCCATTACCAGAACCGGCGAGGGCTCACGTTTGAAGATGTTGACCAGTGCGGTCACTAGGCCACCAATCGCGCCTATACCGGTGAGCATAACACCGAGACCCGGGTTCATCAGGAATAGGTACCAGTTCACTGCGGCACTGCCCAGCACGAGGGCGAACAAGACAGCGGACTTAATTAGCACGTCATCATAGGTGATTCGGCCGGTGTCCACGCTATCTGCGGCTGGACCCGAGTACATTTGCTCATATTGGCGCATATCAGTTGCGCCCGGCTGAGTGTAGGTGCCTGCCACTGTAGCCTGATAAGATTGGGGGTTTTGCGATCCGGGCTGATAACCGGGCATCTGCGGATAACCGTTCGGGGTCCGATCCTTAGTAATCGTATCAAGCCGGTCAAATACGGGGTTACTCATGTGAGCCTCCATTTCGTGCTATTCCCGTCCAGTATGTCATGCCTGCATGTTCAGAGACAGACACCGGTTCGGTCTTTCCCCTCAGGCGAACACAAAGGACGGTTTTTCATACCTGCGGAGGATACAGTCCAGCGTCTCTTAGTACCCTGGGCGTAGTTCATAAAAGCGAGTTCATTCCACTGCCCTATCGGCTTTCCGAAACTCAAGCGATAGAGTGGAAGTATCGAAGAAAGGAGAGCGTAATGATTGAAGCTCGTAACCTAACTAAACGCTATGGAAAGAAAGTAGCGGTGGATGACGTCTCATTCAGTATTAAGCCAGGTAGGGTAACTGGCTTCCTCGGCCCAAACGGCGCAGGCAAATCAACCACCATGCGCCTGATTATGGGCATGGATAAGCCCACCTCAGGTTCAGTAACTGTAGGAGGGGAATCTTTCGTCAAGTCGAAAGCCCCACTCACCCGTGTAGGCTCACTTTTGGACGCGAAGGGCGTTCACCCGTCCCGTACCGCCTACAGCCATCTACACTCCATCGCTGTCACACACGGTATTCCTTCCTCCCGGATTGATGAAGTCCTCGCGATGACCGGCCTAACAGAGGTGGCAAAGAAACGCATCGGCGGCTTCAGCCTCGGCATGGGACAGCGCCTCGGCATCGCAGCAGCTTTGCTGGGTGACCCCGAAATCCTCCTTTTTGATGAGCCAGTTAATGGTTTGGATCCCGAGGGCGTTGTCTGGGTTCGCCAACTGTCCAAAGAACTAGCCGCCAACGGCAAAACCGTTTTAGTCTCATCCCATCTCATGTCCGAAATGGCACTCACCGCTGATGATGTGATTGTGATTGGTAAAGGCAAGATTTTGGCATCAGGCGCAATCAACGACATTATTGGACAAAACACGAAAACAGAAACCGTTTTTGTGGTTTCACCGCAGCTTGATGAACTGATTCGCTCCCTCGGCTCCACCATTGCCGTGGACCGGAAGGAATCCAATGTTGCGTTCATCAGCAATCTTGACGCCGCCACAATTGGCCGCCGCGCGCTAGAGAGCGGCATTGAACTTCATCAGCTAACCACGAAGCGTGTCTCCTTGGAGGACGCATTCTTGCAGCTCACTGAACAAGCCGTGGAATTCAAGACCGGCTCGAAAGGGGAAACACTATGAGCACAGCAACTATCCCACATCGTTCCGTTCCGGCGACAGCACCAACCAATCATGGTTATAAATTGAGTTTCCTTGGCGTGCTACGAAGTGAATGGATGAAATTCTGGTCCCTGCGTTCCTCCTGGATTGTAGTTCCACTAACCTATATTTTGGCAGTCGGACCGTCCATCGCCTTGACTTATGCCCTTCGCAACGAAATCGGTACAGGCAAAGAGCTGCTAGACACCATTTACTCTCTGCTTTCGCTCTCCGCCGGATTATCAGGCCTGATTGTGATTGCCTATTCGGTAACCATTGTGACGAATGAGTGGTCAACTGGATCGATCTACTCGACCGTCACCGCAGTCCCCCGCCGTACCCCGACTTTCTTCGCAAAACTAATCGTCTCAAGCTTCATCACCATACTGGTACACACCCTTGCGTACCTAACGATTTTGGCGAACCTTAGCTACATTGGCGATACCGGCTCTTTCTGGAGCGATAAAGACACTTGGCTGCTAATGCTGATTCAGATTGTCGGCATCTTGTTCTACAGTGTCCTTGCCACTTTCATTGCCTACCTGCTACGTAACACTGCCCTATCAATGGTCATCTTGTACGCTTTTGTCACCGTCGTACAAAGCATCTTGACGGTCCTAGCCCTACAGTTTGAGTGGATGCGAAACATTGTGAAAGTGCTTCCCTCCTCACTGGTCCAAGCAATCAACGAATTCGTCATTAGCAGTGCTGAGCAAGCCCCACCTGGGGGAGACTCAAGCATTCCGGTACCCGATCTGACTTTGTCAGCTAACTGGTCTGCTTTCACCATGGTGATCTGGGTAGTGTTCTTCGGAGTACTAGCTTGGGTAACTTTGAAACGACGCGACATTTAGGAAACTGTGAGTCACTTTCATCCCTTTCATCAAGGAAACACCATTAGTTGGTGGCGACCGCAACGGAGAGAACTGATTACCGTTGCGGTCGTCGCCATGCTCTGGGTCGCCGCACTATGCGGGCTCTGGGCACAGCCAGTGCATCCGCCGTTAGGCGTCCTAGCGGCAATGCTTCTGCTACAAACCCTAGCGATGCTCTGCTGGATTCGGCTGCCATTATTCACCTTAACCGCAGTCGGTTTATCGGTTTTAGGATTCTTAACCACACTATGGGCTCGAAATCTAACTATTCCGAACAGCTACCAAAGCTTCAGTGCCGCCACCGCAGAATTCCATTTCGGCTACGCATTCTTCTTGGCGCTGCTGGCTTGGGCTCCCGGACTGGCGGTTTACGCGGTCGCCCTCGGCTTCAAAGCCAAAACTGCCATCCCAGTAAACCTCGCTTTTTTGGCGTATCTACTAGCCCTAGCTTATTTCTTCGAATCCTGGCCACATCCTTATCTTCTGTTGGCCTCCATACTGGCACTGTTGGTTTGCCACATTATTGGCATGTACCAGCGCTCCTATCTGGAACGCCTCAGCATACTAGAAGACCAGTTACGGAAGCTAACCCTGGCAAATGAGCAGATCCAGCAGCTGGCCGTAGTCGCAGAACGGACCCGAATTGCCCGCGAAATGCATGACATAATCGCGCACTCTCTTTCAATCATGATTACCCTGGCGGACGGCGCCAAAGTCAGCTTGGAAAAGAATCCTGCACAGTCGGCAACCGCCCTCGAAATGCTGGGAAGTACTGGACGAACCGCCTTAGCGGAGGCACGAAAACTGGTGGGAGTGCTCCGCAACCCAGAACAGAACACCGGGGCAGCAAAGACAGAAGACGCGAAGCTATCTTTGACGCAGGATGAGTCAGACCAGATCATGCCGCTCAGCCCGCAACCCAACTATGAGGACATAGAACAGCTGATTCGCCGCTTCCAAAATGCTGGACTACCCATCACCGCACATCTGGATGCCTCTCCCCTGCCCGATGAGCCCGGGCTGGTACTGACCCTCTTTCGTTTGATTCAAGAATCCTTAACCAATATCTTGCGCTACGCCCCCAGCACCCCCAAGATCACGGTCACTACTGAACGCAATATTGGCTCCCTGATTGTGACCGTTTACAATGCGACCGACCCGAATGCGATTACGACACCAGGCTCCGGAAACGGGCTGCTAGGCATGAAAGAGCGCGTTTCCGTTTATAATGGACAAATCGAAGCCGGCCCCTATCAGCAAGGCTGGCAGGTCCGTGCAGTACTGCGCTGGACTGAAACTGCTGACGGTTTATCTGCTTGGAAGGCTCCCCTATGATTCGCGTTCTTATCACTGATGATCAGTCACTCATGAGGATGGGTTTCGGCATGGTGATTGGCGCCGAAGAAGACATGGAAGTTGTCGGGGAAGCCAGTAATGGTCTGGTTGCGCTGCAGCAGGTGAAAGCCCTAAAACCTGACGTGGTGCTGATGGATGTCCGCATGCCAGAAATGGATGGGATCGCAGCTACGAAAGCGATCGCGGAAGAATACCCTGAGACAAAAATTCTGATTCTGACAACTTTCGATTTGGATGAGTACGCTTTCGCGGCCCTTCAGGCGGGCGCCTCAGGCTTCCTCCTGAAGGACGCCGAGCCGGCCTCCGTAGTGGATGCCATTCGTGCCATCGCCGGCGGCGACGCGGTGGTTTCACCGCGAATCACCCGCCGGATGATTGAACTATTCGCAGATAGGATGCCTAGAGAGTCAGATTCCACCGGGTCGCGCCCAATCGAAGCTCTGCAAGTGATTGAGAACAGCAAGCTAACCTCACGTGAGGTTGAGGTCTGGAAACTGTTGGCCCGCGGCCTCTCGAACCATGAGATTGCGGAGAAACTATTCCTCTCCACCACCACGATTAAGACTCATGTCGGCAATATTTTAGCGAAGCTAGGAGTACGCGACCGGGTCCAAGCGGTCGTAGTAGCGTATGAGCATAACCTACTGGGAGATCAAGATCAGGTCAGCGTCCTAGACGCACCTGAACGGTAATATTACGCCGCAAGGTAGTTGGTACCCCCAGTGGGACTCGAACCCACAACACATCGATTTTAAGTCGATTGCCTCTGCCAATTGGGCCATGGGGGCGCACCCACTAGAGTACCAGCTACCGACGATTTTGCACGAGATAGGCCGCGCAAGAAGATTCGCCAACATGCCAATAAAAGGTAAAGCCGACATATCTTTCATCACTTGAAATAGTCAAATCAAGATTAGCGGCGGTAGAATGGGAGTTCAGATTGACTACCATTGTAGAGCCGATTCGAGGATAGCGTGACTGAGCAGAAAAACCATGAGGATCAGATTCCCTACAAGGGCCAAGGAATCAAGCGACGTTCTCGATACAATACGCCGGGAATGAGGACTCTCCCTCGTCCCCATAGACTACAGAGCTCACATCGCCGCGTTTATGAAGTATCACACTCCACACAAGAGTCTTTCCCGCAGCGGCTGACCCGATTCCGGTATGCGATTGCACGCTTCTTGGCGAATGAAACCAAGTCCGGCCTGATTCTGATGGTCTCCGCGCTCCTCGCCCTGATTGTTGCGAACAGCCCCTGGCGTCATATTTACGAGGCCGTATCCGCATACCATATTGGCCCCCAATCCTTGCATCTCAACCTCTCGGTCGGACACTGGGCAGCGGACGGTCTGCTCACTATCTTCTTCTTCGTGGTCGGCTTGGAACTCAAAACCGAGTTCGTTACCGGTTCACTACGCGACATTAAAGAAGCAGCCCTTCCAATGCTGGCCGCCGTGTTTGGCATGATTGGCCCCGCCCTTATCTACATACTGATACAGTCGCTCTCCGCGGAGCCCGCCTACCACGGCTGGGCCATCCCGACCGCAACAGATATCGCCTTCGCCGTCGCAATCCTGGGCATTTTCGGTCGTGGCCTCCCGCCCGCAGCCCGCACCTTCCTGCTGACTTTAGCGGTTGTCGATGACCTGCTGGCAATTATTGTGATTGCGGTCTTCTACTCTGAGAACATCAACTTCGTCGCCTTACTTCTTTCCCTCGTAGTAGTGGTTATCTTCATGCTCCTAGTGCAGAACCGGATTACTTTCTGGTGGATACTGATCCCCGTGGCGGTAGTAGCCTGGGCGCTTATGCATGCCTCCGGCGTACACGCCACCATTGCTGGCGTACTCATGGGCCTGTCCGTGCCGGCTCTGCGCCGCCGCCATGAGGAACAGATGACCCACCGCTTTGTGGAGAGAATCAATCCCTGGTCAGCTGGCCTTGCCCTGCCGCTCTTCGCTTTCTTCTCCGCTGGCGTGAATATGGTTGACTCCTCCGGCCTGGTTTCAACCCTGACCGACCCGGTTACCGTCGGCATCATATTGGGCATGCCGATTGGTAAGTTCCTCGGGGTCTTCGTCTCCGTGGCGGTGCTGACCACCTTCACTCGTTTGAAGCTGGGCAATGGCGTGGACCTAGGAGATATTCTTCCTATCTCTATCCTGTGCGGCATCGGCTTCACCGTGGCGTTACTGATTGCCGGCCTGGCCTTCCCAGCCGGTTCACCGCACGTCGAGCACGGCAAGCTGGCAGTTTTGGCCGGCACGCTGGCTTCCGCATTGCTGGGTTCCATGCTTTTGCATCACCGCACCCGCAAGCACGTCCGTCACTAAAGCACATGAAAACTGGGCCCGTTACCAAAATGGTTACGGGCCCAGTTTCCTATCTAAATGCTCAGGCAAGGAAACGGCTTAAGTCACCTTCCCTGCTGAGCGGCTTCGGCTGCCGCGCCGAGGGTGATGCCGTCCAAAATGTCATGCTCTGAGGTAATAATCTTCCCCAGCTGGCGTCCTGCTTGGGAGACTTCGGCAGATACCCTGTCTACAATCATTTCCCAAATTAGCGAGCCTGCCCCGATTACGTCCCGCCGTCCCGGATGCATGAAAAGCATCTGGGCTTTCTCCGCAGAGCTGGCGAAACGCAGCGCCTCAGTTGAGGCATGAATCTGCTCCACCGTCAGGGCGGCGCCATCAATGGCTGCAGGGTCGTAACGCTTCAGGCCGAGGGCGTGCGCAGTAATCGTAGTAACTGAGCCGGCCACCCCAACTAGAGTGCCAACCTTTGAGAAATCAACCACCCGGTCAGCGTCATCCAACAGTTGATTAACGTACTGGTGGGCCTCATCCTCGGCCCCAGAGCGTAAGAAACGCTCCGTCACCCGCACGCAACCCATATCCACGGAAATGGAAGCCTCCACGGACTTGCTGCCGATTGCGAACTCGGTAGAGCCTCCCCCAATGTCTACGACCAAGACCGGACGGGGAGCCGTAGCCGGGACTCCAGCCATCGCCCCGGTGAAGGAGAAAGCAGCCTCCTGATCGCCAGAGATGACACGTGGGCCAACCCCCAGGCGCCGCTCCACGCCAGCGATGAACTCGCCGGCGTTCTCAGCATCCCTACTGGCGGAAGTCGCCACGAACAGGGTGTGTTTAACCCCGTGCTGGCGAATCAAAGCCACATACTCATCCAAAGCGGTGAAAGTGCGTTCCAGTGCTTGCGGGGCAAGACGGCCAGTCTTATCGACATCCTCCCCCAGGCGGACCACCTTCATCAGCCGCTCAATGTCATGCAGCTTACCCTGCTGATCAACGTCAGCTATCAGTAGACGAATCGAGTTAGTGCCACAATCAATTCCGGCCACGCGCATGATTACTGGGCCTCCTGCTCAGCGAAATAGTCGATAAACTGCTGCGGCGGCGTCCACATGTGACGCTCCACCATGAGGCGGATCGCCCAGTCACCGATCGGATTTACGCCCGGACCGGCAGCCAGAGAATGACCAACTAGGGCGTGCAAACATTTGACGCGGGTAGGCATACCGCCAGCAGATGTGTTTTCAATCTCTGGGACTTCACCCAGCTGATTACGCTCACGCAAATATGCCTCATGAGCTTTTTGATACTGCGCTGCCAAGTCAGCATCGTCTTGCAGGGCCTGCTTCATCACATCCATGGTGTGCTCAGCTTCCAAAGTTGAGCAGGCCTTCACGGCACCCGGGTCGCTCAGGTAGAAAGTCGTCGGGAAAGGAGTGCCGTCTTCTAGCCGCGGCGTGGTTGCCACCACGGCGGGTTCACCGTTGTCTGCGCGGGCGGCAATGCCCACCACCCCGCGCGGGAGGCGTCCCAGCTGCTGGGCGAGGATTTCTAAGTCGGTACTGGTTGCTTCAGTAATCGGCACGCTAGTGTCCTTAAAGTTGTTTGCGATTAGGGGCTAGTTTTCTGGGCTGGGCGAGGGCGTTGCCGGGCTTTCCGGCGAAGTAGCTATAACAGTTTCAGGGGTGACTGCCGGGACTTCTCCGGCCGCCGCTAAGGAGTCGGACATAACTCTGAACCAGGGCCGAGGGGGGCCCTCCAAAGCTTGGCCTTCAGCTTTTGCTAACTGTTTTGCTTTCGCCGCCGGATCAATCACCAGATACTGGGTCTCTCCCGGGCGAGCGTAGCCGAGGCGAGCGCGGGCCTGAGCTGCCACATACTCATCATCATCCCACTGCGCAATCAGGTCTTTTAACTGCTGCTGACGTTCCTGTTCGGTGGCAATCTGCGCTTTGATGTGCTGTATTTCTTGCTCCTGCGCCAGCAGATTCTTCACCGGGCGGCTCAAGAACAGCAACAGGAAAACCAGCAGGGCAATAATGGCGAAACTTCGGTATGAAATCTCACCCTTGCGTCCTGGTTTCTTCGCTGCAGGTTGCGCACTGCTGGACAGATTCTGGCGGGCGCTCATACCCGGTCTATTACTGCCTGGACCGCTACTGCCGCGAGTAGATTTAGGCTTCGCCGGACCTGCCGGACGGCCCGAGGCGGCGGGGCGTTTCCGGCCAGGCTTCGGGCTGTTGGGACGAGGAGGACGAGTCATAATGACAATTGTGAACTAAGGAGAGGGATGATGCCACCTGCCGCGCGGTTAAACCCTGCTTTGAACACAGTGCAGCCCCACCGTGATGGTGGGGCTGCACTGTCTTAAAAGCTAGGCGGGCTATTAACTAGCCCTCAGCTCAACCTGAGTACTCTCAGAAGTTTGCACGCGGGAAAGCGCTGTGGCCAGCGTAAACAGCTGCACCGCCCAGGTCTTCCTCAATGCGGAGCAACTGATTGTACTTGGCGACACGCTCAGAGCGAGCCGGAGCACCAGTCTTAATCTGGCCGGAGTTGGTAGCAACTGCAAGATCCGCAATGGTGGTGTCTTCAGTTTCACCGGAACGGTGTGAAGTCATGGTGCGGAAGCCTGCACGGTGTGCATCTTCAATGGCCTGCATGGTTTCAGTCAGTGAACCAATCTGGTTTACCTTAACCAGCAGAGCGTTAGCGGCCTTCATTTCGATACCCTTGTTCAGACGCTCAGGGTTGGTGACGAACAAGTCGTCGCCGACGATCTGGACGCGGTCACCGATAGCTGCAGTCAGAGCAGCCCAGTCTTCCCACTCGTCTTCGCTCAACGGATCCTCAATGGAAACCAGCGGATACTTGGAAATGAGATCCTCGTAGTACTTCACCATGTAAGCGGTGTCGCGCTGCTCACCTTCGAAGGTGTAGGTCTTGGTCTCGGTGTTGAAGAACTCAGTGGAGGCAACGTCCAGAGCCAATGCCACGTCAACGCCCGGCTTGTAGCCGGCCTTCTCGATGGCTTCAATGATTAGGTCCAAAGCTTCAGCGTTGGAATCCAGGTTGGGGGCGAAACCACCCTCGTCACCTAGACCAGTGGAAAGTCCACGCTCCTTGATAACGGCCTTCAGGGTGTGGTAAACCTCTGCACCCCAACGCAGAGCCTCACGGAAAGTGGGGGCGCCAACGGGAGCAATCATGAACTCCTGAATGTCAACGTTGGTGTCAGCGTGTGAGCCACCGTTGAGGATGTTCATCATCGGGACGGGGAGAACGTGACCGTGGGGTCCACCCAAGTAACGGTACAGCGGCAGGCCTGCTGAATCAGCAGCAGCCTTAGCAACAGCCAAGGAAACGCCCAGAATAGCGTTCGCACCCAGCTTGCCCTTGTTGTCGCTGCCGTCAAGGTCAATCATGGCCTCATCAATAGCGCGCTGATCGGATGCTTCCAGATCAATCAGTTCCGGGGCGATGGTATCAATGACAGCCTCAACCGCATCCTGGACACCCTTGCCCTGGTAACGGTTCTTATCATTGTCACGACGCTCAACAGCTTCGAAAGCTCCGGTGGAAGCGCCTGATGGGACAGCGGCCTGAGCCAAAGTACCATCCTCAAGCAGAACCTCTACCTCAACGGTAGGGTTACCGCGCGAATCCAAAATCTCGCGTGCGCCAATTGCTTCAATACGTGCCACGTGCAACTCCTTTAGTTATGATGACTGCTCCGGCACTTTTGCGCCGGCAACGCGCACCAACATCTTTGGTACGCAAAAGTCTTCTGACAGAACTAATACTAGTCGGTTTAATGCGCTGCGTCATAGCCTTTAGTCCCCGTGTTCGCTGTCCGCTACTTATCGACTTCACATTTGCTTTTTCTCTAACTTGCAAACCCCTCGATTGGTCCTGATAAAATCAGAAGACCGTCAACGTTGACGGATACAAAGCAAAGGAGATTTACATGCTCTCTTCATATTTTCATTCGAAATATTCTTTGCGTAACAAACTCCTAGCTAGCGTAGCTATATCAGGCATAGTCTTTACTGGCTTGGGCTTCGTTACGCCCACCGCAACCGCGGCCGAGTCCACCCATTTTTCGGGGGCCACCTCCAGTGCGGTAAAAACTGCAAACACTGACCCACATGAACGTGCAGTTGCGCTGCGAAACCAGATGAGTCTGGATGAGAAACTGGGACAACTCATTTGGACCCATGTTTACGGCAGCGATGCCAACCAGGTAACTGAAAAGCAAGCCGCCAGCAACGAAGCAGTCTTCGGTACTGGAATCACCACTCCTGCCGCCGCCATCCAGCACTGGAAACTTGGTGGCGTCCTGTACTTCAACTGGTCGGATAATATTGGCCGTCCAGCCGACCTGCAGCAAATTGCTAGCCTCTCAAATGGGCTACAAGACGCTGCCCGCGCTACCGGTACCGGTGTTCCACTGGCCATCACGGTCGACCAGGAAGGCGGCTTGGTTGCCCGCCTGCGTGGTTCCACCACAGATTTCCCTGGCAATATGGCTCTGGGAGCTACCCGTAGCACTGAGCTCGCTCAGCAGCAGGGTGTCGTCATGGGCAGAGAGTTGAAAGCCGTTGGTATCAATGTTGACTTTGCACCCGTCGCCGATGTGAACACAAACCCGCAGAATCCGGTGATTGGGATTCGCTCCATCGGCTCAGATCCGAAGTTGGTTGCCGACCTCACGAAAGCGCAGGTTCTAGGTTTACAATCCGAGGGCGTTTCCGCCACCGCAAAGCATTTCCCCGGACATGGCGACACGTCCTCGGACTCACACACCTCCCTACCGGTAGTGAACTATGATCGCGCCACGCTGGACCAGCATCTTGAACCTTTCCGCGCCGCTATCGCCGCGGAAACCGACATGATTATGACAGCGCACGTAATCGTGAAGGCGATCGATCCGCAGCAGCCCGCTACTCTTTCCAAAGCGGTACTTACGGACCTATTGCGTGACGAAATGGGTTTCCAAGGAATCATCACTACCGACGCGATTGATATGGAAGGTGCGCAGCTAGCGGTAATGACCGAGGAAGAAATCCAACACTACAACGACTGGAAATGTAAGGGCACTACCTCCATCAATGGTGGCAAAAATACCGCCCCTGAAAACGCCGAGGCCTGCATTGACCTGATGAAGAAGATCCGTGGAGAAGTAACCGTTAAGGCAGTCGCAGCCGGCTCCGATATCGTACTTAACACCTACGATGTATCTGCTTCAGTTGAGGCACTAAAGACGGCCTTGCAGGACGGCACCCTCTCTGAAGACCACATTAACGCTTCTGTGGACCGGGTCTTGGAATGGAAAGCGCGACGCGGCGTTCTAGACAGCCCGAATGCGGATTTGAGCCAGATTGACACCACCGTGAAGAACGGGGAAGCAAAATATATTGCTTCACAGATTTCTTCCCTTGCAACCACCTTGGTCCGCAACAAAAATCAGGTTTTGCCGTTACCCGCAGGAGCGAAAGTGCTGGTGACCGGTTCTACCTACGGCAATCCGGAAAAACTTGAGCCGAGACTAGCCAATTTTGGTTTCCGCACTAGCTACGAGACCACAAAGAAACTAAATCCGACTGATGAAGAGATTGCCAAGCAGGTAGCTGCAGCCAGCAATGTTGACTACATCATTTATACGGCATACCGGGCCTACACCAGCACACAGCAGCAAAAGGCTGTGAAAGCCCTAGCTGAAACTGGCAAACCTGTAATAGTTGTAGTGACGCACGTTCCCTACGATTCTGCAGCTTTACCGCAAGCTAACGCAGTATTGAACATATACGGTAATCAAGACCCGAACCATGAGGGGGCAGCCCGGGCACTGACCGGTTTAATCTCACCACGCGGTTCACTTCCAGTTTCAGTGCCAGCAATCGCGGGAATTGAAGGATCACGGAGCCTCCCCTACGGTTACAGCCTGACTTACCCGTCTCGAGTACCGGTGATTGATCGAGCTCTAGCACCTGCCCCTGAAGAAGCTCCTTTCCAAGACGTCCCCGTTAATCGCACCTTCGCCGGAGAGATTAACTGGCTGAAAACGACCGGCATCAGTACAGGCTGGGATGACAATACTTTCCATCCCTTGGAAGGAATCAGTCGCGAAGCTTTCGCCGCCTTCCTGTACCGACTGATCGACAGCAAGCCGGGGGCGACGCAAATGGATTTGCATGAGGATATCACGTCCCCCTTCATGGATTACCAAAATGGCAAGTTCTCTAATGAAGTTGCACATGTGGCCCGTCTGGGAATCATCAAAGGGTGGCCCGACGGAACCTTCCGTCCTGAGGAAAAGATTAGCCGCGAAGCTGTCGCAGCCATGTTGCACCGTATGTGCGAAGAAACCCGATTCGTCTGCGCGACGGGTCTGAACACTTTGCCAGTGCCAGAGGTGTCCGGCAATGTGTTCTCCGACGTGCCTGCGGGGGCCATGTTTGCTGCGGATATCCAGTGGTTTAAGCAAACTCAGATTACTACCGGATACCCGGATTTCACCTTCCGCCCACAAGAACCGGTTCATCGTGACGCCATAGCAGCGTTCTTGTACCGTCTCACGAAGAACAGGATCCGCTAGTTCTTACCCAAACAGGTGGCTCCCTTGAGGATCAATCTCAAGGGAGCCACCTAATTTTATTCAGCTTCAGTTTTCACTCCCCGACATTCACTTCTGTGAAAGTCCAGCAAGCAGATTATCGATTGTGCTTTGGAGTAGATCTGCACTGTTTCCACCTGTCGGATTAAGGTGATCTTTGACCACAGAGTCGAAGAAAAGCACCATCAAGGAGTCAGCAATCGTGTACGTGTCGGTTTGCGGGGAAACCCCCATCCGTTTAAAGATTTCTTCTAGGAAATGCTCGAACTGCAGAGTCAGCTGCCGGCGCAAGTGAACGGCCTCCTTGCGTGATTCTGGATGACGCAAGGCATACATGGTCATTTCAGAGCTAAGGAGGAACATGTCCAACCCCATCGGGCGAAGCCGCTCTAACACGCGCACAATCACGGTCCTATCAAGCAGATTGGTTTCTACCGCAATGGCTTCACGAGCAACTTCCAAAGACTGCTTTGCTAGCAGTTTTACGGATTCTATAAACAATTCATCCATGGAATCGAAGTTGGAGTAAAAGGCGCCTCGGGTGAAGCCAGCCTCCGCAACCACATCATCAATTCTCGAGAAGGAGAACCCCTTCTTCACAAACACCTTAACGGCGGCCTCCAGTAATCGAGCCCTGGTATTTTCACGGCTCCGTCGTGCTGGCACAGGCATCGTTCCCTCCATAAAAACGTACAGTAATAGGCCATTATACCCACACCCAACGCACACTCCTCTTTAGATTCATACATAAATCGAATATGATTAAGTACAGGATGATTTCTGAGAATCTGGAGGAAAAATGTCGGCTTCACTGCACCAGTTAGGCCGCCTCTGTGTGCGCCGAGCCAAAACCGTACTTACCGTATGGCTAGCTATCCTCATAACACTATTTGTCGGGGTTGCTAGCGTCGGTTTGAATCTTGATGATTCCTTCACTTTGGAAAACAGCGAATCCATTGCCGGGATGAATATTCTGCAAGAACAGCTCCCCCAAGCTTCCGGCACGAATGGGCAGATAGTTTATGAATCCATCGATGGGAAACCAATTACCGACCACCGCGACCAGATTCTGGAGTTCGTTGAAAAGTCTTCAAAGATTAAAGGCGTCACCTATGTGGCTAACCCCTTCGACTCACCTGATCTTTGGGTTTCCCTGAATGGAAAATTTGCAATCTCACAAGCCCAGATAGCAGATTTTACCGATGCCGCCACGGCTGGCCCGGGAATGCACGAAAATGCTAAAGCGTTAGACGGCGTTAAAGTTCATTTATCTAAAGAACTGACTGAAGTTCCTGGCGTCTTGCTGTCCATTACGGAGGCCTTCGGTGTCCTCCTCGCAATGCTGATTCTGTTTCTGACTTTCCGTTCCGTGGTGGCGGCTGGTCTCCCGATTGTTTCAGCACTCATAGGGGTGGGAGCGGGCATGGCCGGAATCTTACTGATTGCAGCTTTCACCGATGTTTCCTCCACTGCCCCCACCCTCGCCGTCATGCTGGGTCTAGCTGTCGGTATTGACTATTCACTGCTGATTCTCTCCCGCCACCGCGACCATTTAGCAGAGGGATTGAGTGTCGAGGAGGCTGCGGGCAGAGCCCTCGCCACTTCCGGATCTGCGGTTATCTTCGCTGGCACTACGGTGATTATTGCTCTGCTCGGCATGTTCGTCGTTGATATCGGTTTCCTCACCGTCATGGGTGTGGTTTCCGCAATGACGGTAGCGTTCGCGGTATTGGTTGCAATCACTGCGATCCCCGCATTTGCCGGCCTAGTAGGTGCACGGTTGACACCCAAACCACAGAAACAAAGCAAAGCGGGCCAAAATCGCCCCACTCATCCGGTGGCAGACAAGTGGTCCAACTTCATTATCCGCAAACCTTGGCTAGCCATTGCCGGGGCTGTCATCATTGCAGCTTTACTAACCATGCCGGTTACGGCTCTGGGATTGGCTCTTCCAGATGCTAGTTTCGACCCGAAGGACAGCGAGGGGCGGCAAACCTATGAGCTGATTGCAAAAGAGTTCGGAGAAGGCTACAACTCCCCGATTGTCGTGATCGGGGACCTAATCACCTCCACCACGCCGGTGGAAGACGCTGAGCGTCTAGGTGATGAGCTTAAGAAGATTCCGGGGGTTGAAAAAGTCGCGATTGCCACGATTGATCAGAAAGCCTCAATTGCTTTCGCCCAACTGATTCCAAAGCATTCACAGTCTGATCCGCGCACCACAGACTTGGTGAACCAGATTCGCAACCAGAGACAAAACCTAGAGGACACTACTCAGGTCAGTAACCTGAAGGTCACCGGCCTGACCGCTGTAGCTATCGACATATCCAGTAGTCTCTCTCAGGCCTTCCTTCCCTTCGGCCTAGTCGTAGTCGGCCTGTCCCTGATCTTGCTGATGATCGTGTTCCGCTCTGTGGCGGTACCCATCACCGCCACCTTGGGATACCTGATCTCTTTAGCCTCCGCGATGGGTGTCACCGGGGCTGTTTTCGGCTGGGGCTGGGGCGCTGACTTGCTCAATGTGACCCGCACTGGACCCGTGATCTCTTTCATGCCAATTATTGTCATGGGCGTGCTCTTCGGCCTAGCGATGGACTACCAGGTCTTTTTGGTCTCCCGCATGCGTGAGGCACATGTACGCGGAGCAGACACTGACGGCACCATACGTGAAGCCTTCCGCGGTGCCGGAAAAGTCGTCACCGCAGCTGCCCTCATCATGTTCGGCGTGTTCGCTTTCTTCATCCCCGAAGGCGGCGTCTACGTCCGCCCGATGGCGGTTGCCTTAACAGTTGGCATCGCAGTAGACGCATTCTTGGTCCGGATGACTTTAATTCCAGCCCTGATGAAGCTGCTGGGAGAGCGCGCCTGGTGGCTGCCGGCTTGGTTGGACCGTTTACTCCCACAGGTGGACATCGAGGGAGAGGGCCTAGCCCGGGCCATTGACAATGATGAATGGCATCTGCAGCACCCCGATATTGTGGTGCGGGCAGAAAATCTCAGCATTAAAGATGAGGTTAGCCAGATTTTCTCCCACTATAGTTTCACAGCTGGAGAGGGAATCAACATTATTGTGGAGCCCGATGCGCTCCGCAGAGCAGCCCTCACTGCCGCTTTGCAAGGCCGCCTAGCTGTCACCGCTGGTTTACTTTCCGTACTTGGCCAAGTGCTACCCGATCGCGAGAGCGCAGTCGGTATGCAGACGGCCGAGTGGGAAGCTTCCTCGGCGCGTAGATTGCAGAAAGCCCAGCTGGTGGTAGCAAACCAACCACCTGAACAGTTCTGGACGGAACTTAAGGCCTTCCCGCCCCGCGAAACCGGCCAGACCGTGATGGTGCTGCTGGCCGATCAGAGCCTAGCTCCAGTGGAAATCTGGGACCAAGCCACTCTCATTCAGCCTATCGAATCACCCTTAGAGTCCCCGCTCACGCAAGGAGAAAGCCAATGAGCACCTCATATTTTCGCAATCTAACGAGGCGACCGTGGCTACTGGTAGTAACCATTATTTTCCCGGTAGTGGCAGTAGTCGGATCCCTCCTCATGGTGGCGCCTTCTCTCATGGAAAACAGTCACCTTCCGGCAGCTATCGTGAACCAAGACGAACCCTACACGCTAGATAATGGTAGTCTCCTGCCCGCCGGCAGAATGCTGGCCGGACAGCTCATGCACCCCAACTCGAGTTTGAACGGGGAAAAACCGATCGAGCTGGTTAGCGATGATGGAAGCACCTTCAAATGGGAGATTGTTTCCGCGCAGACCGCCCGGCAAGGCATCATCGATGGCACCTACGCGGCAGCCGTGACTATTGATAGCGACTTCTCTGAGCAACTGGCAAAAACTTTGCAGGCGAAAGAGCCCACCCAGCCGAAGCTCCTGATTGATTTCCCATCGAGACTGAACCCTGCCGTGGAGCATCAGGCCCGCCGCCTAGTGACGGAGGCCTCCCAAAGGGTCGGTTCCTACCTGACTGCGACCTTCCTAAACACCTCGCTCAGTCAAACCGGGGAGATGGCTGATGGTTTGAGTCAAGCCAGCGACGGCGCTAAGAAACTGGGCAACGGCGGCAAACAGGCGCAAGATGGCGCGGACCAACTCAAAGACGGAGCGACACAGTTAGCTCAAGGCGGCAACCTCTTGGAAGACGGTTTGCGACGGCTGGCGGCAGGTGGCCGCGAAGCCGTCAATGGAACGAGGCGACTTGCTGGCGGCTCACAGCAGTTAGCTGCAGGCGCCGCAAAGCTCAATGGCGGAGTCACTATCTTGACCCGCCGCGCACCTGAGCTTACTGACGGGGTCCTGCAAGTGATTGCGGGCACCAAACAGACTTCCGACGTGGTCAACGGTCAGCTTCTACCCGGCGCGAAACAGCTCTCCGCTGGTCTAGCCCAGGCCGATCAACAGCTGAGCGGCGTCGATTTCAGCCAAATGACCGAAGGCTTTGACCGTCTCCCCCAGCTGGCTTCCGGAGCGCAGCAACTAGCTGACGGTCTAGAAACTGCGGCCGCTAATGCGCCGCAGCTGTTTGCTGGCGGGAACCAGCTACAAGAACAGACCCCTACCCTTCTGGCAGGCGTGCAGCAACTATCGACCCAGTTGACCCCGCTGATTCAGGGTTCTCAAGATTTCGCGGCTGGGGTTACGCAATCACAGCAGGGCGCCACGCAGCTACGGACTGCCGCGCAGCAACTTCCGGCAGCTTCAGATCAGATTAAAACCGGCGGGACGCAGATTAGTTCCGCGCTCTCCCAAGTAGATGCCGGATTCCAAAGTCTGGTATCCGAACTCCCCCAGTTGAAAGCCGGTGCAAAACAGTTAGCTACCGGAACGCAGCAGCTGGCGACCGGCGCTAATCAGGCGGCAGCTGGCGGGCAACAGCTTAAGCAGGGAGCGGGGCCGCTAGCTCAAGGCGCAGACCAGCTGGATACCGGCCTGGCCGCCTACCTGAACGGAGTAGAGCAACTAGCACAACACTGCACCGCCACGAATGACAACTCAATTCCCTGCATGGGCCTGAAACAGATTGTCGCCCAGGCAACTCAACATCAGCTGAAGGACAATACGCACCGGTTCATTACCGGCGCAAAACAGCTGAGTGAAGGCACCCTTCAGTACGTGGATCAGACCGCCCCGCTATTCGCCTCCACTCAGCAGCTGGCGACCGGCGCACAGCAGCTCAACGAAGGTATCGCACAGTCCAATGCCGGTATCGTGCAGCTATCGCAAGGTAGCCAGCAAGCCAACGAGGGGGCACGCCAGTACATTGCCGGCGTCTCCACCTACGCTGACGGGATGAAGCAGCTTTCCTCCGGGGTAATCACCTACCTAGATGGCACCGCTCAACTGGGTGCCGCCGCGCAGCAGCTTGGTAACGGCTACCAGCAGGCAGCTGATGGGCTACAGCAGCTCTCCCCCGGCCTCACCGCTTACGGCAATGGCGTCACCGCCTTCACGCAAGGTTCCATCCAGTTGGCCGAGGGCGTGACGCAGTCCGCGCCAGGTGCCCGTCAGATCTCCGACGGCGTGACCCAGCTAGTGGATAAACTCTCTGTCCTACCGGACTCAGTGCAACAACTGAACCAGTTGCAGGCCGGTATCGCTCAGGCAGCCTCAGGTTCCGCTGCTTTGACCGATGGCATTGGTCAGCTGGGCAACGGCTTGGCCGCGAATGCTCCGAAGCTAGATCAGCTCTCCGCCGGAATGAAGGCTTTCGGGCAGCAAATCCCGCAGCTTGCCGATGGTACTTCCGCACTGACTACAGCCAGCAAGCAGCTAGCTAGTGGCGTGGAACAGCTGACCGCCGGCAATCAGCAGCTAGCTGATGGCCTCAGCCAAGCCGCCCGGCAGTCTGGTCAGATTCCTGACGGGGCACGTCAGCTGGGTGATGGTGCTGGAGAGTTGGCGGGCGCCCTCGGCCAGATTGCTGACGGCGCAGGTGAGCTCTCTGAGCAGTTGGATGAGGGAGCTGAAGCTATCCCGGTTTACACTTCCGTTCAGGCTAAACAGCTGGCGGATGCTCTTTCCGCACCTATTGGGGCGGAGGTTGCCACTGCACAGAACACATACTCTGTATTGACTCCGGCACTGTTGGCTGCTGGACTGTGGCTGACTGGCTTGCTGAACGCCCTCGTCCTCGGCCTGACTGCGAAACGAAACCGTCGCGCCAAGCTGGTCCCCGCCGCCCTGTCTGCCATTGTGCAGGTATCAGTACTGGCGGTAGTGCAGACGCTACTGATTGCCCTAGGGGTGCTTATCTTCGGCCCGGCAGTGGCGAATCATGTGGCCGTTTGGGTGGCAGTTTTAGCCGGTCTGGTAGCCATGACTTTCATTAACGCGGGTCTGCTCTCCTGGCTGGGTAAGGTTCTGGCAACCGGGATTTCTCTGGTCCTATTCGCCCTGCAGGTGATGGTTTTGAACGCGGTTAATCCGTCAGTAGCTTTGGGTGATTCTGATAGTTTCATTGCTTCGATTAGCCCGATGGTGACTGTGGAGCATTGGGTGACGAACGGGATTTTGAACGTACATAGCTCCGTCTATCAGCTGCTGGGTCTAGTGGTTTGGGGCGTGATTGGTTTGCTGCTGGTACTTGGCGGTATGGCAGTAGCGCATCGGACTAATCTCTCCCAGTTGAAACAGCAGCTGGCTGAGCCACAACCGGCTTAACAGTTACAGAAAAGTGGGGGCGGGGTGTCCGAAATGCTACACCCCGCCCCCACTGTCTGTGTAGGCTAAATCAAGCGGTCGCTTAGTCAGCGGCCGGCTTGGTCACTGATGGGATTGCGATTTTGACGGCTTCGAAATGTTTCCCGCCGCAGTCGTATCCGCCTTCGATTTCACGGATCCAGCCGGAGTTAAAGTCCTCCCCGACCATGATCTTGACTGGCTGCTCACCGACAAGCAGGTAGGTGCCTTGCGAGTCGGCGACGGCAGGCTCAGAGAATACCACCAGTTTGCCGTCTTGTTGGAGGGGGCAGGCCTGCTGGTTTCCAATGTGGATTTTGGTCAGGGTGCTGGTCAGCAGTGGCAGGGGGATTCCGCCCGTATCTGGGGCTTCGGTGGGAGCGGGGATTGTCTCCATCGCGGTGGGCACTGTTTCGTGGTGCACGTAGTAGATTGAGGCTCCATTTTCGGACGGTTCCTCAGCTAGCTTCTGGGCTTGCTTTTCTGCGTCGCTACCTGGTTCCACGCCCAGTTTCACCCGGTTGTTCATGACATCGACTGCGATGGTGGCCCATCCGGTCACGCCTTCTGACTGTGCTGCGGCTTTGTCCTGAGCTGTTTTCAGCTGTTGTGTGGAGAAATCAACTTGGCGCACCTGCACTAGATTGGGGTTGTCTGCGGCGATCTTAGCTGCCTCTGGGGCTTCTGCCTTGAAGTCGGCCTTGGTAGCGAACAAGAGGACGCTTTGCCGGTCATAGGCTAACGCAACGCCAGCGAAAACTTCGGGCTGCTTCTCCACTAGGGGACCCAGTTGTTCGATCAGTTCGGTGACGTTTTCCGGTGCGGTGCCGTGCCAGAGCTGCTCTTCTGAGGTGACTTCAGGGGATGTCTTTTCAACGGTTTTATCTCCTGGTGCGGTTTCAGGTGTGGCGGGCGTCCATAGTACGGGAGCCAGCACGAGACCACCCAAAACTAGCACTACGACAGCACCAATTCGGTACCGAATATTTTTTGATTGGAGATTCATCTTTCCCCTCCAGTAAAAATCGATTAGTGGTTTGTGCTTGGTTATCTACGGCCTTGTAGCTTCTTGAAACGTCATCTAAATGAGAATAGGATTCTTTAATATTAGTGTATCGCTAAACTTCAGGGGGAAAAATGAAAAACGATAGGTTATCTCTAGGCTTGGCAATAACTGCCGTAATTGCCCTTGGTTTAGCGGTTTGCTTCCCGTTTTTTCGCTTCTCCTATGTAGCCCCTGAAACTGGCGCCTTCACGTGGGCAGTTCTCAGTCTAATCCCCACAGTCTGGCTGTTGTCTCGTCACCAAGTTGAACGTTCATCAGTGTACGCTACACTAATTTTTACAGTATTTGCCATCTTTTTGAGCGGGCAGACCTGGCTCGCAAATCATCGTGATGGATATGTATTTTTCCAGCTAGATAACTACCTTAGGATTGAATTGGCAGTGTTATCTGCATTCATTAGCGCACTACTAAGTGTTAGGCTCGTTTCCCGGCCCACACTCCCAACCTCCTCAACAGGTGCCACTGCCACAGTCTCCACAGTGTCTTCACGTCTGCCTAAAACAGCATTACTGGGAGCCTTGTTGATTATGGTTCTAACGCTGGGCACAATGGCCTTTTCCTCCCTCATGTTTTTCACTCTCAATTCGTGGATTGTCCTGTTAGCTTTGGCAATTTATGCAGTTATCGCTTTCTTGTCTGGAGCTACCAGCCAGATTGGAAAGAAACGCCTCTATGCGGGAGGCATATTGACCCTGCTGCTGTTTCCGCTTTACTACTATCTGCAACATCAAGTCGGCAATTTGTTTTCCCCCATACTTGGCTCCTTGTCAATCCCCCCTGAGATGACCCTATCCCCGCATCTTTGTGAGAGCACAATGCTAATAATCGGTTATCTTTCATACCTGCTTCTAGCTCCACTACTGGCAACGGGGCTCAGCGCTCTGCTGGCAATCGGGAGCGCAAAATATCACCGTTAACAGCCTGACCGCGCTCAGCCCGGCACTGTCAAGCCTCGCACATTAGCCCTAACCCTGCCACGCTAGGATGTGGGTGATGACGTCCTCGGCCCATTCAATCAAAGCCTCATCTGTCACCGGTTTGCCGCCTAGTTTCGCGGTCATCGGAGCGGGGATGAGGACCTGCCGGATGGCGGGTTTTTGCATGGCACCGGGGTGGAGGCGGCGCAGTCGTGCGGATTGCGCATCGCCGAGGGCGACTGGCCCGAAACGGATGAATCTGCCCTGCTCTACGATGTCTACCAGGCCGGTTTCGCGCATCAGTTCGCGGAGCTTAGCCACCCGCAGCAGTAGTTCTACGGGTTGGGGAATCGTGCCGTAACGGTCAATTAGTTCTTCCCGCACCGCGTCGCGTTCAGCCTGGTTGGCGGCGGCCGCAATCTTCGCGTAGGTTTCGAGGCGCAGGCGCTCCCCCGGAATATAGGTGGTGGGGATGTGTGCGTCCACGGCAATCTGGATGTTCAAGTCGGTGCGGGGGGCTTGCTCTTCACCCTTGAACTCAGAGACGGCCTCTGCCACCATCCGAATGTACAGGTCGAAACCAACCCCGGCGATGTGTCCGGATTGTTGCCCGCCGAGGAGGTTACCGGCGCCACGGATCTCCAGGTCTTTCATGGCGACAGCCATGCCGGCCCCCAGATCGGTGTGGGAGGCAATGGTTTTGAGCCGCTCATGGGCGGTTTCAGTGAGAACTTTATCTTTGGGGTAGAAGAAGTAGGCGTAGGCTCTTTCTCGTCCTCGGCCTACCCGGCCGCGAAGCTGATGCAGCTGGGAGAGCCCCATGGCGTCGGCCCGGTCCACAATTAGGGTGTTAGCGTTGGAAATATCAAGGCCGGTTTCCACAATGGTGGTGCAAACCAGCACATCAAATTCGCGGTTCCAAAAGTCCACGATCACTTGCTCTAGCTGCTGTTCACTCATCTTACCGTGGGCTACAGCAACCCGAGCGTCGGGCACTAGCTGCTGCACATGTGCGGCGACCGCATCAATGCTTTCAACGCGATTGTGGACGTAGAAAACCTGCCCGTCACGCAGTAGTTCCCGGCGAATCGCAGCTATCATCTGCTTATCTTGATATCTGCCCACATAGGTGAGGACCGGGTGGCGCTCTTCGGGTGGGGTCTGCAGCATCGACATTTGCCGGATTCCGGTGACCGCCATTTCCAGGGTACGCGGAATCGGGGTCGCTGACATGGAGAGAACATCGACGCTGGCCCGCAACTGTTTCAAGGTTTCTTTGTGTTCCACCCCGAAGCGCTGCTCCTCATCCACAATCACTAAACCAAGGTCTTTGAAGCGCACGTGCCCGGTCACAAGGGAATGGGTGCCAATCACAATATCGACACTGCCGTCTTGTAGTCCGGTCTTGATTTTATCGGCTTCACGGTGTGGGGTGAAACGCGATAGGGCTTGCACGTTCACGGGGAAAGCCATGTAGCGTTGCGTGAAAGTCTCCAGATGCTGCTGCACTAGCAGGGTGGTCGGACACAAGATTGCGACCTGTTTTCCGTCCTGCACGGCCTTGAAAGCAGCCCGCACTGCGACCTCGGTTTTACCGTAGCCCACGTCACCGCACAGGAGACGGTCCATCGGGTAGGGCTTTTCCATGTCGGCTTTGATCTCTGCGATGGTGGTCAGCTGGTCGGGAGTTTCCGGATACGGGAAGGCGTCCTCAAGTTCACGCTGCCAAACCGTGTCGGGTGAGAAGGCGTAGCCCTTCGTGGAGGTTCGGGCCGCGTAGAGGCGAACCAGCTCACCCGCGATTTCACGAACTGCTTTGCGGGCTTTCTGTTTGGTTTTTGCCCAGTCAACGCCACCCATCTTATTCAATGTGGGGGCATCTCCGCCGACGTATTTACTGACCTGGTCGAGGCTTTCAGTGGGAACGAAGAGACGGTCATTCGGATGCCCACGTTTGCTGGACTTATACTCAACCAGCAGGAAGTCACGGGTGACAGCTGAGGGGCCGCGACCTATGGTACGGGTGACCAGCTCCACGAAGCGTCCCACGCCGTGCTGCTCATGCACAATATAGTCGCCCGGCTGCAAAGTGAGTGGATCAATGACAGCGCCGGCGGCCCGCCGTTTGAGTTTCTTACCTGCCCGAGCCTGCGCGCGTCGTCCGGTGAAGTCCTGCTCCGTCATCACGCCGAGACGGTCTGCTTCCATGACAAATCCGGTGCCGGCCGTGCCGGAAACAATGTAGACGACAGGGTCGTTCAGGGCTGCCGGGACGGCATCCAGATGCCGAGCAGGCACCCCGCCCTCGCCCAGTACCTGCACCAGGCGGGTGGCGCTACCGGCTCCTTGCGTGGTGACCAGCAGACGCCAGTCCGCGGCTAATAGTTTTCGCAAATCCGCAATCGCGGTGGTCATCTGGCCCCGGTAGGGCTCCACATCGCGGGAAGGGATCAGGAATTCCTGTTCGGTTTCCGCCAAGAAAAGGTCCAGATCGAGGGCGGAGGCGACTTGGGGCGAGGATCCGTCCTGCGGCAGATCTTCCAGTGCGGGAAGGCTGGCGGCAGCCGGGGATTCTGCTTCCCCAGCCGGCTGCCGGGTGAGCTCACCCTCGTCCTCAGCTCCGCTGGTAACCTGCCCACCGAAGCTACTTAAGGAAACCCAGCCAGCCCCGATCTCTCTAACAATTTTGCGGCTTTGCCCCAGCGAAGCAAAGGAGGCCTGCTCCACTTGGACGGGAATCTTGCCGCCCGCGGCGGCGCTCTCCCAGGCGGCCTCCATGAACTCTTGGGTGGTGGCCTCCAAGTCGGCGGCGCGGCGGGCAATCTTTTCCGGCTCCGACATGAAAGTGATGGAATCTGCGGGCAGCATTTGCACCAGCGGAGTCAAGGAATCCGTCAACACCGGGGCGAGGGCTTCCATGCCTTCCGCGTAGATGCCTTCGCTGAGGCGCTCTAAAGTTTCGGCGGCGCCCGGCAGGTCATTACGCAGGGCGTGGGCGCGCTGTTTCACGTCGTCGGTAAGTAGCAGTTCCCGGCAAGCAGGAGCCCAAAGCCCGTCATGTGCTTCCTCTAGGGTGCGCTGGTCGCTGAGTGAAAAGTAGCGGATTTCATCAATCTCATCACCAAAGAACTCAACCCGTACCGGATGGTCTTCAGTGGGCGCAAACACGTCAATCAGGCCGCCACGGACAGCAATATCGCCGCGCTTTTCCACCATGTCCACGCGCGCGTAGCCGAGGGAAATAAACCGCTCCACCAGCCCCTCAAAGTCTAGGCTGTCCCCCACTTTGAGCCGGATTGGTTCCACTTCGGCGGCGTCAGCGACGACCGGTTGCAGCCAGGCTCGCGCCGAGGTGACGAGGATGCGGATAGGTCCGGCCGCTTTATCACCGGTGACTGGATGGGTCAGGCGTCGTAACACCGCCACCCGCTGCGCCATGGTGTCTAGGCGCGGAGAGAGCCGCTCATGGGGCAAGGTTTCCCAGCTGGGAAGGACCGCGACCCCGTCAGTATAGGAGCTGAGCGCATCCGCGAACTCATCAGCGGCTGGGCCGGAGGCGGTCACCACTACGGTCAACGGGACGCGGGAGGAAACCGAGGCTACCAGGGCGGGGCGCAGGCCTTCCGCCACGAGGACGCCAGCTTCCGTGCCGGGACGCAGCTTGGAAACCACGTCGGAGAAAGCAGCGGATTTCGTCAGTTCAGACAGCAAACCTGTCAGTTTCACAAGTATTCCTTAAATGCTATGAGGGGGTAGGTTTCCAGTTTAACGCTACTGGCGAGAATGCAGACGTTGCTGGGCGTCAAGGAAACCCAGGGTGACGACGTCCTCGGCGGCTTCGGCGGCCTCCTGGATGGTGACCTGCCAGTCCGCGGCCGCTTTAGGCGGGAAGTTGGAGAGGACATAATCGGCAGTGTCCATCCTCCCTGGCGGGCGCCCAATCCCTACCCGCAGGCGGTGGTAGTTTTTGGTTCCCAAAGCTGAAGTGATGGAGCGCAAGCCATTGTGTCCGCCTTCGCCACCACCGAGTTTGAGCCGCAAGGCATGCTCTGGAATGTCCAGTTCATCATGGATCACCAGCAGGTTTTCCGCACTGGCCGAATAAAACTTAAGGAGCGCCGCAGTCGGGCCCCCAGAAGTGTTCATATAGGAATCTAAAGTGGCTAAGACCACCCGCGGTCCGGGGGCTCCGCCGGGCAAAATTCCTAGTCTAGCTTCTGCCACCTGGGCGCGAGCCTTATGCCGCACCAACGTGGCACCTGCTTCTGCCGCCAGGGCATGAATCACCATCTGCCCAATATTGTGGCGGTTTTTAGCGTATTGGCTGCCGGGATTTCCCAGCCCAACAATAATCCACGGGGTGCTTGTCGAAGTCATGCACCTATTATCTCAAAGGTTGCCGGCAGATGAGGTACCAACAATCTGCCCATCGGCCATAGTGAAAATCTGATCCCCCACCGCTTCCGCGAAGGGTTTATCGTGAGTGATGACCAGAATCGTCATGCCTTTCGCAGCTAGGTCGCGAATCACTGAGACAACCCGATCTGTGGAAGCATCGTCGAGGGCGGAGGTCGGCTCATCGAAACACAGCACCGCAGGGTCTAGCGCGCAAGAGCGCGCAATCGCCACGCGCTGGCATTGGCCACCAGATAGCTCCCCCGGGTAGGCGTCCGCTTTCTCAGCCATACCGACTGATTCCAGCAGTTCCCTCCCCCGGGCTTGCGCGACCTGCGGGTCTTCACCGTACACGTAGATGGGGGCCTCAGTCACGTTCTGCAAAGCAGTGCGGTGCGGGAAGAGATTGAAATCTTGGAAAACCATGCCAATTTTACGGTGCCATTCACGTGGGGAAACCCCCTCGTTCTGAGTTACCCCCGCAACGGTAATCTGCCCACCGTCCGCGGTTTCTAGCAGGTTGATGCAACGCATGAGGGTGGTTTTACCCACCCCTGAGGGGCCGAGGATGACGCCCACTTGGCCGGCGGGAACAGTCAGGTTAACTCCTTTGAGGACCTGATTATTTCCGTAGCTTTTGGTGAGTCCGGTGATGGAGAGCATGGCTTTTCTTTCTGGTTTAACAGTTTGCGGGTTACTTGTAGTAGGCGAGCCGCTTTTCCAGCCGCTGCAACAGGTAGGTCAACCCGATGACGATGATTAGGTAGGCGGCGGCTGAATACAGCAACGGGGTGAGGCTGGCGGTGCGGTTCATTTCAATCTGGGAGACTCGCAGCATGTCCACCACACCAATCGCGTAGACCAAAGCGGTGTCCTTCACCAGTGTGATTACCTCATTGGAGATGGGCGGCAGGATTCGTTTAACCACTTGCGGCAAGATGACCCGTTTATAGGTGGTGCGGGTATCGAAGCCGAGGGTGCGGGCAGCTTCGAATTGTCCTTTCGGAATGGACTCTAGTCCGCCTCGATAAATCTCTACAAAGTAGGCGGCATAGTTCAGGATGAAAGCAATCAGCGCGGAGGGTAAACGGTCCAACACGATCCCAATATTGGGCAGCCCATAGTAGATGAAGATTAGCTGTAGTAGCAGCGGGGTGCCGCGCATGACGGTGACATAGATTTGTGTCATCAGGCGCAGGGGCGCGAATCTTGACATTCTAGCCAGCGCTAGAATTAGGCCCAGTGGCAGGGAGATTGCCAGTGTGCCCACGAAGACATAGAAGACAACCAGGAGTCCGGAATAGAACATCGGGTTGGTCAGCATGGTGTTGATTCCTTAACTGTTTTCCCCAGCTTCTATTTGAACCAGGTATTGGTGGCTTTCTCAATGGTTCCGTCGCTCTTAGCCCCTTGGAGGAACTCATTGAGTGCGTCCTTGAACTTGGTGTCATTGCTCCGAACTGCGACGACGAAACTTTCCTCACCGAAGTTTTCATCTAGGGTGGTGAACTTATCAAGACCTTTTTGTTTGGCGTAGTAGTTGAGGAGGACGGAGTCGCCCACTACCGCGTCTGCGCGTCCCACCTCAAGGTCGCGCAAGGCCTTGTCGAAGGTGTCGTAGGCGGCTGGTTGCCCGCCGGCTAGTGAGGCTTGAAAGTCGGCGTCTTTAGTGACGGCATCAGCGCCGGTGGAGCCTGCCTGAACGGCAACGGTCTTACCGGCCAGGTCGGCTTTGCTTTTTACCGGTGAGTCGGCCAGCACCATGATGATCTGCTGGTTAGTCATGTAGGGGTCGGTCATGGCTACCTTCTTGGCCCGCTCATCAGAGTAGGAGTAGCCATTCCAGATGGCGTCAATCTTGCCGGAGTTGAGTTCGGTTTCTTTGAGGTTCCAGTCAATATTTTGGAATACGAACTTCTTGCCCAACTTTTCTGCCGCGGCGGTCGCTAGGTCCACATCGAAGCCTTTGGTGACGCCGCCTTCGTCGAAGCCCATGGGGACGAAGGTGTTATCGAAGCCAATGATGATTTCATCTTTGTCCATGGCGGAGGTGACAGCGGGTTCCATGGTGGCTGGGCTGGTGCCGTTTTCGCTGGGACTGCAGGCGCTGAAGCCGAGGGCGAGGGCGGCGGTAGCGAAGACCGCTAGTGCTTTGTGTCCGCGGCCAGCGAGATTGCGGTTACTGGCGGTGCGAGCTAGGGGTGACATAACGGTCTCCTTCATGTAGTAATGTATTAACGCGTTACTACATTAACACAGTGACTGGTGCTTGCCAAGCCCGAAACCAAAATAGGACGGCTTTCACAAAAACTAGTGGGGAGCGCTATTGCGCTCCCCACTTATGGTCAGTTTTCTGTTTGCCTGTCTGACAAAAGCTCCAAGGCACGCTCATAGCCGCCAGCACCCGAAGCGTAATATCGGGCGACTCTGCCAATAGTCGTTACTGAAACACCGGTTAGTTCATGGACTTTCCGATATGAAGCCCCAGCTGCCAGCAGCGGCACCACGCTCCACCTATCAGCCATAGCTTCAAGCTCTGAGGGCGTGCAAAGGTCGTGAAGGAAATCGGCAACTTCTCCCGGATCATTTAACTGAGCCAAGATAGTGGCTAAATCTTCGACCGGCTGAGAGACCGCTTCGCCTCGACGTTTCAAACGACTATTCCTTTCAATGATGGTTTACCGCAGATGCACCGGGTAGTGCAGAAAAACTATTTCAGCCGCTGCGCGGGGGCTGCGGGGACCGCACGCAAAAACTCCGGCGAGTTAAAATCAGCCTGAGCGTATGCCTCCACAATCTTAGCGGCCACTTGATCGGCGGTTCCCGCATCGATTAAAGCGATCGCTGAGCCACCGAAACCACCGCCGGTCATGCGGGCGCCGTGCGCTCCAGCGGCACGGGCCCCCTCCACCGCAGTGTCTAACTCCGGACAAGTCACTTCGTAGTCGTAGCGTAAGGAATCATGGGAAGCGTTAAACAACTCTCCCACCCGCGCTAGGGTTTCCCCTTCCAAAGGGTGTTCCAGAAGGACATCACAAGCTTCCCGGGTTCGCTCAATCTCAGTGACGACGTGACGGACCCGCATCACCTCAACCGGATCATCTAACTGGGCCAAGGTTTCATCTAGCTTCGCTGGATCAATTTCCACCAGTTGTCCTACCCCCAATTTACGGGCAGCCGATTCACAGGCATCGCGTCGTGCCTTATATTGTCCGTCATTCAAGGAGTGCGGCGCTTTAGTGTCAATCACCAAGAGCTCAAGTCCCTGCGCGGCCAAGTCGAACGGGATCTGCTTCACCGAGTTATCGCGCGAATCCAGCTCCAGGGCATGATCCGCCTGGCAACGCAAAGAAGCCGACTGGTCGAGGCCGCCGGTGGGTGCGCCAGCCACCTCGTTTTCGGCGCGCCGGCAGGCGTTCACCAAGTATCCGCGGCCCTCATCAGTGGCAGCGAAACCCAGTCCCGCCAGGTCATCGATAGCTACCGCCATGGCGCACTCAAGTGCCGCCGAGGACGAGAGGCCGCCACCACGCGGAACACAAGAAGCCAAAGCGACATCGAAACCAGGCAAAGGCTCAGCCAGGGCGTCCGTTTCATCAGCAGGATGCTCCAGCGACCAGGCAACCCCCGCCAGATAGGCGGTCCAGTTGCCAAGCTCCCCGTCGGAACCAACCGGACCAATGCGGTCCAAATCGACCTCCTCCCAGCCGGAAGGAAGGTAACGGTCGGTCAGCCGCATGAGGCGGTCATCACGTTTAGCGACCGCCACGAAAGCCCGATGCGGGAGCGCGATAGGGAGAGAGAGACCACCGTTGTAGTCGGTGTGTTCACCAATCAGGTTGACGCGGCCCGGCGCGGCCCACACCCCGGTCGGCTCATAACCGTAACGCTCCTGAAAGAGCGTCACGCAACGGGCGATGCCTTCCTCTTCAGAGAATGGTTCCAGCCAAGTAATTTCAGTCATGGTTGACTCCTTCGTCAAGTTTGGTGTCTCTACCCTACCATTGAGCGCTTTCGCGTCAGCCTTCCCAGACTTCCCGCAGGCGGGCGGCAATCTTCTCTGGCGTGGTGTCAGAAATCCAAGCGAACATGCCAGATTCGGAGCCGGCCAGGTACTTGAGTTTGTCGGGGCTGCGCTGAATTGAAATCAACTGCAGGTGCAGGCGCAGATCATCCTCGGCGCCCTTCGGGGCCTGATGCCAGCCGGAAACATAAGGCAGATCCACGTACGAGCCATCCGGGTTCTGGTGGAAACGGTTGCCGGCCTGCAGCATCTTCAAGTAGATGCCGGCCAGATCCTCACGCTCCGCATCGGTGAGCTCCGGGATACGAGCAACCTGGCGGCGCGGCGCCAAATGCATTTCGACGGGCCAGCGGGCAGCTGCCGGCACATACAGGACCCAGTGCTCGGTCTGGGCGACAATCCGGTCCCCCAGCTTCAGTTCGGTTTCCAGCACGTCAGCTAACAGGTTACGGCCGGTCTTTTCCCGGTGAGCGCGGGCCTGACGGAGCATCTTCTCCGTGTAAGGCGTAACGAAGGGGTAGGCGTAAATCTGGCCGTGCGGATGGTGCAGGGAAACACCAATGGCAACGCCGTGGTTTTCAAAGCAGTAAACCTGTTCAATTCCGTCCATCGCCATGAGTTCTTCCGTCCGGTCAACCCAGGCTTCAATCACGGTCCGCATCCGCTTTTCACCCATAGAAATCAGGTTCTCTTCCAGTTTCGGGCCGAAGCAGATAACTTCGCAACGGCCCGCGGCGGGACGCTCCGCCAGGAGCTCACCTTCGTCCAGATAGCTGACCACATCGGGAACCCCAGGAACCCGCATCAGGGAGGCGAAACGGTTCTCAAAAACCACCACGTCATAGTCAGTGTCCGGGATTTCACCGTCCTGATAGGCGGCACCGGGACGGGCCGGAGCGAAAGGATTCGCGTCGGCGGGCGGCAAGAAGGTGCGGTTCATGCGGTGCGCAGCCATCGGAATCCAGTCGCCGGTAAGCACGTCGTAACGCATGATAGGTCCGGTGAAAGCGGTCTCGTTACCGTCCTCATCTACGTGCGGGGCAAACCTGTCGCCGAGGGGGCGAGGGTCATCTAGACGGCGGGTCTTCTCCCCAGAGACATACTCTGGTGAATCATCAAAATAAAAGAAATCGCGACCGTCAGCTAACTTTGTTGCGGTTTTGCGCACCTTTGCTGCCATGAAACTCTCCTCAATCGTTGAACCATAGTTCCAAGCCACTATTTTAGACTGCCGACCGCTTAGAGTCACTCTTTTACCGGGAGCAGAATCTGCAGTTCAGTCTCGGCCGCGCAAAACAACCAGATCTTCACCGATAGGAACCGGTTTTAGAGCTCAAAATTAGCGGATTTAGTCATGCCGGAGGGCTGCTGTACTTCGGTACGGGCAAGGGCGGCGAAAGCTGCCCGAATCTTTGCACAGTCTTTCCAGACTCCGTCCCGCTCCGCGCTCTTCGGGTAGTCCAAACGCCAGTTGAAATCTACGCCAACAGCGCCGGTCGCCATGGCGGCGCCGCAGTTATCTGCATCAATACCGCCACCTAGTAAAGATTTGTGGACGGATCCGGACGGAATCCGGGACCAGTCGAAGCTGCTCTCCGCTCCGGTGGTAGAAGAATCCAAAACTAGGCGTTCGACGCGTTGATCGTTAGCAAGGAAGTGAGCGGCATCCCGGTCCGCGTCAATCTTCATGTCGAGGGCGCGCCATAGCTGCACTTCAGCGGGGATGGCTGCGCGGAGCTGATCAACGAACTCAGTGCCGGTACGGGCGTTAAAGTTTCCGAACTCATCGATTCGGGCATTCACATGCACCTGCACGGCGGCCAGCTGGGGCCGCTGCTCCCCCTCGGCGGGTTCAACCTGCGCGAAAGCCCACATCAGGTCGCGAGCCAACTGACCCACGCTGGCAGGGTCTTCGCTTTCAATCACGGCCACCCACTGCAGCTGCGGGGCAGCCGCAGCAACCTCGGTGGCCTGCTCAATTGTCACATAGTGCGGGGAGCCCGGGGTGAAAGCTAAACCACCGTAGGTAGCGCCCGAGGCCTGCGCTACACGGGCGGAGGCGGGGCGGGCCAGACCGCTCACGCGAGCTTCCCCGTACAGCAGTTTACGAATCGCCAAATCGACCGTCTTGTCACGGAACAGCTGGCTACCGACCAAGAAGCCGGAAACGACTTGGCTGAGGTTACGCACGATGGCGTGATCACGAATACCGGCCTCGGAAATGATTACTACGCCCGGAGGTAGGTGAGGTGCGAAACGCGCCGCCAGTGACGTGTCCACCGCGCCGGTACGCCGGTTACGGTTATTAATGCCGACAATCTTGGCCTGCATGAAAATGGCGCGGTCCAAGTCTTCCTCAGTGGAGATTTCGGTCAGCACATCCATATCGTAGGAATGGGCTAGGTCAACCAGCCGCTGATACTGCTCATCTTCCAAAACAGACAGCATGAGCACGATGGCGTCAGCGCCAAAGTAGCGGGCAGCTTTCACCTGCACGGGGTCAATAATGAAATCTTTGCACAGCACCGGCAGGTGGGTGCTGGAGGCGACGAGGGCGAGGTCATCATAGTCGCCACCGTAAAAATCAGGTTCAGTTAGCACTGAAATAGCGGTCGCGTAGCGAGAGTAAGTTTGGGCGATGGCACTGGGATTGTAGTGTTCGCGAATCATCTCACTGGAGGGCGATGCCGCCTTGCATTCCATAATAAAATGATGGTCGCCGCGTTTACCTTCCCCCATGGCCCGGTAGAGGCTCCGCGTCGAGGGAGTAATCTCTTCGTCCTTCACATGGGCGATGCGAGCCGCAATCTCCGGCAGATGTGAGCGCCGTTTCTCCACGATTCTATCGAGCAGGTTTGCTTTCCCGTCGGGGCTGAAAGTGAAGGATTTAAACTTCGGCGTGGCACTCATTCAGGTTCTCCTCTCATTGCGGCAACGTCACCCTACCGTGACGTATCCGCCTAGCTACCACTATATCGTTTCGCTCTGCCCTTGGGGTCAGGACTATCAGACTATTCCTACCAAAACTATCGACCCAGACAGCGATGGGGCCCTACTTTGTAAAAAGTAAGGCCCCGCCGCATTATGGTCTGCTTATAGTTCGTACGCTGGCAGGCGGTTGAACTCTTCGCGTCGTTTCGCTTGCTCAATCGGGTCAGGCACTGGCAAAGCGGTCAGTAGCCGCTTCGTGTAGCCATGCTGTGGGTTTTGCAAGACGTCACGGGCGACACCCTGCTCCACAATCCGGCCCTTGTACAGGACGAAGATGGAGTGTGAGACTTCATCCACCACAGCTAGGTCGTGCGAAATGAACAGGCAAGCAAAACCGAACTGGGTTTGCAGCTCTAGGAACAAGTCCAAAACCGTCGCCTGAACTGACACATCCAGAGCGGAGGTGGGTTCATCAGCAATCAGGAGTTCCGGGTCTAAAGCTAGGCCACGTGCCAGTGAGGCGCGCTGACGCTGTCCACCGGAAAGCTCATGCGGGTAACGGTCAGCGTAGCTGGAAGCTAGCTCTACCGCATCCAAGAGTTCATTAACCCGAGGGCGGGCCCGGTGCGCGTCTTTTGCCATGCCGTGCACAATCAGCGGCTCCGCGATGGCTTCACCAATGGTGAGCAACGGGTTGAAGCTGGCGGCGGGATCTTGGAAAACGTAGCCGATTCGTGAACGGATGGGACGGAAATCGCGTTCCTTCGTGGCGGACCTCCATGTCCCGAGAGCACACCGCAATGGGTCGTCCTTTGAAACGCGGCTCCTTTGTGTCGCCCGGCTCAGCTTCCATCAGGCCGTGCTCCGCATCGGTGCTTCGATTCACTGTGAAGGAAGCGGCGACAGCGCTCAAAGATTCTGAGACTTCACCGGTTTCACGGTCAGCCCAGTCAGCTACCACACTCATATTGTGGGTAATCAGCATCACGGAAGCGCCGAACTCGTTACAGCACTCATGCAGCAGCTGTAAGACTTCGACCTGCACTGTCGGGATGATTACCATCAGGACAGTATGTGTACCCTAAATGACGCGAAAGAGGACATCAAAACCAGAGACGATTGCGCCTAAGCAGTTGCGGGCACTGGGGCCTACTGGGTTCCAAACGACCCCATTGCATCGGAGGTCTGCGCGTAACCGTCGGGGCGATGAGCGAGCCAATCAGTCCAGTTAGGACGAAGAGAACAACAATAGTTAAACCAATCATCATCATGATTCGCTGCTAACTGCGGGCTTGATGTACTAGGCTCAAGAAGCGAAAATGTTTCTCAGATTTCGGTATTTATGCTACCTTTTCTACCGTCTCAGTTTTAGTTACTTGATCGATATTACTCATTAGTATCTCACCCTCGGGTCAATCAGGGCGGCAATAATGCCAATCAAGAAGTTGGTGAGTGCTACGGTCACGGCCAGCATGAAGCCTAGACTCTCCGCTCGAAAGTGGTTTCGGTAAGTACCGCGTCAGCTAGCATCAGCGTAATCTGCATACCCATCACCGTGATGGTAGGAATCAGAGCGGGGACGGAAAGCGTGACGGTTAATCAAACGACGCTCCCCTACGCCTCTGGAGCGAGCCGCATTAACTTGGTCCCCAGAGAAAACACCAATCGTATTGGACAGACCAAGCTAAGGAATGCGGCGCCGGTCAACAGGCCAAACGCCAATGAAGCTGATGCTACTATGCAATCAAGTCCTAGTGGTTTACTAGGAAGTTGTCCTTCACGAAGAGGGGGCCAGGTAGGTATCCGCATCGGAGTAATCCGGGAACCATCCCAGCTGGTACGGCGGGTACACGTCAGCGGAACGATCTTTCAAATACTGAACCCATTCAGTGGACTGTAGGCCAACGGTGAACAGTCCATCCTTTTCTAGCTGAGTCTTAATCATGGCGTATTCATCGCCTGAGGAAGGACCGTAGTGGCCGGGTGAGTACCGTAGCTTCATGTCAACCAGACCGGTTACGCCAGCTTTAGCAAGAGCCTTCTCAGGATCTGCGTCAGCCTGCTTCTCACCGAAGGGCTTGGTGTGGAAGTTGAATACGATGTAGCGGATTTCGCCACCCGGACCGGTTTCAATCTTGACCTTGTCGTTGCTCCGCAAGTCTTCAATATCGGTTGCGGACAATGAACGGAATGGTACATTCACGTCACCTTGCTGCACGCTGAGTTTCAGGTTGGAAGCATCTGCGAAGTACCTGATATTTACGCCACCATTTTGGGCGGGCACGCAGATACCCTAGTAGTTCGGGTTAACCTCGAACTGGACGAGGTTGTTCAGATCGAACTTAGCAATCATGTACTGACCAGCAAAAGCGCCGCCGGAAATAATCTTCGCAACATCGATGATGACATCAGCAGAGAAAACCTCTTCATCAACAATCGGACCAGCTGGGAGGACAGAAAGTATTTGAATAGCTGGTCGTTAGCTTCCTTACAGATGGAAGACAACCGTATTGTCGTCAACAGCGTCAACGGACTCAAGGTTGTAAAGCAATAAGCTGAGGTCCTGTCCGTTAGTGAACTTGAGACCTTCACGAAGCTTTACAGTGAACTCTGTCGGAGCGTTAAACTCATCAGATTCTGCCAGGTCAGGCTTTACCTCAGGCTCACCATAGGGCGAGTTGCAGAGGAAGGCTAAGGCTTGAATAGCTACGTAGAAAGTGCCATTATCGTAGGATTCGGCTGGATCCAAAATAGTGACCTCATTGGTCGCACCCATGGCGATAACTGACTTGACATTGCCGCCAGTACGTTAGACTAGAAACATGAACATAGTCAGCTCCCGCCAAATCTACGAACGTTTAATCCCCCATGTGGACTCCGGCGAGCTCCCAGGCTTCTGCGCAGTAGTAAGCAATAATGGCCACACCGTGGTGGCCAGCGGCGGCTACAGCGATCTCGAGTTAAAGAAAACCATGGACGCAGAATCGCTCTTCCGTCTGGCTTCCCTTACTAAACCTTTAACCGCAGTTTTAACACTCCAAGCAGTCGAGATGGGCGACATCACCCTCGACACTGAATTAGCTGAACTGGTTCCCGAACTAGCCAACCCGCGGGTCCTCACTAACCCTCGGGCCCGTTTTCAAACCACGCTAGATTCCACCGGAAACCCCCGCTACGAAGTGGAAACTGAAGCCCTCAAACGCCCCATCACGGTTTACGATTTACTTACCATGACCTCAGGTTACGGTTTCTGGGTAGGCACCAGCCTGGCCGCCGCCTACAAGACCGCGAATATTAACTTCGGAATCCAACACCATTACAGCAGGGCTGACTTTATTCGCCTTATCGGCCAGATGCCGCTTTGTTTCCAGCCCGGCGATGGCTGGGCCTACAACTGGTCCGTTGAGGTCCTAGGTGTAGCGCTACAACGAGCGACCGGCATCCCTATGGAAACGCTAATGGAAGAGCGGATTCGTCGCCCCCTCGGCCTGAAAAACCTCAGCTACACGATGAACTCCCTGGCTCACGCCACCAGCATGTACAAAGCGAGCCCTTCCGGTCCAGTGCTCCTTGACCCACGCGAAGGCGACTACAGTCGGGAGCCAAAATATTATTCAGCCCGCACCGGCCTAGTCACTACCGCACCCGAGTACCTGCGAATCCTCGATGACCTCTCCAGTGAAGACCCGATTCTGCTCTCCCCTGAGTCAGCTGAACTGATGCGCACGCCAGCTTTGAATGAGCATCAGCTCAAGAATAAGTTCTTTGAGCCCAACGCCAACTTTGGCATGTTCGTTCAGGTGGCAGACGGTACCGGTGTCTTGCCTGAGGGCAGCTACGGCTGGTCCGGCATCAGTGGAGTCAAAGCGTACTCTGACCCTCACACCGGCACCAGTTTCGGACTATTCACGCAAATGTCCACCATCACGACTAGGCCACAGCCCTGGTTCAATGATTTCTGGCATCTGTTATTCGACTAAGTTCCCCGACCCCCGCAGAGAGACGATTAATAGATGAATAAGACGCGAAGCGCCGTGAAAACCAGACCTGAAGCATCTCAAATAGACAGCGACAAGCCCAAGCACTCCGAGAATGAGCACATCAACTATACGGAGCTACCTGCTCTGGAACGCTATTACAGGCCTGCCCCGACCATAAAAGAAGCTTGGGCGCAGCCCGGCCTAATAAATAAGGTCATGCACCTGCTGCAGTGGTGGAACGGAACCCGCATAGGCCGCACGCTCACCCGTTATGGGATTCAACGTGGCGCTTTGATGTCGGGCGGCATCGCTTATTCTGCCCTGTTCTCCATCGGGGCTGGTTTGACTATCGCCTGGACAGCATTCATGTATTTTGTAGGAGACAACGCGGCGCTAAGATTGCGTGTCATCAAAAGTGTCAATGTGACAATGCCGGGGCTGCTGTCCACCCCCAGCAAGGGCGGCCTAGTAGACCCAGCGGACCTAGTAATGGATAATCCCATTAACCTGGCCACCATCATTGCTGTGGTTTTACTGCTCTTCGCCGCGACCTATGTGATGGCGAACCTAAAGATTGCGATCAGGTCAATGTTTGGAATCTCCTATTTCCCATCGAACTTCTTCGGGGAGAAACTGCGTGACCTCCTCGGATTCGTACTTCTGGCAGTCAGCGTCTTGCTCACTACCGGTTTGGGTTTCGTAGTTTCTGCATTGGGAAACTATTTCCTTGACCTGCTGGGGGTAACAGGTAGCGCCTCCGGCATCCTGCTAAAGGGTGTCTCTCTGCTGACTGCTGGGCTAGTGGACGCGGGAATCTGGTGTATGCTGGTTGCTTTTATTTCCGGTGTCAAAGTGCCACTTAAAGAGCTTTTAACTGGCGGCATAATTTTTGGGGTGTTCGCTGGGATTATCCGTTATTTGGGAACCGCAGCGGTTTCTTCCGTATCCGATAAGCCACTGCTCGCGTCGGTAGCGGCTTTTGCCACCCTACTGCTATGGGTCAACCTGCTGTCCCGCGTAGCCCAGATGGTAGCTGCATGGACCGCTAATCCGCCGGCTCCGGCCTACCCGAATGATGCCGCGCAGGTACATATGAATGAGCGTCCAAACTATGTGACACTGTCCAAACCAGAAACTCTGGAGTGGCCGCATCAGAAAGTTACCGGAACTATGGATGTTGACCAAAGCGGCGACCCCTACGTGGAAGTGGCTGAGGAAACACCTCTGGAACCGCGCTTTGGAGGACTGATTGGCGCGTATCAGCGCCACCGCATGGCCCGCCTCGAAGCTAAGTTGGAGAAAGCACGCGCGAACTACTATCAGCCGCAGCGCAAGCAGTAGCTTCCCTCAGGGGAAGTTTCTCCCAAAATGAGGTTCACCCCTAACAGCTTTCATCCCTAACAGCTTTCACCCTAGACAGGTTACAGCCGAGACAGGCTTCGCCCGGGATAAGTTTCACCAAGGACAAGTTATACTGGGGCCGGTCTTCATTTCTGGGGCCGGGGGCTACACACGCCCCTTTCACTCTAGGCCTTCACTGGCCTCCAGCCACTCAAGCTCCAGCTGTTCCAGCTGCTCTTCGGCGGCCTTCAGGTCCTTACTTAACTGGGTCAGCTCATCAACCTTCTCAGGGTTTTCTACAATAGCGGCAGAAGCCTTCTCCATCGCGGCATGCAGCTTATCAATCTGTTTTTGTACTTTATCCATGCTGCGATCAATCCGCGCCACCGCTTTTTGTGCCAGCCGCTGCTGGGCTGAGCTGCTGATCCGGGCTTTATCCTTCACCAAGGTGCCGGCGCCGGAATCCCCCTCGGCAATCCCCTCACTGAGACCCGCCTTCAGGTCGGCGCGACGACGCTGCAGGTACTGGTCCACCCCACCGGGCAAATCAACCACTTTGCCATCCCCATAGAGGGCCACCTGATGATCGGTGATGCGCTCTAGCAGGTAGCGGTCGTGAGAGACCACGATTAGCGTGCCGGGGAAGGAATCCAGCAGGTCCTCCATCGCGGCCAAAGTGTCCGTGTCAAGGTCGTTGGTAGGCTCATCCAGCATCAGCACATTAGGCTCACCCATCAGCAGGCGCATCAGTTGCAGGCGGCGGCGCTCACCACCGGAAAGTTCCGCCACCCGGGTCCAGGCCCGCTCTTTTGTGAAGCCCATCCGCTCCACCATTTGGGAGGCGGTGATTTCTTTATCCCCCACCTGAATGATGGGGGCAACCTCATTGACGGCCTCCACCACGCGCAGATGAGAGACCTCATCCAGCTCATGGGTAGACTGCGAAAGCACCGCAATCTGCACGGTTTTACCGTGCTTGATGCGGCCTTGTGTGGGCTCCAATTGTTTTTGCATGAGCCGCAGCAAAGTAGTCTTGCCGGCTCCGTTGACGCCGACAATGCCGACGCGCTCCGCGGGGGCTAGGCGCCAAGTCACATGGTCAAACAGGGCTTTGGTTCCCGTCTCTGCTGGGGCCGAGGGCGCATCGGCACCTTGACCGTAAGAGAAGCTGACGTCTTCAAGGTCAATCACATCTTTGCCGAGGCGCGCGGTCGCCATCTTCACCAATTCCACCTGATCACGCGGCGGCGGCACGTCCGCTATCAAAGCTTCCGCAGCGTCAATCCGGTAGCGCGGCTTTGAGGTGCGGGCGGGGGCGCCACGACGCAGCCAGGCCAGCTCTTTGCGCAGCAGGTTCTCCCGTTTACTGGCGGCAGTGGCAGCCTGCCGGGCACGCTCCGCGCGTGCCAGCACATAGGCAGCATAGGAGCCCTCGTACTGTTCAATACGTCCCGGAATCTGCGGACGACCGTAGCCGGGGTCGACGCCGGGGACAACTTCCCAAACCCTAGTACAGATTTCGTCAAGGAACCAGCGGTCGTGCGTCACCACCACTAGGGCACCCTTCGCGTGGGGACCGCTAAGCGGGTAGCGTTCTTTCAGGTAGGTGATCAGCCAGTCCACGCCCTCCACATCCAGATGGTTGGTAGGCTCGTCCAGGAACAGCACGTCCGCCTGTTTGGTGAGTTGCGCGGCCAAAGCGACGCGGCGTTTCTGGCCGCCGGAAAGCTCCCCCACTTTGGCAGATAGATCAAGATCGTTGAGCAGTCCGGCATGAATCTGCCGCACGGCGGAGTCCGAAGCCCATTCATGTTCCGCCTGATTGGGGTGCACTGTTTCCACGACGGTCAAAGCCGGGTCTAAAGTATCCGCTTGGTCTAGCATCGCCACACTGACGCCGTCAGTGCGGGTCAGCAGTCCCTCATCGGGGGCTTGCTTGCCTGAGAGCAACCGCATCAGCGTGGATTTACCGGCACCGTTCGGCCCCAAAATGCCCAGCCGGGTCCCGTCATCAATGCCGACGGTAATATTGGCCAGCAGGATCCGTGAACCCGCTAAAGACAGCAGGTTTTGTGCGCCAATCAGGTGTGCCATCTGCTACTCCCCACTCGCGTCAATCTGGGCGCCGGCAACTGGGCCGGTCAAGATTATAGCCTGATGCAAAGTTTCACTGCCTTGCACGGCCGCCTTCACTGCTTCAGCTTCAGCTAGGTTTTGCACCGGCACCGCAATGGTCGGACCGGACCCAGAGATGATGGGTTTGGTAACTACCGGCGTGCCATCTGGTAGCTGAGCTGCGGCTGCTTGCTCCATGATTTCAGCTAGATCAGGACGCAAATCGAGGGCCGGAAGCTGCAGGTCGTTTTCTAACACCGCAAGGAACTGCTGCCAGTTTTCTGCCGTGAAAAGACCGCGGCTTTGCGCTTCGGTGAGCTCTGTGGGGACCTCCGCGGGGAGCAGATAGTTTTGCGAAATCTGGAGGGCGGCGGCGATATCCCCCTCGGCCTCCACCAGCTCAGAGAGTTTCTCCAAGCCGAGGGCGTGCCGGTGGTCCGCCTGCGCGAAAACCCCGGGAGTGGAAAGGCCCCGCTGATTTGTCAGCATCACCCAGGTGCGCGTAGGCCCGTCTGCCAAGGCGGTCAGTTCATCGCCGCGACCGCGGCCCAAGGCTAGTCCACCTTGCAGGCAGAAAGGCACGTCCGCGCCTAGTTGCGCAGCCAGCACATCCAGTTCGCCACTCTCATTCAGACCAGTTGCGAAAAGCGTGTCTGCCGCGAGGAGGGCAGCTGCCGCATCCGCGGAGCCTCCCGCCATGCCGCCAGCCACGGGGACTCGCTTAATTACGTGAATATTAGCGCCCGCATCAATGCCCGCATAGTCCAAGACCGCTTTCACTGCCCGATAGGCAAGGTGCTTAGCGGGGTCTAGGTCGCTTAGCTCTGCGGCCAGCTCAGCTGGCTCATCCGCAGGGGTGCGAGCTTCTTGAGTGAGGTACAGTTCGTGGTCATCACGGCGTTGCAGTCGTACCGTTTCCCGCAGGCTCAAGGCCTGGAAGACCGTGGTGAGGGGATGGTAGCCGCCGGCTTCCGCGGGGGCGCCGCATTGCAAGATCAGGTTAACTTTCGCGGGGGCGCTGGCTTCCACCCAGGTCAGGGCCGAGGGCGCCGCAGTGTTTGCAGCTGACGGTGTATTCATAGCAGCCTAGTTCTCTATCTGTTTTTTCGCGCGCGCCAGAGCAATGAAATCGTTGATTACTAGGCGTTCACCACGTAGCGAGACGTCAACCCCGGCGGCTTCAGCAATCCGGGCGGCGTCCTGTGGGCTACCCGCCCAATTCGCTAGGGCGCTGCGCAAGGTTTTGCGACGCTGGCTAAAAGCAGCATCAACAGCGGCGAAGACTTCTTCCCGGGAGACCTCTTGGTCACTGACGGCAGGGCCACCCTCGGTGTAACGACTAATGCGCACCAAGGCGGAGTCCACGTGCGGGGTGGGCCAGAAAACATTGCGAGACACAGCGCCCGCAGTGCGGGCCTTCCCATACCATTGCACTTTAACGGAGGGCACCCCGTAGGTGCGTGAGCCCGGACCAGCAGCTAAGCGGTTAGCGACCTCAGACTGCACCATGACGAGGACTTCCTGGATGGAAGGTAGTGCCTCTAGCAAAATCAGCAACACTGGCACTGCCACATTGTAGGGCAGGTTGGCGACCAGTTTCGTGGGCGCAGCAGTGACAGGGAATGCTCCCTCGACAACCTCGGTAGCAGAATCTAAAAGCTGCGGCGAGGTCACCTTCATGGCATCCATTTTGAGGACCCTCAAGTTAGCGGCCTGCTCACCTGCCATCGCTTTTACGGTTTGCGGTAGAGCCGAAGCCAGAGCCGGATCAATCTCTACCGCGGTGACGTGAGCGCCCGCTTCCAGCAGAGCCAGAGTTAAGGATCCTAAACCGGGACCGACCTCCAGCACATGCTCGCCGGTTTCAACCTGGGCTTCACGCACAATCCGGCGCACAGTACCGGCATCGTGTACAAAGTTTTGGCCCAGAGTTTTAGTAGGGCGAATATTGAGATGCTCGCATAGTTCACGAACATGCGCTGTTGTTAAAAGTTCCACGTATCTATGTTATACGCGATGGTTTAATACCACCCAACTCGGTGCGAGTGCGCTAAAGCACCACACGGAGTCCCATAGCGCCCCTGAATGTAGCCCAGTCCCCAAGAAATCTGCGTGGCCGGATTGGTACGCCAGTCCGCGCCAGCGGAAGCCATCTTACCTCCCGGCAGAGCCTGCGGAATACCGTAAGCACCGGAAGAACGGTTCTGGGCACGGTAGTTCCAGTTAGATTCGCGGTTCCACAAGCTGACTAGGCAACGGAACTGGTCATCGCCCCAGCCGCGGGCTGAAACCATTTTCTGAGCAATGGCCTGCGCGCCAGCAGGTGAGGTGCCAGCCGCCCCGGAGTCAGCAATCACTGCGGCATCCGAAGCGCTAGCCGAAGCATGTGCTACCGGATCTTTAGTGCCCTTGAGAACTACCTGAGTTACCGGCTGGGTGAGAACACCATCTTGGACTACGACTTCGGCTTTCACTTCACCGTTCACGGTTTCACGGTAAACAACCTTACGGTGCTTACCAACCACACCGGCGGTCTTCACCTTAGTGGTGCCCTTGAGCAAGCTGTCGTCTTCAACTTCCTCAGTTGAGAAAGGAATATCAGTATCAGTGACGATATCGCCACGGGTGACGCGTTCGATTTTTACAGTCAGCTTGCCATTTTCGTGAGAGATCCGGACCCGATCAATCGGGCTGGTTTCAACGTTTTGCTGTTGCAAAAGCTGCTTCACGGTGAGGTGGGCAGGAATCTCGATTGGGCGGCTTTCCCCATCAACAACCAAGGTCCCATGGGTCGCACTCTGAGACAGTGTGGACAGAGGGGAACGCTCGGAGCCACGAGTGGCAGAAATAGTGACATTACGGCCAGTGGCGGCAAAATCATTCAAAATCTCTGAAGAGTTGCGGGCGGTAGACCATAGTTCCACCCGCTGGCCGTCCACATTTACGGTGTACTGACGGGAGGTGAGAACCTGAATCCGGGAACCGTCCAGCAGGTCAGAGTCCAGAGAGGGTGTCACCTCATCATGCTGATTGACCTTAATGTCTGCGGCGTTTAGCGCATCCGATACGCTACTGCCCCAGACAGTTACCGGACGGGAGACCCCGTCAACCTCGATAACTAAGTCATGGTGTCCAGATACCACTCCGAAAGCGGAGATTCCCAGCACAGCTGAGCAGGCGATTGTGGCTCCAGCCCAAACTTTCTGCTGGAAAGTACCCCAATGCCTAGTCTTTTTCACTGATTCAGTCACTGATTCCCCATTTGAGTTGGTGTCACCGTAAATCCAATCACGATGTTTATCATACCGTTACCTTACCTTCTTGTCTCAGAAAAAGGAAGCTGAGCTACTTTACTTAGCGGACACCAATTTTTCGTGAACATGCCGGCCATTGCCCCCACCCGGAGCGGGCCTGCAAGATCTTGGCGCGCTGCAACTGCTCAGCAGGTGAAGCCTGCGAAGGAAGCCCGCTACCACCCACTGAACGCCACGTGGAGACACTGAACTGGTAGAGGCCGTGGTAGCGGCCGTTACGACTCACTGCACGAGGATTACCGCCTGATTCGCATTTAGCTAGCGCCGCCCAGACTCCGCCCGCCGGAGCTACAGCAGGGGCGCCGCTGGTGGTGGAATGCGCGGGAGCTGACTTTGTTCCACGCAAAGTAACCTGTTTCACGGGTTGCGTCAGGATTTGGCTGTCAATCTCTTCGCTGGAGACTACTTCTCCGTTGACCAGCTTGTCACGGTAAGTGATTTGCTTCTTTCCCTTCACACCTTTTTGCTTTACCCTGGTCTGGCCTTTGGTGAGCTTGTCCGTGTTAACAGTTTCATTAGCGAAAGCGATTTCAGTTGTCTCCACGCGGTCTTTGAACTCAGTCCTGGTGATAGCTACCTGAAGTTTTGAGTTGTTTCTAGTTACCTGCACAGTATCGTGCTCACCCAAAGTCACATTGGCTAGTTCCAGAGCCTGAGTGAGCGTGGTACCGGCAGGGAGAACGAGGGTGCGCGACTCTTTCCCAATCAGGAAGGGCACCTCAGTCTCAGTTTGAACGAGGGGGAGCTCTGCTCTCATGGCGCCGCGGGATGCGGTAACGACGGCATCTCGGCCGGCGATTTCTTGTTCTTTAAGTAGCTGGTTAGCTGTATCTGCTGTGGTCCAGACCTCGATGGTTTCACCGTCCACATTGATTTTACGAAGCTTCGCTTTCGCAACATGGATTACCATTCCGTCAGTCAGCGGGGTATCTAGGCTAGGTTCAACCTTATCGTGTTCGCCTAGCTCAATATTATTGTCCTCTAACGCGGATGCGACAGTGCCGCTCCAGGAGTAGCTGGCCAGCACAGTGCCGTCTAAGTCAAGTTTGTATGGGTGGTGGATGGAGGCGGCGCCCACCCCAATACCGGTAAAGGCAAAGGCAAGGGCAGTGATAGCGGCAATCCACCTGACTGAACGTCTCCTAGGTGGACGTGGCGCAACTTCTTCTTCGCCGCTGATATTGACTTGCACAAAGTTATCGGTTTGATGCTCAAAAGTGGGCATTATTGGCTGTTTTCCTTCTGTTCGACAGCAGATAAACGCCTATTCTTATGCAAGTTCCCCTAAAACGCGAGCTATCATGGCGTATCGCACACCAGTTTTCAAGAAAAATCCGCTAATTTCAGAGAGGTGAGTCACCATTTCCCGTAGACGCGGTAAGTGTTCTCCGCCAGCTGACGGCAAGCGTCCTCAAGAGGCATCTCCCACTGTTGGGCAATGAACCTGACAGTGTGAGCCATTACGTAGCTGCCGTTCGGGCTGCCCCGATGTGGTTCTGGCGTCAGGTAGGGCGCATCCGTTTCCACTAGGACTAGCTCCCTCGGCAAGACAGCGAGGGCATCACGCAAACCCTGATTCGCCTTATAGGTGATCGGGCCAGCGAAGGAAGCATACCAGCCGTTTTCCTTGAGAATCTGCGCCATCTCACTATCCCCCGAGTAGCAGTGGAAAACGGTTCTCTCTGGGGCTCCCACAGTTTTCAGCAAGCTAATCGTGTCTGCATGAGCGTCACGGTCATGAATCTGCATCGGCTTATCGAGGGCTTTCGCGATTTCACAGTGAGCAGCGAAAGCCTGCTTCTGTGCTTCCCGCCCAGGCTCCGCGGTCCGGAAATAATCCAAGCCGGTCTCCCCGATAGCGACGCAGAGCGGATGGGCAGCCGCGTCACAGACTGCGCCGATGGCTGAATCTAGCGACATTGAGTGGTATTCCTCAAGTTTCGGCTCTAAGCCATCCGGGCTTTTCTCTGTGAAGCCCGCATGGAGCGCCGCCTCATTGGGGTGAATCGCGACAGAGACTCTCACCTGATCTGGGTGCGCTTCAGCCAGTTCGAGGGCGGGATTGAGGTCCATGACCTCACAAGCTGAAGTAATCACTTTCGGAATATTAACCTCGCGCGCCCATTGCAACTGCTGCTGCAGGGAAGGGCGCACACCCTCGGGACTGGGAATCTCACCCGGATGTAAAGGCAGATGCGTGTGGTTATCGGGAACCGGGTAAGGAAGCGCCTCAGGGACTTCCGGCCACATGCGACGTTTCTTCTTACCCATTTACATCTCCTCTATGTTTTAGGAAGCGGCAAGCTCCCCGGCATTATGCTTCTTCTTTGCCATCATACCGAAGATGACAATCAAGATAACACCCAGAGCGGAGGTGACGAGGGAGCCCTCGAAACCAAAGTTGCCGCCGGAGATGAAATCTTTACCCGGAATCGGCACTGAGGTGAGCACGCTACCCTGCATGGTCAAACCTGACACGAGTGAACCATAGATGAGGCCCTGAGAGAAGTTCCAGACGGCGTGCGCGAAGCCAGCAATCCACAGGCTACCCCAGTTATAGAAAATCGAGGCGAACACAAGTCCCGCCAAAACTAGGTTGATTGCGGGAACAACGGTGATGCCGGGGTTCAGACCGTGCAGCAAAGCGAACATCAAACTGGAGACAACAAAGCTAAACAGAATTCCTTTCGCTTTAGAAAAATGCGGCATCAGATACCCGCGGAACAAGATTTCCTCAAAGGGCCCTTGCACAAGGAAGAAACCAAGCCCCAGCAGCAAAGCCGGAAGCTGGGAGGATTGGAAGTTGCTGCTGACGGAAACGCCACCCAGCAACCAAATCAGGAAAGCGACTGCACTGATTGCAAGAAAACCAGCGAAAGAGCCGGCAAGAGCGCCTGTGATGACCTGGTTTTTGGTAAAACCCAAATTTTGGGGGGTGACTTTGCTGATTCTACGAATCAGGTATAGGGCCACCATGACTATGAGGATCTGGGCAATCAGCCGGCTTAAAGTAAGCCGTTGATTGGGGTCGCCGGTTGGAATCAGGAACAGCACAATCTCAATTGGTACTGAGACACCAATCAAAATTAGTAGTAGCACACCTAAGGGAATCCATAGCAAATGTTTGCTGTCACGGTAGGGAATCGCGTCTTCAAGTTGCTGATACATGATTGAAAGTTTAACCAATAATGAAGTCGGCAACGATTTCTAGCGGGCTACGTTTATCTAGCTGCTGTAAAGCATCTCTTATCGCGGTCGGGTGGTCAGTAATGATGCCATCCACGCTTGAGCGGATGAACTGCTGGATTGACTCTTCCGTGTTGACGGTCCAGACTACGGCTTTCTTGCCGGCAGCGTGAATCTCATCAATGTTCTCTCCGGTGGCTTCACGCTCTTCCATGATGAGGTAGTCGCCCTTAAGGTCTTTCAAGTCACCTGATGAGAAGAAGTAAAGGAATCCGGTCTTGATTTCGGGGTGGCGGAGCGCAGTGTATTCAATGATTTTGTAGTCGAGGGAGAGAATCACACACTCATCTAGCATGTTCTTGTCTTTGATGAGAGCAACGACTTCATCCACCATTTTCTCGTCAGCGCTTTCTCCCTTGAGCTCTACGAACACACCAATCTTGCCTTTGGAGGCGTCTAGGATTTCCGTGAAAGTGGGGACCGGCTGCGCCGGCTGATCGGGGTAGAACTCATTTTTGACCTGAAGTTCTTTGATTTCTGCTAGGGTCATTTCGCCGGGTTTTTTAGCGACCCCGGTGACTCTAGCGAAGTCCTTGTCGTGGTTGATAATGTACTGATTATCTTTGGTGCGTTGCACATCAATCTCAGTCCATGCAACGCCCTGATCGATGGCTTTTTGGATGCCTTGGATGGTGTTTTCCGCTCCCAGATCCCCGCCGCCACGGTGTGCGACCAGTTCAATTTTCTTACCCGTGAGGAAGATTTCCGTGAAATAGGTTTGCATGATGGTCGCCACGGTCAGGTTGAAAGCGGTGATTAGGACCAGCACGCCCACGACCTCGGCCTTGGTTTTGAAACGAATCTTTTGCACCAGCTCTTCGCCGGTGAGAGCTGTAGCTTGGGTGTTAATCTGAAGCTGAATCTCACGGCCATCTTGCTGATTGAACTGGTAGAACAGTTTGGTCAAGTCCCCAATCAGGATGGGAACGGACACGAAAGCGAAGAATCCGAAAAGTTCAACACCGGAAAGCAAAAGTAGCGCGGTGGCACCTTTAACACCCATGAAGCTATAGCTCAGAGCGTAGGACAGGCCGGCCAGGATTGCTCCTAGAATTGCTGCGATACTAAGGAAAATCAGGGCGATTTTAATGATTGCCCAAATATATTTCGGGAAGAAGGCCTTCCAGTGTTTCCGCATGAGTTGGCGTGAACTGCGCAGAGCCTGCAATTCGCTTCGCCCGTCAATCAAAATGAAATGGACGGTGAAAATGTAAATCACTGCCAGCAAGGACAGCACCACTAGGGCGGCAACATAGCCTGCATAGTACAGCGGCTGCTTGAAGATGACTGAGGTGATAAAGTTCGGAATCTGGAACTGGGAGAATGGGCCCAGACTGATACCCAAACCAATCAGCGGCAACACTAGGGCCGTATAGATAACTAAGAAAACACCAATCGGGGAGAAGAAATGCTTCGCCGATTTGAGTGAAGCCCACAAGATATTTCGCATCTTCATATTGAATTTACGCTCTTGCACAAGGGAACTAACAATAATGAAAGTGTTGATATCGATGGCGAAAATAAAAATCAGCATGACTGCGCCGACCAAGATTACGGGCAAACCGTACAGACTAAAAAGGAAACCCTGATAGTCGCCACTGGAAATATTAGTGCGGCCACTGGCATGAACTAGCGCCTGCATCATCATGTTAAAAAGCGGCAGAATGAGCCCAGTAACCAGAAGTTTTGAGATGAGCTGATATTTTGCATACAGCCATAGGGTGCGGCCATTGATCGCGATCTGGTTGGTTTTTTGCTGGTCGCTCATCTATTATTCACATCATTTCTGGTCCAGATTAACCCTCGGGGCAAGCAACCTTACCCTACCAGAAGCTGTTCGTTTAAGGTTACTTCTACTATTTTGGCGGCTGTTTAGCCTCATCTAATGGTAAGCATGTAGTCGTATAGCTAGGCGACGCTCTGGTTTAGCTGCCGGATTCCTTATTTGAAGGTGGTGATTTCTTCGGCTGCTAGCCTAACGGTGTCGTGCGGCTGATAGTTGGCTTTCCCGATCGCAACAATCAGGACGGGCAGGTACCGTTCCGGATCCAGGCCCAGCGCTTGCGCAATCTGGTCTTTTTCGAATCCGCCAATAGCGTTGGTGTCGTAGCCGTGAGCGCGCGCGACCAGCATCAGCTGCATTGCGGCAAGACTGGAGTCCAGCAGGGCTTTGTCCGCAATCTCACGTGGGGTGGCGTTCTCATATTTCGGCATGAAGAAAGCCATCTTCTCGGCTTTGAACTCTGGCGTCATGTAGCCTTTCTCAACGGCCCGGCTGTAGATAGTTTCCGCATTCTCATAGGAGCGTAAATCTCCAAAAATCACGATCATGGCGGCGGAGGTGTCGTTTTGGCGAATATTTTTGCGCACCAGCGGCCGCAAAATATTCTTCCCTTCTTCGCTTTCCACAATGACGAAACGCCACGGCTGCAGGTTCACTGAGGAGGGAGCTTTCGCCGTCTGGTTAATGATCTCCAGCATTTCTTCGCGGGGAATCTTCACGGTTTCATCGAAGACCTTCACTGAGGCACGATTTAGCACAACATCTGTAAAACTATCGTTAATCATGGTTCTCTTTACTAAAGGAATCGTGGGTTTTAATCACCACACATTATAGTCTTGGATTCCCCCGTCAGCTAGCGGCTCTGAGCGGTCAGGCTACGCGGGTAGCTCAACTTTGATGCTGAGCTGTTCCCCATCACTGCTGGCCGCGGCCTTGCCCCGATATTTTTCCACTATTGACTGCAAAATGGCGAGGCCGATTCCGTTGCCGCCGGTGGCGGCGTTGCGGTGCTCATCAAGTCTGGTGAAGCGGTCAAAAATCTCACTGTAGGAGCGTTCTTCCAGCCCGTCCGCATGATTACGGGTTTCAATGATGACCCGCCTCCCGCGCTTGCTCACTGTCAGCTGGGATTCCGTGTTCACGGTAGCGTATTTGCTGAGGTTGGCCAGCAAAATAGTCAAGATTGAGGTACTCCCCCTCGTCCCCATGCGCAACCAGGCCCGGTTCCACCTTGACCTGCAAGGCGCCACCCTGTGCGGCAAGCAGCTGCACGTAATGGTCCGCGATTTCTTCCGCAACCTCGGTGAGGTCAAAATCAGCGGCCGCAAGGGGCTGCCCCTCATCCAGTTTCACCAACGTCATCATGTCGTTAATCAAGAAGTTGAGCCGCTGCGAAGCCGCCTTAATGCGGCCCAACGACTCATGCTGACCAGATAGATTTTTGCCCGGCGGTGTCCTTATGGAAACGGTAGTTTTTGTGGACGCCCTCACCCCTGTCCCCTGCCGCAATGTCACTGACGGCTTCCAGCACGTGGCTTTGATGTCCGGGCAAGCAGTTCCGGCGCAGCGAACGGCTTCGCCAGATAGTCGTCAGCCCCCAGGCCGAGGCCCTCCGCTTTGTCCTGCATCTGAGATTTCGCGGTCAACAGCAGGACAGGCGTGGTTCTGCCTTGTTTTCGGACGCTTTTGAGGACTTCCAGCCCGCTGAGTTTCGGCATCATAATGTCGAGAATGATGATGTTTAGTCGGTAACTGCCAGATAGTTAAGGGCATCTTACCCGTCGTAGACACTGTCCACAGAATAGTTGTTCTTAGCTAGAATCTGGCTGATGGCGTCGCTCAGCCCTTTTTCGTCTTCTGCGTACAGGAATCTCATATCTACAATCACATCACACTTTAGCGGTTTTCGGGGCTGGCTTGACGCTGCGCTGTTTGCTCAGGGCTGGGGCGGTTGCTGTTCTGTTCGGCTCCGCGCCGGCCGCGGTCGTGGTTGCGAGGCCCTTCTTGGCCACGGTGACCATCTTGCCCGCGATGCTCACGGGGACCATTCTGCCCTCAGTGGTCTTGACCGGGGCGTTCACCGCTTTCAGCACGGTTGCGGGTGGTGTTACGCTCCATGTCTTTGACATGTTTTTCAGGTCCGCGTTTATTAGCTCCGGGCACGGAACGAATATCTCCAGGTAGTAGTCCTGACGGGTTTTCCTGTGAGGCTTCTACTTCCTGACGGTCCGCGACGCGGCGCCTTTCATGACGGAGGTCGCGGTCACAGTGAGACTTGTACTCTTCTAGGCTGGTCACCTACATAACAACCGGAGTGGGCTCAGGGGTGGGCGTTTCTAGGTTATTGCCGGAAGGTCCAGCAATGATCGCTACCATCGCTAGTGCGCTTAGTACGCTCATTTTCTTCTCCTAGATAGTTTCAAGTTTTGCAATCAAGCGGGTTTGATTTCTTGCTTACTTTCTAATCTAGGGGGGTGAACCTTAAACGAACCTAAAACGGCACTATTTCGCTTTTGGTTTAGATTTTAGAAGCTCCCTGAGGACAACTCTGTGTTTGATTAGTACCCGAGCTCGTCCATGATTTGGTTGATGCTGGCGAACATATCTTTAATATCGTCAAGGGTTTCCTCCGGGCTGATAGTGATGATTCGAAGCGCGTTTTTGTGGTCAAGTTCCGTAGTGAAGATGCCTGCCACATTATCTCTTCTAAGCCGTTCCGCGAGCGCAATGTTTCGCTTAGCGCTTTCCTTATCGGTTTCGGCTTTGACCCTGAATGTGACGATGGCAAGGCTCGCTTTTGACACTAGCTCTAGGCGTTCAGATTCGACGATTTGGGTCTCAAGCCATTCCGCGTATTTGATTGAAGAGTTAATCATTTTGCTTAGTTTCGCGCTGCCCAAAGTTTTCAGGGTAAGCCAGAGTCGAGGTCCGCGGGGCGGACGGGTGAGTTCCGGGCCTAGGTCCCACCAATTCGGGTATTGGTCGCTATCTTTAACATCTTGCAGGTATTCACCGCCGACACTGTAGGTTCGTAGAAGGTTTCTGAGATCCTTCACAAGGCAGAAAGCGACTCCGTAAATTTGGAACAACCATTTGTGTCCATCCCAAGCGATAGAGTCTGACTTTTCGATTCCTTTGGCGAGATGCTTGTATTCGGAGAGGACTACCGATCCACCGTAGGCTGCATCTACGTGAAACCAGAGGTCTTGGGCTTCGCAGATTTTGGCGATTTCATCGAGGGGGTCAATTGCTCCGGTGTTGGTAGTTCCGCAGGTGCCAATAACAACGAAGGGGATGAGGCCGGCAGCTTTATCCTTTTCGATTTGAGTTTCAAGGTCGCTGGCAACCATAGCGAAGTTATCGGTTTTTATGTAGCGCCAGTTTTCTTCGGGGATCCCGATTAAGTGCAGACATTTGTGGTTAGCGGTGTGGGTTTGATCAGTGAGGTAGACAGTAGCTTTTGAGATATCCCTAAGGCCAACCTTGGCGTCACGAGCAGCGGTGAGAGCAGTGAGCCCCGCCATGGTCCCACCGGAGGATAGGATTCCTCCGGCACGAGGGTTAGTATCGTATCCAACTAAGCCGAGAGCCCAGTTGATAACCTCTTTTTCCATTGCACTAACCCCAGGAGCAAGATGCCACCCTCCGGCATGAGAGTTGTATGCGGTTGAGATAAGATCTCCCAGCCAAGAGACAGCTTGTGCAGGGCCGGGAATGAAACCGTAGTAGCGGGGATGGCGCAGATTAGCGTCACGTTCCAGTAGTTCGATTTCTTCTTTGATAGCGTCTTCCAAGTTTGAGCCGGTTTCCCCAATAGGTGAGATTTCAACTTTCTTGCGTACTTCCTGACGATTTTTGAAGCCTTTTAAGGGGTTGAAGTCGTTTTGTTCGTAATCGTTGAAAATTTTGTGGATAAACTGGCTTGCGATTTCCGCTATTTGACTCTCATCGGGTTGCGCAACAGGGGTGCCTGCCACTTCTTCGTTCCGTGTTGAATCTTCGTCAACCATTCTTTCCCTCCCATTTTCTTTAGCTTTATCGATTGCGTGCAATACCCTATTTTGGGGGCGTTCTCTTAGAGGAACCTCATGGCTCCGACATGTGAACGCCCACGCATTCATTATCGTTCCTTTATTTCATTTCCTCAACTGTCCTAGTTTCGTCAAAGTCTTCGACAAAGTACAGGGCAGGTTTTCGCGGAACTTGCTCCTACTCGGCCTTTTGATTATCTTAAGGATGGGCAATCAGAACCAAGCGGCAGGACAAAGAAAAATGGGGAAAAAGCAGGCTTTCTTAGTGATTGGAATTTTCCTGATTATTTTTGGCCCCTCGACCGCATTGCTATTTAGTAACTACTTTCCGGGTATATTGGTGTCGGTTTCAGGAGTACCCTTCCTTGTAATCGGGCTAACCAAAGACAGCGAAGACGAGGATGAGGATGATTCCTCTGACCTGCACTAGGTGAAGCCTAGCTCTTAGCGCTGAGTTCGATTAGTTTCAGCGTTGTCTTCCAATTTCGGGTTGTGCAGGCGACTTTGAGTTTTCTTTCAAAGAAGGTGTTAGTCAGCTTGGTTTGGTGATAGCTGCCCTTCGCGTACACAAAAATGTACCGGCCTGCAATAGCTAACCTGTCATCACCGGTATCAGCAGCCAAGACCTCGGCAATGTTCTCTTGGTCAGGTTCAGTCTTAAGCGTCGTCAAATATAAATGACCATGGTCATCAGTCAGCTCAAGAAGCGGATTACGTGAACAGGATTCAGTAAACTCTGCAGCGTCTCGAACAATCACCGGGACCTCGAAACCGTACTTCTCCAAGATGGCTTGTTCCAGAGTATCTTCCAGGTCAGAGAGCTCATCATGCGAAGTAAAAATAATATTTCCGCTTTGAATATAGGTTCGCACCTCAGTCCAGCCCAAGCCTTCACACAAAGATCTCAAATCTTGCATCAAAATCTTTCGTGTGGCGCCCAAATTGATTCCGCGCAGAATCGCTATCTTAGTTTCCGTCATGGATTCACCCCTCGTTTCCTAAAATCATATGACAAACCTCAAGCTTAGACATCTATGCCAGGCACGTAACTGGCAAGTGTCGAGAGCTATTTACAAAACGTTGTCAGCCTGCCAGATTACGCTACTGCGAAAGCCGTCATCGGTGAGGCAAACATAGGAATTTCTCTTAACAGCCGACCTTAGGATGATGAAGCTATCCGTTCGATTAATCCGTTCACCCAGTCCACCGCCTCCTGAAGACTCTGCCTCACCGGAAGCGAAGAAGCATATTCCACATAGGGCACTTCCCAGTCCTCGTGGGCTGTTATTAGTGGCGGCCACACTTGCGCTTTCCTGTACGCGAAAAGACGCTCACATACATCCCTAAGTTCCTCTAGCTCAACTTCAGCGTTACTGTCGATAATCTGCAAATCAACGAGATCTCTAACCCTGTCTGTGTTTCCACTAAGAGCATGAATCTTCTGAGCAACCTGATGCGTCAACGGCATCAACGGGACTTCCCTAGGAACTGGCAAACCAACAGCAGTAAAAGCCCGAGCTATGTGACCTGGAGTTTGCCAATTGGCTTCGTCCGCGTCACCGATCTCGTTGTGCCCAACCTCAAAGGGAACAGTGCACCAAGGTTTACCCATGTAGGAGATCTTCACATCATGTGGCCTCATTACGTAGTCTCTCGGAATTCCGTGCGGCGATGGCGGCTCACGTTGCAATACTCGTCCCGTAAACCCCTCCCAGCCCTGATATAAGGTCGCGCTTAAGGACTCAATATATGTTTTCACATCTGAGGTAGCGGCAGTATCTAAATCAGTCGTGAATCTAGTGGCTCTATCGCCAAACCTCATCTTTATGGCAGTCCCTCCTTTAACCACACCGTCAGGCAGCATAGTTGCAACGATCGCGTTTGCCATCATCGTTCTAATCTCAACATAATCGGCGCTTTGATTAGCGCACATACGTCTTATCGCATTGTCGAGATGACGCAAACTCCGTGGTTTCTGACTCATTCGCCTATCTCCTGTTTTAAAGAAGCCGCCTCATCTTTGGAAAGATATCCTTGCTCTTGTGCAACTAAGGCAGCTTGTAAAGCCCTTTCTCTCCCCAAAGTTGCGACCGCAGTTACAACAGCTTCCCGGATTGGTTGTGCCGGAACCCCATCGTAGCAAGTCCGTTCGGGTAGAGGTTTTCTATCCACAATTTGTATTCCGGTTCCGACCTGGCGTCTAACTCTGCTAGTGGAAGCAACCCACATTTTCGTCGGATCTGTCGGCACTAATCCCAATAGAGCAATCACCGATTCCCCATATAGATAGGCGTCAACACCAACCGACTTTACTGCAATAGCAAAAGGTAAAGACGATTGAAAAGGCCAAACCGGCATTTGATATACCCCACGAGCAACCCGCGCCAACTTGCCCCTCCTAGAGAATTGAACCATCTCAGCGTTAGAAACGCCAAGGCGTCGCGCTTCAAAGGAAGTGATTAAGCCGAATTCGTCGACGGCATCATAGATTGAGTCAATCTTCTTCATGTCAAAAGTATAGCATTTTCACACTATTTTTGACTGTCACCTAGATTGTTCTGCTTGTCTAGCACACAAACCTATCTAGCTTCGAAAGACAGGTTTTGAGATCCTTACGAATCGCTTTCAGACTCTTTAGCGCCTTCTTATGCTCATTTTCTTCGTCAGCTTCAGCCTGCTCAATTAGCTCACTGATGAGGTCTAGTTTTTGCATTATCTGTATCCGCGCTGTGCGGGGCACGAAACAAAGCTGATATGGCTCAGTCATAGCTGCCTTTGACAAGGCCAGGACCCTAGCACAATACTCCCGAGTGATCTCCACAGAGTCATCCCCGTACAAGGCGAGTAGGGATAACGCCCCAGAACCAGCGAGGCCGAGGGCGCCCGCCCCACCAGCGATAACTGCGGTACCGCCGGCCATCCCTAAGCCACCTGCGGCGAGGGCCCCACCACCGGCTGCGGCCAGACTAGCGCTAGTTAATGCTGCGCCGCTGAGTCCAGCGAAAGAGCCACCAAACAGGAGCACGGCAAGTTCAGGCGCGAACAGTAATCCTGCTCCCCCTGTCACTATTGCCCCCAAACCGGTGAGTGCGACTCCACCCACAATCTTCTTGGTTGTCCCTAAGAGTGCCCGTCGGGATGAAGAGTATGAGTGTTTCAGCTCCTCAATGGTGTCTTTACTGATCTTTGTTTGGCTAGCTAGGAATACGTCTTGGATATAGTCGGACCCGATTTTGAGTTTCTTGTATTCTTTATCGTTTTCGGAGTTGAGCGGAGCGTAGGGGTTGAAGGCATTTAGTTCTTGCGCAATCAGCAGCGCTTGAAGTCGGTCTTCCTCGCTATCAGATAGGTTCTGCAGCTGCTGGTAGGCGATCTTCTCGGCGAGGGCGGGGCGGGCTTCAATCTGTTTAACGTCCTGCATCGCTTGCAGCCATTCTTGTTTCCACTGTTGCTTCAAAGCGACCTCATCTAGGGAGCTGGCCGACCAGCAGTCATGCTCAATAGCGGCAACCTGCAACGCGGTAACAATGCGGCGGCTATCTTGGCTTAGTTCAATCACGCTGGGTTCAGTGACGGGTACTTCGTCTACATACAGCACCTTGATTTCTTCGCTTTCCGGGTCGCGGTGTTTGAAGTGATTTACCCAGAACTCGCCGATATCACCTTTAAGATAGTCAGAGTCTTGATAGATAGCTACCCCCATCCTGACTACCCCAACATAATTGATTCTGAGGAAGAAATCGCCAACAGCGGCAGGGCTTCCACCGGTTTCCACTGCTGCTTGAACAGCGGCGGTTGTCATGTTTGTGCCCACAAATGTGCTGCTGGCAATGGTGAGCATCCGGGTGAGCGCCCGGCTCTTGTGTGGCATGAAGGCTTGAGGGTCCAAGAGTTTCAAATCTGAGATGCTACGGACGTTCTTACGCTCAATCTCATCTTTGAGCCTGGTAATCATGTAGAAGGCTCGCACGATTGCTTCATTGATTGCGACGGCTTTAAGTTGGCTGGTTGCCTGAGCGAATAGACCCAGTTCTGTTCGCAAATCGAATCGGAGTGGTTTTCCATCCGAAGTTTTGAACATGGTTCCGTTAAAGAGCTTCGACACCCATTGTGAGAACGCAATCTTATCATCCCCATGTTTCAGGTTAATGTTTTTAAATAAAGGTAGCGAGGATAGTTCTTTGAGCGTGCTCAGGAGTGGGCCGGGGATCCCTGTACCTTCACCCGGGTTAGAGCTAGATCCTGCCATGTCGCTAACCAAGTGCATGGCCCAGTTAAAGGTGCCTAATAAGATTTTTTCCCCGAAGGTTTCTCCGATAAGTTGAGCTTCTGCACCAGCGACTCCAGCAGACATCTCGAAGACAGCGAACTTGCCTGCTGTGTTGGTCCCGTATCCTTTTTGCGTGAACTGGGACAGGATGGAGAAGACCAGGCCAAGTGCTGTCGGGTGGTGCGTGAAATCGCGGAGGTGATGTTGTAGTCCTCCCCCAAAATCTGCGGTTAGCTTGTCGGAGGACATCGGGTATTCTTTCTCCAGGTACCTGATTGCCTGCTCAAGGCTAGTAATTCTGGAGCCTTTTCCGGTGCGTTTTGCATCCAGTTTCGCTGCTTCAGTTACGAAACTGCCGACTTTTTCCCTGCCCCAGTTGTGCGCATTTTCAAGGTTGAATTTCTTTTGCAGAAAGATATTTAAAATCCCGGTCAGCATTCCGCTGGAGACAGCAACGAGGCAATCACTTCTGTCAGCTTTTGCGACACTGGGATCGAAATCTGCCTGAAATTCGAAGGTGTCTATTGCCGAGGGCGTCTCAACAACCTCAAACTGGAAGCGCGAGCCGCCCCAAACAATATCAGGCAGCCGGGTAGATAGCTCTGGAAGATTGATTTGCTTCGCTACAATTTCTTTGCCCACGCTGGCCTCCATTGACTAGTTTCTCAGAGCTACAATACTAACTGGCAGTATAAAAAGGATACATGTCCCCTATATTTCTTCTATACCTATCTTTTTCAGATACTCGTATATTCCATCGTAGTATTCCGGTGGCGCGGTAGGGTCATCATCGCTACCTGTGGGAACAAAAATCACCATGCCTTGACGTGCTCTAGTTAAGAGAACTCGATAAGAGTTCTTAAGATACAAGATGTCTTCAGCTTTCCTAACATTCTGCCATTTTGTACCTTTGAAAGCGTAATATGAGAATTTGCCGTCCACCATTCTTAAATCGGCATCCCAACCGACGATGGTCCAGTCTAGTTCGAGTCCTTGGACATCAAACTCTGTTGCCGCTTCTTCCAAATGGCATGACGATCTAACGTCCTCTTTGGCATTAAGAAACCAGACTGGAGCACTGACTTTGCTTTTTACCCAAATACCTTCTCTACGTAGGCGGAGTGCGCGTGAACTTGCTATCATCCCGTAGCGTTGACTACCTTTGGCTTTGCTCTTTACCCATTTCCGAGCAGTTTCTATATTCCGGGTAACCAAAATCGGGAATTTATCCGCAAATCCTGCGTGAAGCTCGCTAGCTGCTTCAACATCGCAGTCCAGCAAGTGCTTCACAAATGTTGAAACCTTTTCGCTCCGGTATGAGCGAAGAGAAACTCCTAAGTGCAAATCTTTTTCGATGTTGCAGTTAATTCCTTCAATGAGTTGCTCTAGCGGTTCACCTTTCGAATACTCTTCATCAGTTATCTTGTCTGAAATATAGACATCCCAATCCCTGAAACTATGCCTAATCGCATCGAACCAGCCTGATATGCCGGCTGATTCACCGCTGTTTATTTCTTGCCCACCGCCAACTAGACAGACAATAGTGGCCCAGTCCAGGTGCCTATCTAATATGCTGATCAAAAACTCAGGTTCCGAAATATCAAAATTCGGATGGTTCTTTTTCTCTTTCATAAACTGTGCAAGCTTTGGCTGATCCCAGGCACGTTGAGCTTCATCAAAGATTACAACTTTTTCTGTTGGAGCTTTCTCTGTGGACAATGCATCATCACGGAAATGATGTATGAGCTGAATGAACTCCTTTGCCTTTCTATCAGCTTCTTTCTTTCGAATATCATTACGTTCATGGTCGTCCCTTGCTAAGGCTTCTTGCAAAACGGCAACTAGGGGACCATTCCCAGAAAGGAAAACCGCGTGTTCGTTCTCGTCAACATTTTGTCTCTGAATCGCAAGATTAAGGCCTGCCAGTGTTTTCCCTGCGCCCGGAACGCCTGTTATGAAACAGATTGATTTCCTTCCCTCACGTTTACTGTGATCGATAATCCTGTTCACAATAGCTGCGGTTTGATTGAGGTTCTTCGCATTTGCATCGCTACGTGCGATATCCTCCACATGGTGCCCGTTGTATAGCACCTTCGCGGCCTCGACAATTGTTGGCGTCGGCTTGTATGCAGATCCCACCCACTGCTGCGGATCAATATGCCTGCCACCGTAGTGTTCTACAACTCTTTTTATATAGCTGGACAGGTCTTGACCGTTTGAGCGGTATACCTCAATGATGTTATCGATATTCTGGGGGACGGATTTTTGACTGGTCATGGATGAACTCGCGCCAGTACAGATTAGGATTGGAGAAAGTATAAGATTATGGCTTTCCTCATGGAAATCCTTAAGATCCAAAGCATAGTCAATAACCTGGTCCAATGCTTCACGGGTATACTGCGTTGCTCCCACCTTGAACTCCAGCAAAAACACAACCCCACCATAGATCAGCACGTTATCGATCCTTTTACCAATTCGGGGAATCGTGTACTCAAACAACAAGTACCCACCGGGTAGTGACGACAAAGCTTCTTTCAGTAGCCTGATCTGCTCTTGCCAGGCGTTCTTTTGCAAATCCCCTGCACTAGATTGATCGTTCTGAATAATCTCTCCGAAGATCGCGTGTTTTTCTGAACCGATAAACTTATCTACGTAGTGAGAATAATATGCCCTTCGCACAAGCTGCTCCCAAAGTTGCTTATCTTTAAAACATTAGATCCGCTTGAACGGCCGTATTTATTGAAAACTAGGCCCCAAGCGAATCACCTTATCGTTACTAGTCTAATCCCATAGCAGCAGACGTATCCCAAGCCTCGCCAAAACTCTCCACACAAAACCAGAAGAGATTGCTTCTTTATAGCAGTTCGGGTACAGCTTGCCGATCACCCACCAAATCAAACAAACCAGCAAGCAAAGCTATCCTACGACCAATCATAGGTGAACAACACGATCCGGCTCTTAGGCTCGAAGAACAGCAAAATAGCGTCGGCCCCGCTGCCGCAATAGTTGTAGCCGGCAACCTCACCCACATCCAAGAACTCTCTGCCCTGATGGGAAAGTGAAATCCTGTCATTAGGTAGCCCCTCCACCGGATCAATCGTCAGCACAAAAGCCAGCGAGTTCTCCCCACCCAAAGAGCGAGACACCAATGAACAACACTCAAATCACCTAGCCCTAAAACCTAGGACACTCCACCAGACCGTTTTCATGTAGTACGAAATAAAATCAGCAACAATAGATAGCAACGGCTAAGAAGCTCATTTTGGTATTATAAGCTGAAAGTACATCTTTGACATCTATGCACCATTTAAAGGAATATCTATATTGAGAGAGTTAATCCTACTCCTTATCGCTGTTACCCTTGCAATTTTGAAAATCCGCAAGCAGAGTTCCACTACTTTGAAAAAAGTTTACTCAGTGGCGCAGTAAGCATCATCACAGCCTTTGCAATCCGAATCTTTTTGCAGAAGTTAGATACCTGTTTACTCACTCCTGATTTCCTCTCAATAACAGCAACAGTATTGTTCCTAACAGGCATCTTTAGCACAGCCTTTGGCCTAATCATTAAAAAACTGGAGAAAAAGTTTGGTTGTTTACCCATAAGACAACTTATTCAACACTTTTTTCACAGTACTTGGAAAAATATTACAGAAATATTCAATAGCATAGCGAAGTCTACTATATCTGGCTATAAAGAAATCATAAATAACGAACAAGAAGAAGAGTGGAAAAAATTCCTCAAATTTTATCTGGCCGCTATTATCGTCCCAGGAGCCATTGCTGCGCTTAGTGCCCCTACCTTAATATCCCAAAGCGAAAACAATACAGGCAACTCCTTCATCACCCTAATTGTTACTTACAATTTTCTTTCCATTATCCCAATTCTCGCTACTTGGCTTTTTTGTTTAGTTGCCCTTGCATTCAGTATGGGAATTTTCAGCGATAACTTAAAGTTTAAAATGAACATAAAAGGAAGCTTCACTACAGTTGCCCGCTTTGTTGGATACGGGACTCTTTTGGGCTTGATAAGTGCGACGCTAATGCCCATTACCGCACGATTTCACTATACAGACAAGCCAAATCTTCAAATAAAACCGGAAGCCTTTATCACATTTCCTTCGTATGGTGCATTCCTATTCTTTTCCGTTGGGTTATGTATAAGCGTTTTCACCTTATGGGATAAATATGACAGCATTATTTGGCGACGGCTGATTATGCCGTTAGCGTCATATCTACTACTATGGGCCGTAATGAGATTCCCTAAATTTAAGCTCACACCGCGAGAAATCTTTAATAGCTCTATCGTCGAACATGCTAAAACCTCGATAAAATGTACACCAGAAGCTATAGTCTCCCAAGAGCCGTCATATACTTTCATAGAAGACTTTTTCCGTAAATGTGGAAGTGCCTCCATCATGAGCGAAGGTGGTTTACTCATATCGGTTGGAATAATCTTTATCGCAAGCGCAATTTACTTCCTACATGAGGATTTTAAATCACGCTTGAGCATCGATGCTGCAAATGATGATATTGACAATCCATTACGGTCTGAACATACAATTTCCTAGATGCCCGTTACTTTATTTAGGAGCCCATATTCTTGCAGTTTTACGACATGACAAGTTTGTTAGTTGCACAATCCCGGTATGGCTGTTTACCCCTTCTATTGAACGATTCGAGGAGTGTTGTTGCCGGGGCCGATGGAGTGTTCTAGGTTTTTAGGTTCTGGTGGTTTGAGGGTTGGCTATTGGCGCCTCACTTTTTGGGTGGGGAGAATAGATGAATAGTGAAGAAGTTTACGAAGCACACTCCAGAACAAATTATTTGCAAGTTGGAAAAGACCCGGGAACTCAAAGAGACCGGATCTGCCACGGCTTAGATTCTGACTCAAACGGACATTTCGCAACACTGGAAATAATTACTTCTTTCTCTTTGGTTTGGGGGCAGGTAGATCATCGTACATTGCGTTAAGTAGACCAGCTAGAAATTCCTTATTGTCCAGTTCCTCTATCAAAAGCATCTTTTTGGCACCCTCGTAAGGTAACTCGTATCGATGGTTTGGCAGGTATTCTTTTGCAGAGTCTACGGCCTTAAGCAAAAATCTATTGTCATAAATGCCGCCAATGATTTTGCCACGATAATAGATAATAAACTCACCCATCATGGACCGATAGGTTATTGATTCCAGCTCAGATAGTTGCTCTAAGATGAACTCCAAATATTCTCGTTCTGACGCTATTGTTCTCACCCACAAAACCTATAACTGTACTGTAATACTTACGACCAATCATAGGTAAATAACACGATTCTGTCTTGGGGTCGAAGAACAGCAAGATAGCGTCGGCTCCGCTACCGCAGTAGTTGTAGCCGGCAACCTCGCCCACATACAGAAACTCTCTGCCCTGATAGGACAGGGAAATCCCATCGTTAGGCAGGCCGTCCGCAGGATCTATTGTCAGTTTGAAAGCAGGCGGCACAGGAGCTGTCTCAGACCAGTTTCCATACCAGATTTCCCCACCGAAACCATCCAGGAAAGCCTGCGGATTATCTTCCTGCCAAGGCAGCAGCTGCCCAGTCGCTTGGAAACGCTCACGACTACGCTGATAGGTAGCTTTCATCTTTTCAATGACTTCAACCATGTCTTCATCCTCGTCCCCATGGGTAGGTGAGGAAACGAAATAGTCTTCGCTAGCTAAAAACCGGTACCTGTTATCTGCGGTCAACTCGAAAGCCAACCAGTTCTCACCACAAAACTCGGTATGGAACTCCTCAGTCCCCTCTCCAATCAAACCGTCATGGGGCTCGAAGGGATTCAACATATGCACAACAGTGCCACGCAACTCCTCTTGCAACAGACCCAAATCGATAGAGATCAACGGCAGAAAATAATTGGCGAGCCAAGGCTGTTCCTGAACAAACACATCCTCAGGGAAAGGCGACAGTCCCGCCACAACCTCGCGAACGTCTTCTTGCTGAACAATCCTTAGCCATACAACTCTCGAATCAGCTCTTGAGCCTGCGGCGAATAGCAAACATTGACGAAGGTTTCACCATCGCGAGACTTTCCTAGATATGCTGCAATGCCTACTTCAGCTCCACGACTCGTTGGAGATAGCATTCCGGCGTCATCACGGGTCAGGTAACCGGCCTCAATCAGTGAGGCATTGAGCTCTTTAGCGCTCGTAGTGCTACCCCAATCTTTCAACATAGCCCCAGCGAGCTTATAACCTTGTTCAGTCCAGTAGGATTTTTCGTAAAGTTGGTCTCCCCCAAGGGCATCTTGGCTGTCGCCGAGGGTGTCTTGCCTATCGCCGAGGGCGTCTTGCGCGTCGCTAAAAACAAAAGGAGAAACAATCGGCACTTGAGCATATTTGCGCACTAGACTAAATACTCTACCTTGGTCCTGCCAACGTGCTTGGCAGCCAACGACCACGAATAAATCCTTCGCCCGCGACACCGCGACATTCATCAATTCCAACGTATTATCAATAAATGCTGCCCGCTCACTGGTTTCCCCATAAACCGATGAAAAGACGATGACCGGCCGTTCTGCACCCTGGAGACTATGCGCGGTGCCAACGGTAATGTTGCGGGCAATATCTGGGCAGCTCTTATGTAAGGCACGTCTGATACGGGCTGCTTGCGCAGCAAACGGCGTAACGACACCGATAACAGCTTTCTCACTCACTCGGGCATCGCCTTCGTCATCCTCGCCGCAGTACCGTGTCTTGAAAAACTCATAGTTGTCTCGGATCCATCTGGCTACGGCTTCGGCCTCCTGTTGATTCACCCGGCTCGAACCAACAGTTTGGTCCTGCGTGCCCGGAACTAGATAAAACAAGAACGGGTTAGAAACCTTATCGGCAAGCTGATAGCCTTTGTCGGGGCGACTGGGCACAAGTTTCCCGTCATAAATAAGTTCGTTACAGAATCCAATAATCCCAGCATGGCACCGGAAATGTTCGGACAAGAACAAGCCTGGGTACGGCTGCCCAGACGATCCTAAATAAGCCCAATTGCCCGCGTGACTGGCTGCTCTCATTACTGAGGACGGCTGTGAGGCAGTTAAACCACACCTCTTCATGGTCTCCCAATACGATTCCACACCGTTCAGCTCCGGCGCGCCACCAGTGGGGTGTTCCTCGCCGGTAGCAAGCCTTTCATCATTGATAGGATCAATATTCCAGATCGGAGAGAGCTGGCGTTCATCCCCCACAACAACGGCACGCTTAGCGAAGGCGAAGGCTGAAGCACCAATCGAGGTATCTATCTGCCCGGCTTCATCAACAATGAGCAGATCTGCGCGAGAAAAACTGTACTGGGGTTGAGCCAGTTTACCCGCCCATAAAGAGAAATATCTCGGCACTTGGTACGCAGTCATCACGAAACACGGAGTTAACGCACAAGCCTGTGGCCAGTATCTGTCCATTACCCTTTCGGTGGTTTGCCACCTATCATCTTCTGGAACAAACGAATTACTCTCTGCTGTGCGCAACCAGGTTGCTTCATAATAGTGCACAGCTAACCAAAACTCGCGATACCGCAGCGTCACATCAAGAAGCTCATCGAGTTCATGAAGAGATTGAAGGCTACGAAACTTCTGACCATGTTCAGCAGTTATGACGCCCTCGGCGCAAAGCTCATCTATGATATTCTCCAGTTCTTGACCAGCTTTCCTCCCCCGAGATACGAGGGCTAGCAGATTTTCGTAACTGTTATCAGCTTCGCGCCATTGACGCTCGCATTGGGACAGTGCCTGGAGATAGAAGTCGAGGACGCCAGCAAGTGTTCGCACTTCCGGCGGGAACGTTTCACCAAGTTGCTTGTTTGCAGCGATCACTAAGTCTTCCGGTTCAGAACGCCGAAAAATCCTCTTCAAAAAGCTTTGCTTAGAGTCTTTTATTGCCTGCCAACGGCGTATGGCCTGCTGGTATTCTTCACATTCTTTTGCTTTGGTGTTGCGTTCTTCTTCTTGGGCTTTCACCTGGGCAGGGTTGGGGGTTTCTATATAGTCTTTGAAACTCATGATAAGTTGACGACGACGGTAGTCAATATTCGCTAGTTGCTGCCTGAGTTTCCGCTGAATAGCCGCAACACTGGCCGCTGCCTCCATTGGGCCGAATCGAAGATATGCTGACGCTTGTCTTTGAAAATATGCAATAGCTAATTTGGTGTATTCCAAGGTCGAATAATCCGTGTACACGCCAGCTTTTTTCACACTGTCAACGAGGTAACCAAGTTTTTTAGCTGTCTCATACTTTGAAACGGACGGACAGTAAGTAGCCAAGCCATGCAGGGGACGTAAACCACCAGAAACGGCTGCATCTGGTAGCCAACGAGCATCTACCCCGCCCGCCTCTTGCGTACCTACTGAGCTAAACGAATCGATAATATTCGTAACCGCTTGATTATTGGTTGACGTACACAATATCAGTGGAGCATCAGCTCCACGCAGCGCATGCCGTGTTACAAGGTTCGCAACTACCGCTTGAAGCATCGTAGTTTTCCCGGTGCCCGGCGGTCCACTAACTGCGGTGACATCGCCCTCGTCATCAGCCAAGAACCCGTGGAGCGCAGTGCGTTGCGATGGTGTCAGCGGAAACTTGCTTCCCATATTTGCGCACGACTTCAGCATGCTTTCAACATGCGTCTCCTGATCGGATAGAGCAGTGTCTATTCTCTGCGTAAAGTCTTGAACCGAAACGAGTTTCTCATATAACGGAACTGGGTGAGCCGCTAACACCTTTTCGAGAACAGAATATAACTCAACAATCGCCTTATTCGCGATAATGTTCTCACCAACAATGAGATAGCAGGTTTCAGAACTTACACTCAAAGTCGAATCGGCATCGAACGACTCCTCCCAGTCGCCCAGTTTCTTCCCCACGACACTTTCAAACAACGAAATCGCATAGGAAAGATAATCTGCCCAAGTATCTACCCGGGAGGCTTGAGACACTCCAGTGCTGACGCGAAAGCTCCAGAAATCAGCAAGCGTACCAATAGTGAAATTGGTGTTCCCGGGATACTCCAACCACTGCGCCGGAATCCAGGGTTCACCGTCAGCAGGGCTGCCAGAGAGAACTCCCTTTTTGTCCACAGTACAAGGAACAAGCAGCAGCCCAGACTTCATATCATTGCGCTCTACCGTCACCAGCGAGACGATAAGGCTACGGCTACTGGATTTATTATCCTTTTTAAAGATTTCTTTAGTTATCTCTGGCGGAAGAATACCTTTTTGTAGTTCTGAAAAAGCAAGCTGGAGAAAAGGCGTACGCGCACTAAATGTCTGCTCAGGTAAGCAGGCGCGCTTTTGCACATCATGGAAATAGCGGGTGATTAGAGGTGCTGAAACGCTAGTTGGTCTATTCAATTTGGCTTCATTGCGCTTTACCACGAGCTTCATCCTTTACTACAGCAGAGTGGTCTTTAGGCTGATACTGCCAACAACCACCACATAGCCTGCCAGCAATATTGCATCACATAATTGTATCTACTATGCAACACTCCACATATACTACTTTTACGAAAAGAGGATCCCTTAAGATTGAGTCAGGCAGTGGAAAATCCAGATTGCATTTCATCCTCTACTCTACGGATTTCTTGATTGCATTGGGCTATCACATATTGTGGTATCGTGTCATAGTCACGAGGATCCAGCTGAAAGAGATAATCATTTTCAACATGAAACGATTCATTGATAAACTTTCTAATCACGTCATTAGAATGATTCTCATTGAATATTATTCGAAATAGCTGCATCTTTTCATAGTTGCTACTACTCTTTCTATACAAATCTATTAGCAGAGTTACGTCCTGTGTTTTTTGATACTCATTCTCATAAGTAAAATTTGGAATCCGACTTCGGATTTCCAGTGACGCTCTCTCAATCTCCGTATCCGTCATCTCACGAAATGTTCCATCTTCGCACTTAACCGTTGGATTTTCCCTCCTATGGAAAACATTTGAGGCCAGTTGCCAAGCAATCCCCTTATCCCCTTCCATCTCCTGCAAACGACGAAAATACACTAGCTTATTCAGAGAATCAATATTCGAGACAAATGCAGCTTCCGCTATATTCACGAAAGATTTTATGTCTTGCCCACGGATGGGCAGTTCGACAAGCTCCCCATCTTTATTCGACAGAAAACTCGCTGTAGGAGACGGTTCAATCTTTCCCGACATATTCTTGATAGCATCAATAACAGTACCGAATTCGTGAGTAAAGAGCAGGACGGTACTATTTTTAAGGCTCGTCTTCCCCATAAATAGCATGTTCAAAATAGCAAACTTCTTGTTTCCATCAAAAGACGATATCGGATCATCCAAAATCACCAAGTCAACATTGTTACTAATGGTTTCATACATAAAAAGCACTAGAGCAAACGCGTTTCGCTCTCCGTAGCTGAGATGCTCGTTAGCATTCTCAAGACGACTATTGCTATCGATATGCCTTAGCAACAAACGATAATTGCTATCTTCTTCATATTCAATTGAGACTTGATACTTGTAGCCAGCATAAAACAAGAAGTCATTTATTTCTTTACTATATTTATCAATTGTATTTTTTATGTGCCTCTTTTGCTGATTAACCTGACCCTGCAGTCTTCCAGCTACTTCAATCACCTTATCCAATCTCGAGTTTAGTTCTTCTACTATGTTACCCATCAGCTCTGATTGCAGATTAGAGCATTCTGAAATCGAAATTCTGTACTCTGCGAGCGCATCTCTTATACTCTCAGAGTATTTGAGCGTGTGAAAACCAAGAGATTTCAACTTATTCAGTTGTTGCAGTACATTATTAGCTTGGTCTTTAATCTCAATCAAGTACTTAATTTGATTATCTGTTAGCCCTATAGAGCTCTTATATATTTGTGTAAGCTTGGTCGTAGTGTCAGTTGACAAGTATGGCTTCAGACCATCAAAAACTGTGAGTAGACGAGTCAGCTTTGTAACTGAGTTGCGATCGTATTCATTTCCTACGTCTAAAATAGTGTCTCGATGCGACTCCTGCAAATTGCTAGCACAATACGGACAGGTATCCGCGATTTCGAGGTACTCTTTGCCTGCAAGCTGCCATCTGAGCCAGTCGACATTTGAGGGTGAATGTAGATAGGGTTCATAGACTTCAAGACCACTAGGAATATTATCTATATTATTACCTTTACCAAGTCCCTTAGCTATCTCTCCAGCTTTAGAGTATCCACTTTTAGCTTTACCAAAACTACGTACGAAAGTTTCAAAAACATAGATTAAATCCCCCAAATCAGAGTCTTCAGCAAATGAACTACTTACACAACTGATCAACTCAGCAATCTCAGATTCGTATCGGTCATAGTTAGCAGTTTTAACAAAAATCTCAAAGCTATTCTTAATAATCTCATCTGCTTGAAACACATAACTTTGAACGTACTCTTCATCAAAAACAGCTACACTTCGAAATCTTTCATACCCAGATAGATCGGGCTCTACCCCAGAATCAGTTTCGCGAAACTTAAACGGTATTAGTTTCTTTTTCTCCTCATCATTGCCTGACAAAAACGCTTGAAGCGCCTTGGAAATAGTAGTCTTGCCGGTACCGTTAACGGCATACTTAATGTTCAGACGATTTTCTTCTATAACAACGATACCCTCGTCTACACTATTGCAATTATTTATTTTTATTTCCATACTCACAGCCCTCTCAAACCCCGTCAAACATCACTCTAAAAGAATGTTTAGAATCACACCACTATAACAAACATTACGGACTTCAATGCGACTTCTGAACAATACCTCATAGACCAGCCACGTATCACATCGGACACTTCTTTATGATGTGTTGCAGACAGAAGCGGAGATAGCTCAATGTCGATGGAAGGATTTCCCAACTTATGAACATGAAGAATAATGCATTTACAATCGGTTTCACTGCCGTGATAACTTCTTCTCACACATAAACCATAGTATTTTTGTCTCTAATAATGACTTCTCATCATAAATACACAAACATGGCGTCTAACCATGGCGTGCAATCCACATAATAGAACCAAGCTTCCACAAGTCGTATCCCACACCTCGCGCTCGTGATATTAGGGAACTACATAGAAGCTTCTCGCTTATACGGCTTGACGTACGGAAAGGCTGTTCTGTAACGTGGCAAAATTTTAGTATCAGAAATCCAAATTCACACGACGAACAGGTTACCTCTCCCGAGAATCGACTGTTAATTACAAAGAATTACAGCATTACAGCCATACCATTTTCAGTGTGTTCACAAATAGATACGCTCTGATAGAGACTAAAGTCCAACTAATCTCAGCGAGAGTGCTGGGAATAGAACCTGGCTAGTATTCCAAGCGTGTAGGACCTATACAGGATTCTAAGTGTTGTCATCCTTGGTAAAGAATGGCGACTGTAACTCACTCAGAGCTTCAGCGTCGCAAGAATTTCGTCGCCCACCATCTCATCGTCTTCAACGAACCCAAAAGATGAGTACAGCCTCCGCGCGGCAGTATTCTCTGCCCCATAGGAAATCCAGCAGACTTCAGCATCTCCAAATGGCGATGATTTTATAAACTCTATCGCCAGTTCCACTGCTTTCTTGCCATACCCCAAGTGCTGATGTTCTTTCCCTATTAACACTCGCAATATGCCATAGTTATTTCTGGCAATGGTTAGACCACTATCCCATGATGCAGCTCGCCCATAGCTGATCATGATAAAGCCAACCGGCAAATCACCAGCATAAACGCCAAAAGGAAAAACCTTTGCGTCACTATTACGTAGAGAGTATGCCTCCGCTAAGCTAACTGCATTAGTTGCAACAAAACGACTTTGGTCATCATGAACTGTAAGTTTCAGAATTTCCCAAATATTAGATTCGTTAATTTCTTCTAAATGCAGCATTGATGCACTAAGCTTTCCAGGCTTACTCCCACTCAATAGTCGCCGGCGGCTTGGAAGTCACATCCAAAACCACCCGGTTCACATCAGGCACACTGTTAGTGATCCGGTTAGAAATCTTCGCCAAAATATCGTAGGGCAGGCGGGTCCAGTCAGCCGTCATCGCGTCCTCGGAAGAAACCGGTCGCAACACAATCGGATGACCATAGGTACGACCATCGCCCTGCACGCCCACAGAACGCACATCCGCTAACAGCACCACCGGGCACTGCCAAATCTCCTCATCCAGACCAGCCTTAGTGAGCTCTTCACGCACAATCAAATCCGCTGCACGCAGCGTCTCCAACCGGTCAAAAGTCACCTCACCAATAATGCGGATACCCAGGCCGGGGCCGGGGAAAGGCTGGCGGGCAACAATCTTTTCCGGCACGCCCAGCTCACGGCCAATCATCCGGACCTCATCCTTGAATAGTTCACGCAAGGGCTCCACCAGAGAGAAGCTCAAATCATCGGGCAGACCGCCCACATTGTGATGCGACTTGATATTCGCAGTGCCCTCGCCACCACCAGACTCAACCACATCAGGGTAAAGCGTGCCCTGCACCAAAAACTCGATATCCTTGCCGTCAGCGCCCGCCTGCGCAATCATTTCCCGCTGAGCGGCCTCGAAAGAACGAATGAACTCACGGCCAATCGCTTTGCGCTTAGCTTCCGGCTCAGTCAGGCCTGCCAGAGCGTTCAAAAAACGCTCAGACTCATCAATCGTGACAACTTTAATGCCCATTGTGGCGGCATAATCGCGCTCCACCTGCTCACGCTCACCGGCTCGCAACAGGCCATGATCAATGAAGAAGCAAGTCAGCTGATCGCCTACAGCTTTGTGGACGAGGGCGGCCGCAACGGAAGAATCCACGCCGCCCGAAAGCGCGCAAATCACCTGCTTATCCCCCACCTGGCGGCGAATCTGCTCCACCTGCTCATCAATAATATTGCCGGGCGTCCAGGTCGGTTTCAGACCGGCACCCTCATACAAGAAGTTCTCCAAAGCGGACTGGCCATAAGCTGAATGCTTCACCTCAGGATGCCACTGCAGACCGAACAGTTTACGCTCCCGATTCTCAAAAGCGGCGACCGGCGTCTGATCCGTCGATGCGGTCACCGTGAAACCCTCGGGTCCGGCCTGAACCGCGTCCCCATGACTCATCCACACGGACTGCTCCAGCGGGGTGTTCGCAAACAGGCAGGAACCCTCAGACACCTTAGTTTCGGTGTGCCCGTACTCGCGGGTGCCAGTGCGGCCCACCTTGCCGCCCAAAGAAGCGGCCATCACCTGGAAGCCGTAGCAGATCCCCAACACGGGGACGCCCGCCTCGAACAGGCTGGGATCCACATTGGGAGCGCCCTCGGCATAAACCGAGGAAGGACCGCCAGAGAGAATAATGGCGGCCGGGTCTTTCTCCAGCATTTTCTCCACACTCATGGTGTGGGGAACAATCTCAGAATAGACGCGGGCCTCCCGCACCCGGCGGGCAATCAGCTGCGCATACTGGGCGCCGAAATCGACGACCAAGACTGGGCGTTCATTAGTACCGTACTGGTTTGAGTTCAAAGCATTCGTAGTCACCCGTATAGATTACCTGATTCCGAGGGTTCCGCGCCCACTACCGCACATATTTTTACAGCGAAACAAAATCTGAGTACAATCATCAGGCAACCTGCCGCCAACAGTGTAGTGGCAGCAGAAATAGTTGCCCCAGCTAGACGTCATCATACGCCAGGAGAAGGCATGAACTTCCTCGCCAAACAAGGATTCCACTCGAAACAGCAGCTGTCCGCATTCCTCACCGTAGTGTTTTCTGGACAAATCATTTACTCAGCTTTCGAGAGTTTCAAGATTCCTTTCTACCAGCGCATTGTTGACTACTACGGCCTCACCGACCAACAGTTCGGCCTGCTGTTCACCATGCTGGGGACAGCCGTGTTCTTCTACATTCCCGCCGGCTGGATCAACAACCGTTTCCATGTTCGCCATGTCCTCATGACCGGCTTAGCGTACCGTCTGGTGACGGCACTGATCATGATTTTGTTCCGCCCCAGCTTCACCATCATGCTGATTATTACTTTCACCTGGGGTGTGTGGGATGCCATCTTCTGGCCAGCCGTCCTGAAAGGAGTCGTGCTCTTTTCAGGGGAAAACAATAAAGGAATCGGCTTCGGCGCACTCACTGCATTCCGCGCCGGCGGAGAAGCCCTCCTGAACGGGATAGCCATCGCCACGCTTGCCCTCTTCAGCGGCATGATGCTGGTTTTCCAAAGCATCATGGTGATCTATGCGCTGCTGACTTTGCCCATGATTCTGTTCATCTACCTATGGGTGCCGAAAGATCCCGCGAAAGACGGCGAAGTCAGTGAGGATACCGAGGTGGTCGCAGTCTCCAGCAAAGAAGCCTTCCAAGGTCTCATCCAAACCCTCAAATTCCCGCGTATTTGGCTGGCCGGCCTCGTCGGTCTTTGCGTGTACTGGGTTTACACCACTTTGGTTTACACGACACCGTTCTTTGTTCGCGTCTACCAGATGAGTGAAACCACAGCCAGCACTTACGCAACCGTGAACGCCCTCGTCCTCGGCCTCGGTGGCGGCCTGGTCGGCGGCTACCTAGCTGACCATATCTTCAAATCCAGCACTCTCACCTTGGGAATCACCATGCTGGCGTCCGGAGCGGTCCTGTTTACGCTGATTATGGTGCCGGGTGAAAAATCCTGGACGGTTCCCGCACTCATCATTATTTCCCTCTCCGCTTTTGTCATTATGATGGCTAAAGCCCTCCAACAGGCGCCCGTCGCGGAACTTAACCTGCCGCATGAGCTGGTCGGCTCCGCCATGAGCGTGAACTCTTTTATGGCTTTCGCTTCAATTCTTTGGGCTTTGCAGCTCAACGGCTACATTCTGGACAGCTTGCCGGGCGACCCGAAGACCGCATTCAACTACATTTTCATACTGATCACTGCTGTCGCTGCGGTCGGGTCCGCTTCCGCTTTTGCACTCCTCTACTTAAACCGACGGGCTAACAAGCGGGAGATTCTCTCTGACCAGCGCACCCAGTAAGAGATCGTCTCAACGCCGGCCTGACTGTAGCTATTTGCTTTCGTGACCCCTAGCTTCCTCAGTGACCGCTTCCATGAGGACCGGGATAATAATCCGGGCGTGCTCACTGGGATCAATCAGGTTTTCAGTGCGACCACTGGTCAAAGCTGCCTCCGAGGCGTGACGAAGCAAAGCCACAATCGTCTCGGTGATAGCGCGGCGGTCGCCCCGCAGTTTCAGGCCGAGGGCGCGCAAAGACAGCTCCAAGAAACTACCCAGCTCCTGATGGAAAAGCTCCCGCGGGACCGCAAGTTTTTGACGTAGCTCCGGTTTGCGAACCATCAATAATGCCAGCTCCGACTGGATCAGATAGAAGTCTTTCCCCAAAGGGATGGCGGCCAAAAGTTTTTCCGCAATCTCGCTCAACGACAGGGCATTATTCGGGTTCTCAGCCAAGACCCGCTCCCATGCCTCCTTCAGGCCCTCTTGCAGTTTTGCGAACTCTTGGGCGGAAACAATAGTGAGAATGTCGTAAATATCGTCAAAGTTTGAATAGAATGCGCCGCGGGTAAATCCTGCCCGCTCTGAAATTTCTTCCACCGAGGTGGCAGCAACACCCCGCTCAGCGATGAGTTCACGCGTCGCGGAAACCAGCTTTGCCCTAGTTGCGGCGCGTCGCGGGGTCACAATCTTTCCTGCACCTCGCCCAGATCCAAGTTGAATAGTGAAACTTTTCACGGTCTTCCCTTCTTTCCACGAAACATTGTCTCATGTATCACCCTGCGACACATTGCCGACATGGATACAGGAGTGTATCGTTTTTATTAATGATACTCGAAAGGAATAATCGTGAAACGACTATCCGGAAATAGAATCGCAAACGGGATTATTATCGCAGCAGTTATCTGCGTCCCCTTGCTCTACAGTGGTCTCCTCACGTGGACTTACGAAGACCCCTTGAACCGACTTGATCGGCTTGACGCAGCCGTAGTGAACCTAGACTCTCCCGCTACCGCAACCACCCCCAGCGGGGATGAAAAACGGATTGATGTGGGCACCGAACTCAGTGACCGCCTCACCCACCCCAAAGATGATGAAGAAGTCGGTTTCAACTGGAAACTAACGGATCAAAAGACCGCCCGTGACGGCCTCACCAACGGCACCTACCGTGCAGTCCTCACCATCCCCGCCGGATTTTCTAAAAACCTCACCGGCCTAGCCGGGGATGACGCAGATAAAGTGGAGCCCTCAGTCCTAAAACTAGATACCGATGACGGGGTCAACTACCTAGCCGGCACCATGGCGCAAAGCGTCTCCCGAGAGTTAGAAAACATCGTTGCCGGGGATGGCGCAGAACGCTACATTGATAACGTCCTCGTCTCCATTGACAGCATCCACGAAGGGATGGACGAAGCCGCAGACGGCGCCGGTAAGCTTGAAGACGCTACCGGGGAACTCTCTGAAGGAGCAAAAAAGCTCAGTGACGGCACCGAAACTCTAGCCGACGGTACTAGGCAGCTAAAGAATGGGGCCCAGAAACTGGCCAGCGGTAACCATGAACTGGCTCATGGCACCACCCGCTTGGTCACCGGTTTACGTGAACTAGCCTCCGGCGCGGTCCAGTTGAACTCCGCTAACGGCCAGATTGCGACCGGCGCAGTCGCCCTCAATGAAGGCGTCCAGAAACTAAACAGTGGCACGCAGCAAGCCCAGGCCGGCGCGAAGCAACTATCCACCGGCGTGCACGGTTACACCGGCGGCGTTGACCAACTAAAGAATGGCGCCGCCGCCCTCCTAGCCGGCATGACAACCTCAAACGACCCGAGCACACCCTCGTACGTAGCGGGCTCCCAGCAGCTAGCTCAAGCTCTCCAAGCTGGAAACGACCCCACCAACCCGACCCTACGCGACGCCACCGGGCAGCTGGTGGCCGGTAGCGTAAAGTATGAAAAGGGCCTCCAGAAGGCCGCCGCCGCAACCAAACAGCTGCAACAAGGAGCCCAACAGGTGGCAGGCGGCGTAGACCAGTTGGCCGCACAGATGAAACTTAGCGACCCCGCCACCACCCCAGATCAGCCCAGCTTGGCTGATGGTGCACTAATGCTGGCGAACGGTTCAGCTCAGCTCAGCGCTGGCGCCGACCAGGTGAATCAGGGCGTCGGTGCAGTCGCTAAGCAGTTCCAGCCTGGCATCGTTGACGGTAAGCCCTCCCTCTACTCTGGGGTTAACGCACTACATGACGGCACCAAGCAGCTGAAATCTCAGACTCCGCCACTATTTGCCGGCATTGCGAAAGTCATTGCACAACTATCCCCGGGCACCGACCCAGCGCAACCAACTCTGCGCGATGGCGTGGGACAACTGGACGCCGGTTTGAAACAGCTCAAGACCGCTACCGCTCCCCTCGCTGCCGCCGATCAGCTTCCCGCGCAGGTAAACCAATTAAAGACCGGGGCGGGGCAGCTAGCGGCCGGCGCGCAGGCAGCCCAAGCTGGCGCCGACCAGCTCCACACCTCGCTGGGCACCCTCAGCCAAGGCACTGACGCAAATGCGCAGATTGTTGCCTCACTGGTGAAGCTCTGCCAGGCCCTCCCCACCGATCCGGTTTGCACCCAGCTTGACGCAGGTTTACGCGCCAAAGGTATTCCAGGAATTCCCGGCTGGTCACAACTGGCTAACCAGGTGAAAGGCGGCGCAACCGCCACCCAGGCTGGCGCCGGTAAAGTAGCGGCCGGTAACCAGAAAGTAGCCGCGGGGGCAAATCAGCTCAACCAGGCAATCATTAAAGCCGGCCCCCAGCTAGAGAAACTGGCGCAAGCCTCCCAGATTCCCGCAGCCGTGACGCAGCTGGAAGCTGGCTCCGCCCAACTGGTCCAAAAACTAGATGAAGCCGCTACGCAGGCGAAACCGCTTGCTGCCGGAGCAACCGCACTACAGGGTGGCATTAGCCAGCTAGATCAGGGCAGCACTCAGCTACTCGATGGCATGAAAGCCAGCCAGCCGAAGCTACGGCAGCTCTCCGCCGGTAGCACTGAGCTGGCGAAACAGCTGAAGGTACTCTCCGCGGGGGCTAAGCAGCTTTCCGACAAGGTGAACGCCGCAGCTCCCCAAGCTGCGCAGCTCAGCGCCGGCGCACATCAGCTCTCTGCCGGCCTCGGCCAGCTGGATACTGCTTTCCAGTCAGCTGACCCGGCGCAGGCACCGAACACTCTGCTGGGCGGCTTCGCGCAGCTAAAGAACGGCATGAACCGTCTCGATGCCGGCGTAGCAAAGGCTGGCGCCGCAGCGCAGAGCCTGCATGAAGGCCTGACCACCCGGATTGTTCCGGGCGTTCGTAACCTGGCTGGCGGCTCCGCCATGTTGGCTGACCGTTCCGCTGAGCTAGTTTCCGGGGCGGATCGCCTAGCCGCCGCTTCCACTCAGATTGCGGATGGCTCTCAGCAGTTGGCTGCCCAGACCCCGCGTTTGGCGGATGGAGCGAAGCAGGCTGCCAGTGGCGCGACCCGCCTCTACGGCGGCTTGGTGACCGCACAAGATGGCGGCAAGTCCTTGCAGTCTGGCGCAACGCAGGCGGCTTCCGGCGCGAACACCCTCGCCAATAAGCTGGGTGACGCACACTCTGGTGCGCGTGAACTAGCTGACGGCTCTGAGCGTTTGGCGGATGGCTCCCAAAAGCTCAATGAGGGTGCCGACACCCTGGCGGAAAAGCTACAGGAGGGAGCGGATAAGATCCCGAGCTTCTCTGATGCTTCAGCCGCTGCGGTAGCGAAGACTGCTGGACATCCGATTAAGGTCGATAGTCAGCGCCTCCATCCGGCTTCCCATAACGGCATCGGTTTCGCCCCCTTCTTTATCGCTCTGGCACTGTATGTGGGCTCCATCGCAATGTTCTTCGTGTTCCCGGCTTTGGACGCCCGCCGCTTCAAGAACGAGAAGTGGTGGCTGTCCGCAACCCGCTCCTTCACTACCACGGTGCTGCTGGGCATCTTGCAGGCACTCGCGGCAGTTGTGGGTCTGCAGTTGCTTCTGGATTTGAATGCGCAGAACTTGGGCACGCTCACTGCAATCATGGTCTTGGCTTCGATCTGTTTCGTTTCCATCAACCAGGCTTGCGTTGCCACCTTGGGGTACCGAGGGCGTTTCGTGTCGGTCGTGCTACTGATCTTGCAGATTTCCTCCATGGGCGCGACCTTCCCGATCGAGACCGCACCGAAGTTCCTGCAGATTATTTCGCCTCTGCTTCCGATGACACACTTGGCTGCCAGTATCCGCACCAATATTGTGGGCGGCGGAATCCCGCTCTCCCACGGTCTGCTGGTAATCCTGTTGTGGACGGTAGTTTCTTGGATTCTGACTCTGTGGGCTGCTAAGGCCCGTTCAGCTCAGCGTCCGCTACCTTTCGATCCGGCTTTGGCCTTCCCTGGTACGGCCGCAGAGAAAGCAACCGACCGTCTCTCAGTGGTGTCTCCTGAGCGCGTCTTGCTCCGCATGGAAGAGCCGAAATAAGCCTTCATCCACGCGGCACCCTGCGCTAGTGCAGAACCAGTGAATCGCCACATTGTTCAATCCGTAACATTGTGGCGATTCACATAGGTCTGGGGACCCATATTGGACTGGAACGTACTAACATTGGCAACGGAAAGACTATTCACACCATTTTCTTTTGGGAAGGAATCCTATGTCTCGCAAATTGTCAGTGTTGACTGTTGCCCCCGTTGAGGCCCGCGACGCCGTAATCAAGGGACTCACGCAGATTCTGGAGGAAAAGGGCCAGTCCGTTTCCCTGTTCCGGTATTTGACGAATGAGCGCACCCTGCAACTGGGTGAAGGCATGCCCACTGGTGCAACCTACAAGGCTTTCCTTTCTGACCCTGACGCGAAGATGACGGAGATTGTGGAGAAGTTCCGTCAGTTGGATTCCGACGCTATCATCTCAGCCGGTTCTGATTACGCTTTCATTGGCGGCTGGGATGAGTTCGGCACCAACCTTGACATTGCGGTGAACACAGGTTCCCCGGTGCTGCTGGTGTTGTCTAACCGGCACGGCTGCCCCTGCCAGGGGGTGCGCACCGCACTGGCTACCGCTCAGGCTCATCACGCGACTGTTGCGGGCGTCCTAGTCGTGGATGCGGGCAACCCGGAACGTAAAGCCAGCCACCTGAAGGAAGAACTAGCCCACTTGAACCTCAGCATCGCTGCTGTGAATGAGCTTTCAGCCGACACTGCCGCGCAGACGCTGCGTGAGGCTTTCGGTGATCAGCTGGATGCTTTGCTGGACACTCAGGTTTCTGGCGTCGTTACTCCGCTCCAGTTCCAGTTGGACCTGGTGGAGCGAGCCCGCCAGCACAAGCGGACTATTGTTTTGCCCGAGCCCGAGGATGACCGCGTACTGCAGGCTGCCGACCGGCTGCTGGCTTTGGATGTGGCGAACCTGATTTTGATTGGTGACGAGGAAGCTGTCCGCGCCCGCGCCGCAGAGTTGGAGCTCAACATTGATGCCGCCAAGGTCATTTCGAACCATGATCCGGAACTGGTAGAGAAGTACGCCGCTGAGTTCGCTAAGCTCCGCGCCAAGAAGGGCGTCACCTTGGAGCAGGCCCGTGAGAAGGTACAGGATGTGTCCTTCTTCGGCACCATGATGGTGTACTTCGGTGACGCTGACGGCATGGTTTCTGGCGCCGCCCACACCACGGCTCACACCATTGTCCCCTCCTTCCAGACCATTAAGACAAAGCCGGGAACTTCCATTGTTTCCTCTGTTTTCTTGATGCTGATGCCCGATCAGGTGCATGTTTACGGTGACTGTGCGGTGAACCCGAACCCGACTCCGGAGCAGCTGGCTGATATTGCGATTTCCTCTGCTGAAACTGCCGTGGCTTTCGGCGTGGATCCGAAGATTGCGATGATTTCCTACTCTTCCGGTAACTCCGGTTCCGGACCTGACGTGGACGCCGTGAAGGAAGCCACCGCCATTTTGCAGGAGAAGGCCCCAGAACTAGTGGCGGACGGCCCGCTCCAATTCGATGCCGCCTACGACCCGCACACTGGCGCTTCCAAGATGCCGGGCTCCCCGGTAGCTGGACAGGCCAATGTTTATATCTTCCCGTCCCTGTCGGTCGGTAACGCCCTTTACAAGGCTGTGCAGCGCACTTCAGGGGCGACCGCTGTAGGCCCGATCTTGCAGGGCTTGAAGCGTCCGGTGAACGACCTGTCTCGCGGCGCCCTAGTGGAAGACATCGTGAACACGGTAGTTATCACCGCTGTTCAGGCACAATCCGTCGAGGGCGGCTCCCTCGCAAAGTAACGGTTTTATTACTGGACTTTCGTAAACCCCAACCCTGTTATACAATCCATTCCGTAAAGATAATTTTAAACTATCTTTACCTGTTAGTTAAAGGAACGTCATGACCCAACGCACCGTGCTTGTTATCAACTCCGGTTCTTCCTCCATCAAATACCAGTTGGTGGACCCGGACCAAGGGACCTCCTTGGCTGTTGGTCTAGTTGAGCGTATTGGCGACACCGGCCGAATCGAGCACACTTACAATGGCGAAGAAACCGAGCTGGACGTTCCGATCCCCGATCACGGCGTGGGACTGCGCTACGTCCTCGACCTCTTTGAAGAAAAAGGCCCCAACTTGGCAGAAGCCAATATTGTGGCCGTCGGTCACCGCATCGTGCAGGGCGGCAAATACTTTGATGGTCCGGCCGTAATTGACACTGCCGTCCACCAGAAGATTCGCGACCTGAGCCCGCTGGCACCCCTGCACAACCCGGCACACCTCAAAGGCATCGAAGTAGCTATGGAGCTACTCTCCGACGTTCCCCACGTTGCGGTCTTCGACACCGCCTTCTTCCAGCACCTCCCAGCCGAAGCAGCTACTTACGCGCTGGAAAAATCTGTTGCCGAAAAATATGAGATCCGCCGTTACGGCGCTCACGGCACCAGCCACCAGTTTGTTTCCCAGACAGTTAGCGCAAAACTAGGTCGCGACGACCTCAAACAGATTGTGCTCCACCTAGGAAACGGAGCTTCCGCCTCCGCCGTCGTAAACGGTGAAGCGGTAGAAACCTCAATGGGTCTGACCCCGCTAGAAGGACTAGTCATGGGTGGACGCACCGGGGATATCGACCCGGCAGTGGTCTTCCACTTGGTCCGTCAAGCCGGCATGACCATTGATGAGATTGATAATTTGTTCAATAAGCAGTCCGGGATGAAGGGCTTAACCGGACGCACTGATATGCGAGAGATAGCCAAGTTGATCCAGGAGGGCAACCCGGATGCACGCGCCGCAATGGACGTTTACGTGCACCGCCTTTTGAAGTACGTCGGCTCCTATACAGCGATTATGGGTGGCCTAGACGCACTTACCTTCACGGCTGGCATTGGCGAAAATGACGCCAAAATCCGGACCTACCTGTGTGATCGTTTGGCCTTCATGGGTGTGAAGCTGGATGAAGAAAAGAACCAGACTCGCTCCAAGGAACCACGCATTATTTCAACCGAGGACTCTGCTGTAACAGTCCTAGTGGTTCCCACAAACGAAGAATTATCAATTGCCCGTCAAGCAATGACGGTTATTTAGCCGAGGAGGCAATCCAGACTTTCAGTGTAGAGGCATGAACTAGTTTTCATGCCTCTTGCTGCTCTGGACACAAGCTCATGCAAACCAATAACAACAGCAGTGCTACTGCACCCCAGACCCTGCCCGGAGAAAACTCAGACAACAACCAGACCGCCCCCAGCGGAAACCGCCTAGAGCGTGGCCTACGCGCCCGCCACCTCATGATGATTGCGATTGGCGGTGCCATCGGCACTGGCCTGTTCGTCGCTTCCGGCGCCACCATCAGTCAAGCTGGCCCCGGCGGCGCACTATTGGCCTACACGGTGATTGGCGCCATGGTGTTCCTACTCATGCAGTCACTAGGCGAAATGGCCGCCTATATTCCCGTCGCTGGCTCCTTCCAAACCTACGCCAGCCGTTTCGTTTCCCCTTCCTTCGGCTTCGCCATCGGCTGGAACTACTGGTTCAACTGGGCGATCACCGTGGCCGCAGAGCTGGTCGCAGCCGCCCTCGTCATGAGGTATTGGCTACCAGAGGTTCCCAGCTGGATCTGGTCCGCTATCTTCTTAGCCATCCTCTTCGTCCTCAACTACCTGTCCGCTCGGGCTTTCGGCGAAGGCGAGTTCTGGTTCGCCGCCATCAAAGTGGTCACCGTCATCGTTTTCCTGATCGTTGGCGTCGCCATGATTCTTGGCATCCTTGGGGGCTCCTCCCCCGGCTTCTCCAACTGGACGCTAGAGGAAGCACCCTTCGTTAATGGCTTCGGCGGTATCCTCGCCGTCTTCATGATCGCTGGCTTCAGCTTCCAAGGCACCGAACTGGTGGGCGTCGCAGCCGGCGAATCAGAGCACCCCGAACGGGATATTCCCCGCGCGATTCACGCCGTATTCTGGCGCATCATGCTGTTCTACGTGGGAGCTATCGCAGTCATTGGGTTCTTGATTCCCTACACCAACCCGAACCTCCTAGATTCCGATGTTTCCGCTATCGCTATCTCCCCCTTCACCATTATTTTCCATAAAGCTGGCGTGCTGGCGGCAGCCTCAGTGATGAACGCAGTCATCCTCACCTCGATTCTTTCCGCCGGTAACTCTGGCCTCTACGCCTCCACCCGAATGCTGTACGCCCTCGCCCATGAAGGCATCGCCCCGGCCAGCTTCGGAAAAGTGAATCGGCGCGGCGTGCCCGTCAATGCGTTGCTGGCCACCACCGCGGTAGGTGCTTTCTGCTTCCTCACCTCACTAATCGGTACCGGCAGTGCCTACACTTGGCTAGTGAACATTTCAGGCCTCTCAGGCTTCATTGCCTGGCTGGGTATCGCCTGGTCACACTACCGCTTCCGCAAAGCCTTCCTCGCGCAGGGGCACACCCTCGACGAGCTCCCTTTCGCAGCCCGCTTCTTCCCCTTCGGCCCCATCGCCGCCCTCGCTCTGTGTTCCATTGTGGTAATCGGGCAAAACTATGAGGCCCTCTTCGTGACCTTCGACGTGTGGGGAATCATCTCCTCATACCTGACAATCCCGATCTTCGCCGCACTGTGGATCGGACACCGGATGGTCAGCGGAACAGGCTTCGTGAAAGCCACCGAAGCTGACCTCTCACGCGAGAGCAAACTGCGTTTCTGATACCCCACGCCCTAGCGGCAATAATCAAAACAGTGAGATAATAGCGGCATGGATTTTCGTAATATTTACCGTCATGGTCTAATCCGCGCCGCCGCCGTCACCCTCCCGGTGACTCCGGCTCAGCCCGCCAAGAACGCTGAAACTATTATCTCAGCTGCCCGCGACCTCGCCCAGCAGCACACTGCTTTAGCGGTCTTCCCGGAGCTTTCCCTAAGCGGATACGCCCTCGACGACATTTTGCTAAATCAGGTGCTGCTGGATGAGGTAGATGAGGCCATTTCCACAACCTTGAAACAGACCGCTGAGCTGATGACCATCCTAGTGGTGGGCGCCCCCTTACGGGTCGGCAACCGCCTCTACAATTGTGTCCTCACCATGCACCGCGGCACTATCTTGGGTGTCGCCCCGAAATCCTATATTCCTAACTACCGGGAGTTCTACGAGAAGCGACACTTCGCCCTCGGCACCGAAACCCCCGACTCCTGGGTGGAGGTCGCGGGACAGACCGCACCTTTCGGCACCAACCTGCTCTACATGTGCGAGGATGTGCCCGGATTTACCCTGTTCACCGAGGTCTGCGAAGACATGTGGGTGCCCATCCCTCCCTCCGCGAAGGCCGCTTTGGCGGGCGCGACCGTCCTGACCAATAGCTCCTCATCCCCCATCACGGTAGGTAAGTCAGATGATCGGCATCTGCTCTGCCAGTCAGCTTCCTCCCGTTGCGCGGCCGCCTACCTCTACTCTGCTGCCGGTGAAGGCGAATCCACCACAGACCTGGCTTGGGATGGCCAGACCATGATCTATGAGAACGGACGTCTCCTAGCGGAATCTGAGCGTTTCGCCGCCGGAATCACCTACTCCATTTCAGATATTGACGTGGAGCGTCTCCATTCGGAAAGAATGCGCAATGGCTCCTATGATGACAATCGCGTACAAGAGCTAGAAGCCACCGATTTTGTGCAGGTCAAGTTTGAGCTGGAACCGCCGACCACCGAAATCCCGCTGATTCGCAGCATCGACCGGTTCCCCTTCGTCCCCGACGACCCCAGCCAGCTGGAACGGGACTGCTATGAGGCCTACAACGTGCAGGTGCACGGCCTGGTGAAACGCCTGCAGGCGATTGGCAACCCAAAAATCGTGATTGGCGTATCGGGTGGCCTTGATTCCACGCATGCGCTGATTGTGGCTGCCCGGGCGATGGACTTGCTGGGTCGCCCCCGCACCGACATCTTGGCTTACACTATGCCTGGTTTTGCCACCTCTGATTTCACGAAGCAAAACGCCATCGACCTATCGCAGTCACTGGGGGTGACTTTCTCAGAGATTGATATTCGTCCCGCTGCGCAGCAAATGCTTTCCGACATGGGTCATCCCTACGCTGAAGGGGAATCGGTCTACGATATTACTTTCGAGAATGTGCAGGCAGGTCTGCGTACCGACTACCTGTTCCGACTTGCGAACCATCAAGGCGGCATAGTTTTGGGCACCGGTGACCTCTCAGAGCTGGCACTGGGCTGGTGCACTTACGGCGTGGGCGACCAGATGAGCCATTACGGCGTCAACGCGGGAGTCCCAAAGACCTTGATTCAGCATCTGATTCGCTGGGTGGTTTCCTCCCACCAGTTCGGTGAGGACACCAACCGCACCCTGCTAGCCATTTTGGATACGGAGATCAGCCCGGAGCTGATTCCCGCGAAGCCGGGTGAAAAACCCCAGTCCACGCAGGCGAAGATTGGCCCCTACCCGCTGCAGGACTTCAACCTGTACTACATGCTGCGTTGGGGGATGCGCCCAGAGAAGATTGCTTTCTTGGCCGAGGGCGCCTGGGCGGACAACAGTCGCGGCGAATGGCCTGCCGGCTTCCCCGAGGATGAGAAGGTCGCCTACCAGCTGCCGGAAATCTTGCACTGGGAGCGTTTGTTCATGTGGCGGTTCTTCTCCTCGCAATTCAAGCGTTCAGCGATGCCGAATGGCCCGAAAGTGATGGCTGGCGGTTCCCTGTCGCCGCGCGGTGACTGGCGGATGCCTTCCGACGTGTCAGCACTCGCCTGGGTGGACCGGATTGACCGCTTAGCGGCGGAACTAGGAATCGAGATTACTTCCGCCTAGCGGCGGTAAATACTTTATTTAGCCAGTGCCGCTTCAATATCCTTACGCAAGGATTCGGGCTTCGTGGTGGGGGCGAAACGCTTCACCGTTTTACCGTCGCGTTGCACTAGGAACTTCGTGAAATTCCACTTCACTTTGTCCCCCAGCAGCCCCTTCGTCTGGCTGCGCAACCAGACGAACAGCGGATCAGCGTCATCACCGTTCACGTCAACCTTCTTAGTCAGCGGGAAGGTAACGCCATGGTTCATCCGGCACACCTCAGTGGTTTCCTCGTCAGACTCCGGATTTTGGTTACCGAACTGGTTGCAAGGGAAGCCTAGGATCATCAGACCCTGATCGCGGTACTCTTGCCACAGTTCCTCAAGCGCATCAAACTGCGGGGTGAGGCCACATTTCGTGGCGGTATTGACCACTAGGATGGGACGGTCTTTCACAGTGTCCATATCGAAATTTTCACCCGAGGCAAGGGTGATGGTGAAATCGGAGAAGGATTGATTATTACTCATGGGAACTCATTTCTGGGTGGCGATTGTTTTTACCGTTCGTGGCTGCTAGTTTGGCACGCGCCGCAGCCTCTGCTTGCGCTTTGGAGAGGGATGTTACACCCTCGACAATGGCCTCAACTGCCTCCTGCGCAGTGTCCACCACCTTCAACAATTCCAGGTCGGGCTCACTAATGGTGCCCTTCGCCAGCAGGGTATCTTTCAGCCAGCCCAAAAGCGGCTGCCAGAATTTGACGCCCACCAGCACGATCGGGAAGTTTTGCACTTTCTTCGTCTGCACTAGGGTGATGGCTTCGAAAAGCTCATCGAGGGTGCCGAAACCGCCGGGCATCACAATATAGCCGTAGGAGTATTTCATGAACATGGTTTTACGGGCGAAGAAGTAACGGAAGTTGATTCCCAGATCAATCCACTGATTCAGGCCCTGCTCATGCGGCAGCTCAATGCCGAGGCCGACAGAACGCCCGCCGGCCTCCCTCGCCCCCTTATTGGCGGCTTCCATCATGCCGGGTCCACCGCCAGTGATGACGGCGTAGCCTTCTTCAACCAGCAGGCGGCCAATTTTTTCAGCTTCCCGATAGTAGGGGTCTTCCGGCTGGGTTCGGGCGGAACCGAAAACGGAGATCGCTGGGCCAAGCTCAGCAAGCGCCCCGAAGCCTTCCACAAACTCAGATTGGATGCGCAGCACGCGCCAAGGGTCAGAGTGTAGCCAGTCGGCATCTTGGCGGGTAGCCAGTAACCGGGCATCCGTCGTGGTCGCAGGGATCATTGACCCGCGTAGGATTACCGGGCCGCTTTGATATGTGTGATTCTCTTTTTTCATCACTTCTAGCATGACTGAAAACTGTGACCTAGCGCAACATGGCGGCCAAGAATCCGCATAACTGCGGGGGCTACTTAGCGGGCGGCGAAACTGACGGCCCGCTGGGTCACTATTTTGCGGTGCACTGCGGGTTTGCACCATCATTGCAGACCACGGTGACAGCCCAGGCGCCAGCACTACCAGTCTGCTCATGGATGGTGACCAGTTTTCCGCTCATTTCCTCAGCCAGCTTGACGGAAACCAGCTGCACTGCCTCATCCGGTTTAGCTTCCACTAAAGTCACCGATGGAGAATCACCAATCCGCACCAGGATGGCACCTTCGCCAAGGTAGCGGGCCTGCAGTTCCATGCCTGAGAGTTTACCGGAGGGTAGTTCAAAAGCAGGGTCAAAGGCTTCGACGGTCCCCTCCACAGGCTCAGTGACAATGGGGCCCAGCTGGTAGATATGATGCGGGAAGGAGGACTTGTCGGCAGTAGCTTTAAGCTCTTCGGAGAGCTTCGTAACCCGCTCCAGGGAGGCTTTACGCCATTCTTCTTGGGCTTGCTTCTGGGGTTCCGCCGAGGGGGCCGAGGGCGCGCTTGTGGCCGGAGGTTTTGGCGGATAGTAAGGATTATCCCCCAGATCTTTACAAGCTGAGAGAGCGGGGACCATAGCAAGCGCAATCGCTGCCACTGCCATTCGCTGTCGCAGGGGGCGGCTGTGCTTAAAACCTGGTTTCAACATGTCTCTAGTTTACCCCTTTACCGGTCAAATACTGGGCTACGAATCCCTGCCAATATAAGTGTGCTATAGGCCGCCTATTAGGATAACCTCTATATATGAGTGATATTGAACAACCTTATTTACAGATCGCCAATGAAGCCGCTGCGGTGATTCGCGAACGTAGCGGCATTGAATCCCACCAGATTGCTCTGGTCCTTGGCTCCGGCTGGGGCGGCGCAGCTGATTTGATTGGGGAAACTGTTTCTGAAATTCCGTCCGCTGAGATCCCGGGCTTCCACGCTCCCGCGGTGGCCGGCCATAATCCGACGATTCGTTCCGTCCGCCTAGCCGACGGTCGTCACGCCCTCGTCCTCGGCTCCCGCACCCACTACTATGAAGGTCGCGGCGTGCGCGCGGTGGCCCACGGGGTGCGCACCGCCGCCGCGGCAGGTTGTGACTACCTGGTTTTAACGAACGGTTGCGGCGGTTTGCATCCGGAATGGGCTCCGGGCACCCCTGTCCTAATTCGTGACCACATTAATCTGACGGCTGACTCCCCCATTGAGGGCGCACATTTCGTGGATTTGACGAACCTGTATTCGCAGCGTTTGCGGGCTTTGGCGCATCAGATTGATCCTTCCCTGCCCGAGGGCGTGTACGTGCAGTTCCGCGGACCTCACTATGAGACGCCAGCGGAAGTGCAGATGGCGGCCCGCCTGGGCGGCGACCTTGTCGGCATGTCCACGACTTTGGAAGCGATTGCGGCCCGTGAGGTCGGCTTGGAGATTTTGGGCTTGTCCTTGGTGACGAACGCGGCTGCTGGCATTAGTAAAGATCCGCTGTCACATGAGGAAGTCATTGAAGCAGGGCGCGCGGCCGGGCCCCGGATTGCCGCTCTCCTTGCTGACATTATCCGTGCTTTACCTAGTAAATGATTTATATGGCACTGCTCCCTGCTCCGCGGCGTCCTCTAGCGGACACTGTGTTGCGCTCCGTCGCGTCGATCAGGACAGTTTTAGGAGGTTCTAATGACGGTCGATAAGACTCGTATTGAACAATGGATTAATGATGATCCGTCAGAAGTTGACCAGCAGAAACTGCGTGACCTTCTGGCTGCTGCCAGCCAGTCAGGCCCCGAGGCTGAGGCCGCCGCAGCTGAGCTGGAAAATGCTTTCGCTGGAGAGCTAACCTTTGGTACTGCAGGCTTGCGCGGCAAGATTGGGGCCGGCCCGAATCGGATGAATCGCGCAGTCGTGATTCGCGCAGCCGCAGGTTTGGCCGCTTTCTTGAAAGAGTCCGTGGGTGAAGACTTTGAGGTCGTCGTCGGCTACGATGCCCGCCACGGTTCCAGCCAGTTCGCCCTCGACACTTGCGCTGTCATCACGGCAGCTGGCGGTAAGGCGAAACTGTTCCCGCGTGCGCTACCTACCCCGGTTACCGCTTACGCTTTGCGGTACTTGGGCGTGGATGCGGCCGTGATGGTGACGGCTTCCCATAACCCGCCGCAGGATAACGGCTACAAGGTTTACTTGGGTGGCCGCGCTGTCACTGGTCCCGGTCAGGGCGCACAGATTGTGCCGCCCTATGATGGGGAGATTTTGGCGAAGATTCAGGCTGCCCCGGCAGCTAATCAGGTGCCGATGGCTGAGTCTGGCTGGGAGATGGTGCCGGAAAGCCTGATTGAATCCTATATTGCTCAGGCTGTGTCCCTTGCCTCTCCCGGTCCGAAGGACTTGCGTATTGTGTTGACCTCCATGCACGGCGTGGGCGGCGAGCCCTGCTTGCAGGCGCTCAATATTGCGGGCTTTAAGGATGTCCACATTGTTGCTGAGCAGCATGAGCCGGACCCTGATTTCCCGACCGTTTCCTTCCCGAATCCGGAAGAGCCGGGCGCTTTGGATCTAGCTATGGAGCTGGCCCGCAAGGTGGACGCCGACATTGTCTTGGCGAACGACCCTGACGCTGACCGTTGCTCTGCCGCGATTCCGGATGCTTCCGTCGAGGGCGGCTGGCGTCAGCTGACCGGTGATGAGATTGGTTCACTGCTGGGTGAGCAGTCCGCTAGCTTCTGGGAGGAAAACTCCAAGCAACGCGAAGCTGATGGCATGAATATGTTCGGCCCGGGTGAGACTGGCACTTTGGCCTGCTCCATTGTCTCATCTCGGTTGCTGTCGCAGATTGCGAAGGCGCACGGCATGAACTTTGAGCCGACCTTGACTGGTTTCAAGTGGATTTCTCGCGCACATAACTTGGTTTTCGGCTATGAAGAAGCGATTGGTTTCTGCGTTGATCCGCAGCATGTTCGCGATAAGGACGGCATTTCTGCTTCATTGCGTTTGGCTTCCTTGGCTCAGAGCATGAAGGCTGCCGGCCGTAGCCTAGATGACCTGCTGAACGATTTGGCGTACCAGCATGGTTTGTATGCGACCAGCCAGCTGGCTGTGCGCGTCACCGACCTGTCCTTGATTGCTGACGCCATGAAGACGCTGCGGACCAAGGGTCTGCCTGATTTAGATGGCTCCAAGGTGGTTGAGTCCGTGGATTTGGCTGAAGGCTATCAGGGCCTACCTCCGACCGATGGTATGCTGTTCCTCTCTGCAGACAACAGTCGCGTGATTGCCCGCCCATCCGGCACAGAGCCGAAACTGAAATGCTACCTTGAAGTAGTTCAGCCGGTTGCCGAGGGTGAAGCAAAGGAAGCACGCGTGGAAGCTCAGAAACGGCTTGAGGCGATTAAGACTCAGTTGCGTGAATACTTAGGTTTTAACTAAGCAAAACTGATTGCTGGGGTGTGGATGCCGGTTGGGTGTCTACACCCCAGCTTTCGTTTTAGCTATTTTCCCGTTTTAGCTCTTTTTTCGTCTGATTGCGGCAATCATTTTCCGCATCTCTTTTGACTTTTCAGAACGCTTGAGAAGCTGATCGTAGATTGGCTCTGAATGGAGTGCGGTCGCCACCAGCATCGCTAGGGCGCAAGCACCCAGCATGGGCGGCAGCATGGCAACCCGACCGGTCATTTCGGTGGCCAGGATAAGTCCAGTAATGGGTGCGCGCACTGTCGCTGTAAAGAACGCGGCCATTCCCACCAGTGCCATCGCCGGTAGGGAGAGGTCCACCCCTGGCTGCACGTATTCGGCGATTTGCCCGACCAGTAGTCCCGTGCTGCTTCCAATCACGAGCATCGGCGCGAAGAGGCCGCCAGGCGTGCCGGCAGCGTAGCAGACGGGCCCCAGCACGAAGCGCAAGCCTAGTACGCCCAGAGTTACCCAGATGGTCCCATGCGCCCAGAGGGCTTCTTGGGTGAGGTAGTCGCCGCCGCCCACTAGGTGTGGGCTAAACCAGCCGATGACGGAGATGACCAGGCCGATTGTGGCGGCCCGAATCCAGGTGGGTATTTTAATCGCGTCAGCGACGCCGAGGAAGAAAACCACCAGCCATGAGTAAGTCACTCCCAGCAGGCCGCAGGCAATGCCGGCGAGGGCAATCCAATGGGAGGTCAGCAGGCTCGGCGGAGGTAGCGGCCCCATCCTAAATTCAGTTTCGGAGCCAACAATCGCAATTGAGGCTACGAAGCCACTGGAGGAGGCCGTCAATGTAGCCAGCGTGGTGCGCACATCAAAGCGCCGCACCAGCTCTTCCAGAATAAACACACCACCAGCGATGGGAGCGTTAAAGGCGGTGGCAAGACCGGCAGCGGCGCCGGCCCCAATGATTACACGCAAGTCCGTTTTGTTGACTTTGATGAACTTGTTGACGGTGGAGGCAATGGTACCGCCCATTTGGACGAGGGGGCCTTCCCTGCCCAACATTAGCCCAGCGCCGATCGCGAGGATGCCGCCCACAAATTTGACGGGTAGGATACGGGTCCGGCCCGGTCCGACATCTCCGGCCACGATCTGTTCAACATGCGGAATACCCGACCCTTCGGCGTGCGGCTCAATCTTCGTTACGAGGATGGCTGCCACCGCGGTGGCGCTCATACAGATAACTAGGAAAGTGAAGAAACCTAGGGTCGGGTATTCGCCATGTAGGTATCCGGTCAACCAGATTCTAAACATTTCAGCGAGGCGCAGGAAGATTTTAAAATATGCTGCCACCACGCCGGTAAGCATTCCCACGATGCCGGCCACTACCGTGAGGAGGATGAGGTTGAAAGACTCTTCCGAAATCCTCGGAGCTTTAGGCATTCGCATTGTGTTATCGGCTTACTCTTTAGTAATCAGTCGGTTTTCCAGCTTGTTGAGTGTTTTAGTCTTCGTAGCCTTCGAGAACCGCGGCAGAGGAAGACAGTCCGAGGCGGCTGGCGCCCGCCTCGATCATGGCCTGAGCGGTTTCCGCATTGCGGATACCACCGGAAGCTTTCACGCCGAGGCGGTCGCCCACAGTTTTACGCATCAGTGCGACAGCGTGAGCGCTAGCTCCACCGGCAGGGTGGAAACCAGTTGAAGTCTTGACGAAGTCGGCGCCGGCAGCTTCAGAAGCTTCACAGCACTTGACAATCTCCTCATCGGTGAGGGCTGCTGATTCAATAATGACCTTCAGCAACTTGTCGCCGCAGGCTTCCTTGACTGCGTGAATATCAGCCTGAACTGCGTCCCAGTCGTGCTCTTTGACCAGCTTCAAGTTGACGACCATGTCAACTTCGTCTGCGCCTTTAGCAACTGAGTCGGCAGCTTCAGCGGCTTTCACCACGGTAGCGTGAGCACCCGAGGGGAAACCACATACGGTGGCTACTTTCACTGAATCAGGTGTCTCGATTGGCAACTGATTGGGGGAGACACAAACGCTGAAGGTGTGCAAGCGAGCGGCTTCTTCAATCAGCTCTTTTACCTCAGCTGCGGTGGCCTGCGGGGCCAGCAGTGTGTGATCAATCATTTGTGCCACATCGTTACGTTTCATTATTTCTCCTTTAACAATTAGTGGTTTTCCTACCCTGATTGTACTAGGTAAGTTCAGTGAAGCAACTAGGCCAAATAGAGACTATTTTGTGGCTACTCTACTCCGCTTTAGCTTCCGCTCCGGAGCGCCCGGGCAAGAAACTGGAAACCAGGTAGGTAACCAACATATTGGCCGCGAATCCAGGCAGTATTTCGTAGAGATCGAAAATACCGCCGCTGAGGTTCTTCCAGAGAATCACCACTAGAGCGCCGGCAACTAGACCTGCTACAGCTCCCCTAGATTCAAGCTTCTTCCAGTACAGGGCGAGGATAATGGTGGGCCCGAAGGAGGCACCGAATCCAGCCCAAGCGAATGCTACGAGCTGCAAAATGGTGTCCGAGGGAGACCATGCCAAGATGGCAGCCACCACGGCCGTTGCGAGAACGGCTCCACGGCCCCATAACACGCCAGCCCAGTCGCCCAGCGGTTTCTTAGCCACTGCATGGTAGATATCTTCGACCAGAGCCGAGGACGTCACCAGCAGCTGGCTGGAAATCGTGGACATGATAGCTGCCAAAATAGCAGCTAACAAGAAGCCGGCAATTAACGGGTGGAAAAGCAACTGGCTGAGCGCAATGAAGACGGTTTCACCGTTTTCTAGTGGTTGCCCCTTGGCGGTGTACATGGCGATACCTACCAGTGCGGTAAGGGTTGCACCAATAACAGCTAGGAGCATCCAGCCGATGCCAATCCGACGGCCGCGCTTTGCTTCACCGGCGCTACGTAGCGCCATGAAACGAACCAGAATGTGCGGCTGTCCAAAGTATCCCAGGCCCCAGGCCAGGGATGAGAGGACTCCAATGATGGTAGCCCCACCCGTGAGGGAGAGTAGCTTCGGGTCGACCTGATTAATCGCGTCGATGACTTCACCTACCCCACCGAGTTCGTAGATGCCTACGACCGGCACCATCACGAGTGCGGTCACCATCATGAGGCCCTGAACGAAATCCGTCCAGGACACAGCAAGGAATCCGCCGATACCGGTGTAGGCCACCGTAATTGCGGCGACGATGACCATTCCCAGTCGGTAGTCGACACCGGAGAAAGACTCGAAGAAAACGCCGCCAGCAACCATGCCTGAAGAGACATAGAAAGTGAAGAAGACCAAGATTACGATGCCGGAAGCGATGCGGATGACATGGTGTTTGTCGCCCACCCGGTTCGAAAGGAACGTCGGAATCGTAATCGAGTTATTGGTCTCCTCACTGACAGCGCGTAGTCGCGGCGCCACCACTTTCCAGTTCACCCATGCACCCACAGTCAACCCGACTGCGATCCAAAGGTTCACTAGACCTGCGGCGTAGATCGCGCCAGGCAGGCCCATGAGGAGCCAACCTGACATGTCTGATGCGCCAGCGGAAAGTGCTGCGACCATTGGCCCCAGACCGCGTCCTGCTAGCATGTAGTCGTCAAAAGTGTCGTTCTTTCGATAGGCACTAAAGCCGATGGCAATCATTCCCAGCAGATACACCACCATGGCTATTGCTAGATAAGTGTTATCGGTCATGGGACCTCCTTACATAAGTCTTCTCCTTTTGCTAGGACAAACGTCCTAATATCACAGAGGATGCCAGATTGGGAGCTACTGTGTCAAGCGTCACTGCATTTTCGAGTGTTTCGAGTGCCCGCTCGAAGCGTTCCGGGGTCTCCGTGTGCAGTGTCATGATTGGCTCGCCACGTTTCACTTGGTCCCCTGGCTTCACGTGCAGCTCAATCCCGGCGACAGCCTGTACCGGATCTTCCTTACGGGCTCGACCCGCACCCAGACGCCATGAAGCCACGCCTACCGCTAACGCGTCCATGGTGTGCACATAGCCGTCAGCGTCCGCCGTCACGGTGTGAGTTTCCGGAGCGACCGGCAACGGGGCATCCGGGTCTCCGCCCTGGTCAGAAATCATCTGACGCCAGCGATCCATCGCCCGACCGTCCTTCAAGGCGGCTTCCACGTCCTCGTCGGGGCGTCCCGCACCAGCCAGCATTTCCCGCGCCAAAGCCAGCGTCAGCTCCACCACGTCACTGGGGCCGCCACCAGCTAGCACCTCTAGGGATTCACGAACTTCGAGGGCGTTACCAACGGTCTTACCCAAAGGAGTGGACATATCGGTAAGTAGTGCAACGGTATGCACACCCGCGTCCTTACCCAAGTCAACCATAGTCTGCGCCAGCTCACGCGCCTGCTCCAAGTCCTTCATGAAGGCACCAGATCCGACCTTCACATCCAGCACTAGAGATCCGGTACCTTCCGCAATCTTCTTCGACATGATCGAGGAAGCAATCAGCGGCACACAGTCCACAGTGGAAGTGATGTCACGCAACGCGTACAGCTTCTTATCGGCGGGGGCAAGACCAGCACCGGCTGCACAGATCACTGCACCCGGACCGGTCCCCAGCATCTCCATGATCTTTTCGTTCGAGATCTCAGCCTGCCAGCCGGGAATCGACTCCAGCTTGTCGAGGGTGCCTCCGGTGTGACCCAGCCCGCGGCCAGACAGCTGCGGGACAGCCACGTCAAAGGCTGCTACAAGCGGAGCCAGCGGCAGAGTAATCTTGTCGCCGACACCGCCAGTGGAGTGCTTATCCGAGGTGGGGCGCGGCAGGCTACCGAAGTCCATACGCTCGCCCGAAGCAATCATCGCAGCAGTCCAGTGAGCGATTTCTTGACGGTTCATACCGCGCAAGAAGATTGCCATAGCCAGGGCAGACATCTGCTCATCAGCCACCACACCGTGCGTATAAGCGTCGATTACCCAGTTGATTTGTGCTTCAGAGAGAACTCCCCCGTCGCGTTTCGCGCGAATAATATCTACTGCATCAAATGTTTTACTCATACTTATTATCTTTCTTATTTAGAGTCGTCCTCCGCTGGAGCGTCAGCGCTCAACGAAGAGACAACTGTCCGTAAATAGTCGGGTCCGAAAGCATCGGGTAGCACTTCTGCCATCCGCTTCATACCGGAAGGCATCAAGATTAGCAGTTCAGGCCCGCCATGTTCATATAGTAACTGGCGGCAACGTCCACACGGCATGAGTAGCTCATCCTTACCATTGACGCAGACGAAAGCCACGAGGTGGCCGCCACCGGTCTTGTGCAATTCTGACACTAGGCCGCACTCTGCGCACAGAGTGGAACCATAGGCTGCGTTTTCAACATTGCAACCAGAAACAATCCGCCCGTCATCAACGAGGGCGGCTGCCCCTACTGGAAATTTTGAGTAGGGAGCGTAAGCGTGACGCATAGCCGACTGGGCGGCTTCACGAAGAGCCGCCCAGTTAGCCTGCGACACCTGATCAAAAGACGGTGTCATATTCAATTCCATTTTCTATGCAGGATACGGTTTACCTTCAGCTGCCGGCGCCCGGACCGCACCAACGAATCCGGCCACAGCCAGAATCGTCACCACGTAGGGCAGCATCAGCATAAATTCCGCTGGAAGCGGCGAACCAACTGACTGCATGATAGAGCCGAGGTTAGTTGCGAAGCCGAACAGTAAGGATGCAGCGACTGCACCCTTGGGGTTCCAGCGACCAATAATCATAGCAGCTAGAGCGATGAAGCCGTTACCGGCGGACATTTCCTTGCTGAAGGCAAGACCAGCGCCGAGGGTGAAGAATGCGCCCCCTAGGCCGGCCAGAGCGGAGGCCGCCACGACGTTAATCCAGCGGGTTACATTCACCTTAATGCCGACGGTGTCAGCTGCCTTCGGGTGCTCACCGCAAGCGCGGGTACGCAAACCCCAGCGAGTGTTGAACAGCGCGAACTGCAAACCGATGGCGGCCACGTAAACCAGATATACCAGCAACGACTGATTAAAGAAAATCGGGCCGATGAACGGAATATCCTTCAAGATCGGAATCGGAATCGGGGTTAGCGCGGTAACTACATTCAAATCTGGGTTATCGCTCAGCACAGTCGAGTAGAAGAATGAGGTCAAACCAATGACCAGCATGTTCAACACGACACCCACAATGATGTGGTCAGTGCGAAGCGTAACCGTGAACAGTGCCAACAGTACACCCACTAGGGCGCCACCAATCAGCGCACCAATCAAACCAAGGTAGGCGTTGGAGAAGATTGACGCGGTCACTGCACCTAGGAAAGCCCCGAAGAGGAGCTGACCTTCAATAGCAATGTTAATAACGCCAGAGCGCTCACAGACCACACCGGAAAGCGAACCGAAGATTAGCGGCACAGCTAGTGCCAGACCACCGACCAGCAATGAGACTACCGGCATGATGGAGCCCTGTTTGCCTGCCACAGTCCAGATCAGGAAGGCGACCACGAAGATTACGCCAACCCCACCAAAGTAGAGTCCAGATAGGCGCTTGCGGGCAACTGCACGCTGCCAGGCCAAAGCTGTCAGAACTACTGCGATGACGCTAAAGGCCCAGAGTGTGGGAACTGAAGGCACACTCAAATCTGGAATATTAAACCAGCCAGTAGCACCAGCGAAGGACATTACTGAAGTACCGCTGGTGGTGACAGCCATGAAAATCACTAGTACGGAAAGAACCGTCATCGAGATAGGGTCGCGACGTTTAATGGGAAGTTTGTAGTCTTCCGGAAGTTCAACCTTATTTTCCATCTTGGTTGAAGCAGCCATCAGGCCACCTCCTTTCGCGGAGCTACAGCAGTTGCTTTAGCTGCGGCCAGCTTCTTCGCTTTAAAGTACTTACGTGCCTCAGATGCCGCAATCAGCAACACGATGATTGCCTGAGTCACCTGAACAATATCAATCGGGATCCCAGCGGCCGCCTGCATGGTGGAACCACCAGCATTGAGGGCGCCAAAAAGAATACCAGCCAATACTGTACCGAGCGGCTTCGAGCGACCCAGCAAGGCGACGGTAATAGCGTCGAAACCAAGTGAACCGGCAGTACCGGAGGTCAAGAAGTGCTCAGTGCCCTGAATCGGGGCGGTGGCGGAAAGCCCAGCCAGAGCACCCGAAATGGTCAGGGTCAGGAAAATTACGCGGTTAACATTAATGCCGGCAGTGGCAGCGGCGGACGGGTTAGCACCCGCCGCGCGAAGCTCAAAACCGAAAGTGGAGCGCTCTAGTAGCCACCAAACAAAAACAGCGGCCAGCAAAGCGATCACGAATCCGAAGTGCAGGCGGAACTGGCTGCCCATCAGCATCGGGTACCAAGCGTTAGCCTGCGTGTTCAAGGACTTCGAGGGCAAGCCGTCACCAATCAGGATGGGCTGCTGAAGAAGCCATCCCACCAGGTACAGCGCAATCGTATTGAGCATGATGGTGACGATAACTTCATTAGCGCCAGCGCGGGCTTTCAGCAGGCCAGGGATAGCACCCCAGAGGGCGCCGCCAATAACTGCTGCCAGCATGGTGACGATAATGCCCAAAACCGGAGGCAACGGCAGATTAATACCAACGATTGAACCAACAATCGCACCCAAAATCAGCTGCCCTTGTACACCAATATTGAACAGGCCAGCACGGAATGCCACGGTAATGGCCAAGCCAGAGATAATCAGTGGGGTGGCAAAGACCAAAGACTCCGTGATGGGACGGAACATACGCGCTGCCGAAGCTGCTTCCCAGTCGAAGATTGAGCCACGTATCAAAGAAGCAAAGAAAGCTACGAAAGCTGATCCAGCTGCTGAGAAGAAGTCCGACGGGCGGGCGAGCAGATAGCTAGCAGTCTCTTGCACCTTCGGATCGAAGGCAACCACTAGTAGAGCGCCCAATACTAGCGCCAAAGCAATCGCACCAGCGATGGTTCCTACATCGGGACTGAAGAATGTCTTCACAATCCGGGTGAGGAAAGGAGTCTGAGACTTTGTGGGAGCCTGCTCCTGGGTTTCTTTCAATTCGTCGCTCACTTGGCGACCTCCTTCTGTGAAGCCTTGCTGAGAGCTTCCTCCAAGGGCACACCGGCCATCATCAAGCCAAGTACGGAGCGCGGCGTATCGGGATCAACGATTCCAACGATACGGCCGTGGTACATGACGGCGATGCGGTCAGCGAGGCCAACAACTTCGTCAAGCTCAGTGGAGACCACGATGACGGGGATACCACTGTCACGTTCTGCGATGATGCGTGAATGCACGAACTCGATGGAGCCGACATCCAGGCCACGAGTCGGCTGCGAAACCACCAGAAGTTCCAGCTTCTTGGACATTTCTCTGGCCAAGATAGCTTTCTGCTGGTTACCACCTGACAGAGTGGAGATAGGATCGTGGACCGAGGTGACACGCACGTCGAATTCTTCACGAAGCTTTTCAGCATGTTCAGCAATGGTCTTCACCCGCATGGAGATGCCCTTAGCGAAAGGCTCTTCATCATACTGGTCGAGGATGAAATTCTCCGCGATGGTGAAAGAGGCAATCATACCGTCTAGGGAGCGGTCTTCCGGCACGAAGCCGAGGCCGCCGTGGAGACGTTCCTTAATGCCTTTACCGGTGAGCGGGCTTCCATTTAGGGAAATACTTCCAGCGGTGGGCTCCACGGAGCCGAGGATGGCTTCCGTAAGCTCAGTCTGTCCGTTACCCTGCACACCGGCTATACACAGAACTTCGCCGCCCTTAACTTCGAAGGAAACCCCGTCAACTAGCACCTGGCCAGTGTCAGCGGCGACAGTAAGATTGTCAAAGACAACCGAGCTGTCGTTAAGCTTCGGCGGATTCTTGGTAACTGAAAGATCAACCGGACGACCCACCATGGCGGAAGCGAGTTCCTTCTCGGTGGAGGTCGGTTCAGCTTTACCTACAACTTTTCCGCGACGGATAACAGTAATTTCATCCGCGACGGCTTTGACCTCACGTAGTTTGTGAGTAATTAAAATAATAGAGGTGCCCTGGTCGCGTAGCTGCTTCATAATGGCGAGAAGCTCATCAGTTTCCTGCGGGGTTAGCACAGCTGTAGGCTCGTCTAAAATCAAGACTGAAGCATCGCGTGAGAGGGCTTTAATAATTTCGACACGCTGCTGAGCACCTACCGGAAGGTCTTCAATCAGCGCATCAGGGTCAATATCGAATCCGAAACGATCCGCTAGTTCACGAACGCGCTTACGGGCTTCTTCAAGTTTTAAAACTCCACCGGTAGCGGTCGGTTCATATCCCAAGGCGACCGATTCGGCGACAGTAAAAACGGGGACCAGCATAAAGTGCTGGTGCACCATTCCGATTCCAGCGGCAACAGCGTCGCCAGGACCGTTAAATTTAACTTTTTTATCATCAATCAGGATGTCACCACCATCAGGCTGGTACAGGCCGTACAACACGTTCATTAGCGTTGATTTACCGGCACCATTCTCACCCAAGAGCGCGTGAATAGTTCCTGGTTCAACAACCACGTCGATGTGGTCATTGGCTACGAGCGGACCAAAAACTTTGGTGATTCCGCGTAATTCAAGCTTCACTATAAGCTCCTAATAATAAATCAATAGCGACGTGGCCCAAGCCGAAAGCTCGGGCCACGTCGTAGCTATCATTGACAGTTAGCTGTTATTTCGGGATCCCGAAATGAACTGTCTACTTCGGGCTGTTAGGCGACTCAATCTTGAGCTTGCCGGAAGCGATGTCAGCGGATAGCGCTTCCAACTTAGCCTTCAGATCAGCAGAGACCTTGGCATCGAAACCATGGAACGGAGCTAGGGCAACTCCCTTGTTAGCAATGGTGCCGATGTAAGGCTCAGAGGTGAAGGGCTTGCCATCAACCAGATCCTTGGTGGTGTCGAAGACGGCCTCACCAATCTGCTTCATCACTGAAGTCAAGATGACGTCTTTAGCGTCAGGGGTGGTCTCAACACCATCAGCGTCAACCCATACAACGGAGACGTTCTTACCTGCAGCATTAGCTTCCTTAGCGGCAGCCAAGGTACCTGCACCCACCGGGCCAGCAACCGGCATGATAATGTCGGCGCCCTGGTTGATCAGGTTAGTGGTGGTTGCTTTACCCTTGTTCTGGTCGGAGAAGTCACCGGTGGCCTGACCATCCTGGGCCTTCTTGTCCCAGCCGAGAAGCTCAACGGATGTGCCATTGTCTTCGTTGTAGCGCATGATGCCGTCAGAGAAACCATCAGCGAAAATAGCGGTGGTCGGGAGCTTCATGCCGAGGTAGGTGCCAACCTTGCCGGTCTGGGTCATGCCAGCGGCAACATAGCCAGCGAGGAAGCCAGCTTCAGCGGTGTTGAACACCAAGGGGCGGAAGTTGGGCAGCTTTTCCTTCTTCGGGGGCTCGGTGGAGTCAATCAGAGCAAAGTGGACATCGGGGTGGGCCTGCGCTGCAGCGTAGGTTGCGTCAGCCAGCTTGAAGCCAACACCGAAAATAATGTTGCATTTTTCAGCAACTAGACGATCCAAGTTGGGTGCGAAATCAGCATCATTCTTAGACTCGGTGGCCTTAACCTCAATACCGAGTTCCTTACCTGCACGCTCAAGACCTTCGTGCCCAGACTGGTTGAACGACTTGTCGTCAAAGCCACCCTCATCTGAAACCATGCAAGCCTTGAAATCTTTAGCCATAGTGCCGGTTTCTTTCGTAGGCTCTGCAGTTGCAGGACCGGCCTTTTCAGGGGCTGCCGAGCAAGCACCCAGGGTCAGTGCTGCACATGCTGCAAGAGCAGTAAGGCGAAGCGAATTCTTCAATTTAGTCTCCTTATAATTAGAGTTTCCCCACACAGCCCGGATCTATTCCGGGCTGTGCTAATGCAATCTTAGTCACAAACTACTTAAACTGCTATGCAACGGTGGGAACGTAACCCATTTGTGAGCAATTTTGAAACAAAATCGGGCCCGTCACTATCACTAGTGGCGGGCCCGAAACGCTAGGTTTTGAGGTCGCAAATTCAGCAACCCGATTTAGCTAAAATCACTCAGCGTCTTCAGCGGCAGCTACTTCACCCTCGGAGGTTGCTTCACCCTCGCCCTCGGCGGGCTCCGGCTCAGCCTCAGCCTGCGGCACGGAAATTGAAACAATCTCAGTATCGGGATCAAGGGTGCATTCAGCATCCTCAGGCAGAGTCATGTCGGATAGGCGAATAACTGTGCCTTCTTCCAAGCCCTCGACAGAAACTTCGATGCTCTCGGGAATGTCGACGGCGGGAACGGTAATTGGGAGAGTGTGAGCTTCCAAGGTGTGGATGGTGCCGGAAGCAGATTCACCCACGACAACGACGGGCACATCCACGTCGACTTTTTCCTTGCGGCTAATCGCCAGCAGGTCAACGTGCTGCAGGTTGCGGGAGACGGGGTGACGCTGCACGTCCTTCACCAGCACCAGCTGCTTTTCGCCACCTTCGATGTTCATTTCGATAACGGCGTTAGCGGAGCTCTTCAGCACCATGAATACTTCGTGGCCGGGCAGGGTCACGTGAATCGGAGCGTCCAAGTGACGTGAGTAAATCACGCCCGGGACCTTGCCGGCGGCGCGGGTACGACGAGCGTAGCCCTTACCAAAATCGCTACGCAGCTCAGCGTTCATACGGTTCTTTTGCATTACAAACCTCCAGGTATGTCTTCTTTGTCCGGCCCCGGATGGTCGCATACGCGAGCCTTGTCGATAACGGATCAACCCAGGTTGGGTCTCCCTCGCCGAGGCAACTGTTTGATATTAGCGCAAAGACTGGCTCTAAGCCACTCCGTCAAACAAAGAAGTGACGGAGCCATCATCGAATACTTCACGGATGGCCTTAGCCAACAGCGGGGCAATCGACAAGATGGTGAGCTGTTCAAACTTCTTGTCATCAGTGATCGGTAAAGTATCGGTGACAACCACTTCACGTGCACCACAGGTGGATAGGCGCTCACGGGCCGGTCCGGAAAGCACGCCGTGAGTGGCGGCGACGATAACGTCCTTGGCACCTGAAGCCATAAGCACCTTGACGGCCTCCGCGATGGTGCCGCCGGTGTCAATCAGGTCGTCAGTAATGATGCAGGTACGGCCTTCCACTTCACCAACCACGCGGTTAGCGACCGCCACGTTGGGACGGGAAGTGTCACGGGTCTTATGGATGAAAGCTAGTGGGCAGCCCCCCATCTTGGCGGCCCACTTCTCCGCCACGCGGATACGGCCAGCATCGGGGGAAACTACGCACACATTACTCAAGTCAACACGAGTGCGGACGTAGTCAACCAGCACATCCATGGCCCACAGGTGATCGACGGGACCATCAAAGAAGCCCTGCTCTTGCGCTGCGTGAAGATCGACACTCATGACGCGGTCAGCGCCGGCGGTCTTGTACAAATCAGCGACGAGGCGGGCAGAAATAGGTTCGCGACCTAGGTGCTTTTTATCCTGGCGAGCGTAGGGGTAGAAAGGAGCTACCACGGTGATGCGCTTGGCAGACGCACGCTTGAGAGCATCAACCATAATCAGCTGTTCCATCAGCCATTCGTTGATGGGATTGGTGTGGGACTGTAATACGAAAACATCACATCCGCGCACTGACTCATTGAAACGAATGTAGATTTCCCCGTTCGCAAAGTTGTATGCGGTGGTGGGGAGAAGATCAATGTTGAGGCTCTTAGCGACCTCTTCAGCTAACTTGGGGTGAGCGCGACCGGTCACAAGGACCAGACGTTTCTCTCCGGATGTGATGATACCTGTCATTTGAGCGTTGCTCCTTTTAGCGGGACGGATAAGTTGAGAGCAAAGTTTAGGGGTCCCGAGGGCGTAGCGAACGCCAGCATAACCGCATCGGCGGAAGCGGGACAGGTACACGGAGTATCCAAACAGGCAGAATTACGATGCACTTCACCCGGGCTAACGCCTAAGCTATTAGCCTTCACCTCGCAGGCAAGTGGTTGCATGAGATAGTGCGCCTTTTCATTGTTACCGGTTCTCCGGTTCATCATAGGTCAGTTTCCTACTGATGTCATGGCTTTCGCCATGTTGAGCTCCGCCCCCAGGATTCGAACCCGGACTACAAGGCACCAAAGGCCTGCGTGCTACCATTACACAAGGGCGGATTATGCGAGTTTTATTTTGCCATCTTAGCTCCCGTTCAGCAACCTTAAACTCAGGTGAATAGCCTTCCTAAAACCCTCTCCCCAGACGCTTTTCACCTGTCTAAATTCGTTCGCAAGAATGAGGAATTCTGCAGATTAGCGTGATTATACTGGCAAATATGGAAAACGAATTTGTTTCAGATACACCCGATAATATTGGTTTAGAACTCCCAGCGCAGATCTCTCCTTCGCCTCAAGTGCAAGAAAAACCACACTCAGAAATTGCTCTTTCAATCCGTGGCTTAGTGAAAGTTTTTGGCGACTTTGTCGCCTGCGCCGGTATGAACCTAGATATTCCTGCCGGATCGTTCTACGGCATTGTGGGACCTAATGGGGCAGGCAAAACCACTATGCTGTCGATGGCTACCTGCATGCTCACTCCGACGGCTGGCACGGCTTTGGTGCACGGTGTTGATATTTGGAAGGATTCGGCCTACGCGAAAAGAACCCTCGGTATTCTTCCTGATGGCGTACGCACCTTTGACCGCCTCAGCGGCGGTGAGCTGGTCACCTACACGGGTCTGTTACATGGCATGGAGCCCGAGGTGGTGCGCAGTCGTACCACTGATCTGCTCCAAGCCCTCGGACTCGACACTGCCGGAGACAAACTGGTAATGGATTATTCGGCGGGCATGCGAAAGAAGATCCTGCTGGCGTGCGCCTTGGTGCATTCCCCCTCGGTACTGGTTTTAGATGAACCCTTTGAAGCGGTAGACCCGATTAGTGCAAAAACTATCCTCAATATGCTTAACCATTTCCGTTCGCGTGGCGGGACCGTGATTTTGTCCTCTCACGTGATGGACACCGTGGCCCGCATCTGCTCCCATGTGGCAGTGATTAACCAAGGGCAGGTTGTCGCCTCTGGAACTTTGGCGGAGGTCGAGGACGGAATGGATTTGTTCACCCGCTTCGAAAACTTGGTGGGAGCTCGCAGCGAAGGGGGTGACCTAGCTTGGTTGGCACCCTCGTCAAATTAAGGTTCAAGCTGACTTGGAATAATCTTAAACGCAACACTGCCCAACTGGTTGGCGCTATCTTCGGATACCTCTATTTAGTGGGATTGCTGGTGGGAGCGGTCGCTGGTCTGATAGCGGGCGCCTACGCCGGCTACATGAGCCAGATTGGGCAGCTGCTTCCGATTGCTGGATTGGGATTGCTACTGTTGTCAGTGCTCGGTCCGGTTGTGCTAGCTTCTCTGGATGAAAGCGTCGAGCCCAAACTTTTTGTGAACACTAATGTTCCCGACCGAAAGTTTGCCATCAGTTTCATACTGGCAGAAAACCTTTCCAGTGATGGGCTGCTAACCGCAGTACTGCTCCTCCTCCCTGCCGCAGGCTGGTTAATCGCCGGAGATATTCCTGCCGCATTTGTTACTTTTCTGATTGCTCCCGGCGCTTACCTCCTGGTTGCGGGCGCCTCACGGGTGACCGCCGTTTTAGCAGATCGGATTATTTCAGCTAAACGCGGAGTAAAAACGGCTCTAAACCTAATCCTATTCGCTTTGATGATGCTGTTTTTCATTGGCTTTGGTTACGGCATAAACGTAGTCATAAAGTACGGGATTGGCACCCTCGACATTCTTTCCACTACCGCTTGGGTCTTGGGTTGGACTCCTTTGGGTGCTCCATTTATTGCCGCACATTACGCTAGTTTGGGGCAGTGGTGGGCGGTTACCCTCACGTTGCTCATCACCTACGTAACCGCTGCACTGCTAATCTGGGTGTGGATTCGCCTCCTCCCACAAGCCATGTCGGGGGTGGCAGAGAATTGCCCCGACTGGGAGCGTCTCTACGCCCAACAAAACTCCCGTACAGCCCATCTCACCGCCGCCCGACTAGACAGTTCTCAGCAACGGTTCTTACCTACTACGGATTGGTTCCGCCGCCTGGGTGCTTCCCCCGCAACGGCTGGCACTGCCGCTCGAAGCCTCAAATATTGGTTTAAAGATCCACGCTATTCAATGGGTTTAATTTTGCCTGCAATTTTCATTCTAGGTGCCTACCTGATGGGTCAGGTTGCCACCTTCAACCTTGATGTGGACGAGGCTTCCGGTGTCGCTACCACCAACAACTGGCTGGTCTACTATTTCCTCATCTTTGCTTTCGCTAGTACCGGCATGATGACCATGGCTGACACTGCCATGGATTCCACCGCATTTTGGCATCACGGGACCAGCGGGATGAAAGGTCGCGAAGACCGCTTGGGCAGATTATTGGGGGCACTAATCTGGCAGTTGCCCTACTTGAGCGCGCTACTGCTCTTGGCTGTCTTCTTATTCGATATTAACTGGATACTGCTAGTTACCCTGTCATTCCCGCTTCTATTCACTTTGCAAGGCGTTGGCCTATTCGTCTCCGCCCGTTTCGTGTATCCCACCAAAGCGCCCGGCACCAATGGGCTCTCCAATAGTGGGGCGGGGGCCTCCGGCTGGCAGGCCTTGGTTCAGTTCGTCACCTACTTGGTGGTTTCCGTCCTGACCTTCCCCGGCTGGGGGCTCTACCTGATCTTGAGCTACACCGCTCCCGCATATGTCTGGGTTAGCATGGTGACAGGTTTCGGGCTCAGCCTGCTCTATCTCACCATTGGGGTTTGGAGTGGTGGAAGAATCCTCGACCGGAACTGGGCGAAAACGATTTCCACTATGAGGACCTGGCCGGGGCACGCGATTTAGGCCGAGGATTTTCAGACAATTTGCTAACTCAAAGATTTGGGGCGCTGTGAGATTCTTCTCTAAGCACCCCAAATCTATCTCAAAACTGCCCAATCATGACCGGATTTCCGACGAAACTTGCAGCTTCGCACTTTTCCCACAAAATCTAGGGAATAAGCCCTAGTAAAGCTGGGGTATCACCGTTAGTCTGGGATAACCCTTGCCACACTCCGAGGTGTGAAAATGGGACCGTATTCTTCAACAGTAAGGAAAATTTCATGGCCTCTTTAGAGTCTGATATTTTGACGCATGTTGGCGGAGTTGACAATGTCAAATTCTTGACCCACTGTGCAACCCGTCTGCGTTTTACTCTCAATGACAGCTCGAAAGCTGAAATTGAAGCACTAGACCATCTTGATGGTGTCCTCGGCGTCATTCCTCAAGGTGACACGGGCGTACAGGTCGTGATTGGTGGCGGCGTCGCCTCCGTCTACGACCAGATTATGCACGAACCCGGCATGTCCGGGCGCGGTGAAACCGAGGCAGGCTCCGACGCTGATGTGAAGGCTGCAGCCCGCTCAAAGGCGCGCGGCAAGAACGCCATCGTTGACGCCTTCTTTGAGTACCTATCTGACTCTTTCCGCCCGCTGCTGGGTGTACTGTTGGGCGCATCCTTGTTCATCACCTTCGCAGCGGTGCTGGATGCGGTCGGCGTGGTTGATTTCCGCTCCCCTGAGAAGGGCGCCACCTGGGTCTTCATTGACGCTATGTGGCGTTCCGTCTTCTACTTCCTGCCCATCATGGTGGCCTACAATGCCGCTAAGAAGCTCCGCATTGACCCCTGGGTTGGCGCCGCAGTCATGGCCGCCGTTATGACCCCCGAGTTTGGGGCGCTCTCTAAGCTTCCTGGCACCGTCTGTGTCACCAACGAGGTTTTGGGTACTGAACAGTGCACCGCCTACGTATTCGGCGGCCTGCCTATGCAACTGAACGGCTACGGCGGTCAGGTCTTCGTGCCGCTGATTATGGTGGCAATCTTGGCGTTGGTTTACAAGGGTTTCCAGAAGGTTATCCCCTCCGCCGTGCACATGGTTTTCGTCCCGTTCCTCACCATGGCTGTAATGATTCCGATGACCGCCTTCCTGATTGGCCCGCTGGGCATCTGGTTGGGCAACGGCTTAGGCTTCGGCTTAGCTTGGCTAAACGGTAACGCCCCGATTGTCTTCGCAATCATTATTCCGCTACTTTACCCCTTCTTGGTGCCGCTAGGTCTGCACTGGCCGCTCAACGCTTTGATGCTGGTCAATATTCAGACTTTGGGTTACGACTTCATTCAGGGCCCCATGGGTACTTGGAACTTCGCTTGTTTCGGCGCTACCGCTGGTGTTCTCTACCTGTCTATGCGCTCTAAAGATAAAGCAATGACCCAGACTGCTACCGGTGCTCTCGCTGCCGGACTTTTCGGCGGCATTTCTGAGCCCTCCTTGTACGGCATCCACCTGCGTTACAAGCGTATCTACCCGCTGATGCTGGTGGGCTGTTTGGTTGGCGGCTTGACCGTTGGTCTTGGTGGCGGCATTAAGGCTCAGGCCTTCGTGTTCACCTCACTGCTAACAATCCCCGCTTTCGACAATATCCCCTTGTACGTGATTGCCATTACTTTGGCTTTCTTCACCGCCATGTTGCTGGTTATCTTCTTCGATTACCGTACCCCTGAGCAGAAGGAAGCCGCCCTCGCTGCTGCTGGCGTAGCTGCTGGCACTTCCGCTCCGGCCGCAGCTCCCGCAGCTGTCGCTACCGCAGCAACTGCAACTAAGGTGGCAGAAGCCCCCGCCAAAGCTGCCGTAAAGACAGCCCTAGAGCCGGGTGCGGTGACTACCTTGACAGCTCCTTTGCAGGGACAGGCCATGGATTTGTCAGAGATCCCTGATCCTGTCTTCGCTCAGGGCACCATGGGTAAGGGTGTGGGCGTTCGCCCCACCGGCGACCAGGTGGTCGCTCCGGCAGCTGGCACCGTTGTGGTGGCGCCTGATTCAGGTCACGCAGTTGGCTTGAAACTGGACTCCGGCGTGGAACTACTGGTTCATGTCGGCATTGACACCGTGCAGATGAAGGGTGATGGTTTCACCGTTCACGTTTCCCGCGGCGACCGCGTCGAAGCTGGCGCCCCGCTGGTATCCTTCGATTTGGCAAAGATCGAAGCTGCTGGGTATTCTCCCGTCACTGCTGTCTTGGTTACCAATACGAAGAAATTCGCTGAAGTGACCGGCCCGCTGGCTGACTCTGCCGTCATCAATGCGCCTCTGTTGCAGATCACTGCTAAAGACGCCTAACACTAGAGCTGGGGAGTTCGTTCCTTAGCTACCTGGTAATTGTTTGTGGCCCCAACCGAAAGGTTGGGGCCACAAACAATTCAGTGACTAATGAAGTATCTCTATTGTGTAAGCCTGCTAGTTAGCCGGCTTCCCGCCTAGAGGTCGTAGCTGACTAATAAAGGCGCATGATCTGACCAGCGGCTATCGTAGCTCTCTGCCCGATCAACCCGGAATTCACCGGCCACTCCAGCTAACTGCGGGGTTGCCATCTGATAGTCAATCCGCCAGCCGGCATCGTTATCGAATGCCTTGCCGCGCTGCGACCACCAAGTGTAGGGGCCTTGCGCTTCAGCGCCAGCCAGCTGTCGTTGCACGTCAACCCAGCCGGCCCCGAACCATTCATCTAAATAGGCGATTTCCTCATCCAGCACACCAGCGGTCTTATTGTGGTTCCCCTTCCAGTTCTTGATGTCGCGCTCAGTGTGAACGATATTGAAATCACCGACCATTACAACATGGCTTTCTTCGCGTAGCTTTTGCAGACGCTGAGAAACCCTAGCCAAATGGGCGTACTTGAAATCCATTTTCTCTGTGCCGACCACACCAGAATGCAAATATGCGGATACAACAGTGACGGGAGTCCCACCCAGCTCCACCGTCGCTTCAATCCAACGGCCGGTATCAACATCGGGCTCTTCCTCGACCAGTCCATAACGAACCTGCTCCAAGGGGTGACGCGACAAGATTGCGACTCCCGCGCGGCCTTTCAGCTGGCTGGCCTGCGAAACCAGATGCCACTGATCATCAACCAGTTCACGCAAAATCTCATCAGGCGCGCGCACCTCCTGCAAGGCGACCACTTCAGCTTCAGTTTCAGCCAGCCACTCCCCCATGCCTTTACGGTAGGCGGCGCGGACCCCATTCACATTGCAGGTAGCGATAGTTACGCTCAACTTCAGTCATCTCTCCTTTTTCTGTCAGGCACGCTGACAGGCTACATTTCTTCCAACTGCTCTTTCAGGCCGTTCACAGTCTCCCAAGCAGCGTGGTTCTTCCAGCGCGGGTGCGCAAAAATCTCCTCGATGCGGGCAATAGCTGCCCGCGCAGAAACCGCATCCCGCAACTCATTCACGTAAATATTAGCGGCGTAAACCAAAGCACGAACAGCTTCTTCACGGTCACGAATCAGATAGTTCTCCGCAGCCTGCTGGAAAAGCTCAGCCGCCTCACCATTACGATCGCAACGCCACAGCACATAGGCGCGGTCATCCATTGAATCTCCCAGCTCATACTGCTGAGAGAAGGTAGAGTCATCCTTCACGGTCCGCACCAAAGCATCAGCATCGTCCAACAGAGACAAAGCCTCATCCAAGTACTGCTCCGCTACACGCGGAGTCACACGCATCACCAGAGTGCGTGCACGGCGACGCTTAGCCCGGGCCAGATTCAAAGTCTTCACTTCGCTATCTTCCACATGCTCAGCCATCATTTCTTCGCGCTCACGCAAAGTCTCGGCGGCCTCATCGGAACGCTCCAGGCGCTGCAGAGCCTCCGCTGCTGTCATCAGCATCCGAATCGCCGCATCATAGTCACCTAGGCCGACCATAGTTTTCACGGCCTTGCGGGCTTCCTGCACGACTCTGTCATGCTCGCCGAGGGTGTCAAGGCATCCCACCAGGTAGTGCCGCAGTACCGCAATCAAACGCACGTGCCCCAGAGTCTGGATTTCTTCCAGCACCTCTTCAAGGACTTCCGCCGCTTCCAGATCACGATCTTGTGCGGCCAGCATTCTGGCTAGGTACAAACCCAAAGAGCCCTGTATCATCCGCAAACCAGCGTTGGAGGCCAGAGTGAGAGCTTCCCGAATCTGCACTGACGCTTCCCGGTTATCATGCACGTCCTCAGATGCTTTAGCCAGCATCAGGCGGCCCTGAATCTGATGACCCAGGTTATCGGGGGTTTCCAAATGCATGGCCTGATCCGCGGCAATAGCACCATCGTAGACTTTACCGCGAGACAGCAAATCACGGGCCGCAGACAGCTGGTAGGTGGATTCAAGAACCGGATACCGGGACGCAATCTCTTTCTCTAAAGCTAGCGCCTCATCGACTTTCTCATAGTCGTTCACGGAGGACGCCAATTTCTGGTATGACATCAGCAGATAGAAACGTTCAGCTACCTGCAGGCTAATGAACGGATCAGTTTCATCCTTTCTGGGCTCAGCAGAGCGAGAGAACAAGGAGCGCAGACCACGCTTCGGCTGCTCTGCTACCGGCAGTGCCTCCCGAGCCAGCGAAAAGACTTGATCGTGGACTTCTTGGAGCCATTCCAAAATGGCGTACTTACCTTCGGTTTCCATATCGAAAGCAGTGTCATGCGCTTCGATTTCCAGTCGCACTTTCATGACCGGGTCGTCAGCATTCTCCGCACCACGCTCATAAAGGTCCTTAGCTACTTCCCGCTGCAACAAGCCATAGTTCACTGAGGCAAGGGAATAGAGCTCTTCCGGGTCGGTAATATCGTCGTAGCTATCAGGCATCAGGGAGATAATCTTATCTTCCAGCTGCTTGTAGAAGGTCGCATACTCAGGGATGCGGTGGTCTTGACGATGTTTAATTTCAAAAGCGACTAGCTCTGAGACACTGTCAAAATGAGGCACCTGCTGACGGTTATAAGTGGGCAGCGGATAGTCGGGGGCATCTTCCGGCAAAGGCAAAGAGGCTGAAACTAGCTGCGGGATTCCTTCCATTTTTGGTAGCGGGTTCTTTTCCGCCTCAATGAAGCTGAAGATTTCGGAGCTGTTCTTACCGGCATCCGGATAGTGAGGCGCATCGAAGATGGCGTTAACGCGCTTGCTAATGGAATCGTTACCATTGCGTTCATCAAACTGCTTCGCAATCGTCAAGGCAGTGTCACGGACAATGGGTAAAGCCTCAGCCACCGTCAGGGTAGACTCCAGACCGGGGAACCCAACCGGCTCATTAGCGGAAGCGCGCACCCCCAGTTTTTCGTCCCCATGACCGGTCTGGGCCAGCGACTCCAGCGCCACAGTCAGACCCGCAGTGAACCACATGGTGTCCACAATAATGCTGGTTTCAGACAAGAATGGAAGCACCTCACGAATCGCGCGCAGGCTACGGTTGGTGGCCTCTAAGCGCCCCAGGTAAGTCAGATGCCGCCCCATATGAACTAGATCGTCCACGTCCGAACGCATTGCCCGCCATGACGACAGGTGACACTCCCAAGCGGAAGCGGCACGCCCGGTGCGTGACAGTGCATCAAGCACAGCAGTCTGGGTTCTGAATGGCTGCGCCTCACAGGTATCAGTTTCCGCAATGCTCGGCAGACCGGAGGCAATAGTTTCGTCCCACTGCTCATTCCAGTCAAAGAAGATAATCTCCTGCAAGGGATCACAGCCCAAACAGTCACTGTTCTCATCGCGGGTAGAACTGCGCCACAGGTTCAAGTACTCTTCTGCGCTTTCCATGCGGCCACAAATCATATCTACCTGGGCGTGTACCCGGTAGTAGGCGTGGAGGCTGGCACCGTCCGCCAGATAGTAGGTGTGCATCTGCTCCAGCAGACGATCGATTTGTTGCAGGGAAACGCTGGGGTTATTAGCCAGTGTCGTAACAGCGGTCTTAAAGAACCAGCGCACCATCTCGCGGACATCATCATCACTGTCCTCAGGGTGCTGTTCAGTCAGGTTGAGTAGCCACACGAAAGGCGCAATCATTCTTTCGTCCTGACCGCCCCGCAGATAGGCGTTAATCAGGTCGATGCGGCCGCGGATTTGCAGCTTGGTGTATTCCCCCTCGTCGGCCCACGTGACGGCCTCAGCGATAGCTGCGGAGCGGGCCGGGCCCCAGGGGAATCCGGTGGCCTCTTCAAGTTTGTTTTCAATTTCGATTTCGTCGCGCATGAGTTACTCCTCGGTGGGTTCGGACGGGGATTGATAGCTCGACTCTAAGGCTCGATCTAGCAGGGTCATATAAAGATCGTTAGCCCAAGCACGATCTTTCACATTCATCGGGTGCCGTCCCGACATGAGGGCTTGCACCCACAGCGTGCGGACCATGATTTCGACTAGTTTCAGGTCCTGCAGTGAGCACAGTTTCGCAATCATCGGGTTGGCACGGTTGAGCACCAGGCGTTTCGTGGCAGTGCCATCGAAAGGATTGACTACGCCCAGCACTTCCTCCCAGATTCCGGCGGCAGTTCTCCGGCCGGACTGGTCTACTAGTTCGCCGGCAAAATCCGCATCCACCAGGTAGATAGTCGGAATCGTCGCCGGCTCAAAACGGCGCAAAACCACGTTGACTTCGCGGTCTTGCAGAATCTGATCAGCCATCAGAAGCAGGTCACTGGCCTGGGACTGTTCAGCCGGGGAGGGTTGAGCCAGCCTTCCCACGATTTCGCTGGGATCAATCAGGCCGATTTCCGCGCCGGTATCTTTCACCCAGGCGCGCAGGATTTCCTCATCAAAAGCGTAACCGGCGTTGACCAGGCACACACCTTGGGCTTGGGCCACATCGACGAGGGAGCGGAACTGGTCCACGGTGCGGGTGTAGCGCACCAGCATTCCAGAAGAGAACACGTCACGCAATGGGCGCATCCCCAAGGCGGATTCGAAAGGCAGATTCTCCACCACCAGCTGACGCATATGCGCATCAGTGACAGCCACAGATTTAAGAGCGGTGCCGTGCACATCCAAGAACCGCTTGAAAGTGCTGGGGGCATGCCGACTGATTCGCGCAATCCAGTCCCGAATCTGATCTGAGATTTCTTCTCTCACCTGCTGCAGCAAGTCATCGTCGAAAAGCGCCTCACGGGAGGCAGTGGGACGCAGATAAGCGGAATCCACAATCAGACGCGCAAAAGGAGCCCAATCGTCCACTAGGGATTTCACATCATTGTTGATGAGCATCCCCCGCAGATAGACAGAGTGTGACTGCCCGGAGCTGGCGACCGGCTGGTCAGGGATGAAAGCCAAACCACGCAACCCAGCAGCCGGAACCAATACTTCAATTACGTCTAGGGGCTTGAAACCGAAGTTGCTGCGGCACCAGGCTTGCCGTGCGGAGGCGCCCAGCTCCCACGGGAATTCTGAGGTTGTGCACAAATCAAACTGGTGCCCCTCCCCAACCAGGACGGGAACTTCCAGGTAACGACCATAGTGACGGACCAGCTGAGCGACCGTGTCGACCTTGAGCCAGGATTGCCCGGGACGCTGCTGTAACTCCACGATGGTGCCCGCTTCAGGCAGCTGCGTTTCAGCGTATTCAACAGTGAAAGTACCGCCAGAGTCACCGCGCCAAATAATTGTGCGGGCCTCAGAGGTTTTCGCAGAACGTGAGGTCACCGTGATGGAATCCGACACCAAGAAACAGGAAAGCAAGCCAATGCCGAACTGTCCTAGGAAATCTGAGCGCGCAAAGCCCAACTCATCGCGTTTAGAGGACGCCCCGATGGTGGCTAAGAGCTCTTCTGCCTCTTCATAGGTCAAGCCGATTCCATTATCTTTGCAGCTCAAAGAGCTACCGGTTGCGGTAATGCGGATGACCGGGGAGATAGAGCTGTCAATCTCTTTTCTGGCGGTGATTGCATCAACTGCGTTCTGCATGAGTTCGCGGATAAAAACTTTCGGTCCCGAATAAAGATTTCGAGAAAGCAGTTCCACCAAGCCACGCAAATCGACTCTAAAGTTAGCCACTAAAAAATATTCCTCACTGCTACGACGATAAATTTAAAGTAGGGGTAGTCCCCTACCCCTACTTTAAACTATGCAGATTCCGGCTGGATACCCAAGAACTCTTGGGCGTCCGAAAGCCGGCTAACAATCGTCTCTAGGCTCACTCCCATAACCATCTTCAACTGATCCTCAGTCAGACCAGCTTCACAGGGAGAATAGATTTCGGAGTAGACCTGCAAGCCGTCTTCATCCTCAACTAGGTAAGTCTTCGGGAAATACTCTTGCGTGTGGCGCTCATTCACCCATTCCGTCAAGCTCTGGCGGGTTTCGCTTGCATCCAGATTGCTGCCCAGCCAAGAACGAACCAAGAGCATCTTGTTTTCGTTTTCGAGGGCGAAAATTGTGTTAAAACCGTTGAATCCCGCATGCAGGTATTCGCCTGACTCATGCACTCCCACGGTGTACCCATCAGACTCTAGAGCCTGCTGCATACGTTGAATCGTTACGGGTTCGGGGCCTACGGCGGCCGCGGGCTTATTCCACCATGCCATCTTGGTCTTCTTCCTTCTCAACTAGGTAGGGTAACTCTTCAGTCAGGTGCTGAGCATAGCTAATTAGCTGTCCCATGCTGACGTGGAAGAAGTTCTTTAGCTGTTCGTCGGTCCATTCGGTGAGCGCCATAGTGCACTCAGCGGCCAAGTGAACAACTTGGTTGCCGTCCTCATCTTCACCAACAGCCCAGTAGGCTTTCGGGCCGGTACGCTCACGGTTGCAGGTTTCAACCAGTTCAACTACGCGAGGCAGATCTTCAAGCTTGGCGTCGCCGCGAATATTTCCGCGGAGGTTCATGAGCTGCTCTTTCAAGGTAATCCAGACGATAACCTCATCGAAGGGGATACCGATTTCACCATCATCATCAATGGCGAAGCGCAGTTCTTCACTGGTGGTCAAAAAGTTTGTTAAACGCTCTTGCGTCAACGGGGCTAGTGTCATTAACCGCTCCTTTCATGTGAACCGTATCTTACCAGAAAAGAGCGCGAGTTTTTAGAGCCTTTCAGCGGCTTCCACGACGTTTACGATGAGCAACGCCCTCGTCATGGGTCCAATCCCGCCCGGGTTTGGGGAGAGCCAAGCAGCTACCTCATCCACTCCGTCAGCCACGTCCCCAGTCAGCTGGAACTTGCCAGTCTGCGGGTTCTGGACGCGGCTAATTCCCACATCCAAGACCGCTGCACCGGGCTTAATCATGTCCGCGGTAATCAGCCCCGGAACCCCGACGGCACTAATGACAATATCTGCCACCCTAGTGTGTTCGGCAAGGTTTCTGGTACCAATATGACAGGTCGTGACGGTAGCCCCCGGCTGCACGCGTGAGGCCAGCAGACCGAAGCTGCGTCCGACCGTCATCCCATTCCCGACCATACAGATATTGGCCCCTTCCAGCGGCACGCCACCCCACTTTAGGAGCTCCAAACAAGCGCGAGGTGTGCACGGGGCAGGAAAGTCGAGGGGGCCTGACAGGCTGGCAACCAGTTTTCCCAGATTCATCGGATGCAAGCCGTCAGCGTCCTTCTCCGGGTCGATCGCGGCGATTATCCTAGCCGTATCAATCTGCTCCGGCAACGGCAACTGTACAATGAAGCCGACACAGTTAGGGTCTTCATTTAGCGCAGCTATTTCAGCTAAAACAGCGTCCTGGGAGGCGTCTTGCGGCAAATCGACGCGGCGGGAAGCTAAGCCGATCTCCACACAGTCCTCATGCTTATGTTTCACATAGGTGGCTGAAGCCGGGTCATCCCCCACCAGGATGGTGGCCAAGTAGCAGTTCTTTCCTGCGGCTTTGAGTTTTTCCACTCGCGCAGCTAAGTCTGCTTTGATTTCCTTAGCGCACTGAATGCCATCCAGTTTTTGGGCTGAACCCGACCAGCCTGCGCGCATTAGATTCCCTCTTGGTCTGATGTGATGGAGCCGCCCTTAGCGGTGTAGGTGCCGGTGTCACCAAGTTCAGAGTAGAGCGGGAATTTCATGGTCAGCGCATTCACCCGATCACGTAGCTGCGACAGGCGGCTATCCGTTTCAGCGGCGGCCACGACGTCGCGCTCCCCCTCGGTCTTCCCGGAAGCTAGCTCCACACCCAGCAGCAGGGTTTGCGCAATAATGTCAGCAACCTCAGCGAACTCCTTATCCCCAAAGCCGCGCGTAGCTAGCGCAGGCGTACCAATGCGCAGGCCGGAGGTGACTCGCGGGGGACGCGGATCGAAGGGGATGGCGTTACGGTTCACGGTGATTTGCACACGGTCCAGCAGGTCCTCTGCTTCCTGACCGTTCAGCGGTGAGTGCTGCAAATCTACCAGCACCAGATGCACATCGGTACCGCCGGTGAGGACATTAATACCAGCTTCTTGCAAATCAGCTTGTGTCAGGCGCTGCGCAATAGTTTTCGCGCCTGAAAGGGTGCGTTCCTGTCGGTCTTTAAACTCATCGGTCATGGCCAGCTTCATGGCGACCGCCTTGGCGGCAATCACGTGCATGAGCGGGCCACCTTGCTGTCCGGGGAAGACCGCGGAGTCTAGTTTCTTGCCTAGCTCCGGGTCACGCGACAGTAACAAACCTGAACGCGGACCACCCAGTGTCTTATGCACAGTCGTGGAAACGACATCGGCGTAGGGAATCGGGGAGGGGTGCAGACCGGCAGCAACCAGGCCCGCAAAATGCGCCATATCCACCCACAGGTAGGCGCCAACCTCATCCGCTATCTCCCTGAACAGCGCGAAATCAATCACGCGCGGGTAGGAAGACCAGCCGGCAATGATGACCTTGGGGTGGTGCTGATGGGCTAGTTCGCGCACCTCATCCATGTCCATGAGGCCAGTCTCTTGGTTCACATGGTAGGCGATCGCCTGATAGTTCTTACCGGAGAAATTTATCTTCATGCCGTGAGTGAGGTGACCACCATGAGCGAGGGCGAGGCCGAGGACGGTATCTCCGGGATTCGCTAGGGCGTGCAGTACCGCGGCATTAGCCTGGGCTCCAGCATGTGGTTGCACATTGGCCCACTGCGCTGAAAAGACCTTCTTGGCGCGCTCAATCGCTAGTGACTCTGCAATATCTACGAATTCACAACCACCATAGTAGCGGCGACCCGGGTAGCCTTCAGCGTACTTATTGGTGAGGACTGAGCCTTGTGCTTGGAGAACTGCCGGGGGAACGAAGTTTTCCGAGGCAATCATCTCAAGGGTGGATCGCTGACGCGTCAGTTCTTGATTAACTACGCGAGCAATCTCAGGATCGAAGGTGGCCAAATCTGAGTTCATTACTGAGTCATGCATAGGAAAAGTATAACCGGACAGGGGCGATTACGTAACCATACTTACCTGCCAGATAAAAATCCTGCCCCGCAAGTAGAAACTCACGGGGCAGGAGGCAGAGATTTGGTTCTGAAAGTGGCTGATTATCCCTTCACTGAACCGGACATTAGCCCACCAACGAAGTACTTGCCTAGCAGAATGTAGACAACCAGTGTCGGAATGGAAGCAATCAAAGCACCAGACATGGACGCGCCATAGTCCGCCATGATGGAGCCGTGAGCGAGGTTGTTCAACGCAACGGTTGTGACTGGGCTTTCTCCGCCACCGAAGAACAGTGCGAAGAGGAAGTCATTCCATGCCGAAGTGAACTGCCAGATGATAACCACCACGAAGGACGGGATGGAAATCGGTAGCACCACGCTGAAGTAGGTGCGCAGCATGCCGGCACCATCTACACGGGCAGCCTCAATCAGCTCACTGGGGATAGTCTCATAGTAGTTACGGAAAATTAGGGTGGTGATTGGAATACCGTAAACCACGTGCATCAGAATCAGGGTGTGGATTCCGAAGCCAATCTCCGCGTTGATGACTACCCTCATCAGCGGAATCATGACTGCCTGGTAGGGCAAGAACATGCCGAACAGGATCAGTGTGAAGACTAGGTTGGCGTAGGGGAAACGCCACTTAGAGAGCACGAATCCGTTCATCGAACCCAGCATGGCTGAAATCAGTGAGGATGGGATTACCAGCATCAGCGAGTTCAACAATGAGGGGGCGAGGGTGTGCCATGCGCGGCCCCAGTTCGTTGTGTCCCAGACCTGAGGAAGGAACCAGGTACGTGACGGGTCAGCGTCTGCTGACGTCTTGAATGAGGTCACGAACAGTACATAGACCGGAATCAGTACTAGGAATAGCGACAGAATCAAGAAAATGTAGCGGAACAGGAGGGACCAAGCGAAAGGTTTCTTGTCGTGCTCAGTTGAGACTAGTACTTCCCCACTGGCGGAACCGACTGGGGCATCCACTGTTGCTGTTGGAGTTTTGTTTTCAGTTGCAGTGCTCATCGTTCTTTACCCGCCTTTGAATCGTGAATCAAGTAGGGAATCACGAAGATTGCCACAATCACTAGAAGCACAGTGCCGATGGCAGCCGCATTGGAGTAATCATTATCAGTCATGGCATTGTACATGCCGATAGCGGGCACTTTAGTTGAGTAGGTCCGTTGGTCGGTGATTGCCATAATCAAGTCGAAGGACTTCAACGACATGTGGCCGATGATAACAACTGCGGAGAGCGCAATAGGAGCAAGCTGGGGGAAGATGACCTGACGGTACATCTGCCATTCGGTGGCACCATCTACACGGGCGGCTTCACGGAGTTCTTCGGGGATGCCACGGAAGCCTGCTAGGAACAGCGCCATGACGTATCCGGCTAGCTGCCAGATTGCGGGAAGAGCAATCGCGCAGATACCGAAAGTAATGTTCTGAGTCCAGCTGTTTTGCAAGAAACCGAGGCCCACCTGCTGGAATAAGCGGTTCAAACCGGAGGCGCTTTCACCCATTGCCGGGTTTAGCAGCCAGCGCCAAACCACACCGGAGGCAACGAAAGAAACAGCCATCGGGAACATGAAGATGGATCGGAAGATGCCTTCACCTTTGAGGGGACGTTCCAAAACCCAGGCCCAGACGAAGCCAATAATGAGGGTGCCCACTAGGAACACCACAGTGAAGAGGATTAGATTGAGTAACTGATGCTGAAAATCGGGGTCACCAAAGAGCTCGATGAAATTATCGAAGAATACGAAATGAGATGGTTCGCGGCCGCTGACCTGTGCGGCAGTGTGCGTGTCTTTCATCGAAGTCCAGATATTGGCGCCGATAAGCCCGTACACAAAAATGCCAATCAGAATAACTGAAGGAGAGATCAGTAGTACGCCGGGACCCCAGGAAGCCATTCTTTTCTTTGACGACACGGCTTTTGTTTTCTTAGCCATGATGATGTTTACTCCATTTCTGGATCGTTGTTTTAGTTCAGCCACCCTGCTGAACCGTTAACAGGAGCATAAATGCCCTATTAACCAGATTAGAGTTGGGGGCGGATACTTTCAGAGGGTTCCACCCCCAACTCTAATCAGCTAGTTTTTTTACTTCAGATTCTGGGTTGCTTTAACCAAGTCAGCCTGTAGCTGAGTAGCATCTGAAGCTCCCTGACCGAACTTGGCCAGAGCATCGTTGATTTCGTTAGAAACCGGGGCCGGTACGGCAGCACCGTGAGCGATGGAGGAAACAATGGTGTCCTTCGCGAAGTCAGCCATTGCGTCCTGCTGGTACTGCGGGAACTTACCCAGCTGCTCAGCGGTTAGGTCAGAGCGGGCCGGGATGGAGCCCTTGATGGAGTTGAAGGCAACCTGGCCTTCAGGGGAAGAAATAGTCTTCAACCAGGCCTTAGCAGCTGCCTCATTCGGTGCCCCTACGGGGAGGGTGAAGGAGTCAGCTAGGAAGTTGAAGGTGCCCTTGGTGCCAGGAACCGCGAAGTAGACATAGTCGGCAGGAGCCTTCTTGTCTGCGCCGTTGAATGCGGCTAGTGCCCAGTCACCCATCACGTTGTAGGCAGCCTTGCCTTCAATGATCGGCTTCATAGCGGGCTCCCAGTCCTCATTCATGAGGGTCTTGTCGGCCAGTTCCAGAATCTTCGCGTAGTGGTCGATAGCTTTCTTTACGCCTTCGCCATTCCAGTCGGTCTTGCCGTTGAACAAGCCGGAGTAGCCTTCTGCACCGAGATCAGCCAAGAGGATGTTCTCAAACAGGTGCAGCTGAGTCCATGCCATACCAACAGTAATTGGGGTCTTTCCAGCTGCCTTGACCTTCTCCATGTCAGCAATCCAGGCGTCAACGTCGGCCGGCGGGTTGGCCGGGTCGAGGCCCGCTTCCTGGAGCACTGCCACGTTAGCCCACACCACGTTGGAGCGGTGGATATTGGAAGGAACAGAGTAAATCTTGCCATCAACCGTGAGGCGATCCAGCAAGGACTTAGGGAATGCGTCTTTCAGTTTGAACTCATCGTATAGGCCGGAGACATCCTGCAGGTAGCCTGCGTCAATATTCTCGGAGAGTTCCGCACCCGCGTGTGCCTGGTAGGTGTCCGGCGGATTCTTGGCTGCTAGGTCAGCAGCTAGCTTCTGCTTAGCCTGTGAGCCGGCACCGCCAGCCACGGCTTTGTTTACGAACTTGTAACCCTCGTTCTGCTCTTCGAAGATCTTGACTAGAGCTTCCAAGCCTTCTTTCTCAGATCCAGCGGACCACCAGGTAACTACACCGACCTCTTTGGCGCCATCGCCAGCGGGCTCGGAGCTGCCTCCCCCAGTTGTTCCGCCTGAAGAGCAGGCGGTCAGCATCAGCGCAAACGCCGCAACTCCAGCGGTAATGAATTTCTTACTCATGTTGAATCCTCCATATACGGGAAATCCGCATTGATTATTGTGAATATGAGGCTAGGGTTTTGAACAGCTTTGTTCAAACTTCCTACGTGACCACTTTAACAGTGTCAGAGGTCATCAGACCACATTTTATGAAACTGTGACCTACCCAGATTGTGCACACAAATGTAATAATGCCCTCCCAGCGCAATGCTGAAAGGGCACTATTGACTGTTATTTCGCGATTATTTTCGCGAAATTGAGCCAAACTTAGAGCAGGCCAAGTTCGCGGACAGCGTCACGCTCAGACTCGAGGGCTTCAATGTTCTTTTGGATGCCGGCCTTAGTAGCTTCGGAAAGCTCCAGCCCCTGAACAATCTCCCACTCTGCACCCTTCGAGGTGCAGGGGAAGCCGTAGATGAGGCCTTCGGGAACGCCGTAGGAGCCGTCAGAGGCAACGCCAGCGGTAACCCAGTCGTTCTCCGGGGTGCCGTTCACCCAGTTGTAAACATGATCGATAGCTGCGTTAGCGGCTGAAGCAGCGGATGAGGCTCCACGGGCTTCAATGATGGCTGCGCCACGCTTAGCAACGGTGGGGACGAAGTACTCTTCCAACCAGGCGCTGTCTACCATGTCCGCGGCGGGCTTGCCGGCAACAGTGGCGTAGGAGACGTCGGGGTACTGGTCTGCGGAGTGGTTACCCCACACCAGCATCTTCTTAATGTCGGCAACCGGCACGTTCAGTTTCTCAGCCAGCTGAGAGATGGCGCGGTTGTGGTCAAGACGCATCATCGCGGTGAAGCGGGAAGCGGGAACGTCCGGAGCTGCAGCGGAAGCAATCAGAGCATTGGTGTTGGCGGGGTTACCCACGACGAGGACGCGGATGTCGTCTGCAGCGTGATCGTTAATGGCCTTACCCTGGGGGCCGAAGATGCCGCCGTTGGCCTTCAGCAGATCAGCGCGCTCCATACCTTTGGTACGGGGACGAGCACCAACGAGGAGGGCAACATTGGCACCGTCGAACCCCTTGTTGGCGTCATCGGTAATGTTGATGCTGTCAAGCAGCGGGAAAGCACAGTCGTTAAGTTCCATGGCGGTGCCCTCGGCAGCCTTCAAGGCAGGCGGGATTTCCAGCATGTTGATCTTGACGGGGGTGTCAGGGCCCAGCAGCTGGCCAGAAGCAATGCGGAACAGTAGTGCGTAGCCAATCTGGCCGGCAGCGCCGGTGACGGTTACGGTAACCGGGGTTTTAGTCATGAGATAGTCTCCTTCACGAAACCGTAGATGCGGGGCGTTATCCCCGCCTGTTATGGTTACCTGACGGCAACCCGAACCCTTTTGGGCACTACCTCAAGTCTAACGCGGTCTATATCACTTTGATATCTCAAAGCGGAAAGAAATCTTTTATCACACTGATCCACCGCGCATTAAAGTGAGCAAAACTACACTTTCGGGTCAAAAGTACGATTTACTGAGTCATCCCCATAAAGCAACAAGAGATTATATTAACAGCGAAAATAAACTAAAATGAAGACAAGTTTGAATCGAATGTGAGGAGGGACCGATGAGCGGGCCAAAGGAACACCACAAATGGGCACTTGACCCCAGAGCTGCACTAAGGGTGGGCGAAGGCTTTGATTTGTCTACTTTTGACTATGCTGCGACCCCCGGCTGGGAGGGCGATAAGAAGTCAGCAAAAGCTTTCCGGAAGAATCGCGATGATGAGCTAGACACTTTGCAGTCCAAACTTTATGCGCAAGGACTTCATGGCGGGAATAAGGCGATTCTGATTGTGGTGGAAGGGGCCGAAGCTTCCGGTGCTGGCCGCCTAGTCCGGCATTTAATGGCGACTGTTGATCCGATGGGCGTACACCTTTGCACTGAAGCGAAGCCTGCACCAACCGGGAATATTGCAGAGCATATCGAAGACACCCGCGATACCCTACCGGGCCCAGGCATGATTACTTTCCTGCACCACAGCTACTACCGTGAGCTGAGGGCCTTAGTGAAAACTGGCGCACCGTTGTCCCAGATTCAAGAATACGGAGCTATGATTAACCAGTTCGAACAGGAACTGGTTGATGGCGGCTACGAAATTATTAAGCTATGTCTACTGCTCAGCCAGAATGAGCAGGGTAGAAGGCTAATGAAACGCCTTACCCGCCCAGATTTGCGATGGAGATGGTCGGAACTGGATCTGCAGATGCGTGAGCACTGCCATGACACAGATAACCTCTATCAGACCGCTCTCGGCTATACTTCGACCAATATTGCGCCTTGGTTAGCTGTGCCCTCAGATGAGAAATGGTATCCACGCCTAGTGCTCACTGAGGTGCTGGCCCGCACTTTGGAAGACATGAATCTGGAATGGCCGGAGCCTGACTTTGATTTGGACGCCGCGAAGCAGCGTCTGGCTCTGACAATGCCACCATTCACCAGCGAATAAACTGATTCAAACTAAGCAGCGGCTGAGGAAAAGAAATACTCTCTTTCCCCAGCCGCTGCTTTTCACTCAGGCCTGAATCAGTGCCTCCGTTGTGACAGGTAGTAACGGATTAGTGAGCGGGTGGAGTCGTCTTGGGCGGCCAAAGCGTCCTCGTCCCCTTCAACAGCAGGGAAGATATCCAAAGCAAGTTTCTTGCCCAGTTCCACACCCCACTGGTCGTAGCTGTTGACGCCCCACACTGCTCCCTGCACGAAAGTGATGTGCTCATAGAGGGCAATCAGCTGGCCCAGCACCGACGGGGTAAGGGCGGGCGCCATGATTGAGGTGGAAGGACGTGAGCCCTCGAAAATACGGGCGGTAACGATTTCCTCCCTCGTCCCCTCGGCGCGAACCTCGGCCTCGGTCTTACCGAAAGCCAGCGCCTGCGTCTGCGCGAAGAAGTTAGACAAGAACAGCTCATGCACGTCCTTCTTTCCATCCTTCAACGGATAGGCAGGATTCGCGAAAGCAATGAAATCTGCCGGCACAATCTGGGTGCCCTGGTGAATCAGCTGATAGAAGGCATGCTGTCCGTTAGTGCCGGGTTCACCCCAGAACACTTCACCGGTCTCATAGTTCACACCCGCGCCGTCCCAGCGCACCGACTTGCCATTCGACTCCATGGTGAGCTGCTGCAGGTAGGCTGGGAAACGGTGAAGCTGCTGGGCGTAAGGTAGCACGGCGTGGGAGGCAGACTTGCAGAAGTTCACGTACCAGATGTTGAGCATACCCATCAAGAGGGGCACGTTCTTCTCAGCTTCAGTTTCCGCAAAGTGACGGTCCATTTTGTAGAATCCGTCTAGGAAGTCGCGGAAGTTGTCGGGGCCAATGGCGATCGCCAGCACTGTGCCAATCGCTGAGTCAACCGAGTAGCGGCCACCCACCCAATCCCAGAACCCGAAGGCATTGGCCGGGTTGATGCCGAACTCTTTGACCTTGTCCAAGGCGGTGGAGACAGCCACGAAATGGGCGGCGACCGCCTCAGCTTCAGTAGCATTGTCGAGGGCGCCGGCAGCGCGCAGTGAATCCAGCAGCCAGGTGCGGGCCAGCCGCGCATTAGTCAAGGTCTCCAAGGTGGTGAAGGTCTTGGAAGCCACAATGAACAAAGTGGTTTCAGGGTCTAGTCCGGCGGTCTTCTGGGCGACATCGGTCGGGTCAATATTGGAAACGAAACGGCACTCTAGGCCCTCTTTGACGTAGGGTTCGAGGGCTTCATAAACCATGACTGGGCCGAGGTCGGAACCACCAATACCAATATTCACCACGTGGGTGATGGCCTTGCCGGTGACGCCTTTCCATTCTCCGTCGCGGACCCGGTCAGCGAAGGCAAATACCTTGTGCAAAACCGCATGGACGTCGTCGACCACGTCCTGTCCGTCAACATTCAGGCGTTCCTTCGCGGGCCGCCGTAAAGCAGTGTGCAAAACAGCGCGGTTTTCGGTGTTGTTGATGTGCTCACCGTTGAACATCTGGTCGCGGCGCTCTTCAACATTGGTGACGCGCGCCAGCTCCAGCAGGTTACGTAGAATATCCCCGTTAATCAGGTTCTTTGAGAGGTCGACCAGCAGATCTCCCGCCTGATAGGTCAGTTTTTCGACGCGCTGGCGGTCCGAATGGAACCATGCCCGCAGGTCAGGCTTCACTACGTCTTTGAGCTGGTTAAGACGATTCCACGAATCAGTGGTCGTGGGATCAACCGGAGTGTTCATTTGGGCTCCTTCATAGGGATATTAGGTCAGGGGTTAAGTCTAGTTCACCGATACGTTCGCCATGGGGGCCAGTAGGAACAGGCCGAGGGCGAGCAGGGCAAAGAATCCGCTGTCGATACGCCAGTCTTTCGCCGCGAACCAAACTGATGGTTCCCGGTAGAGCGCTCTGGATATGGCAGTAACCGCACATACGGCGGAGAGCGCGTAGACAGCGACGCGAGGATACCCCAGTAACGCCACAGTGACAACCAAGATTAGTGTCACCACCACGATGCTGGTCACTAGTACGAAACCCGGACGCTTATTCTTCACTCGTTGATTCTATCTCGCCCGGGGTGGAGATGACAGGATTGGAGGCCTCAACCAGTTCGACCAATTCTTCAATCTGGGGTTCGTTATCAGTGGTTTCGGCTTTCGGTTTGAGACTTAGGTCTGAGAGTCCCGTCGCGATTTGACCGCGCCATAGCTTGATTCTGTCTACTACTTCAGTGCAGGTGAGCAACCTAGCTAGCGCGTACACGCCCCAGGTTTCTAGGAAGATTAACGCGAAGGCGCTCAGGAAGGGGACGCCAACCATTTGTAGTCGACCCGGGCCAATGGCACCTTTAGAGGTCCATACCAGTAGCGCATCGACTAGCAGAACTAGGATTGCAGCGCTGGGCAGGATGACCCGCAAATCTTTGCTGGAGCGACGCGACCTCCAGGAGGAGAATAGCGCGAACACTAGGAAAATGGTCCATAGTGAGGGCCACACCTGCGCAGGGGTGGTGGGGACTGCACCCAAGATAGGGATGGCTGGTAGCGCTTGGTGCGTCACTGTGAAAGCTGACTGGTAGGAATCTGTGGCCGTGTAGAAACCGCCTCCGGCCAGCCAGGAGAGCGAAGAAGTAACGAAAAGCGGCAGGTACAGTAGTTGCGTCAGCGCTACGAAGACGTACTCCCAGCTGTTTGCCCCGATCAGGCTGGAGATTTCAACTATGCGCGGCCAGCCATTCCAAATGGCGAAAATTAGGGCGCCTAAACCGACCAAGAAAGTAATGATGATTAGGTGGAATCCTAGTTCCAGTCCTCTGAAAACATTCCGTGGCCAGGAGGCAATCCAGTTGAGGAAGGCGTCGTCAATACGATAGTCGCCGACTAGGCCGAGGGAGCGGTCTAGGTCTTTACGGTAGCAGCGGACTCGTTTGAGGATCTGGATTAGTACCGCGAGGAAGCTAACTAAGAGAGAGCCGAGGGAGAGGCGCAGTAGCCCGCCGCTGGTTCCAGAGGCTGCGATGATCACAGAAATCAGGGTGAAAGAAACGGGGAAGGCGAAAAGCGCGGCAGTGTCAACGTCTTTTCTCAGCTGCAAGCTGAGCTGCGCAATCGCAATCGCAATGAGGGTGAGTCCAGCTGGCAGCAGGGTCGCTGCGATTCCCCCGATTGGGTAGGATCCAAACAGGCCGGCCGCCCAAAGATCAGTACCGAAGCCGAAAACACTGGCCCAGCCGATTTCAGCCAGCCACTGGTTCCCCGATTGGAACCAGTAGGCCAACCCGACTGTTAGCACGCATAGTGCCCAGAGGATTAGGGCCACCTCAACCCCAGCGAGGATGACTCGGGTCCAGCCACTAGGCAGCTCAATGCGGTCTGGCTCTGTGGGAGCTAGCTCTGTTTCATCGATGGTTTGCATGTGCTGGAACACCTCCTTGTTCTGGTTCGGCTTTGGTTTTATTTGCTGTCATAGTGGCTGTGGATTTCTTTGGACAGCTGCTTGAGGGCGGTTTCGATTACCTCAACAACGGCGGTTTCGCCGGGGCTGCTGGGGTTAATGCGGTCGGTTTGGATGAACTCTGGGTGTTCTTTCGCGACGCGCGCCCAGTCTGCCACGATGACATTCGCATATTTTTGGGCAGTATCGCTAAGGTACCGGTTGGTTTCGTCCACAAAGTTGGCGGGTGAATGAATATTCACGAGCACTACTTGACGGGTGGGTCCGAGGGCGGCCAGCACTTCATCCAGCAGTGCAGGGTCTTTGAGTCCCCCGCGAGTGCCGAGGGCGATTACCACACTGCGGCGCAGCTGCTGCTCCCCTTCGGCTTGTTTAATCATTTCCAGGGCGTTCGACCAGCCTTTCGACGGGCCGGCGTTAAGGGAGACGCCCGGGTATTGTTTAGCGATTTCTTCACGGGCGGTCAGCACTATGGAGTCGCCAATAATGGTGAGTTCATCCCCACTGGGTTTAACCGGGGAGGGTAGCTTCTTCGTGGCGTATTGTTGCGCGATTTCTTCTTTTTCTTCGACACTGAGCGCCTCGGCATTGACTTCGTGCACTCGTTGAGCGGCGTCCAGCTGGGAGGATAGTGTCGTCGCTTCAGTGACGATGGTTAACCGCGTGTCCTCATTTAGTCCTTCCACTGTGCGGGTTACTAAGCTGGCTGGCGGTGCCAGCATGGCTGCGGCCAGTGTGGCAATAGCGAGGACAGACACTGTCACCGTCACGGGCCGGCGATAGAGCGCGGTGGCTTCCCGAAGCTGTTTGGAGATCTGGCCGATGCCTTGTTGCCGCATGGGGGTTTCCACCCATCGGTAGGAGAGTTCCGCAAGGGAGAGGGTGAGGCCTACGATTACTAGTCGCTCCACCCAGTATTTCCAACTGCCGTCGTTCACTGGCCAGATTTCTTCGGTAATCAGCAGCAGCGGCCAGTGCCACAGGTAGATTCCGTAGGCCCGCTCCCCCAGCCAGTTGGTGACCGGGTTATCAAGGTAGTTTTGGGCACCCTCGGGGACCAGTAGCGTTCCGAGGATGAGGAGGCCAATGCAGAGAGCAAAAAGCAGCATCCCACCCCAGTAGGTGAAGGAGAGTTTTTCGCTCAGGAACACGAAGGAGGCGATGGCCCCGATACTACCGACGGCCAGCATGAAAGAAGTGGAGCCGAGGGTGCGAAGTCGACTGAGTGGCTGGCCATTCTGGGTGCCGCAGAGCAAAGCTAGGAGCACACCAATCAGGAGGCTGAAGGAGTGGGTATCTAGCCCGTAATAGACACGGGTGGCGTCCAGGCCCGGCTGATAAAGATAGGCCATGGAGGCGGCGGAGAGGACAGCGAATCCGGCAATAATCCCGATCTTTGCGGACCAGTTTTTGACGCCCCAGTTGAGCGCGAAGAAAAGGAGTGGCCACAGCAGGGAGAACTGCACAATGAGGGAAAGGAACCACAGGTGCGCTAGCAGCTGCGGAGAAGTAGTGTCAAAGTATGAGGATTCGGCGGCGATTTCCACCCAGTTGTAGGTGAAGGTGAAAACCCCAAGGAGTTGCCTTCTGATACCGACCATAAAATCTCTTTGGACGAGCGCGGCGATAGGCACAACCACCAGAATCATGAGGGTGAGGCCGGGGAAGAGGCGTCGGGCGCCTTTAAGCCAGAAGTCTGCTAGGTCTAGTTTGGCTTCTGCTTGCCATTGTTGAATGAGGCTGAAGCTGATGAGGAAGCCGGAGAGGACGAGGAAAATATCCACGCCTAGGTATCCGCCAGGTAGGAAACTGGGGTGAAGGTGGTAAAGCAAGATGACTAGGAGCGCCAAGCTGCGGATTGTGTTCAGTCCGCCAAAACGTGCTGTCGCTGCACCTGCCGCAAGGCTAGTTTCCTTGGGCTGGGCGTCTTCTCGCCTACCCGTGTCTGGTGTTCCAGTTTCTAGCTCTCCGGTTTCCAGTTTGCCAGTTTCTGGGAAGGCGGGCTCGGCTTTAGCTGCTTTGCTTTCGGCGGCGTCAGAGGATGACAGTTCAACGGTATCAGTCACGTTCTCTGGTTCTCCTTGGACGGCGGTTTGTGCGTAAAAGCAAGTTGGGCGCGTAGGCGCGCACCCTAGTCTTTCTTAGCGTACCTTGAGGTTTTGGCGTCGCCAGTTTGCAACGCCGCGTGACCTTAGAGGCGCTCCAGTTGAGCGTAGCGCAGCATCAGGCGTTTGACCGTTCCATCACCGAAATCCACGGTGGCGACTTCTGAGCGGCCCGCGCCAGAAAGCTCAATAATTGTGCCCATTCCGTAGGACTGGTGGGAGACTCTATCCCCCACGACAAGACCATGGGCGGACTTCTGGTCAGCTCCGGCGGACCGGTTCGCGGCCGCTTTCTTAGCTGCACGGGCTGCCGCAGTTGCCCCCATGGAGGTTACTTTCACTGGACGTGACGAGGGCGAAGGCACCTTGACTTTGGGTTTACCAGAGCCAATCGCCGGCCCAAAATCATCGTCATCATAGCTGGAGCTGCGCCCTGAGCTGCCTCCCCTGTAACCGCCCGCACTGTAACCACCTGAACGGTAGCTGCCTGGGTATCCTGCAGAGTATCCGCCAGAGCCGTAACTATCTCCGGCACGGAGGCGCTCAGTGAAGCTTTGTTCGCGTCGAACTTCTAGTACTTCCGCAGGAATGTCGGTGAGGAAGCGGGAAGCGGGCATATCTTGAACTTTGCCCCAGCTGGCCCGCACTGCGGCGCGAGTCAAATAGAGCTTTTCACGGGCCCGCGTGATTGCCACATAGGCGAGGCGTCTTTCTTCTTCCAGCTCATCAGTATCTGAAAGGGAGCGGCTGTGTGGGAAAGTGCCATCTTCTAAACCGGTCACGAATACCACTGGGAACTCTAGTCCCTTCGCGGTGTGCACGGTCATGAGAGTGACTTGACCGGCTTCATCCCCAGCTAGCTGATCCGTGTCGGAGACCAGCGCGACCCGTTCTAAGAAGTCAGCTAAAATACTGGGCTCTCCCCTGGTGAGCGCTAAGCCGCTCTCCTCAGCGGCCGCTACGTCACCCCCTGCCGTGGGAACGCTGGCCGGCGGCCCCTCAGGGCGCGGGTTCCCCGCGTTCACAGCGCTTTCGCTGCCCGCGACGCCAACTGCTGGAGCGGCCACGGTCGTCGTCGCCAAACCCGCATCGAACTCGGAGGCAACCGCATGGAGTTCAGCTAGGTTCTCAATCCGTGAGGCATCTTGCACATCATCGGAGGCGCGCAGCATCGCCATGTACCCGGATTCATCTAAAACATTGTCCAGCAAATTCGCGACCCCGCCGGAACGAAGCTCACGCATCCGCATGATTAGGTTCCAAAAACTTGCCGCGGATGAGGCAGCCCGGGCGGAAATACCATCAACTTCAGGGAGTGCGGATAGTTGCGGCCACTGCTGATTGATTTGTTCCCTAATGCTGTCTGAAGGATGCTTAGAGTCCAGGCAAAGTTTCGCTAGCGCCTCCCCTAGGCTAAGGCCGAAACGGTCAGCGTAAGCTGAAATCATGGCTTGGGCTTTATCCCCGATGCCACGCCGGGGAGTGTTCAAAATCCGCAGGATTGACACCGTATCAGCAGGGTTGTCAATCACGTGCAGGTAGGCGATGGCGTCCTTGATTTCTTTCCGGTCGTAGAACCTAGTGCCGCCGATCACCCGGTAGGGGATGCCGTTGCGGATAAAGCTTTCTTCAATCACACGCGACTGCGCGTTAGTACGGTAGAAGACCGCGATATCGCCCCATTTTTGTCCGGCCGCAGTCAGAGCATCGATTTCTTTCACCAAGAAGTTCGCTTCATCCCGATCAGATTCGGCGGCATCGGTGACGACGGGGGCACCGCCGTCATGGGCGGTCCAAAGTTTCTTGGGTCGGCGCCCAGAGTTCAGCGAAATCACCGCATTAGCGGCGGTCAAAATGTTCTGGGTGGAGCGATAGTTTTGCTCCAGCATCACAATCTGAGCGTTCGGGTAGTCTTCCTCGAACTCCTCAATATTACGGATAGTGGCACCCCGGAAAGCATAGATTGACTGATCGGAGTCTCCCACTACCGTCAGTTCAGCGGGCGGCACGCCCTCGGCCCCCTCAACCCCAACTAGTTCCCGCACCAACACATACTGCGCATGGTTGGTGTCTTGATACTCATCCACCAGGATGTGGCGGAAGCGGCGATGGTAGTGCTCCGCAATGGCCGGATGGTTTTGCAGCAGCTGCACAGTCAGCATAATCAGGTCATCAAAATCGACCGCATTGGAGCGCAGCAGCCGGTCCTGGTACTCCCGGTAGCAAAGCGCCAGCTGCCGAGAGATCGGGTCATTCGGGGCAGTTTCAGCGTATTGTTCCGCGGTAGTGAGCTCATTTTTCAGGCTGGACACCCGGAAGCTGAAGGATTTCGGGTTGAATCGTTTAGGGTCTAGGTTTGCGTCTTTGACGACCATCGCCATGAGGCGCTGCGCATCCGCCTGATCGTAGATCGTGAAGGTGGATTTCAGTCCAGCAGCAGCGGCATTTTCCCGCAGGATTCTCACGCAGGCAGAGTGGAAAGTGGACACCCACATGCGGTGAGCTTCCGGCCCCACCAAGGAGACGACGCGCTCACGCATTTCCGCGGCCGCCTTGTTCGTGAAAGTGATAGCGAGGACTTCACCCGGGCGAGCGCGCCTAGTAGCCAGCAGATGCGCAATCCGGTGCGTCAGCACCCTAGTTTTACCTGAGCCGGCGCCGGCGATGACTAGCAGCGGCGTTCCCGCATGGGTGACGGCCTCCAGCTGTTGTGGATTAAGCCCTTCCAGTAGGCGCCTAGCTTCCGCCTGGTTGTCAGGAGAGTCCCACTGGTAGTCTTCGTCATTTAGCTGGTAGGCGGCGTTAGCTAGAGCGGCCGCCGCTGACGGTGAAGGGGACGCGTAGGAGCCGAGGTTTTTGAACAGGTCATGCATGATGGCTATAGCCTATCCGTCCGCCGGGACATTATCAAAGTAACCCGCCTAGCTTCCGCCCCGCGGTAACATGGTCGGGCAAGAGCGTGAAGGGAGGGGCCGTGTCCAGTCCAGTGGATTTTTTGCTTCCGCAGCAGTGGTCTGAGCTGCTGGATCTTTTGGGTTCCGCACCGCTGAAATCCCGTCCGGGCAGGCCTGCCGCTGTCTGTTTACTGGATGGTCCTTCGGGCACGGGTAAGTCCACTTTGGCGCGGGCCTTGTTGGCGGCATTGCCGAGGACGAGGGGGCCGCGTTGGGCTGGCCTCCAGCTGGTGCAGATGGATGATTTTTATCCCGGCTGGGAGGGTTTGGCCGCCGGTCAGCAGATTCTGGCGAAGTCGGTGCTGTCCAGTTTTGACACGGCCGACAGTGGCGAGGCGGCCGCCGCTGAGACTGCCTCCAAAGCGGCAGGATACGGTTACTGGCGTTGGGATTGGGCGGCCGACAGGGCCGGGAAGTGGCGTACTTTGCCAGCGGGTGCGCCCCTGCTGGTGGAAGGTTGCGGCGCGCTCACCCGTGAAACGATATCACTAGCTGATTTTGGCATCTGGATTGAAATGGATGAGGCGACCCGGAAGGCTCGCGCTCTAGGGCGCGATGGGGATATGTTCGCACCTCATTGGGAGGGCTGGCTGTCTCAGGAGCAACAGCACTGGCAACAGAATCATCCCGCGCAGCTAGCGGATTTGTGTTTTTCAGCCAGCTTAGAAACTGACCTTTAGCTACTTGGTTGAGAGTTTTGCGGCGGCGGCCCGGTCAGCTGATGTGGCGGTCAGATGATGTGGCGATCTGCCGCCCAGCGGGCCAGCTCATTGCGGTTTGACAGTTGTAGTTTGCGTAAGACCGCTGACACATGGGTTTCCACGGTTTTCACCGAGATGAATAGTTCTGAAGCCACTTCCTTATAGGTGAATCCGCGCGCAATATAACGCATGACTTCGCGTTCCCGACTGGAGAGCCGGTCTAGCTCTGTTCCCGTGTCGGGCGCTGTGGCAGCCCCGAAAGCATCCAGCACGAAACCCGCTAAACGCGGTGAGAAAGCAGCGTCCCCACCGGCGACGCGGCGGATTGCGTCCACCAGATCAGGGGTGGAAATAGATTTGGTGACGTAGCCGCGCGCCCCGGCGCGAATCACCGCTACTACATCCTCAGCGGCATCAGAGACTGACAGGGCGAGAAACTTTGTGTCCACCGCAGTGGAGCCGGCGACAACGTCCACTCCCCCTCGTCCTCTCCCACCGGGAAGGTGCACGTCCAGCAAAACCACGTCCGGCTGGGTTTGCGCAATCACACGGATGGCGGAGTCCACGTCGGTAGCTTCTGCAACCACCTCGATTTCTGGGATTTTCGCCAGCTCACCGCGCACACCCGCCAGAAACATCGGATGATCATCTACCACCACTAAACGGAGTGGGACAGTAGTGCTTTCCGGTTTACTCATTGCTTTCACCTGCTTGTGTTGATCCGTTATTGCCAATCGCCCAAGGCACCGTGATGGCAACCTCAGTGCCCTGCTGTAGTCGCCGGATTTTAACGCTACCGCCTACCTGCTGGGCGCGTCGCAGAAGGGAGTCCCTCACCCCGTGCCGGTCAGTGGGAATCTGCTCCAGCTCATCCAAACTAAAGCCCGGGCCTTGATCTTTCACGAACGCCTCGAACTGCTGCCCGCATTCCACATAGACGCTGATGGGTTCAGCTCCGTGTTTAGCAGCGTTCATGCAGGCTTCCCGCACTAGGGACTCCATGATTTGCCCGTGCTCCCCCGCATCATAGTCGCCCACAATCACAGTCTCAATATTGACTTCACAGGCGTCTTCGACCTCTGCGGTGACCCGTTCAATTAGGTCTTTGACCGAGGTCCCCGCCACCTTCTTTTCCGGGTACAGCCAGGCGCGTAGCTGCCGTTCTTCCCGCCGCGCTAATCGCGCAACGTAGGCGGCATCCTCCGGATGGGATTGAATCAGGGTGAGGGTCTGCATCACGGAATCATGCAGGTGCGCCGCCACGGCAGCCCGCTCATCGCTACGAATCTGCTCCAGCTGGGAAGAAAGCAAGGAGTTACGCAGATTCACCCAAAGCGGGAACAGCATGATACCCAGTAGAAGCAGCACCACCGCGACAATAGCGAAACCAGCCAACAGATTTAGCAGGCTTAAACGGCTCAAGATAAGGGGCACAGCACCCAAAATCACGTAGGCCCCGCCCAGCCCGCACATCCACCAGTTGACGTGGAGGCGACCCACGTTCCACCAAGCCAGACCATATCCCACCATTAGGCAGAGCAAACCAAGGAAGGTTTTCGCGGTGCTCTGGTAGGAAGAGTCGGAGAACAGCACATAGCCGGCAATGCCCAGCAGAACCAGCGCAGACCCGCCCATCATCAGGGCCGGGTCTGAGATAGCGCTTTGCACGTTCTGGTCTCGATTGAGGGTGGCCGAGGGCGCTTCCTCGGCTCCTAACAGCGGTTTGGTGTAGGCGGTAGCTGACGTGCTTCGTTCCTGAGAGTCCCCCAGATAGGGTAAGGTGACCGGGGTTTCCCCAGCGACAGGCAATACCAGTATCATGACAAAATAGAAGAAGATGCCCACCCCAAATAGGGAGGCCAAGATCATGAGGAATCGCACCAGCCCAACCGGCAGGTTGAGGGTGTATGACAGTCCCGCGCAGACTCCGCCGAGAACCTCGGTGGGAGCAGCGGGAAAAATTCGCTGAGGTTTACGCACCAGTGGTGGCTGAGCGCGCTCCGGCGGGGCGGGCTGTACCCATTGCGATGCGGGCGTGGGGTGATGCGGTATTGTCATGGTTCTAGTCTGCCACTTCGGCGGGACATTATTCACCCCCTGAGGATGCTTTCAGGGATAACTCAGTGCCACCCCCCTGATCGTTTCAGGGTTAAATCAGGGAATTACCCGATTTCTTTCTGGCGTCAGCACAGGCATGATGGAAACATGAACGATTACTACACTTCTCCAGCTGAGCCAGCAGGCTCAGGATTCTTTAATCTTCTACGCAACAGCGGCTGGTTCCGCGCTGAGCCGTCCGTCTTTGGTGGCGTCTGCTCCGGTATCGCTTACAAACTGGGATGGGACCGAACCATAGTTCGAATCTTATTCGTTATCCTGACCTTGTTCTTCGGCATCGGAGTTGGCCTCTATGGTCTGGCTTGGCTGTTGTTGCCTCATGGCCGGGATGGCTCCATTGTCTTGGAGCAGGCCGTGAAGGGAAACCTAACCGGCGGCTTATTCCTGAGCGCGCTCTTCATTTTTATTGGCAGCTCCTATATCTCAGCTTCTCTGGTGAACGTTCCACTGATTACTGCGTTAGCTGTTCCCGTTGCGGTAATCGCCGCGATTGCCGCCCTCATTTACTTCATAGCTGGCGAGTATAAGGCGAAGCCGGGCGTGCAGCCAGGTTACTCGGGGCAACCTCAAACACAGGCTCAGCCGCAGGCGGGCCCTCAGGCCATGCCATTCGCCGGACCGCAAGCAGGCCCACAAGCCATGCCATTCGCTGGACCGCAGGCCGGAGCGCAGACTGGACCCGCTGCTGGCACTACTTCACCCGCAGAAGCCGCAAATTCGATGGGCACCCAATCCGCTTTTAATGCTGGCACGCCAAACCATCAGCCTTTTGCCGCATCACAACCCCAGCCGCAGCAGCCCTATGCCGCCCCGAAACCGGTAGCGCCCAAACGCCCGCTACCGTCTCGCCGGTTCTCTTTGATCACGTTGGCTTTGATGCTGCTGGCAATCCCAGCTAGCTATCTGGTGACGCGACACCAGTCACCAGACCGCATTATCTTCTTCACCCTGTGCGCGATTACTCTGGTCTTGGCTGCCGCGATTTTGCTGCATTCCATTATGGGCCGCCGCTCAGGTTGGATGGCAGGAGTTGGGGCAATCATGGCAATCGTTTTGGGGCTGAGCGTCCCTGTCGCCGCTGCACACATCTACTATCGTTTCCCAAGGTGGGATCGTCCCGCACTTAGCTGGGAAATGGGAGAGCGAGTGCACCACCTTTTCGGAGACTACGAAGCCGGATCGGAGCTGAATTACAGTCACGATGGAGGAGATGTTGAGCTGATTGCGCCAGAGAATATTCCCACCACAATCCGGGTGACTGTAGGTGTCGGCGATATCAAGTTGGACCTGCCCACTAGCTACCGTTTCGTGGAAAGTTCAACAGGCATTGGCGACATTAAAACACATAAGATTTCCGGAACCGACATTACTGCAATCATCACGAATACCGAAGACTATGAGAACGCAAAGATCCAAGCGACCCTTGACTTAGGCTTTGGCTCTGTCAGGGTCAGCCCCTCAGATGAGGATAGTTTGGATGACTTCGATGACGAATATGAGGATACAGACGACCAGCCCACGAAACGCCCTCGTCCCCAGCGGAACCAGAGCAGAACCCAGGGTTCCCAAACCTTAGAGGCCACCCCCTCTAGCCCCGAGTTCTCCTCCAACTAGCCCACAGATTCAAAGGAAAAGACAATGACTGAGCAAGAGAAACTATCTGAAGATCAGGTGACTTTCGTTTCCACCCCGGAGGGCGAAACCGTAGAGCTAAAGGCCGAGGATGAAGCCGTAACCACCATCTTGGAAGACCCGGAAACTACCGCAGCACTGGAGAATCCGGAAGATACCGCAGAACTGGAAGAGCCGCAAGACACCACCGTCTTGGAAGAGCCGGAGGAACCCGCAGCTTTTAGCACTCCCGCGGAGCCGACCACTGATCCGCTGCCACCCCAGCATGACCCACAGCAGCCTCAGTTCTCCACCCCTGCCCCGCAGGCCACAATGCCTCCCAGCCAGCCAGGCTTCGGGCACCCAATGGTGCCGGCGCCTGCCCCGAAGGGAGTCAATATTGGCGGAATCATTTTAGCGGTGATTCTGGCGATGCTGGCCACCTTAGGAATCTTGGTGGTTACAGGCATCCATCTGAACTGGATGTATATTGCCATCGGAGCGCCGACGGTCCTGGCGGTGCTCCTCCTGATTGCGGCGCTGGTGCCTCATAGCGAAAAATAGTGGGAACCGGCCGTAGTCAAAGCACCCCCATAGTACACTGATTTTAATGAGGCACTATGGGGGTGCATCTTTATTTCTGGGAGGAACCCAAATGATTTCCGAACCGCAAATTCCTACTATCTCTAATGCTGACGCGCAGGCCAGAGTACCTGGCGGCGCGCAACTGATTGACGTTCGTACTGACGCCGAATACGCTGAAGACCACGCCAAAGGAGCGATTCATGTGCCGCTAGATTCGCTACTTAAAATGCTCCCGCAAGCTGTCGATACGGATGCCCAGATTTTGGTGATCTGCAAATCGGGTGGGCGTTCCGCCCAGGCGGTGAAGCAGTTGCGAGAGCTCGGCTTCGACGCTTACAACGTAGAAGGTGGCACTGATGAGTGGCGCGCCAGCGGTGGCCCCATGCTGGAGCACAACACTGCCCGCCATGTGAGCGCCCTCAAAGCGCAGGAACTACTAGCTGAAGGGGTTGCGGCAGTCGATGTGCGCTCCCCTGAACAGTACGCGGCAGGCCATGTAGCAGGTGCGGTTAATCTTCCGTTCTCCGGTGATGCGGAGCAGCTGAAAGCCCAGTTCTCCAAAACTGAGCCGGTTTTGCTGTTTTGCAATACTGGCGGTTTTGCTTCCTTGGCGGGCCAGGCTCTCACTGAGGCCGGTTGGAATCCGCTGGTGGTAGCGGGCGGAACCAATGCGTGGAAAGCACTTGACGGAAAGATGGAGTTCGCAGGTTAAGCATCTTCTTCATCTTCAACAATTGATTAGGGAGGGGACGGTATTTGCCATCCCCTCCCTGCTGTTTTAGGCTGTTAGGCTTCGGGAGTCATTCCGTAGCGTTCTAGTTCTTCCGCAATGATTGCTTCATCGAGTTTTTGGAAGATTGGCTTCGGCTTGGCAACCGGGGTTCCCACCACGATTTCACGTGGCTGCCACGGCGTCACATTCGTGTAGTCGCCGGTAATGATCGGGTAGTCCAGGTCGGAGCCGTCTTCGCGTTTAATGTCAAGGTCGATTACTTCTTCAATCCGCGGCATGGGCGCGACATCGCCCTTCCCGCCGAATAGCTCATCCACTTGGTTCGCCGCGAAAGGTAAGAATGGGGACAGCAAAATGTTCAGGTTCACCACCGCCTGCGCCAAAGTATGGAGCACGGTTCCCAGACGTTCCATCTGGTCTTCGGATTTCATCTTGAAAGGCTCCGTGTCGGTCACGTAACGGTTAGCTTCACCGACCAGTCTCATGGCGGCAGCCAGGGCGGCTTTCTGCCGGTGTTGCTCAATCAACCCACCAACTTCAGCGAAACCGTCCTCAATCATGTTGAGGAGGTTCCGGTCGATTTCTTGGAGTTCGCCCGGCTGCGGGATTTCTCCGAAACGTTTCGCAATCATGGCGCCGGTACGGTTTACGAGGTTACCCCAGCCGGCCACCAGTTCAGAGTTGGTGCGGCGCACGAACTCTGCCCAGGTGAAATCGGAGTCAGAGTTTTCCGGTCCGGCAGCGGAAATGAAGTAGCGTAAAGCGTCAGCCTGGTAGCGGGACAGCATGTCGCGCACGTAAATCACGATGCCGCGGGAGGACGCGAACTTTTTGCCTTCCATGGTGAGGAACTCGGAGGAGACCACTTCGGTCGGCAGGTTGAGTTTGCCGAAATCGCCGGGCTCTCCGCCCTTGTCGCCGGCGCCGTTGTATCCTAGCAGTTCGGCCGGCCAGATCTGTGAGTGGAAGACAATATTGTCTTTACCCATGAAGTAGTAGGACAGGGCTTCGGGGTCGTTCCACCATTTCCGCCAGGCTTCCGGGTCACCACTGCGGCGGGCCCATTCGACGGAGGCGGACAGGTAGCCGACGACCGCGTCGAACCATACGTATAGGCGTTTCGAGGGCTGGTCTTCCCAGCCGGGCACGGGAATACCCCAGTCAATGTCACGGCTCATCGCGCGGGGGCGGATTTCTTCTAGGAAGTTCTTACTGAACTTGATGACGTTGGGACGCCAAGTGCCGGACTTTTCTCTGTCATCCAGCCATTCAGAGAGCGCCCCAGCGAGGGCGGGAAGGTCCAGGAAGTAGTGGTCTGATTCCACAAATTCGGGGGTTTCACCGTTGATTTTGGAGACGGGGTTGATTAGGTCGGTGGGGTCCAGCTGGTTGCCGCAGTTATCGCACTGGTCGCCGCGGGCGCTCGCATAGCCGCAGATTGGGCAGGTGCCTTCGATGTAACGGTCGGGCAGGGTGCGCCCGGTGGAGGGTGAGATAGCGCCGTGTGTGGTCTGCACAATCATGTAGCCGTTGTCGCGGACCTTCTCAAACATGGCTTGCACGACCCGGTAATGGTTGCCGGTGGTGGTGCGGGTGAACAGGTCGTAGGACAGGCCCAGCTGCACTAGGTCTTCCACGATGAGACGGTTGTTGATGTCAGCTAGCTGCCGCGCGGTCATGCCGGCTTTGTCGGCTGCCACCAGGATGGGGGTGCCGTGCTCGTCGGTGCCGGAAACCATGAGGACCTCATGCCCAGCCATGCGCATGTAGCGGCTGAAAACATCTGAGGGGACACCGAATCCGGCGACGTGACCAATATGACGGGGCCCGTTAGCGTAGGGCCAGGCGACTGCTGAAAGTATACGACTCATGGGTTACAGTTTAGTGCCGTGGCGCGGCCCATGCACGCTCAATTGGTGCGGTTTTACTGTTCGCGAGCTTCCAGCACTGCTTTGTACAGCTGGTTTTTCCGCAGGCCCGTGACGGCAGCGATTTCGGCGGCGGCTTCTTTGAGGGTCATTCCGCTTTCGACGAGGGCGAGGACGTCTCTAATGTGGTCTTCTGGTTCACCGCTGACGGCGGTGGCGCCTTCCACTACGATGCAGATCTCCCCCAGCATTTCGCCTTCGGTCTGGGCAACCAGCTGTGAGAGGGTGCCGCGGAGGACTTCTTCGTGGGTTTTGGTGAGTTCGCGGCAGACTACGGCGCGGCGGTCCTCACCGAATTGTTGGGCCATCACGATCAGGGAGTCGTGAACTCTGCGGGGGGAGTCGAAGAAGACGAGGGTGCGTTCTTCGCTGGCCAGCTGTTCCAGCATGGTGGCGCGTTGCCCGTCTTTACGGGGCAGGAATCCTTCGAAGCTGAATCTGTCGGTGGGTAGGCCGGAGATCGCCAGTGCGGTCAGCACGGCGGAGGGTCCGGGGATGACGGAGACTTTGACACCGTCGTCAATGGCGGCGCGGGCGAGCCGGTAGCCGGGGTCGGAGATGGTCGGCATACCGGCGTCGGAAATTACGAGGATGCGCGAGCCGTCGTGTGCGTGGCTGATTATTTCAGCGGAGCGGTCGGCTTCGTTGTGTTCATGGAGGGAGACGATCCGCCCGTTGATCCGGACCTCTAGCCGGGACGCGAGGGCGAGGGCGCGGCGGGTGTCTTCGGCGGCGACTAGGTCTGCTTCGCCGAGGGCTTGGCGTAGCCTGGGGGATGCGTCGGCGCTGTTCCCGATTGGGGTGCCAGCTAGCATAATGGTTCCGGCCGGGATCACGGGGATCGCCCTGGCGGATTCGCGGGAGGTGTTTTCCATGTTTTTCTCCATACTTGCCTTATTTGCGATTCTACACAACTTGTCGTGTGACCGCGGTGTCAGGTAGTTAAACTGGCTGTATGTCTAAGCATAGTAAGCACAGTCAGTTAGGCACTGCCGCCTTGCAGTTTTTACATGATGCGGGGGCGGAGTTTGAGGTGCTCCGGTATGAGTCGCATCCTGGTTCGCCGCATGGTTTTGCTTTGGATGCGGTGGAGCAGTTGGGGGTTGATCCGGCTGCTTTGTTTAAGACTTTGGTGGTGGATTTGGAGCATGCGGATCCGGTGTTTGCGGTGATTCCAGCGGATTCGTCTTTGTCGCTCAAGCGTTTGGCGCAGGCGGCGGGGGCGAAGCATGCGCGTTTGTTGCAGCCGGCGAAGGCGCAGCGGCTGACTGGTTACGTGGTGGGCGGCATTTCAGCTTTGGGTTCGAAGACTGCTTTACGCGTGTTTGTTGCCGAGGAAGCGGCCGTGCTTCCGAAAATGGTCGTGTCCGCTGGGGCGCGCGGTGTTTCTGTACGTTTAGCCCCTGAGCTTTTTGGGGAGCTAACGGGCGCGGTTTTCGCTGAAATCACGCAAGGTTAAAAGGGCTCCAGTGTTACCAAAGCTGGCCATGTTAGAACCGCTACGTTGATACCGTGCGCCGAGGAAGGCACATCGGGATAGGGATCAATATATACCCGACGGTTTTTGTTATGTTGTGTGTTTGTTTTTGTGGGGAATTGTTTTAGGGGATAAACACGGTGTTGTTCGTGTTTATCCCCTAAAAACTGTTTTCTTATGTTTAATGTGGCGGCGTCTTACTCTCCCACACCCTAGCGAGTGCAGTACCATCAGCGCTGGCGGGCTTAGCTTCCGGGTTCGGAAAGGGAGCCGGGCGTATCCCCGCCGCTATGACCACCACAAAA
>NZ_MPDM01000002.1:338142-338350 GCF_001936115.1 Boudabousia marimammalium
AACGCGTAAACCATAAACCCATTACAGGCTACTTGGTTTATAGTGTGTTTGTTTCTCGTTACGTGCTTACACTCACACCAAACAAGTATTGTTGGTGGGTGTGGTGTTAGTTGTCGGCAATATTAGTACCGGTCAGCTCCACATGTTACCATGCTTCCACGTCCGGCCTATCAACCCGATAGTCTATCGGGAGCCTCAACAGAAACCT
>NZ_MPDM01000003.1:0-375 GCF_001936115.1 Boudabousia marimammalium
AGGTTTCTGTTGAGGCTCCCGATAGACTATCGGGTTGATAGGCCGGACGTGGAAGCATGGTAACATGTGGAGCTGACCGGTACTAATATTGCCGACAACTAACACCACACCCACCAACACTATTGTTTGGTGTGAGTGTAAGCACGTAACGAGAAACAAACACACTATAAACCAAGTAGCCTTTTAATGTTAAGGGTTAATGGTTTACGCGTCCACTATACGGTTAACGACCAACCCACACACCCACAACCCAAAACACGCGTTGTGTAATCGTTTTGGTTGAGGGGTGTTGAAAAAAGAATAAGGTCGACCATTTTGTGGTGGTCATAGCGGCGGGGATACGCCCGGCTCCCTTTCCGAACCCGGAAGCTAAGC
>NZ_MPDM01000003.1:385-261444 GCF_001936115.1 Boudabousia marimammalium
ACAGTTTTAGGGGATAAACACGAACAACACCGTGTTTATCCCCTAAAACAATTCCCCACAAAAACAAACTCCTACGCAGGTTACTGTTCGCATAGTTGTCGCTATGTGCGTTAGCGCACTATGGGTAAGTTTTAGTAACAAAGCCACCCAGGCCCTCGTTTACCCTGATTGTGTATCTATATAATATTGCCCATGAATACAACCATTCGCGCATGGGCGCACAGATTCTTCATCGACGGCCTGACTGGTATGGCCCACGGCCTATTCGCCACCCTGATCATCGGCACCATTATGGTACAGATTGGCAAACTGCTACCTGAACCAGTATCGGGATTCCTCATTCTTATTGGCTCAATAGCCTCGGTGCTCACCGGTTTAGGTATCGGTATCGGCGTCGCACATAAGCTATCTGCCTCCACCTACGTTATCGTCGGAACTGGCGTAGCTGGTATGGTTGGAGCCCACGCTGGTAAGGTTATGACACCTGGTGTGGTGGATGGCCTCAGCTTCCATATCGCCGGCCCGGGAGAACCCTTGGGCGCCTTCATCGCATCATTTGTTGCAGTCGAAATCGGTGTTCTGGTTTCAGGCAAGACCCCAATCGACATTCTGGTGACACCTTTCGTCACCGTAATCAGTGGATCAATCATCGGCCTTTTGGTGGGGCCCGGAATCTCCGCCTTCATGACCGAACTCGGGGCCATCATTAACTGGGGCACACAACGGCAGCCACTCCTGATGGGCATTATCGTCGCAGTAATTATGGGTATCTGTCTGACACTGCCTATCTCATCAGCCGCACTGGGAATCATCCTCGGCCTGTCCGGAATTGCTGCCGGTGCGGCAACCGTTGGTTGTGCTGCACAAATGGTTGGCTTCGCGGTAGCTTCCTACCGTGACAACGGATTTAGCGGACTAATCGCCCAAGGCCTCGGCACATCAATGCTGCAAATGCCAAATATTTTGCGACGGCCACAGATCTGGCTGCCTGCGATTATCGCGTCCGCCTTTCTCGGCCCGATTTCGACTGTTGTCCTGGCATTAGAGAACAACGCTGCCGGATCCGGAATGGGTACCTCCGGACTGGTCGGTCCGCTCATGATGTGGAACACAATGGGCCCGAGTAGCAACCCGGTTACCCTCTTTATCCTCATCGCAGTGATGCTGTTCCTTGCTCCCGCACTCCTTAGCTGGTTGATTTCTGAAGGTATGCGTAAAGCCGGCTGGATTAAGCCGGGCGACATGAAGCTTCCTGAATAACATCCCTATAGACCAAACGGGGAACCGAAGAATCGGCTGCCCGCTTGCTCTATCCAGAAAGAAGTATGGGTCAGAGAGGCGCGGACCAAACTAGTTTTGTGCCTCCTTCGGCCTGCGCAGCGGCATCGAAAGAACCATCCACATTCAAAGCGCGTGAACGCATATTCGCCAAACCAGAGTTACGTGTTGGACGCTCTGGTAGGCCAACCCCGTTATCCGTCACGGTCAAAGTAACTTGCTTCTCGTCAGCTTTGATTTCCAAATGGACCTTTACCAAAGTGGCATGAGCATGCTTACTAATATTTGACAAAGACTCACGGATCACTGCGATTAAATGCTCAGCAACACTTTGGGGAAGCAACTCATCAATCGCGTCAGAGTTAGCTTCGTAACCTTCCTCCAGCACATCTAGGACATGTTTGTCCAACTCAACGATGAAGGTGGGAGCAAACCCCAAAGAAGAGCGGCCCAAAGAGGCCTCATGCTGAAGCCTAGTAAGCAAAGAACTATCAGAATACGGAAGATTCTTTTCCTTCCGCAATGAACTCACAATAGCTCTAATCTGTTGAGCAGAATCCCCAATACTGGCCAGCGCGCTTTCCAACTGATGCATCAAATTCTTCTCATCAATACCAGCAACTTGCAACAAATCAGTCTCCTCAAGTTGCTTTGTGGCAGCCACAAAGGCATCCTTCAAAGAAGATAACTGCATCCCGGTAGCAAATAGCTGCTGAATAGCTAAATCGTGCAAATCTCGGCCAATCTGTTCGCGCTCCGCCTGCAAGGTAGCTACAGCGGCCTTATGCTTAGCGTCAGCAAGCTCCAAGGCCAGCGCCGCGTGGGCAGCTACCGATTGTGCGATAGCTAAATCTGAATGAGTGAACTCCCTAGCATCGCGCGAACGCAGAACCAAAATAACGCCAGTTGATTCACCACGAGAACGCATCGGAACATACAGCGCCGGGCCATAGCTCTTTAGAGCAGGGACTTTCAAGTGCAAGGTTTGAGCCAGCGAATCAATCACCACACCCTGTCCCGTTCGTGCCACTGTCATAGCTCTGCCGTTACTGGGGAACACAGTGCCCAAAAGATGACTAGCCGAATCCCCATCAACAAACTCACAGGCCCAGGTGTCTCCCACAGAGGGAAGAATAATCAACGCAGCCTCAGCATCCGCCACGTCCCGAATCGAATACGCGGTTGCAGCCAAGGCTTCTTCCTCGGAAGCACCCGATAGAAGCATCGTAGTCAAGTCCTGGGAAGCACGAATCCAATGCTCCCGCGTACGAGCTTCACCATACAAACGGGCGTTCTCAACCGCTACTGCAGCCGCTGAAGACAGAGCTGACAGCAATTCAGAGTGATTATCTGAAAAGCCTTTAGACCGGTTGAAAACATACAACCAGCCGAAGATCCGGTTTCTCACCGTTAAAGGAAGACCAATGTAGTTATCTATCCCATGTTCGGAATTGTTACGCAAAGAAAACGGCCTATTCGGCTCTGGATGATTCTCCACCAAAGGATGGCTGGCCGGTAAGCCTTCCAGCATAGAGGTTTGCACCTGCGGATCCAGAAGTTGCTCCCGTGCCCAATCTGGAACATTTTCTTCCACAAAAGCAACCGTGTCTCCCCGAGGATTAACCACGCAGAGAGCGCCAAAAGATGCTTCAGAAAATCGGCACGCGGTCTTGACAAATTCGCTTAAAATCTCAGAAACATCGAGCGTCGCAGCCAGCTTGAGTGAAGCATCAAATAGAGATTCTCTAGCTAAGTCTTCTCCGGTACTTCTCATCATTTACTCCTGGACAATCGTCATAGTTGGGTCTGCCGGTTGCTCAAGTCTAGACCAATCTGCCTGCAAAGTTGCGGGTATATCTGCGGGCGCGCCCTGATAGGTGATAACTGCATGTCCAGCAGGGGATTGGTCAATCACCAGAACCTGATCCGCATACTCTAAAGCTTCAGTATGGTGAGTCACCAAAACGATGCTCTTACCCTGATCAGCGAGAGCAAAAATATCGCGCACTAGAGCTCTACCGACCTGGTTATCTAGGTGCTCAGCTGGCTCATCCAGAAGCAAGACTTCCGCCTGCGAAGCTAAGGCCCGGGCGACCAGAATACGTCTCCGTTCTCCACCGGAAACGGTCTTACCTCCGGCAGCGAGCTTGGTATTCAAGCCAATTGGAAGAGCGGAGAACCAGTTTTCTAGATGGACCTTGTTAAGTAGCTCCCTCGCCTCGTCCTCGTCCAAATCAGCCCGAGCTACCCGCAAATTCTCATAGACGGAAGCAGCGAAAATGTGCGCATCCTCCAAAGTTAAAGAAACCACGGAAGCAGCATCTTGGCGCGACAGATTCCAAGCGGAAACCCCCCGAATCAACGCCGTCCCCTCCCGAGGGGGAAGCATGCCCGCGAGGGTGAGTAAAAGCGTAGTTTTGCCAATCCCGGAGGGTCCCACAATCGCTATCTTGGACCCGGGTGAAACACTTAGATTGACGTTGTTCAATACCTCCGGTCCCTGTGGCCAAGCGACGGTTAGGTTTTGCGCCACAAGAGATGGAGTAGTTTGGGAAGGACCAGGCAATTGCGCCTCAGGCAAATCCTGTTCGGCATCAATCAGCTCTACTAGTGCCTCAGCTGCGGCAGCTGAACGAACCAGTTGCGCTGCCGCCTGGCCGAGCATTGCGGTGCCCTCGAAGGAAGCTAATGGGGTTAAAACTATCACTGCTAGACCAACTTGGGAAAGTTCCCCAGCGGAAACCGCCATGGTGCCGAGGATGCTGTTCCCCACCAAAGCTAGCCCTAAAGCCAAAGTGTCCACGGCAGAAGCTAAACCAGCTGCTTGTGCGGCCTTCTTTCGAGCAGTAATCAGTCCGGACTCCACTGCTCCGATACTCTTCGCGTAGCGGGCAGACTGGCCGAGAACACGAATCTCAGCGCTATTCTCAAGGCTATCTACGGTGAGCTTAGAAAGCTCCTGCTCATGTTTGCGCTGTGCCTGCTGAGACATCCGGGTTGAACGAGCTGATAGACGTAAACCAGCCAAAATGGAGAACAACAGACAAAGGCCCAGCCAAAGAGCCGCGCCCACATGCAAGAATGACAAGCCAAAGACCGTAAACACGGAAACCACTAGAGTCACTAGCATCGGTTGGATGCTGCGGACCACTAAATCTCCGACCGCATCCACATCGGCTGTGGCACGTGAGAGCAAAGCGCCACGGTGCATTGAAGCTACCGCATCCGAACGGAGACTCGCGAGGCGCGCGTAGAAACTAGTGCGCAGTTCAACCACGCCAGTCAAAGCAATGCGGTGAGAGACAAGCCTCTCAATGTACCTGAACAAAGCTTTTGAAATTCCCAAGGCTCGCACTGAAGTGACTGCCAAATTGAGATACAGGATGGGTGGCATCTGGCTGGCTCTTGCAATCAGCCAAGCAGAAACACTCGCTAGACCAACCGAAGAACCAAGCGCAAGAGACCCCAAGAATACTGACCAGACCAGCTGCTGCCAACGAATTTTCAGGAGCGGCCAGATTTGCTTCAGTGCACTCCATTCATCTTTGGTTAATAGTGGACTCATTTGGCGTCTCCTTGCGTAAAGAAGGTATCAATTTCGTCAGTTACTCCGTTGTCCACAGCCGTTAAAGCTACCTCTTCTGAAGCAATCTCAGCTTTTTCAAGAACACGCGATTTCAATGTAATGTGATTGTCTGCTAGCTCAACCACGGCTTCCCGGTGGGCAATTACGATGATTGTTGATCCCATGCTGTGAAGCTTTTTGATTACTGCGATAATCTGTCGTTCGCTCAAGGAGTCTAGGTGTGCAGTAGGTTCATCAAGGATTACTACGGGCCGATGCTGCAAAAGCGCGCGGGTGAGAGCCAGTCGTTGTCTCTGTCCCACAGACAGGCCGACTGCATTGTGGCCTAAAACAGTGTGCCACTGATTGGGCATAGTATTTACTATCTCATCAAATCCGGTGGCGGCCGCTGCAGCCAGTAATTCTTCGCTGGGCTCGGTAGCCTCTGGAAGCAAAGACTCAAGTACAGTGCCAGGCAGGATGACAGGAATCTGGGGCACCCACATTATCTGCTCTTGCAGGCTGGTCGGGTCAATAGAAGATAAATCTACAGTCTCAGAGCCGTTACGGATCGTAATGCTACCTTTGTCGAGCTTCTGGAATCCCATCAAAGCCATCGCTAAAGTAGTTTTACCAATCCCCGAGGGCCCCTTTAGAGCGGTAATCGAATGAGGTGCGATAGTTGCATTAACATTGTCTGGGCTCATTCTTCCGCGCGCCTTGACAGAGGCGCCGGAAATGACAAAACTGGCATCGGTAAGACTAGGAGAGGAAACTAGGCCAGGCATTTGGCGTCCAGCTTCAATCACTTCAAAAGCTTGATTAACCGCAGCAACGCCGTCTGATGAAGCATGGAATTGGACTCCCACGTTCCGGAGAGGATTGTAGACCTCCGGAGCTAGCATAATCACAATCAGCCCAGCATAGAGATCAATCGATCCAAAGACCAAGCGCATGCCGACCTCAACCGCTACCAGAGCAACAGACAACGTGGCTATGAACTCTAAAATAGCGCCTGAAAGGAAAGCCAAGCGCAACGTCGCCATAGTTGATTCATTGTAGCGGTCACCCAAGGTCTTGATGGTTTTCTCCGGGCCCTTTTCCCGCCCGAGTGCCTTCATCGTGACTAAGCCTGATAGGAGATCGAGTACCTGTGAGCCGAGGTTTTCCATGACGGCGATCTTTTTGTCAGAAAATTGTTGGGTCAACTTGCCGACCAGGATCATAAATATTGGAATCAATGGGATTGAACCTACTGCAATAAGTGCAGACCACCAGTCGAACCAGAGCATGACTACCAAGGCCATCGGGGTGACTGTCATGGACAGCAGAAGCTGCGGCAAATAGCGGACAAAATAGGGGACTAGAGCATCTAGTCCGCGGGTGCTCAAGGTCGCGGTATCCGTTGCATTTTGTGCCAACCAACGCGGTCCCAGCCGTGACGCAGCATCGAGTAATTGCGCCCGTAAGTCAGTGATGATTCGGTTTGCCGAGGAATGGCCAATAGTCTCCCTAGCGTAGATCGCGCCAACTCTAGCTACTACCACAACGCCGAGGACGATTAGAGGTAGCGGACTGAGCAGTAAATCCTGCCAAGTTGAAGTCTCGTTAATAATCGGGCTAATGATGGTAGATATTGCGATTGTTTGAATCAGGACGAGGATGGCCGCCAGCACACCCATCGCGGCCACCGCGATAATGTACCTACGGGCCGAGCTGACATATCGGATTAAACGTGGATCGAGAGGTTTCACTTGTCCATCTTCCCAAATTTTCCAGTATTGTGCGCTGATAGAGCCCAGAATGGTCAAAAGATTCGCATAGGGCAGAGCGCGGGTAGAAAAATGGCGGGTTGGAATCTAAATGATCCCAACCCGCCATTCCATTTATAGGCGGATAACTAGCTAACTAGTTTAGTTAGCAGTAAGGAAGTTCTCGCCGGCGCGAATCTTGTAGGGAAGCAACCCAGAGGGGGTTACATCTTCTACGGAGATACGTGCACGGAAGACATAGTATGCCCAGACCGTGTACGCCAAAACTATGGGCACCAAGATGATGGCTACTACCGTCATGATCGACAAAGTAGCATAGCTTGATGATGCATCCCAAAGTGTCAGTGAATATGCCGGATGGATGGAGGACTTCATTACGTTCGGGGCCATGACAGTAAAGATGAAAGCGACAGCGGCGGCGATCCCTAGGAAGGAAGCGAAGAAGGCGCTACGGACGCGTCCGGTCAAAGTCATGGCGGTAGAAACGATTAGCAGGATGGCTGCAATCGCAAGTGGAATCCATGCCAAGGGCTGGCTACCTCCGAAAGCGAACTGCGCCCATAGAGCCCAAATGGCGGTTAGGCCGGTGGACACAATAGAGGTGTTAGTAGCCATCTTGGTAGCGCGCTCACGCATTTCATCAGTCAACTTCATGGCCAAGAACAAAGAACCATGGCTCAAGAAGATGGCGGTGAGCATTACGCCGCCCAGTAGCGTGAACGGGGTGAGCAGCGAGAAGAAGCCGCCGGTCAGGTTATGAACGTGAACTGAAAGGTCTACATTCTCAGGCCCAACACCAGTCATCGGATTGGAGGGATCAACGACCTCAATGGCCATGCCCTGTACAAGGTTTGCAAAAGCAACACCGAACAGCAGGGGAACTAGCCATGAGGAGACCGTATGAGCCCAATCCCAGACGTTGCGCCACTTGGTGGAGTTCACCATCTTGCGCCATTCAATCGCGCAGATACGAACAATCAGAGCAATCAGAATGAGAGCCAAAGCAAGGTACATGCCTGAGAACATAGTTGCGTACCACTCGGGGAAGGCTGCGAAGGTGGCGCCACCAGCGGTGAGTAGCCAAACTTCGTTTCCGTCCCAGTGGGGGCCAATTGCCTTTGAGATTGCTCCGCGCTCCTTGTCAGTGCGCGCCACACGGCGCAACAACATGCCAGAACCCAGCCCAAATCCTTCAAGAGTTAGATAGCCGGTCCACAGTACAGCGATAAGTACGAACCAGAGAACCTGTAGGAATGAATACATGATGTTTTTCCTTTCCTATCTCAGTACGAGAAGGAGAGCTCGTGGCTCTCTTCCGTCGAGTGCTTTGTGGTGGAGATACCTTCTAGCGCGTAGCGCCGAATCAGCCAGAACCAAACCACACCTAAAGCAGCGTAGAGGAGAGTGAAAATAATAAGAGTGGTGAGCATAGCTCCTGCAGAGACGGAACCGGATACACCAGCTTGCGTCATCATGAACACATCCCCGACGGGGTCGCCGCCGGTACCGAAGTTCGGTACAACGATCCAAGGCTGACGGCCCATTTCGGTGAAGATCCAGCCGAAAGATGCGCCAAGGAAAGGAGTTGGAATGGCAAGCAAACCAATAGTCCCGAGCCACTTCTGGTTCGGTACGCGACCCTTACGCATCAGCCAAAGAGCGATTAGCGCGAAGATAGCAGACAGCATGCCAACGTAAATCATCAGGCGGAAAGTCCAGAAAGTGACATTATTGTTTGGCGTGAACTGGTACTGAGAGGCATCTCCGTACTGCTTAACAAAGGTCTCATTCTGGTTCCACATCTTGACAGATTCTTCTTGGAAGTTCTTCACACCAGTAACCTCAGCGTTCATGTCATGCGTTGCCAGCAAGGAGAACATCCCGGGAATCTGAATGATATGGGTGAATCCATCTTCGCTGAGGCAGTCACCCCAGCCAGCCACGGTGAAGGGGGCCTGCGCCTGAGTCTCACACAGAGCTTCGGCTGCAGCCATCTTGCCAGGCTGTTCTTTGGTTAGGTAGACACCCTGAAGATCGCCAGTGATAACAGTACCGATGGAACCAATCAAAAGGACAACCAGACCAAACTTAGAAATCGGACGCCAAATCTCGCGGGCTTGCACTTCACCGGCTTCGCCGGCACGCTGTGCGCGTACCATCCACCAGACGGCTAGGCCGGCAATGAATGCGCCAGCAACCATCCAGGAGGAGAAAAGAACGTGAGTGAATGTAATCCATAACTTAGGATTAGCGACAACATCAAGGAAACCATGTGTGCCGGTGAGTTCAAAACGTCCAGTAGCGGGATTGAGCTCAGCGCCAACTGGGTGCTGCATCCAAGAGTTTGCTCCGAGGATCCAAAGAGCTGAGAAGTTGACACCAATGGCAACCAGCCAGATCATCAGAGCGTGAGTGCGCTTGGATAGCTTGCCCCAGCCGAAAATCCACAGTCCAATGAAGGTAGATTCCATAAAGAAGGCTAGGAGAGCTTCAATCGCAAGGGGTGCGCCGAAAATATCGCCGACCATCAAGGAGTACTGTGACCAGTTCATGCCGAACTGGAACTCCTGCACGATACCGGTTGCGACACCGAGTGCCATGTTAATGAGGAAGAGTTTTCCAAAGAACCGAGTAGCTTTAAGCCAGTGCTCTTTTTGAGTCTTCAGCCAGAGGGTTTCCATTAAGGCAACCATGGGGGAGAGACCAATCGTTAAGGGCACAAGCACGAAGTGATACACAGTCGTGATACCAAATTGCCAGCGCGCGATTTCAAGCGCGTCTAGGGCAGTAGGCATAAACATCTCTGTCCCACCTTTCGTGTATGTAGAGAACTGATAATTCTGTTTTATCGTAGCGGGTTTTCTGTCACCGTGTGCATAAAACCTTGTGAACACCATCGTTCACTGTCATAAATATCTATTTTTCGCTGTAATTGCAACGCTACACGCGAGGTGGCGTGATTGAACGGAACATCTTTTTCAGTGAAGACTGATATGATATTAAGAAACGTATGGTATCGCGTAAATCGAAGGGCAGCCTAAGCTATTTCGATAAAGCTGGTGAATACACCTCAAAGATTTTGTCGTCTGAAAAACGGCGGCTGTGTTGCGTAGATGCCCGCAACCACCTATGTGGAGATATTACATACTATGACTGAAGACTTGTTCAGCCTGAGCAACGGAGTTGCCTCTGGCGAAACAGCCGCGAAGAAAACGCAGAAGCCAGTTGCATCAATTTCTCTGATGCCCATCTTTCAAGCACCGGACCCAGCATTGGTCCCTCCGGTGTCAGACTTTGATTTGGACGCTCCTTCGCGTAAGCCGCGAAAGTCTAAGGACCGTGAGGACTCTCCCTCGCGCCAATCGAAAAAGCGACAACGGGGCGAGCGGGATGAAGACAGCAAAGGGTCGTCTCGTACCCGTGAACGCAAACCCCGCGATGAAGAAGAGGAAGAGTATCTAACTGAAACTCGACGTCGGCGTCGCCGCCGCTCACGGACTTCGGATCAGACAGAGCCCGATGAACCCAATTACGACCCTAACTATGACCCGAAAGAGGAAGTTACAGCACTTAAAGGCTCTACCCGTCTAGAGGCGAAGCGTCAGCGTCGCAGAGAAGGGCGCAAGGACACTCGCAAGAAAGCCATTGTCACCGAGGCTGAGTTCTTGGCTCGTCGCGAATCAGTTGATCGTCTAATGGTAGTGCGTGAGCGTGATGGCTTAAACCAGATTGCTGTGATTGAGGATGGGCTGCTAGTGGAGCACTATGTGGCTCGCCACGCGCAGACTTCTAAAGTTGGCAATGTCTACGTGGGTAAGATTCAGAATGTGCTGCCTTCGATGGAAGCAGCCTTCGTTGATATTGGCGAGGGGCGTAACGGTGTTCTGTATGCCGGTGAAGTTAACTGGGATGCCACAGATGTGGTAGGTAAACAGCGCCGGATTGAGAAGGCCCTTTCTCCGGGCGATTCGGTCCTGGTGCAGGTAACCAAGGATCCGATTGGGCATAAAGGCGCCCGACTGACCTCTCAGGTAACTTTGGCGGGACGATACTTGGTACTGGTGCCCAGTGGTTCTATGACGGGTATCTCCCGTAAGCTGCCGGAAAAAGAGCGTCAGCGCTTGAAGAAGATTCTTCGCCATGCAGTGCCTAAGGGCTGTGGTGTGATTGTTCGTACCGCAGCGGAAGGCGCCTCCGAAGAACAGATTCGTGACGATATTGAGCGCCTGACTGTTCAGTGGGAGCAGATTGAGAAGAAGCAGAAACAGAAGAAGGTGGCACCATTCATTGTTCGTTCGGAGCCTGAACTGGCTGTGCGCGTGGTTCGTGACATCTTCAACGAGGATTTCAATAAGCTGATTGTTTCTGGTGACAGCTCTTGGAAGACCATTAAGGCATATGTGAAGGAGCTGGCCCCAGAGCTTTCTGACCGCTTGGAACATTACAAGGGGGAAAAGGATGTCTTCGAAGCCTACCGTGTCGACCAGCAGCTGGCTAAGGCGATGGATCGTAAAGCATGGTTGCCTTCCGGCGGTTCTTTGGTAATTGACCGCACCGAGGCCATGACAGTGATTGATGTCAATACCGGTCGCTACACTGGCGCGGGCGGTACTTTGGAAGAGACTGTCACGAAGAATAACCTTGAGGCAGCGGAGGAGATTGTTCGTCAGTTGCGGCTGCGCGATATCGGCGGAATCATTGTGATTGACTTTGTCGATATGGTACTTGAATCTAACCGTGACTTGGTTTTGCGTCGTCTAGTGGAGTGCTTAGGCCGGGACCGTACACGTCATCAGGTCAGTGAAGTTACCGCTCTGGGACTGGTTCAGATGACCCGTAAACGCGTCGGGCAGGGATTGGTTGAGGCTTTCTCAACTGAGTGTGAGGCGTGTCGAGGGCGCGGGTTCATTGTCCATGACGCTCCGATTGAACGTGAAGCTGACGATGTTTTGGATGCCTTCCCCAAAGGCCGTAAGGGGCGGAGGAATAGTTCTGAACGTAATTCGACGCCGTCAAAGAATGCGGAGCAGGCTGCTCAGAAAGCGCAGGAAAAACAGGAAGAAGAGCATGCCAAGGTGGCTGCAGCTATTACTGCTATCGCGAAAGTGACTCAGCGGAGCGAAGCTGAACTTGAAGATATCGTGAAGCCTGAGCTGGAGAGAGCTGAGCGATCCAAGCAGCAAGGCAAGAACAGTTCTGGGAAGAAAGCTCCGCAAAAGCGGGGACGTAGGGAAGCTAAGGCTTCTGTTAGTGTGTCCACAGTGACATCTGAAACCGAGGCTCCGGCTTCTGAGAAGAAGGAAGAAACCTCGACTCCTAAGGTTCGAGGGCGAGGGCGTCGCCGTGCCGCTACCGACGGAGTAGTGACTGCGACCGCTAGTAATTCGGAGAGCTCCGCATCAGCTGGAGCTGCCGCGAAGAGCCAGAAACCGGAACAGCGTTCTGCTCCGTCAGGTGCTGCGACGCGACTAGCCGGTGCTGAAGCCCCTCGGGTCAGAGTCCCAGCGGCGCGCAAGAGACGGCGGGCGGCAACTACCGGAGTGGTTACTCCGGGAGCATAGTGTGTTAGCTATTGCACTATGCAAATGCGCCAAATCCGGGTCTTTTGCGTGTGCAGCGGGGGAATCTAGCTGATAGGATTTCAGCAGTGAAACACTCCTTGGCTCTGTGTCCGACACCGCATGTGACGGTTTGCTTGGATAGCGTTTTTAGAGTAAATTAGAGCCTTGGTGCTAATCGATTGATTAGCATGATTTGTCAGTATCCGTTTAGTAAAAGAGATGAGCAGTAACGTGGTCCACGCGATTGTCAAGGCCGGCGGCCGACAGGAAAAGGTGTCCGTCGGTGATGTTGTCATCGTCGACAAGCTGGTTGCCGAAGTTGGCGATACCGTCGATTTCCAGCCCCTAATGTTGATCGATGGTGACAAAGTTACCACCGGTGCGGAAGAGCTTGAAAAGGTCAAGGTTACCGCTGAGGTCCTAGCCCCGGCCAAGGGTCCGAAGATTTCGATTGTTAAGTACAAGAATAAGACCGGCTACCGTAAGCGTATGGGACACCGCCAGAAGCTAACGAAGGTCAAGATCACCAGCATTGCGTGATCTTCTAGAATAGGAAGGTAGTTTCCCATGGCACATAAGAAGGGTCTTGGTTCTTCCAAGAACGGTCGTGACTCCAACGCGCAGCGCCTCGGCGTAAAGCGTTTCGGTGGTCAGCTGGTTAACGCAGGCGAAATCATTGTTCGTCAGCGCGGCACCCATTTCCACCCCGGCAACAATGTCGGTCGTGGTAAGGATGACACCCTGTTCGCAACCGCCGCTGGTTCGGTCGAGTTTGGTACTCGCCGTGGCCGCCGCGTCGTGAACGTGGTTTCAGCCTGAGCAAACTTATCACCATCGGGGGCGTTACGGTTTCTGCCGTACGCCCCCGATGTGTATCTTCACGTAAATCGAGCAAGGAGTAAGCAATGGCATCCTTTGTTGACGCCGTAACTATCCACGCCCAAGGTGGCAATGGAGGACACGGTTGCACCTCTGTTCATCGTGAGAAATTTAAGCCACTCGGTGGCCCCGATGGTGGCAACGGTGGCAACGGTGGCGATGTGATTTTGGAAGTGGACTCACAGGTAACTACGCTGCTGAACTACCACCGTTCACCGCATCGGCGCGCAGAGAACGGGCAGCCTGGCATGGGTGACCACCGTGAAGGTAAGAACGGTGAGGACCTAATTCTTCCAGTTCCATCTGGAACTGTGGTAAAAGATTTGCAGGGCAATCTAATAGCTGACCTTACTGGCGAAGGTAGCAGGTTTGTGCTGGCAGCTGGTGGTCGCGGAGGGCTGGGTAATGCCGCCTTGGCCTCTAAACGTCGTAAAGCCCCAGGCTTCGCACTGTTGGGCGAACCTGGCGAAGAGATTTCTTACCGGGTGGAACTCAAATCGGTGGCAGATGTTGCCTTAGTGGGCTTCCCTTCAGCCGGCAAATCATCTCTCATCGCGGCAATGTCTGCCGCCCGTCCCAAGATTGCTGACTATCCTTTTACGACTTTGATTCCCAATCTGGGTGTCGTTCAAGCTGGATCTACCAGGTACACGATTGCTGATGTTCCCGGTCTGATTCCGGGAGCATCAGAAGGTAAAGGTCTTGGGCACGAGTTTTTACGTCATATTGAACGCTGTGCAGTGATTGTCCACGTCATCGATACTGCCGCTTTGGAAACTGACCGTGATCCCTTGACTGACTTGCGTGCGATAGAGCGTGAGCTAGGAGCCTATGAGGGTGATTTGGGAGAAATCGAAGGGTACGTGCCGTTAATGGAGCGTCCCCGTCTGGTAGTTCTAAACAAGATTGATGTCCCTGATGGCCAGGAGTTGGCCAGCATGGTTCACGCCGAACTGGCAGATCTTGGATACCCCGTTTACGAAGTATCTGCTCTAGCGCACCTTGGTTTGAAGGAACTGAACTTTGCGCTAGCCGAAATGGTGCTAGCGCACCGCGCTTCACTACCTGTTATTGATGAGCAAACACCTGTTATGATTCGTCCCCGGAGTGAAGACCAGACTGAGATAATAGTTCGCATGGTGCACGCCAACGGTGAGGATATTTATCAGGTTCGCGGTTCCCGGCCGGAACGCTGGGTTGCCCAGACTGATTTCGGTAACGACGAGGCAGTCGGCTATCTAGCAGACCGCTTGGCGCGTGCCGGTGTTGAAGACCAACTCTTCAGAGCGGGCGCAAAACCAGGTGATACGGTGGTTATCGGAGACCTAGATGGTGGTGTAATCTTCGACTGGGAGCCCACCATGGTGACTGGAGCGGAACTGCTTGGTCGTCGGGGCACTGACTTGCGTCTTGAGACCAGCGACCGTAAGACGCGCGGTGAAAAGCGCAAAGAATACTATGAGCGAATGGACGCAAAAGCTGCTGCACGCGAGCAGTTGTGGACTGAACGTGAAGAAGGCATCTGGACTGATCCAGAAGATTAATCTAGCTTCTGCTCACTTGAGCTATATGAAAGGCGGCGCCGGTTTCCCAGCGCCGCCTTTCATATGTTTTAATCAGTCAGGTCCATCCAAAGGAAACCAACGGGGGACAGGTGGACTGGCCACTCCCTACCCAAACCGTGGACAACAGAGGACTGTGTTTCTTCCGAGTTGTTGTAAACCAAGAACTTACGAACATTCGGATAGTAAGCTACTTCGAGTTCAGGGTTCTCGCAGTACCAGAAACGAGAGAAATCATGTTCACGTCCGGTAACCCAGAAGAGCGCCCGATGGAGAAGACGAGAATTCTCAGTAGAGTACGGTAGACCAGACATGTACACGGCGCGTCCTCGGCCATACTCATGGGTAGCGAGCTGGACGGAACCATCTTTCATCCGCAGCACCTGAGTGTCAGGGGCGATGGAATACACGTCTCCGGCACCCTCCCCGTCGTAGAACTCTTCAGAGAGATCGGTGGTGATGAAGTGCTCGCCTTGGGGCTCATCATACTTATCAGTGTTCAAGGTCAAGCCAACTTCGCGCTCGACACCCATAACGTCCGAGAGCTGCATGAAAGCACCTCCCTTAGGATACGCAGAAGGTTCACCGATACCTATGAAAGCGCCGCCCTCGGCAACCCAAGTGCGAATCGTGGCAGCCAGTTCTGGGTCATCCCAAGCCACGTCACCAGAGAAAGCGGTACCGGCCGGACCAGCGTTCAAAAGTACGCCAACTTCTTCTGGAACTCCATCGCGGAGGTCATTAAAGCTGTAGAACTTTACGTCGAAGGGAAGGCCCGCTAGGCTCTCGATTACCCCAACGTAGCTGTAAATCTGCTTGTACCACAAGGCATGAGCAACCATATTGGTCTGCCAAGAACGCACCTTGCCCCAAGCATTCAAAATGCCGACCGTGAAAGGAGCGTTCTGCGGACGGGTTCCTTGCGACTCTTCGTGAATCTGACGGAACTCTGCACAAATCTCTTCCACGCGGTCAACAAAAGCGGGGAACTGTACAGCCAAGGAGAGGTAGCCACCATAGCCCATGCGATCCAAGGGATAACGAACGATTGCACGGCGGGCGTTCAACCAGGACTGGTTGGCTTCACCAATCGGGTCTCCCTCGTTGTTGAAAACATCAGGGAAGAAGTAGGGTAGGAAACGTCCCTCAGTGTACTTCACTCCCGGAATATCAGAAATCATGCGGCAGGTCGCTGCAGAACCCACGGAACCAACGACTGCATCCAGACCGACCTCGGGGAAGTGCTCGCCGTAGGGTTCCATACCAATCCAGTTGTCGCCCAAGAACATCATGGCTTCCTTGCCGTGGGCGTGGGTGATATCAACCAGTTCCTTGGCGCGGGAAGTAACGAAGCGGTGCTGGAAGTCCATCCAGTCCTTGAAACGCGGCGACGGGGAACGGAAAGGGTTGTTGTAATAACCCTGATCAATGAAGTCTTCAGCGGTTAAACGGTAACCGTATTCCTCTTCGAAGGCGTCAAGGCCAGCGACGCTAACTGAAGCTGAGTAACCAAACCAGTCAACGAATTTCTCCTTGCCCAAGGTATTGAACACCAAGGTGAAATGGTAGAAGAAAGTGGTAAAACGAACCACATCGATCTCAGGGTTTTCTTCACACCAGGAGTTCATGGTGTGCTTCATATACTCCCAAGTTTCTGTCCCGCGCACGTCATAAGGGGCTTGCTTCTGGCGGGCAGGATCAAGATGCCAGTCGTTAGTGATGTAGTTGTACATTTGGGTGGAGTCCCACAGCTGACGGGCGAAGAAGTTGACCGTGTAAACGTGGCCTGGGATGGTGTTATGTACAGTAACCAGACGGCCTTCGTGATCCCACTGTTCCACCGGAACTTCCGTATTGGTAGTACGGTCATGGACCTGCCACATACGGCGCACATCAACATCCGTATCGGGAGAAACCTGCTGCTCGTAGTAGCCGTCCATGATGTCGATAGTCAAATCTCCGCCCCGCAAAGAGGTGACTCTAGGCGACATCAGGTAGAAGTGGGTTGACTCATTGGTATGCGTCTGCGCCCATTCATTATCGCCTCTGGCAGGGAAATAGGTGGCGTAGATTTTTACAGCCAAATCAGCGGCGATAGCGGGCAGGTCAGTGCCGTCCGAATTGCGAACTGCGTCTGCGCCCAAGCGCTGGATGAGTTCAATAATTTGCTCATCCATTCCCACCTCAATGGGTAGGGTAACGCGCCCAGTTGAAGTCATCTTTTACTCCTTGTTATCTAAAATTACGGTGGTTGCCATACCATTGCGCTGTAGCGTTTCATAGATTTCAGGGGCGGCTCCAGCTCCGATGAGGAGATGGTCTACCTTGCTGAAATCGCAGATCTTGGCGAAAGCTGTCTGGGCGAGCTTGGTGTGATCGCCTACCGCTACAACTTGTTTTGCTCGCACAATCATGGACTGGTTAATAGCAGCTTCTTCAGCATTGTGGGTGAAGAACCCGTCGCGGGCGCTCAATCCATCAAAGCCGAAGAATGCCAAATCTATATTGATACGAGGCAAAATTAGTGAGGCTAGCGTTCCCACCAGCTCGTATGAGCGGGTGCGGGCAACGCCGCCAGTGCAAACGACACGGATGTTGTCACGTACAGTGAGGTCGTTTGCGATATTAATAGCGTTGGTGACAACAGTTACGGGATCATGCTGGAATCGCTCATCTTGGTCGGAGCGGATGCCTAGTTCGAAAGCCAGTTCCGTCATTGTAGTGCCACCATTTAATGAGATTGTGGAACCGGGTTTGATTAAATCTACTGCAGCCTTCGCCAGCCGAATCTTTTCTCCGCTCTGCCGCGATGTCCGGTAGCGCAATGGCAAATCTCCGGTGGCGGAGTTTGCCCTAGCTCCACCACGGGTGCGGATTAGCAGTTGTTGTTTAGCCAGCATGTCTAGGTCGCGTCGTGCAGTAGCGCCTGAGACTTCTAATTGGTCCACAATTTCGTCAATTGTTACCGCACCTTGTTCAACCACCATGTTGATCAGGTGTCCCAGTCTTTCTGAGCGATTCATATTAACCTTTCCTCATGCTGAAGTACAAAGCGTCATTGCTTTGTAGTGCCTGACTGCTCACAGGCTATTCTAACCTAGAAATGATGCTTTATATTGTGCAAAACGGAGTCTTTTGGTCAGCAAACGTCGGTTCGTGTGCAATAATGGTAGAACAATGAAGCTGTGCGGATACCAGAATACTAGAGAACTTGTTCGAGTGCTAAGTGACTGAGACGATGCGTGAAGGTGGGATTATGTGTGTTACCAGCGTTGGTTCGAGTCCTGCTGAATCATCCCTTTTACTTCTACGCGGGAGAGGTACTGAATGTACGTTTTAGCTATAGATGTTGGTGGAACCACCATTAAATCCGCTCTCTGTGATGAAACTGGTGAACTGTACCAGAAGTTGCAGACTCCTACCCCTTATGGTGCTGAAGGTCTTTGCGCGCAGGTGGGTCGTATCGTGCGGTGGTATGAGGGTGAGATTGAGGCCGGGCGCATTGCAGGCGCGGACGGCGTCATCACTCCCTCTCAGGTATACGAAACCATTGGCGTCGCTGTTCCCGGCGTGGTTGATGAGGAACACGGCTTGGCGGTTCTCGCCGTTAATCTGGGCTGGGAAAATGTCCCCATGGCGCAGATGATGGAGGAAGCAACCGGTCGTCCAGTGGTCTTGGGTCATGATGTGCGTTCTGGAGCATTAGCCGAATCCCGCTGGGGCGAAGCTGGTCCTGACACCGTCTTCTTAGCGATTGGTACCGGCATTGCGGCTGGCGTGATTATTGACGGTCGTCCTCGGGTAGGCCGAGGGTGGGCCGGTGAGGTCGGTCAGAATATTATTGCTGATCCTTTCAATCCCTCTCAGCGGCAGCCGGTGGAGAAGATTGCTTCTGCTGGCTCGATTGCTCGCCGTTTCCTGGAACGTACTGCATATGATGAAATCGATGGTGCGCGTGAAGTCTTTGAGAAAGCTAGGGAGGGTAACTCGGTTGCGAAGCAGGTAATCGATGAGGCCTGTGAGGCTCTGGCAGATACGATCGTTGCCTCGGTCGCTCTGCTGGGTCGTGTTCGTATTGTGATTGGTGGCGGACTAGCAGAAGCTGGGCCGGACCTGATTAATCCGCTTCGGATGAAGGTGAGAGCCCGTATTGGCGTGTTGCCTGAGCCGGAAATTATCGGTGCCAAGCTGGGATCTTGGGCGCAAACCAAAGGCATTGCATATCAGGCTGCATTGCGCGAAAATCGTGATAACTAAGGGGATTCAAGATGAGTTTGGTGGATTTGAAATCGGTTTCTGAGCAGGCTCAGAAGCAGGGCGTCGGTCTTGGTGCCTTCAATGTGGTGCTACTAGATCATGCCGAACAGTTTGTTCGCGCCGCGGAACGCGCTGAGCTTCCGGTAGTTTTGCAGCTGAGTGAGAATGCCGTGAAATACCATGGCGCTTTTGAGCCTATCGCTGATGCTATCTTAGCTTGTGCGCGTGGCGCTGCAGTGCCGGTGGTGGCCCATTTGGATCACGCCGAGGATGTGGATTTGTGTCGCAAAGCCGTCGCGGCTGGTTTTACCTCCGTGATGTATGACGGTTCGAAGCTCCCCGATCAGCTTAATCGTGACACGACGGCTAAGGTGGTCGACTTCTGTCATGCTGCTGGGCTTTCTGTAGAGGCAGAGCTGGGCGAAGTCGGTGGAAAGAACGGGGTGCATGATCCTTCGGCTCGTACCGATCCTGATGACGCCGCTAAGTTCGTTGCTGATACTGGGGTTGATTTGTTGGCTGTGGCGGTGGGTTCTTCGCATGCGATGACTACTCGCGGCGCAGAGCTAGACAATGCGCTGATTGCCGCTATCGCTTCTAAGGTCTCTGTACCCTTGGTGCTCCACGGATCTTCTGGGGTGCCGGATGCCGGGATTATTTCCGCGATTGAGTCTGGGATGACCAAAATTAATGTTTCAACTCACCTCAATGTGCTCTTCACTAAGGCGGTTAGGGAATATCTGACCGCAGACTCTGAGGTTGTTGATCCGCGCAAGTATTTCCAAGCTGGTAATGCCGCGGTGTTCGACGAGGTGTACCGTTTACTGAAGATGTACAGCTTAACGAACGAAGGGTAGCCTGTGAGAAAGCGCAGAATCGGGGTAATGGGTGGAACTTTTGATCCCATCCATCATGGACACTTGGTCGCCGCCTCAGGTGTCCAGTCGGCTTTCGATTTGGACGAAGTTATTTTCGTTCCTACTGCAGCGCAACCTTTTAAGAATGGGCGAACTGTAACCCCCGCTGAGCATCGCTACTTGATGACAGTGATTGCGACAGCATCCAACCCATCGTTTTCTGTCTCTCGAGTGGATATCGATCGGGGTGGGACTACCTACACCATCGATACTCTCACGGACCTATTTGGAGACCGTACTGATGTGGAAGCCTTCTTCATTACAGGTGCGGATGCGCTCCGTCGCATTCTGGATTGGAAGGATGCTGAGAAGGTGTTGGAGATGGCTCATTTCGTGGGTGTTACCCGTCCGGGACACACTCTAGAAGTGCCTGAGGGCGTGGCGCAGCGCGTTTCACTGGTAGAGGTGCCGGCTATGGCCATTTCGTCTACTGATTGTAGGGAGCGTGTAGCTCACGGTGACCCGGTCTGGTACTTGGTTCCTGATGGGGTGGTGCAGTACATCATGAAGTATCGCTTATACAAGAATTCTCCTAGTCTGACAGCTACGGAGGCGTCTTTCTCTTTGTTGAACTGATACAATTCTATTGTTGTGAATGCGCGGTGCGCACTTAAAGTATTTGAGAGGAAAACGTGGGCGTTTCTGAGAAGGCTTATGAGATGGCGCAGACTGCTGCCCGAGCAGCTATCGAAAAAGGTGGAGTTGATCCGGTTGCTTTAGAGGTAGGCGGGCATGTCTTTTTGACTGACATCTTCTTGATTGTTTCCGGGGACTCTGAGCGCCAAGTGCGGGCGATAGCTGATGCTATCGATGATGCGATGGTTGAGAAAGGGATTCGTCCTTTGCGTAGGGAGGGTGCTGCACAAGGCCGCTGGGTTCTAATGGATTATGACTATTGTGTGGTGCATGTTTTCAATAGCGAAGACCGTGAGCACTACGATTTGGAACGACTTTGGGCCGATTGTCCAAAGGTCCAGCTTGATCTTCCGGAGGCTTCACTCGACTTGTGAGACGCAACACCCTCGTTCGGTTTGAGTCAAGTCTACACATTGGGTATAGTTTTCTTTCGTTGCACCTGATGGTTGCACGGGGCTATAGCGCAGTTGGTAGCGCGCTTCCATGGCATGGAAGAGGTCGGGGGTTCGATTCCCCCTAGCTCCACCATAATAAGCTCCCTTGATTTAGGTTTTCCTAGATTGGGGATTTTTTGCTAGAGATACCTTTCCTGGTGGCTTTCGAGTCCTTAAGCGCGAAGGGCGCATATATTTGTTTGGTGGCTCGTTTCCTATTTCGTCATGATCTTGTCCCGAACTCGCTAGCAGTATTGTTGAAATATAGCGGTTTTGTAGCAATTGGTAGCCGTTTGAAGCACTGTTCTGAAGCAAATAGGGAGGGAGATATTTAAGCGGGTAGTGGATGAGGATAGAAGCGAAGAACCGTAGTTTAGTTCGGTTACTGGCGTCTGCCTTTGTGGCCGCTGTCGCCTACGGTGACCCTAGTAACGTTGCCGCAAACCTAACTGCTGGTTTGCAATACGGTTAGTTGCTGGTGTGGGTGTTGGTGACGGCGAATATCATGGCTATGCTTTTCCAGTATTTGTCGGCGGAACTGGGTATTGCGACAAATAAATCGCTTCCCGATATTCTTGGTGAGCACATGTCCGGAGGCCCTCGCATCGCGTATTGGATCCAAGCCGAACTGGTTGCTATTGGCACTTATCTTGCCGAGGTTATTGGTGGCGCACTTGCCCGCTATCTGCTTTTTGACATCCCGCTTCTGCTTTCTGGGTTCATTACTTACGCAGTTTTGATTGGTCTGCTCTTAATCCGTGACTATTCTGGAGCAGGCCGTTTCGGACAGACCATTACATTTATGCTAATCATCATCACCATTGGATTTGTACTGGGACTTGTCTATGGGGACACAGATTGGATAGCGACCGCTAGAGGTTTGGTTCTACGTTCTGAAGGGCCCGAGTTGCTGGTTGCGTCCATGTTGGGTGCTACTGTTATGCCTCACGCGATTTATGCGTAATCTGCATTAGTTGCAAATCGCGATGAGGTCAATACTGAGGTTACTGCTCCAAGGTTGCTTCGTGCTACCAGACTGGATGTTTTTGTCTCTTTGGTGATTGCCGGTTCCGTCAATATCGCAATGCTATTGTTGGCTGCTGGTAACTTATCAGGGGTTGCAGGAACTGACTCTATCTAGGGTGCACATCGGGAGATCGCGACTGCTCTGGGCTCAGTAGTGGGGATAGCTTTTGAGATTGCGATAAACTCGACGTGGGCCTTGGTCAGGTGTTTCGTCGGTAGGTATTCCTTTCGCTCTAGTGCTACTGGTGAATCTGACTGTGAACCGGGAAATCATGGGGGAGTGCGTGAACCCAAAGAGGCTCACCGTGATTGCCCGGGTGATTGCGGGATTAGTTATCGCCTTGAATCTGGCCTTGATTCTGTTGCTGGCTTTTGGGATTGAGTGACGAGGAAGGGGCCGTTCACTAAAGTGACAGTATTCGGCTAATGTCAGACCAAAGGCGCATATTTCTCCAAATCTGCACAGCTGTGGGTTATCTCATACTGTCAGATAAATTTGCGATAGTGTCAGATAAATCTTCTTATATGTTCTGAAAATACGCCATTCTTATCTTCTTAACTTGTTGCTACAGGCTTCAAATCTGTCGTATTTCTTGCTTGTGAGTCTTACCTGATTCCATTAGGGTTGGTGAGGCTCGCCTAATATATGCAGGTGAGGCAGTGTTATAAACCTCGGAGGAAATATGCTCAAGAGATTCCGTTCAGTTGCCGGTGCGGCAGCATTAGTACTAGCCCTTGGGAGCTTTGCCACACCGGCGATAGCGCAAGCGGCTGACGATGATTTCACTCCCATTGCCGGAGCGATGAACTGGGACTTTGTCACCAGTTTCCGCGACTATGTGGGAAGAACTCCCTGTACTGATGACAGCGCCAAGATTACTGGCTGTGAAGACAAGGATGGAGTGGATGTTCTAGCTAAGGGACATCAACTGCTATGGGGAATGTCGGCAGATAATGCCGTTATCAAGGTATCTGAGCCAGATTCTCAAATCAAGTTCTCAGGTACAGTTCACTGGGTAAAGTATGGGGGCATCCTCGACGTAACCCTAGCTAACCCGACTATTGACCTAGCAAATAAGAAACTACTGGTGGACGTCGCTAATCAAGGCACGATGGTCGACGAAACTCCGGTTAGTGAAACCCAGGCAATACTGGCGGACCTGAATGACCTGCAGATTGAAAAGCGGGACGGGTACCTTGTCGTTCACTCCAAGAAACCGGTTTTGACCGATCTGGCTACCAGAGCTTTCGGTTTCTACGGCGGACAGATTAGGCAGCCACTGGTAGCGGTGATCAAAGCTACTGAGCATGTGTCCGGGGCTGGCCTCCCGGAACCTGAACTTGCTGAGATTTTCCCGGGTGAATACGCCTCCGATGACGCGCCATTACTTTCCGATCCTGATGAGCCGGTTAAAGAAGTTGAGGTTCCTGATCCGGTTTTACGCCGCTGTATTATTGATGAACTTAAAGGGGAAGTGAACCTTCGAGAAGGTCTCCCGATCGTCAACAAGCACATGGAGATGCTGCAGGCTTTCACATGCATTAATCCAAATAAGCCAGAAGCCGAGCAGGTAAAATCTCTGGAAGGTTTACAACATGCTAAAAACCTTTCCCGTCTGCGGGTCAACCGTAATAAGATCTCGGATCTTTCTCCTCTGAAGGGCCTTAAGAAGCTCGTAGACCTTGACGCAGGGTACAATGAACTTACCTCTTTGGCTGGACTTGAGGATTCACCGAAACTAACTAACCTTGCCGTTGAAAACAACCGGTTGACGAATCTTGATGGGCTGAAGAATCTTGCTTCGCTTACGAAACTTGATGCTTACGAGAATGCGATTATTGACATCTCCGGGCTTCCTGAAGACTCAGAGAATCTGGAATCTGTCGATCTTAACCATAATAAGATTAATGATATTTCCGCTCTCGCAAAGGACCCATACCTGCGTCGGCTTAATCTGTCGCATAACAGGATTGTGGATCCATCACCGCTGGCAAATCTGCGAGTGATTGAACGCGTAGATTTACGCCATAATTTTATTGAAGACTTTAGCTCTCTCACCAATTGGGAAGGCAAAGCAAACAATCTGCAGCAGGTGCGCCTAGACTTCAACAAGAATACTGATTTGAGCGCATTCGATTGGTTGGGCCGTAAGCTCAGGGTCAAAAAACCAGTGGAGATGAATCCAGAAGTACTCAAGTTTGAAGTGAAAATCGAGGGTGGTACCGCGGATGCGCAAGAGTACCCTGTAGGCGCGACTGTCTCCCTTACCGCGGACGCGCCCAGTGAGGACAAAGTCTTCGAAACCTGGGAGGCTGAAGGTGTGACTTTTGCTGATAAGACCGCCACCTCAACGTCTTTTGTGATGCCTGCAAAGCATGTTAAAGTCACGGCAGTTTTTGCTGATATCCCCGCACCAGAAACACCTAACCAGGGCAAGTGCGAATCGCAGACAACCTATAGCGGCAACCTTAATTGGGGACTGAAATCATCTTTCCGTGATTACATCAAGAAGGGACCTGCCCGCGGGGCTTGGGAGCTTCTAGAAGGCGCTAGTGGAGAATTTGTCTTCCCCCTTGCAGATGGTCAAACTATAGATTTGGATGATTTTTCTGCCGTAAACTTCACCGGTAAGGTGCGCTTCACTGGTCATCACGGGCAGCTAGATTTGTCTGTTTCAGATCCTCAGATTGTGAAGCAGAACGAGCAGTGGAAACTATCTTTGGTGGTTGCTTCAAAGCCATTGGGAGCCACTGAAGTTCCCGCTCCAAAGAGAATCGACTTCGCGAATCTGTCCGCGCCAGTAATCGAGAATCAGCGGGTTTCGTTCAAAACAGTCACCCTTACCGATACTGCAGTGGAGCCCATGGGTGGCTTCTACGCTGCTGGTAAGGAACTAGACCCGTTGGCCTTCGAAATCGTGAAAACAACAGTAGAAAACTGTACTCCGGAGCCGAGTGTTGAGCCTTCTGTGGAAATGGTTTTGCATCGTGCCGAGGCGCCGGCTCCTGCAAAGAGCACGTTTAAGGATGTGTTTGTTTCGCGGATGTTTGCTGGTGAGATTGCTTGGATGGCGTCTGAGAATATTAGTACTGGTTATAAGGATGGGACTTATGGTCCGTTGAAGTCGGTTAATCGTGATGCGATGGCTGCGTTCTTGTATCGTGCGGCTGGTAGCCCGGCCGTTGATATTTCTAAGCCTGCGTTTAAGGATGTGCCGAAGAATAATCAGTTCTTTAAGGAGATTGCTTGGATGCGTGCTTCTGGTATTTCCACCGGCTGGGATGATGGTACTTATCGTCCGTTGGCGCCGGTCAGTCGTGAGGCGATGGCAGCGTTCTTGTACCGGTTCTGTGACCAGATGCCTGATCAGTGTGCGTCGGCTATTAATCCCGATACTTTGGATGTTTCTAACGCTAAGGTGTTCAAGGATGTGGCTGGGAGTCAGTTTGGTCGTGAGATTACTTGGTTGGCTGCGGCTAAGGTTTCTACTGGTTGGGATGATGGTACGTTCCATCCTGGTGAGCCAATCCGTCGTGATGCGATGGCTGCGTTCTTGTACCGGCTGAAGCATAATCATTTAGCGCCAGCTAAGTAGGGGTTTCAGTGTCTGTCTAGGTGCGTTGATTTACCGGCTTTGGGGTCGGGGTGGGAAGGGTTATTCTTTCCGGCCCCGACCCCAAACTAGTTCTTTGCTAGGTAAGTAATGCGCGTTCTCCTGCTGCGCACCGATCTTGCCAGCACGCCCTCGCCCTCGTCCCACGTGCTGCGGGCGGCTCAGAGAGCTCCGCTAGCAAGTCGTGCCGAGTTGGCATCTACCACCATCGATACATTTCAAGCCATGCAGGGTTCGATACGCCTGTCTAGGCAAAACGCGATTACGGCCGCCAACAGTGGGGAAGAGGACACGAGGAGAGAGTGGAAAGTTAGATTGATGGCACAAAAACTTCTGTCCTCTCATCCGATAGCGGCAAGAGAAAACGACCAAAAGCGGGGCCAATAACTTACCAGGACTGGCTGACCGGTGCGCCTTCCTTGTATCCAGCGGCACTTTGAACTCCCACGATTGCTCGCTCTCGAAACTCGGCTTGATTCCGCGAACCGGCATAGGTGAAAGAAGAACGTACACCAGCGAGAATCCGGTCAATAATATCTTCCACAGATGGAGCTGAAGGGCTCAAATACATGCGCGAGGTACTAATTCCCTCCTCGAAAAGCAATTTCCGAGCGCGGTCAAAGCTATCGCTTTGCGCGTTCCTATTGGTAACAGCGCGACGCGAAGCCATTCCATAGTTTTCCTTGTACGGCTTGCCCTGACCATCAAGGACAATATCTCCCGGAGACTCATAGGTCCCTGCGAACCATGAACCAACCATCACATTTGAAGCACCTGCAGCCAACGCGAGGGCGACATCTCGAGGGTGCCTTACCCCACCATCAGCCCAGACATGCTTGCCCAGTGCATGAGCGCGCTGAGAGCACTCCAGCACAGCAGAGAACTGAGGGCGGCCAACCGCTGTGGCCATACGAGTAGTGCACATTGCGCCCGGGCCAATACCTACCTTTAAGATATCTGCACCTGCAGAGACTAAGTCATCAACTGCATCTGCAGTGACGATATTACCGGCCACAATAGGAACAGTAATTCCGCTTGCTTTAATCGCCTGCAAAGCGTCAACCATTTTCCTTTGATGTCCGTGAGCAGTATCAACAACTAGCACATCAACCCCAGCTGCGACCAGCTGCTCCGCCCGACCCGCCACGTCTCCGTTGATGCCCACAGCGGCGGCGATTCGTAGCTTTCCTGCTGAATCCACATTTGGTTGATAGATAGTCGACCGAACACAACCCTTAGAGGTAAGTACCCCAACTAGGTGGTTCTCTTTATCTACGATAGCAGCGACGCCTAGACGCTCTTTGGTTAGCTCTGCGTAAGCCTCATCTGGAGAGATGCCTTCGGGTAGCGTTAGTGGATTGGGATCCATAATAGTGTGGAGTTGTGCGAAGTGGTCTACGTTGTGTAAAGAGGATTCAGGAACCACACCAATCGGATGATTTTCCGCATCCACAACAATCACAGCTCGATGAGAACGTTTATGTATTAGCGACAATGCGGCAGTCACAGTGCAAGACTTATCTACCTTTACGGGAGTGTCATAGACAGTGCTGGCGGCTTTAACCTTGCCGACAGTTCTGGCTACGTAATCGGCGGGAATATCTTGAGAAATACAAACTAGGCCGCCGCGGCGTGCTACGGTTTCCGCCATTCGTTTACCAGCCACTGCAGTCATATTTGCTACCACGATTGGCATGGTGGTACCGGTACCATCATCTGAGCTGAGATTTACATCGAAACGTGAAGGGATTTCAGAAAGAGAAGGGACCATGAAAATGTCGTCGTATGTCAGTTCATACGGGGGAGTTATATCGTTAAGAAAGCGCATATTGCGCTATTTTACGCAGGTAATTCTGGTCTGTACACCTGACCAGACGTCTATCTTAGTTGATTGATAATAGTCGCGCATTTGAGCAAGTTTTAATCAACTAACTTCTAAATATCTCTTATCAAATCCCGAATCAACAGCTAAACTTATAGGTAGTAGAAAATATGAACTATCGCAGAGGATAGTTTTCCGCAGGCAAAGGAGCTTGGTATGGCATACCGGATACTGAAAAAGACACGGTTAATTGCTTGGGGAGCGGCAACCGTCGCCCTCATAGTCCCGGCAGCAATGATTCCGAATGTCGCTGTTGCGGAGCCTGACCCGAATGCGCAGACAATCACAACTGTGCTGAATGCTTTAGCGGACACCACGCTACAGGCATGGGCGGGTGAAAAAATCCAGAGCATGAATGCTAAGCCCTACGTGGCCGCGCTACAACCGAATGGGCATGGGTACTTCGGAGAACAATTCGACTCCACCAACACTGGTGACGGCACCGATGCCAAGACTGGCATGGTGACATTCAACCTGTCGGCTTTTGACGAAGCACCACAAAATGCAATCTTGCGACTCTCCTATTTAGGTTGGGCTGGCGGCCATGTTCCTTCAGCCACAGACACCAATACAATCAAGGTGATCGCAGTTGATGACACCAGCTGCACAAATAACGCCAGCTCCTGCCCGACGGGACAAGCTACCTGGGCGACTCGCCCACGCTTCTCTGGTGAAGATGGGCGAGCGATAGCAGAGTCTCAGCCTTTCGCGTTCGGGTCCACCCGCTACGCAGACTCAATGGTCGTGCACTCTAGTACGCCAGTCGACCTCGATGTCACCGCGATTATTGCTGAAGAATTTGCCAAAGGGCCAGACCATAAAGTGGTCACATTTGTGATTGGCGAAAGTAAGCACTACGATATTCGATTTGCTAGTACCGAAGGCGCTGGATCGCTTAGCGGAGCAAACCAAGATATGGGTCCCAAGCTCACAGTTACTACCAAAGCAAAGGGTGAATACCTCAGTGTCACTGCTCCGACCAAGACGCGATACCAAGCGGGGGAGAGCTTTGATCCCACAGGACTTACCGTAAGGCTGGTAAACACAGCGGACGGGTCAGAAACCGTATTGACTGAAAACCAGTACACCCTCAGTGGAACCGACTACGATACCAATCAGGTGGGTGGGCATCCCATCACCGTGACATCCAATGATGACCACGCTTTGTCTGCAACCTTCCTCATCTACACTGTTGTTGCAAACGACACCGAAGACGCCCTCGATACTAGCCGAGACAATTTCCTCTGGTACCTGAAACCCGCCTCTCAAACCAAACTTCGTCTGCCTGCAGGTAGCATCGGACAGGGTGATAACAACCAATGGCAACAGACGACACTGCCTGTCGGTAACGGAAAGATCGGCGGCACAGTTTGGGGTGAAATCGGCACTGAACGAATCACTTTTAATGAGGAAACCCTCTGGACTGGTGGGCCCGGCACCACCTCTAACTACAACGGCGGCAACAACCGTAACAAGGGTAGAGACGGCCTCACTTTGCGTAGCCTCAACCGCCAACTAGCCGCGGGAGCAGACACAGTCAATCCGCACGGGCTCACCGGCGGTGAAGATGCCCGGCAGCAAGGTTCCTACCAAAACTGGGGAAACATCTTCATTGACTACGGTTTCGGAAACAACACTACATTCAGTGAATACCGCCGCGACCTGAACCTTGATAAGGGAATAGCCAGCGTTTCGTTCAAGCACGACGGCAAGAAGTACACTCGCGAATACTTTGCTTCTAACCCCGACAATGTGATGGTCTCAAGACTGAAGGCAGAAGACGGAGCCGAACTCAACCTGAAGATTAGCCTAAACCCAAACCCGGGCTTCTCTAAAACCGATGCCAGCACTAAAGTCAACGGCGACATACTTACCGTTAAGGGTGCTTTGGGCAACAACGGCTTAATCTACAACTCCAAAATCAAAGCAATCGTGGATCAGGGAACCGTAGGAGCAAGCAAGGATGGTGAATCACTGACCGTCAGCGGCGCCAGCGTAGTCACCCTTTACATTGCTGCGGCCACTGACTATAAACAGGTATACCCCAACTACCGCACCGGCGAAGATGCTGAGCAGGTGGACCTGCGGGTTGCTAAGAATATCCAAGATGCAGCTAACAAAGGCTACGGTGCGGTTCGTGACGCGCATGTGGCCGACCACGAAGCGCTCTACCACAGGGTCTCCCTTGACCTTGGTCAAAGCAAACTAGCAGCGAACGAAGAACTAAACACTGAGAAACTGCTAGATGTCTATAATGCGGGGACCGCAACACCAGCACAGAAGCGAGAACTAGAAACCAAGGTCTACCAGTATGGCCGCTATCTGACCATTGGCTCCTCCCGTGAGAACAGCCAATTGCCAGCTAACCTGCAAGGCATCTGGTCATCCACGGCTGACGACAATGCACACGGTCGCACACCTTGGGGCTCTGACTTCCACATGAATGTCAATCTGCAGATGAACTACTGGCCGACCTACTCTGCCAACCTTGCGGAGCTGGCTAAACCCCTGATTTCCTATGCGACCGGGTTGGTCGAACCAGGACGCGTTACTGCCAAGATTTACGCTGGCGCGAATACTGCCCCCGGTACGCCGGTGGGTGAAGGGCAAGGCTACATGGTTCACACGGAGAATACTGCCTACGGGTGGACGACCCCCGGTGCCGCCTTCTCATGGGGCTGGAGTCCAGCCGCAATGCCTTGGTTACTGCAGAACGTGTACGAAGCATACGAATACAGTGGCGACAAGGGACAGCTCGAATCAGAGATTTATCCGCTGCTTAAGGAAGAGTCGAACTTCTACGTTGACTACATGCTGCACAAGGGATTCTTGCCAGCCTCTGACGGTACCCCGCGGCTGACGACTGGTGTTGCTTACTCGGCAGAGCACGGTCCGCAGGGCACTGATGGAAACGCCTACGAAAGCTCCCTAGTATGGCAGATGCTTAACGACGCAATCGAGTCTGCTCAAGCGCTAGGCGTAGACGATAGTCTAGTTGGAAACCTAGAAAACTGTAGCGTTGACAACTGGGCGAAGGACGACTCCGGTCGTTTCATTGATGGTAGTGCAAACCGATCATGGTCTTGTGCGCAGAACCTGCTCAAACCTATCGAGGTAGGCGCTAGCGGACAGATTAAAGAATGGTACTTCGAAGGTGAGCTTGGTAAGAAGCTTGACGGCTCTCCGATTCCGAGCTATCAGGTCAACCACCGGCATATGTCCCATATGCTGGGTCTATTCCCCGGTGACCTAATCACAGTTGATAACCCCACTTACATGGATGCCGCCAAGACCTCGATGACCTATCGTGGTGATGATGCTACCGGTTGGGGAGTTGGGCAGCGCATCAATGCGTGGGCCCGCACCGGTGATGGCAACCATGCGTATCAACTGATTGAAAAGCAGCTCAAGAACGCGATGTACGCGAACCTCTTTGATGTACACCCTCCGTTCCAGATCGATGGAAACTTCGGAAACACCTCTGGCGTCAACGAAATGCTGATGCAGTCGAACTCCACATTTGTTGGTACCGACGGGAAGAAGTACCAGAACTACACCAATATCCTGCCTGCCTTGCCTGACCAATGGGCAGATGGAAAGATACGCGGACTGGTTGCTCGCGGGGCCTTCACAGTTGGTATCGATTGGGAAGCTGGAGAAGCGGAGCGCATTCTTCTACACTCTGGAAAGGGAAATCAGGCTGCGATTAAGATTACCGAGGGCGGATCCAAGGAATACCAGGTGACGATGCTGCCGGTGGTTGCTGGTTCCGGTAGCTCTTTCCGTAATGCGCTCGCCCCTGAAGCTGTGCCTCACAAAACTGTCACTAATTCGGCAGGGGAGACCCTCCTAGTGTTCAACACGACTGCTGGTGCTAACTATCTAGTTGCTGAAAAACCTCCTGTCGTGCCGGTAACAGCAATTGCAGTATCGGGTAAGCCTGCAATGAACGAAGGCGAAACCCAAGCTCTCACTGTTGAGGTATCCCCAGAAACGGCCACGGATAAGACGGTAACTTGGGTGTCTTCGGATTCGGAGGTCGCCGCCGTCGACGCTAGTGGTATGGTTACGGCAGTTAAAGCTGGAACTGTTACCATCTCCGCGACTTCACTTTCAGCCCCGAATGTAGTTGGATCTTTCGAGATTGAGGTCAGCGCGGTTGCCTCGCCGGAGAGTCCTGAGCCTGGGGTAAGCCCGGAGACGGTGGAGAGTCCTGAGCCTGGGGTAAGCCCGGAGACGGTGGAGAGTCCTGAGCCTGGGGTAAGCCCGGAGACGGTGGAGAGTCCTGAGCCTGGGGTAAGCCCGGAGACGGTGGAGAGTCCTGAGCCGAACCCGACTCAAGAGAATCCTGATAGCTCGGTAACCAATGAGACGCCTGAGACCCCTGAACCGGATGCTAGCACGGAAGATGCCGCTGCAGAAAGCGTTGCTGTGTCAACACCTGACGGTAAAGCTAAGGTGCCCACGGCTGCTGCACTCAGCGCCACCGGTGTGAATGGAATGTTGGTTTCGGTGATCTCTTGGTCGCTACTGTTGCTTGGAGTGATACTGCTCGCCAACCGGAAGCGGAGCGTCTAACCAATCAACCCTTAGGACACAAGGAGGCGTACAGCTCAGCGAGCATGTGCGCCCCTTGCTGTCCATCGGGGGGAGCTAAGCGCCTAAAAGCCTCTCCGCCTGCCTGATGGAACTGTTCAGCATTGAGAGAGTCCATCTCATAGATGGTCTCCAAGCAGTCAGCAAAGAAACCAGGGTTCACAACCAGAATCTTTCGTTTCCCTTCGGCCGGAAGCTGTGCCATTCGGTCAATAGTTGCCGGTTCCAGCCACTTTCCTGGTCCAAACTTTGATTGGAAAGTCTCTTCCCAGTAAACATCTACACCTTGCTTGTGCAATTCTTCCATTATTGCTATAGCAGTGGAATGGCATTGCCCTTGGTATTCAATCGGATTGTGTGCTTTTCGCTTTGGGACGCCGTGCCATGAAAAAATTACCGCGTCAACTGGCTCTTCTGCCAGCTCCCGCTTAATTTCTCCGACGTACCAGTTCACATAAGACGGTAGTGTCGGCCAAGAGAGAGCAGTCAAATGAGGGGTATCGTTTCCTTCCGATTTTGCGGCTTGGACACCCCAATTAACCCGATCTAAAACAGATTCGACCGTCACCGGTGCATACTGAGGGTAGGTTGGGAGCACCGTAATGTGGTTACACTCAGAAGCCAGCTCACGGTACACATCGACCAGATTTGGGCTGCCGTACTGGTAGGCTTCTTCGACTCGCGCATGCGGCAACAAGTTTCGTAGATATTGGACTTGACTGCTGGTAATAGCACGCAAGGGGGATCCTTCGCTGGTCCAAATCGCCTCGTATTGGGATAGGACTTCCCGAGGACGTTTCCGCAACAAAGGGCCATGCAAAATAGGTAACCAAAGTAAACGCGGAAAATCCACTACCCGAGGATCTGATAGAAACTCTCTCAAGAAATCGCGGATTGCCGCTTCTGTGGGCTCGAGCGGAGACCCTAAAGCGACGACGATAATTCCTTCAGAACCATTGACTTCTGGGACAGTAGACCTAGCCATTTAAGACCTCTTTGTGGAAAGTGTCATTAAAACACTATAACAATAGCCCAGAGTCGATAGGTTTGCAGACAATGATCGCATAGGCGTGCCCCTTGTGAAAGCAAATTTGTCGCATTCAGCTCCGCATACGCAGCTGGGCGGACCGGATAGGCAGATATGCTTGTTGGGGGACTGAAGGACTGGTTTACTGGAACTAGAAAGCAATTCAAAGCTGATTTCGAATAGAACCAAGAACAGGATGAAAACCATGAAATTCAGTCTGGAAATTCGCTCCGACATAGGAGAGCCCGAAGTGGTGGTGATTGCTCCGGAGTGGAGCACAGAGCTGGATAGCTTACGAAGCTACGTGCTTGATCTGGATGAAGGGGGCACCCAGGTTGAATCAATGCGACTGGTGGGAATCGACGGCGGAAATGCGACGCTGATAAAACCTTCTCAGATAATGCGAATCCGCACTCAAGACCGAAATATCTATGCAGATACTAGGCAGGGGAGCTGGAGGCTGAAACAGCGTCTAAGAGAACTTGAAGAAACCCTTCCCGCGGAGGACTTTATCCGCATTAACCAAGGGGAGATAGTCAATCTCAGCTTTGTCTCTAGGATGGATTTATCTCTTTCCGGAACGATTGCTTTGACATTGCTTGACGGTACTAAATGTTTTGTTTCTAGGCGCTCGCTCAAGCGCTTCAAGTCTGCCCTAAAACTCTAACTATCCCATCCTAGAAAGGAAGAACCCATGAATACCCATAAAACCGACCGAATGATGTCTCCCAACAAGACTTTCACTCCACTCAACTTGATGCTGGGAGCTCTAACCGGATTGGCGATTGGCGTTACACTGGAGCTAGTATTCTCGTTTGCCATCTCCAACCAGTACACCGCAGGGTTACCCAGCTATCTCGATAGCTTCGGAAACCAAAACGTGGCAGTGCTCATGTCTCGCGGGATCTACATGATGCTAGGTGTTGGTATGCAGCTGCTCTCTGGCTTGTATGATAGCGACCGTTTCTCGCTCATGTCAGCGACTGTGCTCCATTACCTTGGTGTTAGCTTCTTACTATCGGGCGCTGGCTTGTTCCTCAAATGGGTGGAATGGGGCTGGTCGATATTAGGGTTTCTTCAGGTAACGACACTAATCTATCTGTGCATTTGGGTTGCCATGTGGCTTAAAATGCGAAGCCAAATCAGAAAAGCAAATCAGAAAATTGCCGAAAGGAAGTTGTCTTAAGCTGAAGAATGTCCGAGCCGCCAGACAGCTCAGCCGATAATCCGGCTGAGTCTGTCACGGATTTGTGTGATTGGGTACTCGAGATTTTATTTCTCTTGTGAGAGAATGAACAGGTGCAGAGTTTAGTATTACAATCGGATTTCGGTCTTCAAGACGGTGCAGTAGCGGCCATGTACGGAGTCGCAGTTGGACAGTGCGACAAACTCAGAATCTGCGATTTGACGCACAATATCCCGCCCTATGACATTTGGGAAGCCTCATACAGGTTGGCACAAACCCTAGCATATTGGCCTGCGGGCACTGTCTTTGTGTCAGTGGTTGACCCTGGAGTTGGCTCTGAACGACTATCTGTAGTTGCAAAAACTAAGCAAGGGCACTACATCGTTACTCCAGATAACGGAACACTAACCCATGTAAAACTGATTTACGGCATTGAAGCTGTTCGCCAAATCGATGAGACCAAGAACCGGCTTGGCGGTTCGGAAGCTTCCTACACCTTCCATGGACGTGATGTCTATGCGTACACTGGGGCTCGCCTAGCAGCCGGGCTGATCGATTTTACCGAGGTCGGTCCAGAAATTGATGTAGCTAAAGTGATTGCGCTTCCGGTGGATCCACCGGACATTGAAGGGGACCTCGTCTCAGGAACAATTGACGCCCTCGATGTCAGGTATGGGTCGTTATGGACTTCCGTGCCACGCCAGCTTTTCCATCAGCTCGGTATAAAATTTGGTGACCGTGTACAGTTGCGGATTTACCATGATGGGCGGATTGTCCATTCAAACCAGCTGAAATATGTGCCTAGCTTTGCGGCAGTCGAGTTAGGTGAATCCCTCCTGTACATAAACTCGCTAGACCGAGTCGCAGTAGCTATTAACCGCGGCAGTTATGCACGGGCATTCAATATCGGACCAGGTGCTGACTGGAAAGTCACCCTCGAACTTGTCAAATAATCCAACTACGCAGGAGACAAACCATGAAGAAGACTGATCCAATCACTCAGGTCGTTGCCATTGGCATCGGCGCTGCACTGTTCTTTGTCCTTGGACGCTTCCTTTCGATTCCTTCGCCGATTCCCAATACCTCAATCAGTATTCAGTATGCCGTCTTGGCGGTATTCGCTGTACTGTTCGGTCCCCTAGTTGGGGTAGCTGCTGGAGCTATCGGACACGTGCTCGTTGACGCAACCGGCTACGGAATCTGGGCTTCATGGGAAATCGCCACTGCAGTTTTCGGGCTCACCCTCGGCCTCGTGATGCTAAACAATAAAATCCGCGAGGGCGTGCTCCCGGGTAAAGATCTTGTTAAGTTCAATCTAGCAGTCGTAATTGCACATGCGGTTGCGTGGCTGGTGGTCGCGCCCCTCGGTGACATATTGATCTACTCTGAGCCAGCCAACAAGGTATTCGTGCAAGGCGCCTTCGCTTTCGCTTCGAACGCTGTCACTACCTGTGTTTTGGGTACCATCATTTTGCTGGCATACGCCCGGACCCGCACTAAATCAGGTTCACTCTCATTGGAGAAGTAGAAATTTCTGATCCCATTATTTCCCTCAAGGATTTCTCCTTTCAATACAGGGAGCAGTCCAATCCCACGCTTTGTGACCTTAACCTAGAGGTTTTCCAGGGACAGAAGGTCGCAATCGTGGGACCTTCTGGTTGTGGCAAATCCACATTAGTGTCAGTGCTCAACGGACTAATCCCGCATCACTATCAGGGTGAATCAAAGGGAACAGTCAAAATTGCCGGCCTAAATCCCCAAAACGCCCCAATCGTCGAAATTGCTAGGCATGTCGGGACTGTGCTCCAAGATATGTCGAGCCAGTTTGTGGGCTTGACCGTGGCCGAAGATATTGCGTTTTCACTAGAGAACCGAGCTGTCCCACAAGCAGGAATGCCCGCCATGGTGACTGCTGCCGCTGAGACTGTTGGAATGGAAAGCAAGCTGGATGCGGCGCCGCAGGATCTGTCTGGTGGACAAAAACAGAGAGTGGCAATGGCTGGCGTGCTGGTCGAAAACGTGGATATCCTCATCTTTGATGAGCCTTTAGCCATGCTAGACCCGGCTTCCGGTAGAGCAACTATTGATTTGATAGACCGGCTCAATCAGGATGGAAAGACCATCCTGATTGTTGAGCACCGCTTGGAGGACGTGCTCCATCGAAACGTAGACCGAGTGATTTTGATGGATCAAGGGCAGATTGTTGCGGATCTTCCACCTAATGAACTAGTTGCCACCACATTATTGGAAGAGCACGGGATTAGGCCGCCTCTTCACGTCGCCGCACTGAAATACGCTGGGATTAAGATATGCCCCCAAATGTGTGCGGCATATGTGGAGCGGCTAAAGCTATCGCCTATAGAGATTCAGAAGGTGAAAGCCTGGGCTGACTCTATCGAGACAACAGGCACCACCACTCAGGTCCAAACTGAAACAGTTATTGAACTAGATGAGGTAACTGCAGCATACCCGCCAGCAGGGGATGAGGTACCTCCGCCAGTTTTCCAAGCGGTGTCAGTCTCCTTACAAAGCGGGTCAATGGTCGCGATTGTCGGGTCGAACGGAGCTGGCAAGTCAACTCTCGCTGGGGCGATCTGTGGATTCGTGCCAATCACCGCCGGTGTACTTAAAATCAACGGTTCTTTGGCGAACAGCTGGTCGCTTGCGCAACGTGGAGAAGAAGTCGGATTTGTCTTGCAATCACCCTCACAGATGCTCTCAGCACCGCTAGTGACGGATGAGCTCCAGCTGGGATTGAAAGTGAAAGGAATAGACGCCCAAACAATAGCTGAGCGATGTGAAAAGGCGCTTAGAGTGTGTGGTCTGTGGCAGCACCGCAACTGGCCTATCTCTGCTCTCAGTCATGGGCAGAAAAAACGGCTCACGATTGCGACAATCTTGGCGCTCGGCCCCAGCATTTTGATTCTTGATGAGCCTACTGCCGGACAGGATTTTGCGCACTACGCAGAGTTCATGGATTTCTTGAGAGAAATTAATCAGTCAGGTGTCACTGTAGTCCTGATTACCCACGATATGCATTTGGCCCTGGAATACACTCAACGAGTGCTAGTGGTCAGCGGGGGAGAGATCCTAGCCGATGATTCACCGGCGAAAGTACTAACCGATCCTGCGATTACTAAAGCCGCAGACCTAACCCTGACTGGCTTACATGCTCTGGCTCAGCTTTGCGGGATTCACAATATTTCTGGATTCGCACAAAAGTTCGTTGAGGCTGACCAAAAACTACGACGACAGCAGGGGAACCGAGGGGGAGGAGCATGAGCGCCCCAGTCCTTGGATATGTGGAAAGGCACGGTGTTTTACACCGTCTAACTGGAACCTCGAAACTTGTGCTGGTCTTAGCCCTCGTGATCACGGGCATGATTACTTTCGATGCCCGCCTGCTGGCTGCCCTATCATTCCTAAATATTATTCTTTGGGTACTTTCCCGGATCCGGTTACACGACCTTTGGTTAGTCCTTTCGGTAATCCTTGTATTCATGGTGCTAAACAATCTACTGATTTACATCTTCGCGCCCGCATACGGGACTGAGCTCTTCGGTACTGAACATATATTGTTAAAAGGGGTGGGGAGATGGAACCTTACCACTGAGCAGCTGTTCTACCAGCTGTTAGTCACTTTAAAGTACTTTGCGGTTCTCCCCTCAGTGTTACTGTTTATTGCTACCACTAGGCCGCCAGAGTTTGCTGCCTCACTGAACCGGCTTGGAGTGCCCTATCGCATGGCATACGCGGTTTCGCTGGCACTACGCTATATCCCAGATATTCAAAGAGAGTTTGCAACCATCAACCAGGCGCAGCAAGCCAGAGGACTAGACACCTCAAAGAACGTGAAACTGGGGGTAAGGATACGAAATCTGATCTCTATCCTGATGCCACTATTATTATCATCCCTAGATCGGATTGAAACGATTGCCGCAGCGATGGAGCTACGCGGTTTTAGCAGCGGCAAACGCCGCACCTGGTATGCGGCACGCGCACTTAAACCTGCTGACTGGTTAGTGATCGGTCTAAGCTTAGGTATCTTTTTGCTAGCTGTAGCTTTATGGCAGGTAAACTCTGGTCGATTCTGGAATCCGTTCACCAGAATTTAACTGTGGTCGAATATCTCCATCAGCTAACAGGTAGTTGCCATGTCAAATATTCTCTTTATAGTGGCGTATACTTTAGGCATTCAAAACAATCTAGTAGACTCCAGAAAGGGCGGCCACGCTCGTGAGTGAACTATTCCAACTGTTATGGACCAGACAATCCTTCTTCTTTGAGCTGTTTGTGCAGCACCTACTGATTTGTCTAATAGCAATCGTAATGGCCTGTATTATCGGAGTGAGCCTTGGTATTGGGGCTGCTGAACGTAAGCAAGCTAGCGGTTTCGTAATGGGTACGGCTAACTTTGTTTACACGATTCCTTCCATTTCAATGCTGGGTTTCTTGATTCCGCTTACTGGAATCGGTAACACTACCGCCATTGTTGCGCTCACCATCTACGGTTTGCTTCCAATGGTTAGAGCCACCTATACAGGTCTCACCAACGTGGATCCCTTATTGATCGAAGCAGCTCGGGGAATGGGCTCAACCCGTAAGCAATTGTTATGGAAAATAAAGATGCCTTTAGCCTTGCCCGTTATCATTTCGGGTCTACGCAATATGGTGGTCATGACTATCGCACTAGCCGGTATTGCGTCTTTCGTTGGAGCGGGTGGTTTAGGTGTAGCCATCTACCGTGGAATTACCCTAAATAACACCACTATGACAGTTGCAGGTAGTTTGCTTATTGCAATTTTGGCGTTAGTTTCAGATGCTCTGATCGGTTGGGTTGGAAAAGTCTTGGCTCCCGGATCTAAGGCCAAACGAGGTGGCCTCTACGCGATCGCGACCATGTTTGTGGTCGCAGTACTAGTTCCGATTATCGTCTCGGTTTCCAGCATGGGTGGCCCAACCATTCATATTGCTACTAAACCTATGACCGAGCAATACATTATAGGTCAAATCTTGAAGCAAAAGATTGAGTCTGAAACCAACTTGAAGGTGGAAATCACTCAAGGCGTCGGCGGTGGTACCTCAAATATTCAGCCGGCCATGGAAAACGGCAGTTTTGATATCTACCCCGAATATACCGGCACTGGTTGGGCTGCTGTACTCAAGAACGAGAGCACCTATGGGCAACAGGATTTTTCTGAGTTGGCAAAACAATACCGAGACCAATATGACATGGAATGGGTAACTTCCTACGGGTTCCAAAATACCTACGGTATTGCCGTCCCTGATGAGCTAGCAAAACAGTATAACTTGAAGACTATTTCGGATTTAGTTCCTATCGCCGACCAGCTTGTTTTCGGTGCAGAACCAGACTTCTTTGAACGCCTAGACGGATACAACGGGCTCACGGAGGCCTACCGAATGAAGTTCGCAAGTACTAAAGACATTGACGTTGGCCTGAAGTATGAAGCCATCAGGGGAAAGCAAATTCAAGCAATGCCGATTTTCACCACTGATGGCGAGCTAGCGGGTTCAGGACTAACCGTCCTCACCGACAACCTCGGTTTCTATCCGGCCTACGACTGCATGAACGTTGTTCGCGGCGAGATCTTGCGAAAGCACCCTGAACTCAAAGGTATCTTGGAGAGCCTAGACGGCACTATCGACGAGGCGCACATGATTGACATGAACTCTCGCGTGGAAAACGGCGGCGAAACCCCCAGCGAGGTAGCGAGCGACTTCCTCGCCAACCTAGATTCAATGAAAGGCAACGGAAAATGAGTGCAGAGCAGCCAGCCAAAAGCAGTGAAGACACCATGATTAGCCTCGATAGTGTAAAAAAGAGCTATGGTGACAAAACCATCATTGAGTCGTTATCTCTCAAGGTTTCTAGGGGAGAATTCCTAACTATTCTTGGCGAATCAGGCAGTGGTAAATCTACTTTGCTAAAAATGATTAATGGCCTCGTCACGCCCGATAGTGGAACTATCATGGTTGACGGTACAAAGGTGGCTACGCCGGCACCTTCAGAGAGCGATCTGGTGAAGCTACGCCGGACCGTTGGATATGCTGTTCAAGGTTCAGTCCTGTTCCCGCACCTGAGTGTGGCGCAAAATATTGGGTATGTACCGAAGATATCTGGCGCATCGAAGGGAGAGATTAAAGAAGCCGTGCACAGAGCGATTAAGATTGCCGGCCTAGATGAGGATCTCCTCGACCGCATGCCTGCGCAGCTTTCGGGCGGTCAAGCACAGAGAGTTGGCATTGCGCGCTCAATCGCGGGACGGCCCCGGATTCTACTAATGGATGAGCCTTTCGGTGCTGTGGATGAGATTACTCGGCGCGCCCTGCAGGACGAGATAGTAGAAATTGTGGGGCAAGAAGGACTTACCTGCTTGTTTGTCACCCACGACACCGCGGAAGCACTCAAGCTAGGTTCCAAAGTGCTGGTGCTCAAGAACGGCGCAATTGAGCAGTATGACACCCCAGATGAGGTTGCTAACCACGGAGCGACAGATTACGTTCGCACTTTGGTCAATCACCAGAGTTAGCTCAACATGCTCTAAGCGTTATCTTCAGCGCGCATATGGGATTGTCCGATAACATCAATCCATGGATGAAACACAGTTTGTTAATGGTTTGGCAATACCCGACACGCATAAGCGGGTAGTCACTAAGATTCTTGAGGCTTTGCGCAGGGAAGATTTGCACCTAGAACTCGCCCTCGAAGATGGGGAGTTGTACGTGGAGATTGAGGACCAGATGCGTGGCAATCTGACTGAGATGGCCCGTGACCTGGCTGAAGTTTCTGAGGCGGAGCAAGACGAGGCCATCAGCTCTGTGTTGCATCAGGTCGTAGCTTACCGAACTGAAGCTGAGCTATTTCTTGACGAGGGGGAGGAAATACCCGTTCCTGAGCTTTCCGCGGTGGTAGCGACTTTGCTTCCCACCATCGAAGAGGGGGAAGAGTTCTCATATGCCAAGGACCTTGGCGGAGATGTTCATGCCTATCTTCTGACCGACACTGGTAGTGGATGGAAACTTCTAGACGATCAGCTAGTCTTAGGCATGAACGTCGCAGACTCCAAACTTTGGGATTCAGCGGTTGCTGCTACCAGCCAGTTCCCGGTATCAGAGGTAATTGAAGTTGAGGACGACATCGTTGCCATTCTCGGGTCTAGCAGGGAGTTCAGTGCCCGCGCCTTGGACATGGTTGAGCTTCTCGATGAGGCGCAGGTTGAATACGGGGACGAGGGCGTGTTCTTTGCTATCCCCAGCCCACGGTCAGTGTTGGTTCTTCCAGTTAGAGCAGGATCGGTAGAAGCCGATGCAATGCGCATGGTCGAGTACAAAAATGGACTGCTAGAAAACCCTGATTTCGTTGATGCTGAAGGTATCCTGGGTGACCGAGCCTACTACTGGTCAGCGCGCAGCGAGGAGGGCACCGGGATCATCTGCTACGAACATGAATACACCCAAAACGGTGAAGAATATGTCGAGCTGGTGCTACCAGACAACCTGTGGGAACTTGATTCGAATAAGCGTGACTAACGGCTGGTAGTTTTGCGAACGCTCAGTTTCACCATTGCGGGCTTTGAAGTAGAGGTCTCCCGAAAACGGGTCAAGAACTTTAACCTTCGTTATCAAAGTAGTACAGGTAGGTTTGTGGCGTCCGTGCCTCTGCGGTCAACCCGCGCCCAGATTGAGTCCTTTCTGGTAACGAATGAGTCTTGGATCCGTAAAACGCATGACAAGGTTGCAAAAATGCGTCTCAAACAGGCACTTAACTGGCGGCAAACGGGCCTGCTTCCGGTTTGGGGTGCGCAGTTTCTCCTTGCTGTTGAAGAGGTAGGGAATCTCCCTCGTCAACAAGCCAAACTGGAATTGGATGAGGGAGGACTAAGCATGTTGCTGCCATCCTCGTTACTATCAGCCAATGGTCCGGAATTGAGCCGATGGCCGGCGGAAGACGCTCATGCTCTTGACCGCTTAGTGGACAGCTTCTATCACGGCCAAGTTAGGTCAGCAGGTGGGCTCCTCATTCCTCGCCTCAGCCAAGAGATAGCAGTAAAACCCGGTAACTTAGCTGTCAGGAAGATGAAAAGTCGTTGGGGCTCTTGTAACCCGAGGACAGGTCGCATCTGTTTGAACTCCGAACTAGCCCGATATGATGAAAAGTTCTTACGCTACATAGTTATCCATGAACTTGCGCATTTGCGCCACGCAAATCACGGAGCGGAGTTCTGGACTCTGGTGGAGAAGCATGAACCCCAAGCTAGAGAGCTACGCAAACAGTTGCGCCAGGTGAGTCGATAAACCCACCTGGCGCAACCATTCAGAAAGGACTAGAGAGTCAAAGTAGTTCGTTAACTCTCTTTAGCGGTATTTGAAGTGACTTCCCACTTGGGGTCGCCCTGCACACCCTTCTGTGCCAGAACAGGATCTGCGCTCACAGGTGTGCGTAGTTTCGGGTAACGACGATCTTCCTTGCCCCACCACGGCATATAGCCAACGAATCCATCAACCGGGGGAGTGAGGGACTCGGGCTCGTAGCCCAACTCAGCCGGGGTCTCCGGAATCATATCGGTCAAGAAGTACTTGTCAGCGTCATCAGCGTGTAGTTTAACAACCTTAGCGAATGCCTTGGTATTGAAGAACAGAGCATTGGTGATCGGGTTTCGCTTCGTCTTGATAATCAGATACAGCCACCAGATGAACAGGACAACGTTCCAAATCAGGGCTGCGCCAGAGCTGACGATGTTGGCGTTGGGATCCATGGTTGCAAAGTTGGTCATTGCGCCCGGGGGAACCGCAATGTCGGCCAGCAGGTTGTTGAAGGCAATCCAGAACATCAAAGTGAAGCAGCGGAACCAAATCCACTGACCCTTTGCCCAAGTGAAGGCGGGAATGGTGCAGGCAAGCAGCAAAGCTAAAGTGCAGTACCAGGTGTAGTCAGCCAGCGAGTTGTACAAGAATGCGTGGTTCCACAAGTCGTAAGCAATAACCCAAGGCCAAATCATGTCAACCCAGATTAGGCCCTTGACCTTTTCTTTCTTGTTGGTGGTAACGATGATCTTGCCTAGGCCAGTGACGGTGATGCAGTTCAAAAGACCAGCAACAGCAGACATGATATTCCAGTAGCCGCCAATGGTGCGGAAACCAGTGTCGGGGTCAATACCAACGTGGTTAGCTTCGAAGTTAGCGGCTAGAGCTTGGAACCATTCCGGGGTGTTCACCACTGCGGTGAGTCCGCGAGCTTCCGGCAGGCCGGAGAGCATATCTTCAGCCTGGCTATTTGCGATTCCCTGCAAACATTGCCAGTCGGCGGCGCACTGGTAGTAACGGTCAGCATTGAAGTAGATGGTGATATCTCTTACGTTCGCTTCCATGATGTTCGCGACTAGGCCTAGCCAGAGCAAAGCGCCCATCCAGATTGCCCAACGACGGAACTTAACAGGGTCTTTCTTGCCGAGCACCAGCAGCCAGCCGGTCATGGTTGCTGTTGCCACCATCAGTAGATACTTGCCGAAGGGGAACCAGCCCACAATCGGTAGGCCATAGATGTAGGCGTAGGGAATCATAGCAATACCGCCAGCGGTCCAGAACACGAAAATAGTCCAGTTCCAACGGCGGTTAATTTCTGCGACAGCAATCTGCGCAAGCAATACAACCAACCAGATGAGGTAGACACGGGCGGGTCCTGCTTCCCACAAGAAGAGAGAACTCATTAAAATCACCTTTGTTTCTGCATCGAAACTTACGAAGTTACAGCAAAGACTTTACTCCTTTCGCTCATAATGAACTGGGCGGTGAATAAGTGTTCAGGGGGAACCTTGAAGAATGAGCTTTTTCCCGCCGAATCTCAGACAAAAGTCCTATGCGAATGTCCATTGCAAAAACGGATCGGTGCACCCTTTTTCAGTGCGCATATAGTTCGGGAAAAGCGACTTGAATCACTATAAGATTAAGTGACTCGCAAAGTTGCGACTCTTACTAGATTAAATGAGGTGTGAATGATGAGTTTCTTGCCTAGTTCAACCCGTGGGCGTTTGCTGGCATTGGGTGGAGTGGGTGCCCTAGGCATCTTCGGCACAATGTATAGCTTCAGCCAGTTGAGCGGTAAAGCCACTGAGGAAGAAAATAACTGGGTGTATCCGTCAGATGACTTGATTGATGAGAACTATGACAATGGGATCTCATCAACTTACGCAATTGACATCGATGCCCCTGCCTACGCTGTTTGGCGCGTATTCAAACAGATTGGTGCCGAGAAGACCGGATCTTTTAGCTCTGAGTTCCTAGAGCGTACCTTCGCCCGTCTGCCTTTCTTTAACTCCTACGAAATGCAGGAAGAATGGCAGCAGCCTGACTCCTTGATGCCCGGCGATATCGCCGCCTTCGATTTCCACGGTATGAGCATAAAGTGGACTGACGTAGTGCCCGGAAAGTACCTGACCCAGTGGGTTGATACGAAGAACCCGCCAGCAGCTCCCGGTTCCTACGCATTCCGTTTCCCCGGAATGAAACACTACGCCGCAGCTTGGTGCTTCTATGTGGTGCCGTTAAAGGATGGGCGCACGCGACTACTGAACCACTGGCGCGTCGGTTATGAGCCTGACAATTTCTGGACCCGCACCATCAACTGGATCAACATTGAATTTGTTGGCGGTTGCATGGCCCACCTGCAGAACCTCTACGTGAAGCGTCTGTGTGAATTCAGGAAGAAGCCACAGAAGAGCGGCAAGTTCATGCGTGGCGTATTGGGCGGCCGTTTCTTCAATTCTGGCACCCCAGCCGGCCGCTGGGATGGCACACCGTTGTTTGAGGAGACTGAGACTCAGTGGATGCGTTATGGCCGTCAAAAGCCTGCCGTGACGGCTTTCCGTCAGCCCGTTACGGACAACCCGGAGTGGCCGCCGACCGGTCCGGAAAGCCCCTGGGCTGATGTGGTTGATGACCAGTACTTCGAAGGTTGGACTGAGCCGAAGTTTAGCTGGGAAGAGCAGATTCGCCAGAAGATGGAAAAGACCTACCTGCCAAACTGGGGTAAGGAAGGTAACTAGGACTTAGCCTAAGACCACTGCAGGGCGGGCTCTCACAGGTCAGTGAGGGTCCGCCCTGCAGTATGTTCGCTTTGATTTCAGCGGTGGGGTTTTAGAATTTGGCTGTTAGCTGCGTGCGTTCGGCGGTCCGCCACCTGTTGTCGCCACGATCTATCGAAAAGGGTGCCGAGGGAGTTTGCGGTGCCGGGGCCGGCAGAGGAGTGCTCTCTACGGAAGGCTGGCGCTGCGTAAGTGACCCGGAAGTGAACTGATAGCGGGGCCGGTACATTTCTTAGAGGTAGAGAAGTTGGGCTTTGATAAGGATGCATCTACAAAAGGTTTTGGCCTGGTCGAAGTGACCAGGCCAAAACCTTGTTTAGCTTTGAAAAGCTTGTGTAGATGGTCTACGAGACGCGACTACGGGTTTCTTTCACACTAAAATTCGTGCCGCTGAGTACCGGCTTGCCGATGCGCTGTGAAACAAGCTCAATCTGCTCTGCAGTGGCCGTTTCAACTAGCATCTTCTGGTAGCTAGGAGTGTCGGCGTACAATTCCTGAGTGAGCGGGTTGCGGCGGGTCTTAGCGATCCGACGGACATGGTAGACAGCCAAACCGAGGTTAAAGGCCAAAGCTGCGAAAGAGATGATAAACATAGCGGTGCTGTTGTGTGCAGACCGGTGCGCGAAAGCAGAGTCTTGCATGAAGTGCGGGAAGGTCAGCACCACCTGTGACCAGAGGGTCAAGGTGTAAGCGCGGTACTGAATCCATGATCCCTGACCGAACTTGAACAGTACGGGAATTGTGCAAGATGCCAGTAGCGCGACGCCGGAGTACCAAGCACGGTCAGCCAAGCAATTGTAGACGTAGGCGATATTCCACAAGTCGTAGCCGATAATCCACCAAATGGTGAGGTCTCCCCAAATGATGGCTTTGTTCTTTCCCTTGGCAACGTAGATGCCAACCCATCCGGAAATCATCAAGAGGTTCAAGATGCCGGCGATTCCGTTCATTATGTTCCAAGGTCCGCCCCATGTGACCATACCCTGTGAGGGGTCTACGCCGTGAATGAAGTAGCACTGGAAGTCACGGATGACAGCTTCAATAATGTTCACTGCCAGAATCAGTGCCGGGATAGCCAGGTACCAGTTCTGTCTCTGTAGTTTGGGAACGAACTGCAAGGCGACCAAAGACAAGGAGCCGGCTAATGCAGAATACTGTTTAACAATCGGGAACCAGCCTGCGGAGTTCGTGCCGGGCGTTGAGTAGGGCCACCAGAAGATGCTTAATGCAACTGGAATCACTACCAAGAACACGATGATGGCGGCTTTGCTTCGCTGGATTAGCCAAGCGCAGAAGGCCAGTCCGAAAGTGACAACCAGTAACATTAGATAGTCGTACCACTCGCCGCGTTCAAAGAAGAACAAGGTTGGGTAATCGACGGGGGGAATTTCTAGCAACATTTTTGCTCCTCGTTAAGTCAATAGTGCTTATAGTTCCATTTTGGCACCGTGACTTGTGACAAGCACTACAGGTAATCCAAAATTTTGCGGCTGTAACCATAAACTTATGCTTTCGTAAAGAATCTAGGATTAAAGTACTAGATGCCTTGAAAAGCCCTGAAATTATGCCCAAAAAACCGCCCTTTCGTTGCACGAAAGGGCGGTTTTTTCTTGGTTAAATCGTTAGGACAGGGCTGCCGCTACCGCCATGTCTAAAGCCGTGTGGAAGTTAGTTTCACGTTCTTCAGCAGACATGTCTGCCGAGTGGTCCATTAAATGATCAGACACGGTGAGAACAGCCAGTGCCTGCTTACCGTATTCAGCTGCGACACCGTAAAGGGCAGCAGCCTCCATCTCAACACCCAAGACGCCATATTTTGAGAGCACATCAATTGGAGTTTGAGTAGGCAGATAGAAATGATCGCGTGAGATAATCGTGCCAACGTGGACTTGCTTGCCCTCCGGAGCTGCATCAACTGCGGCGCGAACAAGCTCATAGCTAGCCGTAGCTGAGAAATGAACGCCGGGAATTCGATACGTGTTCATGGCGGAGTCCGTGTGAGCTCCCAAGCCGATAACGGCGTCTCCAACCTTCACCTGAGGGGCGATACCACCACAGGTTCCTACCCGGATGATTCTCTCTACACCGAACTGAGAGAACAGTTCTGTCGCATAGATTGAAATAGACGGCTGGCCCATACCTGACCCCATCACCGAAAGCGGCTTCCCCTGATAGGTTCCGGTAAAACCAAGCATGCCGCGAACATCGTTGACCAGTTTGGCGTCGTCCATCAGTAAATGTGCGATGCGTTCAGCACGCTTGGGGTCGCCAGGCATCAGTACAGCAGGGGCAAAATCGCCCATCTCTGCTTTAATATGCGGTGTTGCCATTAACTATTTTCCCTTCAATCATTTGTGTACCAACCTACGTTGTTGGTTTACATCATTACCAATATTAGATTACCTGTTACTGAGCCACCCTGCGTTGAGTAGCCCATAACGCAACTGCGGAGGCAGCAGCTACATTAAGAGAGTCAACCCCATGGCTCATCTCAATCCGAACGACAGTGTCGGAGTGAGCAACGGTAGAGGGCTTTAGACCATCGCCCTCTGTACCCATAATCAGTGCAATTTTCGATTCGCGGTCAGTAACTGTCGGTGAGGAGGCGAACTCTTCCAGGCTGACAGAGTCGTCTGAAAGCGCCAATGCTGCAGTATGAAAGCCCTGTTCAGTGAGCAGCTGGGTGCGCGGCCACACCGGGAGCCGAGTCCATGGAACTTGAAAAACTCCGCCCATTGAGACGCGAACGCTGCGGCGGTAAAGCGGATCAGCGCAGGAAGGGGTAATCAGTACGGCATCAACCCCAAGTGCTGCCGCTGAGCGGAAACAGGCACCGACGTTAGTGTGATCTACAAGGTCCTCCAGTACCAATACACGATGCACATCCGGGTTACCGATCAACTCGGACACGGAGGGTAGCTCTGGTCGTTTCATTGCCGCAATCGCGCCGCGATGCAGATGGAAGCCAGTGAGCTCCGAAAGGACTGCTTCTTCGCCGACGTACACCGGAACAGGCCCGCCCTCGTCATCCCCCAAAAAGCGAGCCAATAATGGGCGCAAAGTAGCAAGCCAACGAGGGGAAACTAGGAAAGATACAGGCGCACAACCAGAGGTCATCGCTCTTTCCATCACGTTAAACGACTCGGCCATAAAAATACCCCAGTCGGGTTCTGCGTAACGGCGTAAAGCCACATCCTTCAGCTGAGTGTATATCTCTAGCCGGGAATCATCTAAATCAACAATCGGAACTAACACAATCGCTATCTTCTCACGGCGCCAAACAATTCACAGATTTTGCCACTTGTAGGTATCCACCACGGACGACTTAGGGAGATGTAATGGGATTTTCTGCGGGGCTACTTTAGGAGAGTAACCAAGATGGGGTCCGAACTGGAGAAACAATGGAAGTAACAAGCCGCAAAAGTAATCAGAAAGGCACACTCCCGCTAGACTTACCGGCCACTAGGGTAGAAGCGCAGATAGAGGCCGCAGAACAAAGATATCGCAGGCGTTTTGAGTCTCCTGAACTGGAATCGGGGTGGACTGTTGAAAGCGGAATATTTGATCTGATTGAACCGTGTATCTCTCCTGACCAGCTGAAGGACTTTTTACAGTTTTCCAGGCTTGTTCAATCTGAATCCGAAGTGGAACAGGCCGGGGATAACAGCCCGCCTGACTTTGCCCGATTCAAAAACCTAACCGCAGAAACGGTGCTTGAACTGATTGAGCGCTTACCAGGGAGGGCGCTGGCAGACAGGCAAAACGAAGCTCCGCTTTTATTGGACTTTTTGCGGGCATGCCTGAAAAACCCTGATGACGTGAGCTTATTTGGGTACTATGTGGGGCCACAGAGAGGGGATGAACGTATCAGCGTGGAGGGAATGCTCTATCACCGCCATTCAGATCTGGAAATCAAACGGTTTCATGACGAATCCTGCTCCTGTGATGAGCTGTGGGACTATATTGTCGAAGAATGCGACTGGAGTGAAGCTATTATTTCCACTCCTGACGAATTGACAGAGGTCTCTAGCGAGCACCCACAAGGTGTCGGCTGGAGATTGTGGTGGGACTAACCAGCAAGAAATAAAACGGGTGTGAGAAGACCTGTAAAAAGTCTTCTCACACCCGTCAACGCTTGATTGGGTGAGTCTCGACAGTGCCTACTCGGGTTTCTCACCCCGATTGGCTAGGGCGTTTGGCCGCCGCCAACGACGAGGCATCAACATGCGTGAAAACATGTACCACCAAGAGTGTGGGGGAATCTCCCACTTTGGATGGTTAGTCTCCATCTGTTTCTTTGCCCGGCTCCAGTATAAAATGCTCTCCAAGATCGCAAACAGGAAAACCAAGTAGGTGCCGTATACAACGTACAAGTGGATGTTTTGGCGATTCACCAAAAGCATTGAAGCAAAGAGCGAGAGCACCGCAACGGGAATCATCCACTCAGCTACGGTGTAACGCGAGTCAACAAAGTCGCGCATGAATCTGCGCGGCTTTCCCTTGTCCCGTGCAGGCAGGTAACGCTCATCGCCCACGCGCATGGCTTCTTGCTGACGTGCATAAATAGCGTCGCGGCGTTCGCGTTCGCGCTTTCGCTCTTCCTTGGAGAGTTTCCGGCGCTGTTTCGGGTCCCCTACAATGACGGGACGTCGTCGGGCAGCTTCGGCTTCCTTCCGTTTCGGAGTGGGCCGGCCCTTACCTACTTTACTGCTTTGAGTTTCCTCAACTGGCGACTCTGAGGCAGATTCCTTCTTTTTACCAAACACAGTCATAAACCTATTCTATTTTTCTCCCTTTTGCACCCCGTTAGACTCATTCGTCTAACACTAGCTAGAATAAGTGCATGATAAGCGCGCAACAAATTACCGCACGGATTGATAAAGATTTCGCACGATACACAGATATATTGAGCAGTTTGGTACGGATTCCGTCGATCTCTTCTTCATCCTATGATTTAACGCCTTTGCATGAGTCTGCGAAAACAGTGGCCGGCTTATTTGCTGAGCGAGGTTTTGAAACCGAGATTCTTTCCGCCTCCGGTCCGAATGGATGGCAAGGTCGCCCGGCCGTAATCGCGAGGAAGCACGTATCCTCGGAGGCGCCGACAGTTTTGCTCTATGCTCATCACGATGTGCAACCCGCAGGGGATCTTTCTGCCTGGCAGGGAAAGCCTTTCGAACCCGAGATTCGTGACGGTCGATTGTACGGTCGCGGTAGCTCAGACGATAAAGCGGGCATCTTGGTCCATCTGGCTTCGGTTTCTGCACTGGGTGATGAACTGGGTGTGAACGTAACTGTTTTCATTGAGGGTGAAGAAGAAATAGGCTCGCCTTCATTTCAGCAGTTCGTTGCGCAGAACCAGTCTAAGCTGGCCGCAGATTTGATTATCGTGACTGATTCCGATAACTGGAAGGTCGGGCATCCTGCGATCACCACCAGTTTGCGCGGCGTTGTGCAACTTACGGTACAGCTTAAGGTTTTGGACCATGCCGTGCATTCGGGAATGTTCGGTGGTCCGATTCTGGACGCGAATACTTTGGCAGCGCGCTTGATCGCTACTTTGCATGATGAGCAAGGAGACGTTGCGGTTGCTGGATTGGTTGCTAGCCCTGAGGCAGACGTGGAATACCCGGAAGAGAACCTGCGTCAAGAGGTGGGTGCGGTGCCAGGATTGCAGCTGGCTGGTACAGGTGATTTGGCTGCACGTATGTGGACTAAGCCCGCTATCTCTGTGATTGGGATGGATGTTACCTCCGTTGCTGAAGCTTCCAATACGATTGCCTCTGGCTGCCGTTTCGTTCTCTCTATGCGCGTTGCTCCAGGTCAGTCTAGTGAGGCGGCAAAAGCAGCCCTTGAGCAGCATCTACGTAGCCATGCGCCTTTTGGTGCTCAGCTGACGATTGAAGAAGGGGAGTGCGGGCCTGCCTACCAAGCGGATCTTTCCACCTCAGCTATCGCCGATCTGCGCTGGGCTCTGAAAGAGTCGTGGGGTATCGATCCCGTGGATATTGGGGTCGGCGGTTCTATCCCATTCATTTCTCAGTTCCAAGAGATGTTCCCAAATGCGGCTGTGCTGGTCACGGGAGTTGAAGACCCCCAGACGAATGCGCATTCTGAAAATGAATCACAAGACCTGAGCGATTTGCGTCATGCCATGATTGCGGAAGCGCTACTGCTGGCGAGAACTGCCGGGCAGCTCTAAATGTCTGGAGCTCTACTTCTTCATACTCCGCCGCGGTCACGCACGCCGGCAGAATCCGCCCTGGGTGATGCCTCTTCTATTGCCGATATCTGCGCTTTCGCGTGGGAGTTAGGTGGCGGTGCCATCTCTGATATTCTGGGTTTTCCACCCCGTGCAGCAATCCCAGAGTGGGCCGCAATTTCGGGTGGCGCAGACTCTTACGAGGTCACTTCGGAGATTAATGACGAGGGTGCATCCCGGCTTGGTGCGCAGGTAGGAGAAGTCATCGCTAGCGGGAAAAGACTGAAACTGATTTGCCATGAAACCTATGGCGTGGATGTCTCTACTGTTTATTGGCATGCTCTTTCGCAGTCCCTTGGTTTTACGGAGGCCAATAGTCAGACCGAGGTATGGAACCAGATACGTTCGCGCTATGGTCGAGCCGGAAGCCCAATCACCGTTATCTTGGGCACCTCCCGTACTTTGTCGGTGCCTCCGCCGCCAGTAGCTGTCTCTAGAGGTTCAGAACAGGAAACTGGCGCAAGCAGTAGTCTGCGGGAACTGTACCGGATTTATGGGAAGCAGAATGAGCCTTCCGGTTCTTTCTTGGAGCTGAAAGATAGCGCCGGAGCTAAACCCTATACCTACGGAACACTCCCTGCAGCTGGGGGCGGAATCGCTGCGGTGCATGCGATGCTAGGTTCACCCTGCTGGAGGCTCAGTGAGCATCTCGCAACAGATCGCCGAGTGCAGGCGGCCTTAGACAAATCCGATTTGGTGATTTCGCTGGTTGATGAGCTCAACACCTGGACTTTAGACAACTGGTTGCATCGCGAGATTGTAGAAGCAGCGAATCTAAGAGCAATACCATGCATTTTGATTAGTAGGTATTCTTCTTTGAACAGAATGGAAATGTCTGAACTGGGTTTGCAGGCTCGCTATTTGTTAAAGAGTTGGCAGGAACCAGATGTCGCAAAGACTTTTGGGCGGTTAGCTCGCACTTGGGGTAACCTCTGACAAATAAAATGAGCAATAGCCTGAAAAGCCATATAATCTTCATAGACAGTAAAGGTTCCCAAAGCAAGGAAATAATCATGACCGAGAATACTGTAGTCACCCATGGTGTAAACCTGACTGATGTTGCGGCAGCAAAAGTGAAAAGTTTGCTCGAACAAGAAGGCCGTGATGACCTTCGTCTCCGCATTGCAGTTGCTCCCGGTGGTTGCTCCGGTTTAATTTACGAGCTTTATTTTGATGAACACCTTACTGATGGTGACCTAACCCGCGATTTTGGTGGGGTAGAAGTCGTTGTCGATGAGACTTCTGCAGTCTATCTTAACGGAGCCACCATCGACTTTGCTGACACCATCTCAAAGCAGGGATTCACTATCGACAACCCGAACGCAGCCGGCTCTTGCGCCTGTGGCGAATCATTCAACTAATTAACAAATCAACTTCCTCAGGTTGTTAAGACCAGCCTCAGGGCAAGGAGAAAACGCATGCGTATGCGCAAAGCCAGTGTAGTAGCTGCAACCATTTTGACACTATCCCTCGGGCTGGCAGGATGCTCCAACTCCGCCCCAGTTAATGGGACTCCGGAGCCCACTGCGTCTGGCGTTGCTACCCCAGTAGATGGTGATATGCCGGTAGTTGAAGGTGGATTTGGGGAAAAGCCCATTATCCATCCGGCTACGGGGAAAGAACCGACTGAGCTTGTTTCTGAGGTGCTAGTTAAGGGTGATGGGCCGGAAGTTAAAGAGACCGATACTTTGACCGTGAATTATGCCGGTCAGTTGTGGGATGGTAAGCCCTTTGATTCCTCTTTCGATAGGGGACAGCCTGCCACTTTCTCACTCTCTGGTGTTATTGCGGGCTGGACTAAAGGATTGGCAGGAAAGCACGTCGGTGACCGCGTGCTGTTGGTGATTCCTTCTGATCTTGGTTATGGAGATCAAGGCAATCCTCCGACGATTCCGGGGAAAGCGACACTGGTCTTTGTCGTGGACATTATTGAAGCTATGTCGAAAGAACAAGCGGACGCAAAAGCGCAAGAACAGCAGGCAAAAGCTGCTGAAAAGCAAGCTAAGCTGGAAGCATTGATGCCAAAGATTAAGGAACAGGGCAATGCTGCTATCGCAGCTGCGGAAAAGCAGAACGTAAGCCTACCTGCTGGTGTCACCACGGATAACAATCAGCAGGGAAATCCCACTTTGAAAGCCGAAGCCTCAGTGGTCAGCGAAGCGCCCGACAAGTTCTACGTCCTGCTGAAGGGAAAGGGTGAGCAGCTTTCCAAGGATAAAATTTTCTTTGCGCGGCAAACCTACACTTATGCGGGCAACAAAGAGCCGGCTCAAACTGGTGAGGAGCTGGGTTACCTAGTTGGGGATGATCCGAATGCTGCCGCCTATCTAAACTACACGGTGGGTACCCGTCTGCTACGCGTTGTGGAGATGGGGGATGGTCGTACTCTGGTGCAGATCATTGATATTATGGGCGTGGGAGATAGAGATCTAGTCAACTAGATCCACAGGGAGGACAAAATGGCCAACAAAGACCATCTGAATATTTTGGTTTTCAGTGACGACAGCAGTTTTCGGGAAGAAATTAAAGCTGCTATCGGTTTACATCCCTACGTGGGCTCTCCACAAGTAACTTTCCATGATGCTGCTACCTCATTCGGAGTAACAAGCATACTGGAAGAAAACCATGTGGACCTTGCCATCTTCGATGGAGAGGTACAAAAAGACGGAGCAATGTCAGTAGCCCACACCGTGCACGATACTTTGCCGGAGGACTCCATCCCGCCGATTGTGTTCATCGTCGCGCGCCAGCAGGACGAATGGTTGGCCAGAGGCGCGCATGCAAGTTTGATTCTAACTCAGCCGGTCGAACCGATTCTTTTACAAGAACAAGTGGCTCAGCTCCTTAAGCGGTAACTCTTTGCCTGGGGTGAGCCGAGTGTGGCCACCTAACGCTTCCTAAAGGGCTTGCCTCCAAGAGGAAGTAACGTCACAGCGAAAAGTACAGCCCCAGCGACGAGTACACTAACGCGCGCCCAGACTGGCAAGACTATCTGGGCTATGCCTAGACCTGCCCATCCTGCTATCAGGATTATTAAGAGGAAGATGCTGACCTGTCTTAGGGAATTCAGCTTGGGTAGCGGGTCTGGTTCGGGGGCCATAAATTTGCCATCATCGGGATCTTCCGCCAGTGAGTAATCGCGTGGCCCACCCAGAGTCGCATCGATCTCAGTATTCTCGACCAAACGCCGAAATTCAGCGTCGATTTCTTCTTGCTCGTGTCCATTTCTACGAAACCACATAGCAGTATCGTAGCAGTTGGGAAGTTTTAGGCATATAATCAGTAGTTATTCGGCCATGCATCGAAGCCAAGGAGGACTCGTGTTCTATAAGCTACTTAAATTGATTGGTGGCCCGTTTCTCAAGCTGATTTATCGCCCTTGGATTGAGGGGGCTGAGAACATCCCCGAAGACGGCCCAGCCATCATGGCTTCCAACCACCTTGCTGTGTTTGACTCCGTTTTCTTACCCTTGATGGTTAAACGATCAATTGTTTTTATGGGTAAGGGCGACTATTTCACCGGTAAGGGTTTGAAGGGAAAGTTTATCGCCAAATTCATGCGTATGGTGGGCACAATTCCAGTTGACCGTACCGGCGGTAAGGCAGCCGAGGCCGCGTTGAACGCGGGTCTGGCGCGACTATCTGAAGGGGAGCTTTTTGGTATTTATCCGGAGGGTACCCGTAGTCCCGACGGTAAGCTATACCGAGGGCGCACCGGCGTTGCTAAGTTGGCTTTGCGCTCGGGTGCTCCGGTAATTCCAGTAGCGATGATTGAGACTAATGTGGCGCAGCCTATTGGCACTAGGATTCCGCGTCTGCACCGGGTTGGTATTGTCGTTGGTGAGCCATTGGACTTCTCACGTTACAGCGGTTTAGAACAAGATCGTTTTGTTCTACGCGCAGTTACTGATGAAATCATGTATGCGTTGATGAACCTTTCGAAGCAGGAATACTCTGATGAGTATGCTTCCGTTGTGAAAGCACGTCTAGCTGCTGAGGGTAAATTTGCTGGCCCAGTGCCACGAACTGCTGAAACTATCGCGGAAGAAAACCAGGACTCTCAAGGCGATCGCTCTGCTGAGTGATGTTTCGCATAAGCGCGCTGCTTAAGGACTTCTTCGACGCAAAAGTAAATAGCTTGTACAATAGTTGAGGAACTCACCCACCTACTTCAACAGCGTAGACTGTTGACCAAAATGGAAGGCATAATAATGACGGTTCGTCGTGTTGCTCTACTTACTGCCGGCGGTTTCGCTCCCTGTCTCTCATCCGCTATTGGCGGATTGATTGAGCGCTACACTGAAATCGCTCCTGAAGTTGAGATTATCGCGTATCAGAACGGCTACCACGGTCTACTTACCGGCAACTTTGTTGTTGTAGATGAGACTGCCCGCAAGCATGCTGATGTGCTACACCGTTTCGGTGGTTCTTGCATCGGTAACTCACGTGTTAAGCTGACCAACGCCGAAGACTTGATTAAGCGCGGCCTGGTACAGGAAGGCGATAATCCGCTTGAGGTTGCGGCAAAACAGCTAGAGAAGGACGGTGTCGACGTTCTGCATACCATTGGTGGCGATGACACCAACACGACAGCAGCAGATCTGGCCGCCTATTTGGCTGAGCACAACTACAACCTGACTGTTGTCGGCCTACCCAAGACTATCGACAACGATGTGGTTCCGATTCGTCAATCCCTCGGTGCTTGGACTGCTGCCGAGCAGGCATCCGTTTTCGCGCAGAATGTGATTGGTGAGCATCGCTCGAATCCGCGTATGCTCATCGTGCATGAAGTTATGGGACGTAACTGCGGCTGGTTGACCGCTGCTTCCTCTCTTGCCTATCGCAAGTGGCTGGATACCCAGGAATGGGTCCCTTCAATTGGTCTTTCACGCGAACGCTGGGATATTCACGCCGTATTCGTTCCCGAAATGAAGATTGATATTGATGCTGAGGCTGCCCGTCTGCGCGCCATCATGGATGCACAGGGCAACGTTAACATCTTCCTGTCTGAGGGTGCGGGCGTGCCTGAAATCATTGCTGAGATGGAAGAAAGCGGTATGGAAGTTCCGCGTGACCCCTTTGGTCATGTGAAGCTCGATAGGATTAATCCCGGACAGTGGTTCGCTAACCAGTTCGCTGAACTGATTGGTGCGGAGAAGGTCATGGTACAGAAGTCCGGTTATTTCTCCCGTTCCGCTCGTGCCAACGCTGATGACCTCCGCCTGATTAAGTCTATGACCGACCTTGCCGTGCAGTGCGCATTTGAACGCACTTCCGGCGTTGTCGGACATGACGAGGAAGATAACAACCGACTCAAGGCCGTGCCCTTTGAGCGCATCGCCGGTGGCAAGCCCTTCAACATCATGGAACCTTGGTTCCAGGACATGATGGCAAATATCGGCCAGACCGTTGAACCTGCTGAGACCGTTGCCGGTCACTAATCGGTAGTTTTGAACGTAGGTTCTTCCCCTGGCACATCTTGGGCCAGGGGAAGAACCATTTAAAGAGGTAGTAGAACTAATGGACGCGCAAACCTTTGCAAAGCTAAACGAGTGGCGTAACTATCCGGCACAACAGCAACCCAGCTACGCCGACAAAAGGTTGCTGCGCGAAATCACTGAAGACTTGCGAACTAGGCCCCCGCTAGTTTTTGCAGGTGAAGTCGATCAACTCACCCGCAAGCTGGCAGCGGCTGCCGCTGGCCAAGCCTTCGTGTTGACCGGTGGTGACTGCGCGGAGACTTTTGCTGACTCCACTGCAGATAAGATTCGCGCTAAAGTCCAGACAATCTTGCAAATGTCCTTAGTAATGAGCTATGGAGCGTCCATGCCGATTGTGAAGATGGGCAGGATAGCGGGACAATATTCGAAACCCCGGTCGGCCCCACAAGAATCTAAAGACGGCATAACTTTGCCTTCGTATCGTGGTGACGCAGTAAATGGATTCGCCTTCACGCATCAATCACGTCAGCCGGATCCACGACGACTACTGGAAATGTATCAGCGCTCCGCTACTTCTTTGAACCTGATCCGGGCTTTTACCCAAGGTGGTTACGCAGACTTACGTCAGGTGCATCTGTGGAATCAGGGCTTTCGGAATAACCCGGCCTTTAGCAAATACGAAACCATTGCGAGTGAATTGGATCGGGCTCTTAGATTCATGACGGCGGTAGGTGCAGATTTTGATTCGATCAAGACTGTTGATTTTTATTCCGCGCATGAATCATTGCTCTTAGAGTACGAGTCCGCGATGACGCGTGTTGATTCACGTACCGGTAAACTTTACGACACCTCGGCACATTATCTGTGGATAGGTGAGAGAACCCGAGACCCTGAATCCGCACACGTCAAACAAGCCATGCAGATTGCCAATCCGATTGGAGTGAAGATTGGGCCAAATACTTCGCCTCAGGATTTGCTGCGTTTGATTGATTTGCTGAACCCTGAAGGTGTGCCTGGGCGTCTGTCATTCATCACCAGAATGGGTGTGGGTAACATTAGAAAGGTCTTACCAGGATTGGTGAAAGCCGTTGAAGAGACAGGGAATCCAGTCGTGTGGATTTCTGATCCGATGCATGGCAACACGATCACCTCAGTCTCCGGATACAAGACGCGACGCTTTAGCGATATCCTCGGCGAGGTCGAAGGCTTTTTCCAAGCTGTGCGGGAAGCAGGCGGTATCCCTGGAGGTATCCATATTGAGCTAACTGGGGATGATGTCACCGAAGTCATGGGCGGTTCGCAGGATGTCTCAGATGATGCGCTAGCAGAACGCTATGAGACTCTTGTAGATCCTCGGCTAAACCATCAGCAATCTTTGGAACTAGCTTTCTTGCTGACTCAGTATCTAGCAGTCTAATCCTAGAAGATAGTAATCGTTACGACTGAGCCCTTGGGTGCCATTTTGCCTTGTCCGGGGTCAGCATAACGTACCCGGTTCAACAAGCCACCGCTGAATTTCTTTATCTTCACCTGGAAACCTGCGGCCTCAAGGCGTTTCTTAGCTTCCTCGGTAGTAGCCCCAAATACCCTAGGCACTTCGACCAGTTCAGGTCCTTTCGAGATAACCAGTTTGACTTTATCGCCGCGATAGAGGGTTTTCCCGGCCTCTGGTTCTTGCGAGATGATTGAGCCTTGTGCGACGGTATCGGAGAATGCCTCACTTAGTTCATAACTGAAAACGGCATCATCACCTTCGGTATTGACATCAGTTAAGGTTTTGCCGACTAGATTAGGAAGCTCGAAAGGTTGTCTTCCTTTGGACACGGTTAAAGAAATTACGGTGTCATGCCGCACTGAAGCGTTTTCAGATTCGCTAGCAGACATGACTTGCTTTGCCGGAACAGTTTCAGACCACTCTTCAATAATAGTCGGGGCTTTAAACCGAAGATTCAGCAGGGTTTCCTGTGCGTCGTCAAGACTTAAACCTTCAAGTCTTGGAACCGTGAACATTTCGACGCCTTGGGATACTCTAACTTGGACTGGCGTAGACTTCCGGAACTGTTGTCCTGCTTCTGGGGTGGTAGCGACTACATGGCCTGCAGGGATGGTGTCGGAGAATCCCTCCTGGGTTTCAGTTGTGAAGCCGGCAGCGTTGATTCTATCCAGTGCTTCTTCAACTGGTAGACCTTCTACGGTCGGCATGATGCTGTATGAGCCCGGACCAAGAGCTTGATACCACCAGTAACCTCCACCAGAGAATGCTGCAGCTACGAGCAATATGAGGAGGAGGATCCACGGCCACCTGCGCCGGCTAGATTGTTCAGCTTCATCAGAAGCGATTGGAATCTGCTCAGCTCCTTGTTTGTGAACCGTGACGGGAGCAAGTACCGTGTCTTTGCCAGCCGGGGACGGAGGTAATGGAGAAGTATACGACTGGGGTTGGAACCGGATTGTCTGGTCTGGCTCTACTGCGGTGTCCTCCACAACGAAATCAGCACGGCGAGCCAATAAAGAAGCGGGAATTGCGGCATATGTATTCCCTATCAGGGTGAGAGCTTCCGCTGCTGAGCTGACCCGTTCCTCGGGGTTTTTGGCTGTGAGAGCCGAGACTAGTTCATCAATCTCAATAGGTAGCCAATCGACCAATGTGGAAGGCGACGGAACGGATTCGTTGACATGGGAATATGCAACATTAATGGGGGACTTTCCGCCAAAGGGCGTGGTGCCAGTAATCATCTCGTAAAGCATGATCCCCAGCGAATATAGGTCTCCGCGTCCATCCGAATCTCCAGTTGTAACGACTTCTGGCGCCACATACGCGACTGTTCCGAGAACTGTGGAATGTGAACTAATCGAAATCTCGGAAACCGTGCGGGCTAAACCAAAATCGGCAATCTTAGGAGAGCCATCCTGGGTAAGCAAAATATTTTCGGGCTTGATATCGCGATGCACAACTCCATTACGATGAGCGGCATCAAGTCCTTGAGCGATGGCTTTCGTTAGCTCTAGGGCCTGGCCGAGAGGGTACGGCCCGCTGGTGCGCAGTGAGTCGCGCACTGTTGCGCCCTCGACCAGCTCCATCACGATGTAGGCGGTCCCTTGCACCTGACCTTGGTCGAAGACTGTCACGATATGTGGATGAATTAGGCGTGCGACAGAACGTGCCTCTTGCTGGAAACGAGCGGCAAAAGACCCGGATCCGAGGAGGTGCGGATGCATTACTTTGATAGCGACTTCTCGTTCGAGGCGTTCATCAACCGCGTGATAAACGGTAGCCATGCCGCCACGGGCCAGAAGTTTCGTGACGCGGTAACGCTGATCCAGCTTAACCCCAATCAAAGGATCCTTAATAGCCGCGTCCTCGGATTCTGAGCGGGAACCGGAGAGGACAATCTCCTGAGCCGCATCCGCACCTTTAGACACGCCAGTTAGAGGCTCCGGCGATTGGCTAGCGGAACCTTGAGGGGAATCGTGGTCTTCTTCAGATGGCGGCAACATCACAACAATAGTTTAGGGGGAAGCAGTACCATTACCTAGTTATCGGCCGGGCGTGTGAGATCGCCGGCTACTACCTAGTGCGGTAAACGAGACTTTCACTAAGGTCAAGTAGGGGAGCAGAGTTGGGAAAATCGAGTTTTGCCAGTCTCTCAACCCCCTGCTGGTAGAGTTCGTCAATCTTATTATCGACGGCTTCACGGGCGCCGCTTGTCTCCATCAATTGACTAATGGTTAGGCAATCTTCTGTGCTGCGTATTGGCTGTGAATATAGTCGCTCTAGCAGCTTTCTTTCGCTCGAGGAACATAGTTGCAGAGTAAGTGCCAATAGGTACGTACGCTTCCCTTCAACCAGGTCGTGCTGAGCAGGTTTCCCAGAGTCGCTGGCCGGGCTGAATACTCCAAGTTGGTCGTCGCGGAGTTGAAAGGCGACCCCCCAACTGGAGATAGCTTTCCATAACGCGGATAGGCGGGAACCGGAGATATTTGCGAACTGAGCCCCGAGACAGACTGGATCAATTACGGAATACCCGGCAGTTTTATAGTTGATTACCTCGATTGGACGGTCTGTGTCCAGACTCTGATTTACTGTCTTCATATCTAAGACAACATCAAGATATTGCCCAATGGCAACCCGTTTAGTCATCTGCGCAAAGTCCCGCAAAATCTGCATTCCCGCGGGGTGTTCCCGCACTGCTTCGGTGGCGCACTCGAGCGCCAAAGCATAGGTAATATCGCCTACCAGCACGGCTGAGGCAGTACCAAAATCTGAGAGTTTTGCGCTGTCTGTGGCTAGGTGAGATTGGCTGGCACGAACATGAGTGGTGGGCTTTCCTCGGCGCAGGTCAGAGTGGTCAACGAGGTCGTCGTGGACGAGCGCGGACGCCTGATAGAACTCGGTTGCACTGCCTAAAAGAGCAAGCTGTTCCGCGCTGTCTGCTGATATCTGCGAGTCATCTTCGACACTCAAAAGATAGCCAGCGTGAACGCACAGCGCGCGGAGGCGCTTGCCTCCCTGTACCGAAGCCAATAGTAACTCATCAAGGAGGGACCAATATCTCGGTGTATCTGTGCTTTGCTGGGAATACGGTGTGGCTTTAGCGCGTTTAGTTAGCTGTTGGTTGACCAACGTGAGATACTGGGAGGGATCTGATAGGGGCGCGCTGTGATGGCTTTGAGTCATTCTCGCAAGATAACAGATTCAACCGGTCCAGACCACTGCTATGTTAAGTGATTTACGAAATGGGGGTAGGTGTCTATGGCAGTTCTGCTAACCTACTGTGGTACGGAGGAGTCTAATGCGGCGGCGAATGCAGCAATCGCAGTAGCTTCGAAAATGCGTACCTCTCTGCTAGTTTTGCTGTCTGAAGACGAACAGCTGGGCCCCGATAACCGTGACCCAGAAGGCCCGCTTTGGGAGATGCTAGGCGCGACCGATATTCCATTTGAGATTCACCGGAGCGGTCCAGGAGAGCAGATTTCTGAACAGGTGATTAAGCTAGCGACGGAACTTGAATGCGAGCTAGTTGTCCTAGGATTGGTTGGAAAAGTTGGCGGAAACTGGACTTTGGGGCCGCAGGCTCAGAATATTCTACTGAATTCCCCCTGCCCAGTTCTGACCGCAACAGCTAACTAGGCGCCACCGCACAGAAGTTGTAATAGCTCACTCAACGCGAAAATATTCGTCCCCGCGATTATAATTGTTAATGTTTGTGCCGTACAGGCCAAAGTAATGCAGTTCACGAAAGGTGCTCCGTGCCAGAACCATCTAAACAACAGTCGTCTGACAAGGTTGCTAAGGCTGATAAGCGAGCTAGCTCCAGTACCGCAAAAAAGACAGCTACCGGCGCGAAGAAAGCGCCGGCTAAGAAAGTTGTAGCCCAGAACGGGGCGGAGTCTGAGGCGACTGAAAAGAAGAAGCCCGTCCGCAAGAGTAAAACCAAAACCTTGGAAACTGCCGAAAAAAAGTCTGCCCCGAGCAAGACAGCTGCTTCCTCTCAGACTTCTCATAAGAAGTCTGAGGAAACGGGAGATAAGAAGACTAAATCCTCTGGCGAATCCGCCACTAAGAAGAGTTTTCCAAAGAAGACTAACACTGGCAAAAAGACCGAAACTAAGTCTACTGCCCAAAAAGCCTCCCCGGTCAAAGCCGCATCCGAGAAGGATGAAGCTGAAAAAGGCAAAAAAACTACTTCCAGAAAGACCGGTACTCGGATGACTAAGAAGGGTTCTTCCACAGCTAAATCTTCTAAGAAAGCTGTGGCGAAAGAAGAGCCGGTTGTAGATGTCAATTTGGATAGGGAACACGATGATTTAGACGATTTGCCTGATGACGTAGAACTGGTTCCAGACGTAGACTTGGTGGAGACAGATGATCTTGAGGATCTCGATTTAGACGACGTCGATATTGACGACGATGGAGAACCTGATGTTGACCCGGATTCTGATGACGAGGAAACGGAAAAGCCTAGTACGGCCAAACAAATGGCTGAGGACTCCAAGAAGGCCGCCAGCTTTGTGGTTTCTGACTCAGATGATACTGATGAACCAGTCCAGCAGGTCACGGTAGCTGGAGCTACCGCGGACCCGGTGAAGGATTACCTGAAACAGATTGGTAAAGTCGCTCTGCTGACTGCTGATCAAGAGATTGATTTAGCTAAGCGAATCGAAGCCGGACTTTATGCCGATGAAAAGCTTAAACGCGAGGGTGATCTCATGCCTTCTAAGCTACGTCGGGAACTGATGTGGATTTCGAAAGACGGACAGAACGCCAAGAACCACCTGCTAGAAGCCAACTTGCGTCTGGTAGTGTCACTCGCCAAACGCTACACTGGCCGCGGTATGCTTTTCTTGGATTTAATCCAGGAAGGTAACCTTGGTTTGATTCGTGCAGTGGAGAAATTTGACTACAACAAGGGGTTCAAGTTCTCGACTTACGCTACGTGGTGGATTCGTCAGGCAATCACCCGCGCTATGGCAGACCAAGCCAGAACGATTCGTATTCCGGTGCATATGGTGGAAGTTATTAACAAACTTGCTCGTGTGCAACGTCAGATGTTGCAAGATTTAGGGCGCGAACCTACCCCTGAAGAGTTAGCCAAAGAGCTGGATATGACACCTGACAAGGTCGTGGAAGTGCAAAAGTATGGTCGTGAACCAATCAGTTTGCACACTCCGCTGGGTGAAGATGGAGACTCTGAATTCGGTGATTTGATTGAAGACTCCGAAGCAATCGTCCCGGCAGAAGCAGTTTCTTTCACATTGTTGCAAGAACAGCTACAGCAAGTGCTTGGTACGCTGTCCGAGCGCGAGGCTGGCGTCGTGAAAATGCGATTTGGGTTAGGAGATGGGCAGCCTAAGACTCTGGATGAAATCGGCAAGGTTTACGGCGTGACACGCGAGCGTATCCGTCAGATTGAGTCTAAGACTATGTCGAAGCTACGGCATCCTTCTCGCTCCCAAGTGCTGCGTGATTATCTAGACTAAAGCCTGATTGCTTTTCTAGTTCTCTCGCACTTGAAACTTCTTTTTAAGCGTAGGCGCAATGAGGAATGGGCCTCGGAAATATCTGAGGCCCATTCCTTATTGGATACTTACTATTCAGTCACGGTTTCCTACGGGTTGACTGAGACGATCAGACTCATCTTCGATAATCTGTGCAACTTGTTTCAGCACGGGAGCATGTTTTCTTGCGTGATGTGCACAGAATAGGAGCTGACCGGAATCTCCTACCTGAACTCGGACGTAGGCCTGAGCGCCGCACGCATCACAACGGTCAAGCGCTGTGAGTGTAGTATCTTGAGCTTCGGACTGGTTCGTCATTACGGATTCCTTAGTTTCTGTCATACCAACATACAACCATGTAATCTATGTATTTTCAGCAGTAAAGCTCGACTTTCGCGGCTGGCACAAATCTTTAAGGCTACTAGCATATCGCCTGATGTTATTTCAGCGTTGCAACTGGAATCGAGAGAATTCCCCCGGTAGCCTATTAGAGTGGTAGTTAAGAATGAAGAATACACAGCAAGACATCTGTCCGTATTAGAAGGACTAGAAGCTGTCCGTAAACGCCCAGGCATGTACATTGGATCGACCGACCACAGAGGCCTCATGCACTGCGTCTGGGAAATCATCGATAATGCGATTGATGAAGCGCTTGAAGGCTACTGCTCCGAGATAACCGTCACTTTACACCCCGACCGCTCCGTCTCGGTGGCAGATAACGGCCGTGGTATTCCGATTGACACCGTGAAGTCCGTAGGTCTTTCAGGTGTAGAGGTGGTATTCACCAAGTTACACGCTGGTGGTAAGTTCGGTGGCGGATCGTATTCTTCTTCTGGTGGTCTGCACGGTGTCGGCGCGTCCGTAGTAAACGCTCTTTCTGCTCGTTTAGATGTCGAAGTCGACCGCGGCGGGAAGACCTATGCCATGTCCTTCCGCAGGGGAGAACCCGGTCGTTTTGATGACTCAAAACAACATGAACCTAGCTCCCCGTTTACGCCCTTTACAGACTCTAGCGAGCTTGCGGTAGTTGGTAAGACCAGAAAAGGGGTTTCCGGAACCCGCGTGCGTTTTTGGGCTGATTTCCAAATCTTCCCTAAGTCAGTTGATTTTTCTTGGGACACTTTGCTGGAACGTGCCCGTCAGTCTGCGTTCTTGGTTCCTGGATTAACAATCAATGTGGTTGACCTGCGTGGCGCTGAGCCGGTCAAAGAGAAGCTCCATTACGAGGGCGGTGTAGTTGACTATGTTGATTTCCTTGCGAAAGATGGTGCAGTGACCGCTACTTGGCGTTTCACGGGGCAAGGGTCTTATATTGAGACAGTTCAGCAACTAGACGGGAAAGGACGTTTGCAACCAGTCGATGTGGAACGTACCTGCGAAGTTGAATGCGCTCTACGCTGGGGAGTTGGGTATGAGACTAATCTGCGATCTTTCGTAAACATTATCGCTACGCCCAAGGGCGGAACTCACGTGGCTGGTTTCGAACAAGCCCTGGTTAAGGTCTTTCGTAAACAGATTGACAAGAATTCCCGCAAGCTTAAAGTCACTGCGAAGGATAGTCGGATTGAGAAAGACGACATCATGGCTGGTCTTACTGCGGTTGTGACAGTACGGTTTCCGGAGCCGCAGTTTGAGGGGCAGACGAAGGAGATTCTCGGTACGCCACAGATTCGTCAGGTGGTGGGAAAAGTCATCACGGACGAGTTGACTCATCAGCTGAACTCTTCTAAACGCGATGACAAGCAGCAGTCTGCTTTGCTTTTGGAGAAGATTGTTGGAGAAATGAAGGCGCGTCAGTCAGCGCGAATTCATAAGGAGATCTCTCGACGGAAAAATGCTCTCGAGACCTCCTCCCTACCTGCTAAGTTGGCGGACTGTCGCACGAACGATGTGGAAGCTTCGGAGTTGTTTATTGTCGAGGGTGATTCGGCTCTGGGGACTGCGAAATCGGCTCGTTCATCAGAGTTTCAAGCGCTTCTTCCGATTCGCGGGAAGATTCTGAACGTGCAGAAAGCTTCGACAGCTGATGTGCTTTCTAATGCTGAATGCTCTGCTATTATCCAGGTCATCGGGGCTGGCTCTGGACGGACCTTTGATCTTGAACAGGCCCGCTATGGCAAAGTGATCTTAATGACCGACGCAGATGTTGATGGTGCACATATTCGCACTCTTTTGTTGACTTTGTTTTTCCGGTACATGCGTCCGATGGTTGAAGCTGGGCGGATTTATGCAGCGGTTCCTCCGCTGCACCGTGTAGAACTTGCCGCTACCGGCAGAAAGAAGAAGGAATACGTTTACACGTATTCTGAGGCCGAGCTACAACAGCTCATGAAAAAGCTGGCAAAGTCTGGGAGAGCTCATAAAGAGCCAATTCAGCGCTATAAGGGGCTAGGCGAGATGGACGCTGATCAGTTAGCGGAGACTACTATGGATCCTTCTGGTCGCATGCTGCGCAGAATCACCCTAGCTGATGAACCTTCACTGGAGCAGGCGGAGGCCACCTTTGAACTCTTGATGGGCTCGGTGGTAGCTCCCCGTAAGGAGTTTATTGTCAATGGTGCGAAAAAACTTGATTTGCAGGATATTGATGCTTGACACGCCGCGAGGCAGATGATTTTGACTCTCGCCATCCGTCATAATTTGGCAAAAATAGGTAGGATAGTCCCATGCGAACACTTTCTGAACGATTGGCATGTCCAAGTCCCGTACCGTTGCCCCCAGGCCATCTGGGGCTACGATGGGAGCCACTTCGCGCAGATCATGCTCCCCAGCTGGTGGAGCTAGTGCGCAACTCTCAGCGTTTCGACGGGGGGCAATCTCAAACTACTGATACCGAGTTGGCTGACATGATTGAGGGCGGCTCTGGAAATACGATTATTCGGTCGTTGGTTGGGATGGATGCAGCCCATCGGATGCAGGCAGTTGCCGCTGTGCGCGTACCTCGCAATGCCAGGTCTAGAATTAATGCATCCCTAGAAGCGACTGTGGCGCCACAATGGCGGGGGCGGGGAATCGGCCGTGTCCTGCTTAGCTGGCAAGATCACACCGTACGCGATTTGATTCGTGAAGCATATGGGGATGACTGCACATTGGAAGTGAGCATCTCGGCTATTGTTCCGGGCAATAATGAGTCCGCACGTTCGCTATTTGTAGCTGCCGGGTACACTCCGGTTCGTACCTTCGACGTGATGTATGTTGATTTGAATCAGCCCGTTGTTAACTATTACCTGCCGGAGGGCTATCATTTCGTGCCTTGGCCTGCTGATGATTCAATCGAAAAAGTCCGAGACTTGCATATGGATGCTTTTCAAGATCACTGGGGGGACAGCAGCGAGAATCTTAGTTGGTGGGAGAGTGCTTTAACCGATTTGGATGTGAGGACCTCTACTCTTGTGGTTGATTCTGCTGGAGACATCGCCGGATACGCAGTTATTTCCCGACCCGCCACCCGCTGGATGCTAACCGGCGTGAAGGAACTCTATATCGAGCTAGTAGGTGTCTCACGCAATCACCGAGGCAACGGAATCGCTAGGGCGATGCTCAGTGAAGCGATCAAGAAGGCAAAGGCTCAAGGAATGCAACGCTTCGGTCTGGACGTGGATGTGGATAGTCCCTCCAATGCCGGCCAAATTTATGCCTCTATTGGGTTTGAAACTGTCAAAAACTTTACGTACTACTCTGTGGAATTGTGATGGATAGTGAGTTTTCCAAGTCGCTATTCTTGCCGTATCCAGTTTCAGGTCTGACCTGGAAATGGATGCGAGCTACAGATATTGATGACGTATTCTCTATAATCGAGCAGATTGAAGCTAAGGACAATCCGCCCTATCGCACGACTCGCGATGAGGTCGAGCAGCTTTTTGAGCAAACAAAACATTGGATTGGCATCATTGCCACCGATGAAATAGGGCGTTGTTGCGCCTTTGTTCATGCGCGCCTACGAATCTCCTCACCCCTGCAAATCCGATGCAACGGGGGAATCATTCCGCGCTATCGGGGGTACTCAATCGGTACGCAGATGATTATTTGGCAAGAATCTGCGGCGCGTTTTTTGACTCGCTCCATCGGCACTGACTCTGAAGTGCAGATTGTGTGCCGCAATGAATACCATGACAGTGCTTACAGCGATTTGTTACTAAAAGCCGGATACACATCAACTTCCACCTTCCACGAAATGCGGGCTGATCTTGATGTTCTCCCTACTGCGGAAAACCCTGGACCCATGATTGAGATTACCGCTTGGAATCCCGCTCTAGAGGATATGGTGAGACGTGCTGCCTTAGAGTTTGCGCCAGATGCCGTGCACTCAAAGGGGCGTAGTATGGAACAGTGGATGTCGAACCGTAATCGCTTTGCTCCGGAGCTTTCGTTTATCGCAGTTGATAAGTCGACCGATCGAACCCAGATCGCTGGTTTCTTGATGGCCGCAAAGTACCCCCAAGATTGGGAGGTGCTCGGCTGGAAAGAAGGCTACATTGACTTGCTGGAAGTGGGAGTAGAATGGCGGAATTTACCAGTCGGACGTGAACTGGTGGTCGCCAGTATGCGAGCTAGTGAGCAAGCCGGCATGAACAAGATAGCTACTGGAGTATCATCCAGACATGAAGCGTCTGCAGCTCGCCTGTTCGGTAACCTAGGCTTTGTTGAAGTAAGTACCCAACAGGAATTTACCCGTACTCTCTGAGGATCTAGAGGACTCAGCCCACCGCTTGGATCATCGCGTCCACGCTTACCCCTGATCCATCACGCTTCTCCGTGGCGGGAGGTAATGAAACCGGCTGACCGCCTTGGTCAACCGCGCGTGGGCTATGAGCGGTTACCCAAGCACCCACTAATTGCTTCTGTCCAACTAAGAAACGATGGGAACGGACGCCTTGAGTGTTGCGTCCCTTTGCCGGGAACACTCCTAGGGGTGACACCTTAGCCACACTGACTAAACCGCCTAGGAGTCCACCATCCTCAGTAGTTACTGTGGTGACATAAGCGGTTTCTGCATCTTCGGCAGGTATGACGGCGAAAGCGACCAGTGTCGCATCATCTCGGAGCGAAATACCACCCATGCCGGAGGCCGATAAGCCCTGTGGGCGGACATTAGAAGCCTTGAAACGTAATAGCTGGGCGTCTGAGCTAATAAAAATGAGTTCGGCGTCATCTGTCGCATGGGCCGCACCGATGACCAAATCTCCCTCGTCCATGCTGATGACAGACCAGCTTTCTTTTGAGCTGGGGTGCTCCCCTCGAATCCGTTTCACGATGCCATGTTTGGTGCCGAGAGCCAGTGGGGCGGCATCTTCGGACAGATCCAAAAGGGCGACAGGGGAGACCTCACTATCCAAAGTATGAATCAGTAAATGAGCAGCCGCTCCGCCTGCAAAAGATGGTGCAGAGGCGGCTAGTGGCAACTGTGGTACCGTCAGCACATCCAACTTATGCACGATGCCCTGTTCATCTAGCAGGCCTACAGTACTTCTTGTGCTAGTGGAAAGCACGTTCCTACGGGCATCATTGGCTACCCTGTCCCCATCAGTGGGAAGATCTTCCTCGGTATCAAAACGTGAAAGCGAACCATCTGCGGCCAGTACAAGCTGGCACGGGCCGTCTGGGACCTCTAGGGGAGCTCCCTTTGTTGGCATGGGCATTTGAGAGGTGAGAACCGTGCGCCGCGGAGTACTAAGGCGCTGGGCGGTATCTTGCAATTCATCTCGGACTAGGTGCCGCCTCAGCTCGTCACTTGCCAGAAGGGCTTCCAGTTCCGCAATTTCTTTACGGAGATTATCGCGTTCAGTCTCCAGCTCAATGCGTGCCAACTTGGTAAGTCGGCGAAGCTGCAAGGAGAGAATATGGTCAGCTTGCACCTCGGAAAGATCGAAAGAGAAAATTAAGCGTTTGCGCGCTGTTGTGACGTCGTCACTAGAACGGATTATCGCAATCACATCATCGATATCTAAGACTGCGGCGAGCAGACCTTCTACTAGGTGTAAACGCTCCTGGCGCTTCCCCAGACGGTAGGCGGTACGTCGCTTGACGACTTCCAGACGGTGACGGGTGTACACCCTTAGTATCTCTTTCAGACCCAAGGTCTGGGGCTGGCCGTCGACCAAAGAGACCGCGTTAATTGCAAAGGAATCCTCGAGCGGGGTTTGTTTATAGAGGGATTCGAGTACGGCTTCGGGGTTGAAACCATTCTTAACCTCAATGACGAGACGCAAACCATGGTGACGGTCGGTTAAGTTCGTAACCGCTGAGATACCTTTGACTTTGCCCGAGTTTACCGCATCCTTAAGCTTGTCGATAACCCGCTCGGGACCTACCAAATAGGGCAGCTCAGTAACGATGATTCCCCACTTGCGTGCGGAGACACGTTCAATTGTGGTCTTGGCACGTGTACGGAATGAGCCGCGGCCCGTTTCATAAGCTTCCTTGATGCCATCTAGCCCTACGATGGTGCCACCGGTAGGCAGATCGGGGCCGGGCACATAACGCATCAATTCGTCTGTGGTGGCATCAGGATGATCGAGGAGATATCCCGCAGCAGCACAGACTTCTCCCAAGTTATGAGGAGGGATATTGGTTGCCATGCCGACAGCAATGCCAGAAGCGCCGTTGACCAACAGGTTAGGGAAACCAGCTGGCAGAACCGAGGGCTGCATGAACTGATTGTCATAATTGGGAACGAAGTCAACTACATCCTCATCTAGGTCTTTAATCATGTCGATGGCGGGGGCGGCCATCCTAGCTTCGGTGTACCTAGCGGCTGCCGGTCCATCATCTAGCGAACCAAAGTTTCCGTGTCCATCAATCATGGGCACCCGTAAGGAGAAATCTTGAGCTAGACGAACCAGCGCGTCGTAGATAGCGGAATCTCCGTGCGGGTGCAGTTTACCCATGACATCGCCTACTACGCGCTGGCTTTTCACATGCCCTTTATTGGGGGTTAAACCCATCTGACCCATTTGATAGATAATGCGACGCTGCACAGGTTTTAGCCCATCCCGCGCGTCCGGGAGCGCACGCGAATAGATCACGGAATAGGCGTATTCGAGAAAAGACTTTTCCATCTCTTCAGAAACATCAGTATCAAGAATCTGTTCTTTGGAGTCTGCAGAGGATTTAGCCATGTTTGATATTTTCGCAAAGAATCAGCCCAAAGACCCTTAGGCACGCCGTGAGGGCAATCAAGGTAAACTAAAGCTATGAATAATCTTAGTGACGGGTTAGTCAAAGACATTGAATACTCTGGCGTCCACCCGCAGGTAGTTCTTAGAGTTACCTCTCAGGCTCTCGGTGTGGAGCAGGCAAAGGCATGGTACGTGCAGACCGAGACCACCTTAGATGGCGCTAAGTTGCTCAGGCATGTGACGGTTGCCCTATTGACAGATAAGAGGTTACTGCGGGTACATGTGGATGATGACGCGACGCAAACAACCGCTGTTTTTGACGCCGTCCGATTAGCGGATGTTAAAACGCACGCCGTTTCATACGTCTATACGAATGATAATACTGGGGAGCTCAAAGTCAAAGAGGCCATTATGTCATTGAACTGGCAGACCGTGCGGAGGGTAGATCTGGAGCCTGCTACCTGTGGTGATGTCAACTGCGCGGCCGACCATGGCTACACCGGTAGTACCATGCCAGATGATTTCAACTTACGGGTCAGTACTGAAGTAGAAGGCGATGAGGCAGTATCGAAATACGAGCTGTTCATTGAAGCAGTTTCAGGTTCGCTAGCTTCAATCTCTGAAAAGGTGGCATACTAGGTGACTTCACTTGTCGGCGCCTGCGTACCGGATGCATCATCACCTCATCTGAGTTGGGTTGCTCCCTCAATCCAGCAAGCCTTCGCGGGCAAGATACAGACAAAACTCGGATCTTTGCACAGCGAGTCAATCATGCTGATTATGATTGATGGTCTGGGTTTCCGGCTTTTAGAGCAATATCGCGGGCATGCCCGAAACTTATGGGGAATTGCAAAGGATACTGAACCTGGTTACACCTGTGCACCTTCTACGACGGCTGCCGCAATCACCACAACCCTAACTGGCTATTTGCCGGGCGCAACCAATATGGTTGGTTACAGCGCTTTCATGGAAGGTCGGTATTTTGACCTAATCACCTTCAAACAGGCCCCAGAACTGGTGGAGGGATGGCAACCAATGCCTACCCTAGCGGAGTTGCTATCAGCGGATGGAGTGCCTACTCGGGCCGTGTTGCCGGACGCATATCATAACTCTGGTTTGACTCACGCGGCCTTGCGTGGTGCTGAACTAATTGGCGCGGAGAGTCCGGAGGAACGGGTAGGTAAGCTATCTCGTCTGCTTTCCGTCCCGGGATTAACGTATGGATACTGGTCCGAGGTTGATCATGCTGGACATTTGTACGGGGTGGGTTCAGACCATTGGATTGCAGCCTTGGAAGAAACCGACGCGCAGATAGGTGTCCTGATTAGACAAGCGGGTGAGAACCATCGGATTATCATTGTGGCTGACCACGGCATGGTGAATGCGCCTGTAGAGCAACGAATTGATTTATTGGATCACCCGCAGTTAGCAGAGAATGTTATTACCCTGGCGGGAGAGCCGAGGGCTGTTCATGTGCATACGTTGCCGGGTGCCGCTGCTTCAGTGCGCGACATTTGGGCCGAATATCTAGATGGAAAAGCTTGGATTCCCAGTTTTGCTGAACTAGCAAATCTCCAAGGCGGTGCAAGCTCACTGCAGGGCAGCTTTGTCGCCTATGCGAAAGACCAGGTGACGATCGTAGATTCGCGCTGTCAATCATCAGCAATGATTGAGATGCCGGGAGTACACGGTTCCCTCACTGAAACGGAGATGCAGGTACCTATCTTGGTTCGCTGAAGAAGCCGAGGGTGATTCGGGTGCGGCTAGTCGCTCTTGGTACCGAAAATAATCTCGTCCCAGCCTGGCACGGACTTGCGAGATTTCTTAGTCCGTTTTATTCCCGCTTTGTCTCTGACTGGAGGCATCCCCGGCAATAAGCCGGAATCGGATGTGAGTTCTTCTGTGTCGTCGATAGGTGAAATTGGTGTAGCTGGCTGAGCGGTTTCGTCTTCGCTATTTGGATGTGCATCTGGTTCTGAGAAGGCATCGGAGAGATCAATCAAATCGCCGAGTTCTGATTCGTCAGCGGAGATGAGCTCTGCCTCGTTCTCATAGTCGATGTCAACCCGCCTGCCTCTCCGTGCAGCGAGACTGTCCAACAGTGTTAGGGTTCTTTCTGATGGGCCCGTTGCAGTGGGTTTTGCCGGCGTGGTGGGTGTTTGGGAGAGTTCTCTCCGGGGAAGGGGGGTGACCACTGGGGAAGGTTGAACCGGAGCAGATGCGGTGGTCTCGGTAAGCCAGTGAGCCTCTTCATCTAGTGCCACAAGATTGGAAGTTTTGACGTCAAATCTCCAAGAGGCATGGAGCTCTTTGGCTGAAAGTGCGAAGCTAATCTGTACGACCCATGGGTCGTCTTCATTTCTAGTTGCATCCCACTCAATGGAGTCTGGTGATACCCCACGGGTGGCAAGGCGGTCGATTACTAGGTCTCCTAAAGTGGGAGCTTGCGGATCGCCATGCAGATGCGCATTCTTGGCGCGGGAGGCAATAAAAGCGCGCTCGGAAAGTACCGCATGCTCAAAGCGTGAAACCGTACCCTTGTCGACGTGGTAGGCTGCGGCAATTTCTCCCGGGGTAGCGCCGGCGCGAATCAAACGCTGGATTTCGCGGGGACTTAGGCTCTCAGAGGCGTGGGCTAACGCACCCACAAGTTTACGGTCTGAGCGAACTAATGCGCGCAACTGTTCGTCTATCGCGACACTATAACGCGCCCCCTCTTCATCAGTGAAGACGATGTGCTGACCGTCGCTATGTAAGCCCAACAGCTCTAGTTCCCGCATAATTCCTCCATTTCACCCTTAGCGTGCCACGAATTAGCCTCCAAATGAGTTTGTTTGTCCGGAGTGTTGTATTTCTGCTGGTAGGAAAGGAGCGAGGTTTTGCCATTGCAAAACCTCGCTCGCGTGGCTATTATGCGTAGGACATTGAATGAACTTAAGTCTAACGAGGGAGAGGAAGACTTATGGCCACCGACTATGATGCTCCAAGGAAGAACGAAGATGAAGGTTCTGAGGACTCTATCGAAGAACTAAAATCAAGGCGAACCGATGTAGGTTCAAACGCCGTCGATGAGGATGAAGCTGAAGCAGCAGAAGGATTCGAATTGCCCGGAGCGGACTTATCTGCCGAAGAACTGGCAGTTGAAGTTATTCCCGCGCAAGACGATGAGTTCACCTGTTCGGAGTGCTTCCTCGTCCATCACCGCTCCCAACTAGCTGCGGTGAATGACGGTCTGCCGGTTTGCTCTGAGTGTGCTGAATCTCTTTAGACTGTCCTTCCCTCTCAGTGGTGTAATCTGGGTGCAGAAGCAAACGAGGTGACTGGTATGGGTATTTTCTCCCGAAAGAGGAGGGGAAATCGCGAATCCGCTGATTTATCTTCCTCACAGCTAGATAGTGTTGACTTGGCAACGGGGAAAGACCCTGAGGATAGCCAGATTACGGCCGACGATGACTCGATTGTTTTATCTCCCAGGTCATCCGATGCGGGACCGCTTGATGCGGAGTCTCTATCTGAATTACCTACTGATGGGTATGCAGATCTTGGGATTGTGCGCTTCCATCCTGTGTCTGGCATGCAGATGAATATGCCGCAAAATCAGGAGCCCTATTCTCCTTTGACTTTTATCATCGCGAATGCCGCCTTGCAGGTAACAGTGTTTGCCTGCCCGAAAGGGGAGGACGGCCGTTTGAAGCGCTATGAGGATATTACCCAAGCTTATGAAGGAAGCGACTCTACCGTGACCCAGGTTGAGACTCGTTACGGGACCGAGCTCCACGTCAGCACGCCGGTCACCGCTCCAGACGGCAGGGCAGGGGTCGGCGTCGTCAGGATTTTACTGGTGGGCGGTCACCGCTGGGTGGCTCAACTGGTGATTCACGGAGCAGCTGTTGATTTAGACTCCGCGGCGGCAAAACTCATTGACGACTTTATTGACTCATTGATTATCGTGCGGGGGAGTAACCCGGCCGCACCCTACAGCATTCTTTTGCCGCAAAATCCTGCTGAGTTTCAACAGGTGTAACTGAGATGTTTACTAGCCTTCGAGCTGCGGTGGCACGCATGCTGATTCGCATCAGAAATCTGAAGCGAAGTCCGCAACCCTCCGAAAATGGTGAGACCGTAGCGAGTCCCCCTGAGACAACCGCCATAGCTGATGCTGTTTCGAGGGAGCGAGTGATTCTGGCGGGAGTGATTCAATCTGTCACCTTTCATCCGGCAGAACAATCCGTTGGTATGACTGCAGTTATGGCCGACGGAACTGGTTCAGTTGTTTTGCTGTGGCTGGGTAAGAAGCACCCTCCGGGAATCGTTCCGGGTGCACAGGTACGTGTTGAGGGAATGCTCTCTAAGGCCGAGGGGGCACTCACTCTGATTAATCCGCGGTATGACCTGTTGGTCCCGCGACTGCTTATCGAGGATTGAGATAGATATGTCGGCAGCGCCAAAACAGTTAGGTAAGCAGTTAACTGAAGAAGAATTCTCATTTCAGGCTGCTCTTGGTGGTCCGCGTGGATTTGCGGAAGCTACAGCGCCGGGGCTGGGCTTTTTGGTCGTATTCTTAATCTCTTCGTCATTGCTGTGGTCCCTTGTGGTTGCTTTGGGAATCGGAGCAGTGTTGGCTGTAGTTCGTCTGATTGACCGAACAGCTCTCACCCAAGTGACCGCGGGTTTCGCCGGTGTCGCGATATCTGCTCTTTGGGCGTGGAAGAGCGGGAGAGGTAGTGACTTCTTCGCGCTTGGCTTGGTAACCAATCTGGTGCTTGCTGTGATATTTTTGTTGCTCTTGATAGTTCGTCAAGACCCGATCGGCTTAATCCTGGCAGGTACGGAAAACCTTCCTCGTGGCTGGCGTACTCGTCCTGAGTATCATAAGCTCAATCGCGCCTGTGTTAGATCCACTTGGCTATGGGTAGCACTGTGTGCGGCTAGATTGCTAGTGCAAGCGCCACTGTGGTGGGCAGGGTCAGTAGTCTGGCTGGGAACTGCCCGTTTACTGATGGGACTTCCTCTATTCGCCTTGGTCGCATGGTTGATGTGGATGATGGTTTCAAGCGCACTGACCGAGGTGAAAATGCGGGCTACTGCTCAGTGATCGTTTCAGGTTCTTCTGCCTGAGGTTCCTCTCCACGTACAAGCTCCGCGACCTGTGCGAGCAGATCTGCTTTCCGAGGGACGAGGAAGAGAAGTTCGTCCTGCGCGACGATCACCCCGTCGGGGTCAGGACTGATGGGTTTGCCGTCTCGTAGCAAAGCGGAAAGCACTACGGTTGGAGGAAGCTGGACATCCCCAATTCTGCGATCAACCAGCTTCGATGTTGATGGGATCACTGCAGCGTGCAAATCTACTCTAGCTTCATGGAAAGTAAAGATACGTACCGGTGTGCCAACTGATACCGCCTCTTCAACCAGCCCTGTCATGAGACGAGGAGTGGAAACCGGAACGTCGACCCCCCATGTTGCATCAAACATCCACTCATTGACATAGTTATTGACTCGGGCCACACAACGAGGCACCCCAAACTCGGTCTTCGCTAGCAAGGAAATCACAAGGTTCGACTTATCGTCACCTGTCGCTGCGACCATCACGTCGCAATTGGCTACGCCTGCTTCCTTTAAAGCATCAGGGGAACATGCATCTGCCAAGATCCAGTCTGCCTCTGCTACTGAGGCCACTTTGAGCTTGGAAGGTTTCTTATCAATTAGGGTAACTTCATGCTCATGAGAGAGGAGCTCGCGGGCAATGGAGCGTCCCACAGAGCCGGCACCTGCAATCACTATTTTCACGACTCAACTTCTTTCTCAGGTGCGAATTGGAGCGCACGTAAGGCAGCAATCCGGTTCTGTTCTTCTACCGCAAAGAAGGCGGTATCGCCTTCATGGAATAAGGTGTCGCGGTCTGGCAGTAAAGCTTCTCCTTGCCGGAGAATATAAGCTACCCGACTGGAATAGTTGTCTTCGAACTGTTCCACTAGGCGGCCTGTCCAGACTTCAGAAACCACTGCTTGGACTAGGGAGACCGAAGATGCGGAATCAGCATGAACTACTTCCAAATGGTCTGGAATCATATAGTGGAGCATTTGTGAAGTGGTGTATTGCACGGTTCCTACCGTAGGAATTCCAAGACGCTGATACACGCGGGCACGCTCAGGATCATAAATGCGTGCAGCCACACGCTCAATGCCAAATGATTCACGAACTACTCGGGCAGCAATAATATTTGAGTTGTCTCCGTTGGACACTGCTGCGAAAGCATAAGCGTCCTCAATTCCGGCTTGCCGCAGGGATTCTCGATCAAACCCTACACCGGTCACTCTTCTTCCTGTGAAGTCTGAGGGGAGGCGCCGGAAAGCATCAGAATCGATGTCGATAACCGCCACAGAATGGCCCATTTTATCTAGTTGTTCTGCCAATGACGCGCCGACGCGTCCAGAACCCATAATTACAAAGTGCACATAAAGAGACTACATTACCTAAAACACTGATAACAACCGCTCAGAGAAAACTTGCGCAGGAGAACTGGCTAGTGTGTTGAATTGTGATTGACAGCTCGGATTCAGGATAAAATTACCTGAGGAGTTTCCTAAGTTAGCTCTACAGTCTAAAGTTGGTAATTGTGCAGAACACCTTGGCTCGTTTCAAACGCTTTATTTTCGGGCGCCCGTTACAGACGGTCGCTCGTGATAGGTCCTTGCTTCCTAAACGGATTGCATTACCGGCCTTCGCTTCTGGTGCACTGTCATCAGTAGCCTATGCGCCCGATGAAATTTTGCTGATTCTTTCCCTAGCTGGATTCGGAGCGACGGTTTACGCACCTTGGGTTGGCCTAGTGGTTGTAGCTGTGCTCACGGTAGTGATTATTTCGTATCGACAAACCGTTTACGCATACCCTTCAGGCGGCGGAGATTATGAGGTTGTTAGTAAGAATCTAGGGCGTAAACCTGCGCTGGTGGTCGCTTCGGCTCTGATTGTGGACTATATGCTGACTGTGGCAGTATCGGTTGCTGCCGCATCGCGATACCTGGGGATTGTTTTCCCTCTCTTTGCTAACCACAAGGTGCTGGTTGCGGTATCCGTCGTCGTCTTGCTCACCTTGCTGCATATGCGAGGGATGCGGCAAACTGGCAGAGGCGCAGCGCTTCCTACCTACTTGTTCATGTTGGTGATTGGCTCGCTTGCGGTTGCAGGTTTGGTGAAAGAAGCCTGGGGAACCCTCGGAATCGCTCCAAGCGCTACCTATGACATCATTGCGACAGACCATTTTCAAGGTGGATTGACCGGACTGGCAGGCGCGTTCTTAATTCTTCGCGCTTTCTCTTCTGGTTGTGTTGCTTTAACGGGTGTGGAGACGATCGCGAATAATGTCCCCTCTTTCCGTAAACCCAAGGCGCAAAATGCGGCGGCGACTCTGGCTGTACTAGGTGTGGTTTCTGGGCTATTGCTGTTTTCGGTGGTGCATCTAGCCAGTGCCACCAAGATTCGCTATGTTGAAGATCCCTCCACTCAGATGCAGCTGCATGGCGCCCCAGTACCCGAAGGTACTGTGGTCGGGCCGGTCATTATTCAGCTTACCCGTGTCATTTTTGATGCAAATAACATAATCATCGGTATTGTCGGACTGGTAACTGCGCTTATTTTGGTTACTGCAGCTAACTCAGCAGTGAAAGGTTTTCCGGCGCTAATCTCTGTCCTAGCTAAAGACGGATTCCTCCCGAGACAGTTCTATACCCGCGGCGACAAGTTTTCATACTCAAACGGCATTTTGCTGCTAACTGTTCCCACGGTGGTACTGATTGTACTTATGCAGGCCTCTGTCACCGGTCTGATTCAGCTTTATATCATCGGGGTTTTCCTCTCTTTTACGCTGTCACAGCTGGGCATGATTAGGCATTGGGATAACGCCCTGAAGACTGAAATCGACGCCGATTTGCGCCGGAGATACCGTCATTCACGCAGAATTAACATGATTGGCGGCATTCTTACCACTGTTGTGGTAGCAGTTGTGTTTATCGCGAAGTTCACTCATGGCGCCTGGCTGGCAGTGCTACTGATGGCAGCTTTCTTCACGTTGATGCTGGCGATTTCAAATCACTATACTTCGGTCCGTGCCGAACTTGATGTTCCCAATTTATCCGCCGCGAGAGTTCTGCCGACACGTGTTCACGCGGTAATCTTGGTATCGAAACTGGACCGACCTTCAATGCGTGCGATTTCATACGCTCGTGCCACGAACCCCACCAGTGCGGAGATTCTCTCTGTTGTGTTCGATGAAGAGCATGTAGAGACACTGAAGGCGCAATGGGAAAAGAGCGGACTTCCTGTCCCATTGACTTTCGTGGATGCTCCCTATCGTGATGTAACTGTTCCCATTATGAAACATATTCGCGGATGGAGACGTCGTAATCCTGGTGAATTAGTCGTGGTTTATTTGCCTGAGTACCTAGTGCAACATTGGTGGCAGGGGCTACTACATAACCACACTGTACTAAGGCTTAAGACCACATTATTGTTTACCCCCGGTGTCGTAGTCGCCGCCGTGCCTTGGCAATTGGGCAATGAGCATAAGGCAACTTCTTTGGTGCGCGTAGTTAGCGAAGACCCGGTTGATGGAGATAAATCTTTAGGGGAGAAGAGGGGCTCATGAGTTCGCGTAAACGTGCCGGCAGAAAGCGCAAGCTAAGTGCTCAACAGTCCAGAGTTGGCACCAGCTTCGATCCGCAGCCAGTAAGCCTCCGGGTTGAAAGACCTGCCCATGGGGGTGCTTGCGTAGGTTTCCATGACGGTAAAGCTTATTTCGTTAAACACGCCATCCCTGGCGAGACTGTAGTAGCTAAGCCATATGCTGCCAAAGGCAAGGTAGTTTTTGCAGAAGCAATCGAAATTACTGTCCCCTCTTCACAGAGAGTGCCTACAATCTGGCCCGATGCGGGTCCTGGAGGAGTTGGAGGTGGGGAACTCTGCCATGTGAGTGCAGCTGGACAGAGACTGTGGAAAGCGGAAGTGGTTCGTGATAACCTCCGTCGTATTGGAGGAACCGGACTAGCCCAAGAGTTTGCGTCTTTGCTGGGCGAAAGCGGTGATCCTGCAATAGTCACTCAGGCGAGGCAAACGCAGGCTTGGCGTACTCGCTGCGAGTTTGTAATAGACGAAGATGGGTACCCAGCCATGTTCGTCTCCGAGAGCAATGAATTGCGCAGAGTGCATTCATTCCCCCTCGTCACCAACGATATGCAAGCCCTAGATTTTTGGTCTGAAGACTCTACGTGGCGAGAACTGTGGCGCCCAGGGCAGAGAATCCGGGTGATCGATTGCGCCGAGGGCGTTTTCGTGCGAATCGGCAAGAATTGGCACTCTAGCGAGGGAAAACGCCTTTTGCTAAATGAGGTGCACTACCGAGTAGATGGGAAGCTCTTCGCCGCCGATCCCAATGGTTTCTGGCAAGCCCATTTGGAAGCTCCCCACATGCTGAGAGAGGCATTAAAACAAGCCACTCAGGAAATCACCTATTGGGGGGCACTCGAACTGTATTCAGGGGCGGGACTCTTGACAGATGTTTTGCTTGCCGAATCTCAACTTGAGAGCCTAATTGCGATTGAGGGTAGCTCTCAAGCGGTTCTTCATGCGCGAGAAAACGTCACCGACGCCAAGGTTAAACACCTAAGCCTCTCGGTCACTGCTAACGAGGTCGAAAAACAGCTAGTAGACATGGATCTACCTGGTGAATCCCTAGTGGTGGCTGATCCTCCACGTAGCGGTCTCGGCCGCGGGATTGCGGAAGTCATGCGCAAATGTGCGGTAGCTGACGTGGTACTTATTTCCTGCGATCCGGCATCATTCGCCCGCGACGCGGCACTACTGCGCCAAAACGGTTACCAAGCAGTTCATCTCCAAGTACTCGACATATTCCCCGGTACATATCATCTGGAGATAGTTGCGCGCTTCACTGCTATTGACTCGAGTGCGAAATAACCTAGCCCAGGTTTAGGACCCTAGTAAAGAACGCCAGCTCACGCTCAAAGATCTGCTCAATACTGGCTTTGTTCTGCATATTATGAGTTTCGCCCGCAATCAGGTGTAGCTCGACCGGAATTTCAGCTTCCTGCAATTTACTCACGAACAACTTAGTCTCAGCGGCAGAGGAAATAGCTTCGTCTTCCGCTTGGAAAATCAACACCTCACCTGAGATTTCTTCAACATGATTAATCGGGGAGACCTGCTCGTAGGCATTTTCTTTACCGTCCAGGAGACGCTGAACCAAAAACGACTCAAATTTGTTAGTTCGCTGCTCCAATCCCTTAATATCCCAGAAACCAGAAACTGCCGAAATAGCCTTAAATTTGTCAGATTGGCGCATGGCATTCATCGCAGTCATTGCACCGGAAGAGAATCCCCGCAGCACGATACGTTCAGGGTCAACCCATCCTTGTCGAGTCACATACTGAACCCCCTCGATCACATCTTGAGAATCCATTAGGCCCCAGTTGCCGTTAAGTGCTTCACGGTAGACTTTGCCGTAACCCGTTGAACCACGGTAATCAACATCGAGATAAGCGAAACCGCGGGTAGTCCAGAACTGGACCTCCCAAGAAAGTCCAGTTTTAGCAGCATAGGTCGGGCCATGATGGACATTGACCACTAGGGGTGGCTGCTCATCTTGTGGTGTCATGTATGAATGGTTACGGGGTGCATAGAAGAAGCCGTGTACCATTACTCCATCAGAACTCCGCCAAGAGATTGGCTGGGCCAAAGAAATGTTCTCGGTGTCTAGCTCCAGATCCGCAGTATTACGGAGCACAATCGCTTCCCCCTGCCGGATTTCAACGATGCTAGGGAGGTCGGTGGCGCTTTCCCCAAGGAAGACCAGACGACCGTTCTCACAAACCACATTGCCGCAGGGATGCCAAGGGAAATTGGTTTCTTCCAGCTGGCCGTTCTTAATGTTCATCACGCCCATGCGCTTATGTCCGTTGTACGACCACGAGCAGATAATCTCATCCAGGGAGAAGTTGTCGTAGCTGTGCTTACCCAACTCCCATTGAGGGCTTGAGAATGCGCGCTGCGCTGGGTGAACCAGCCGGGTCTTCAGTTTCGCTGCCCACTCAGCACCTTGGTTAAAATTGAATCCCTCAGTGCGATAGAAGTTAGCCCAGCCGTTTGAGTCATCAATGTGTAGCAAATCGCCAGACATACCCCAGCGCGGCTCATAAACACAGACATCTTCCTCGTCAACCAAAGTGACGAAAGAGTCGAGCTCACCTGAATCCGTCAACTTACCCACGTGAAGAGCGGACTGGGTCCAAGGCATATGCGGGTGCTCCCAGCTGGTCCACGCCAGAGCTTTCCCATCCGGGCTGAGTGCTGGAGTGGCCACGAAGTCAGAAGAATCACTGAGGACCTTGATAGCGCTTGCGTCACGGGCAGCAGAACCATCGAGAGGGATTGCCACCAGTCGATTAGTCACATTGTCTTCATGTAGTTCTTCCACCGCATACAAAATGCCACGGTTCAAATCTAGGTCAAAATCGCCGTAGTGCGCGCGGGCCCGCGGCGTCAGGGGCACCATGGTACGCATAGAGTCTTTCAAATCGTACTTGTAAACCCGGCCGTCACTAATCTGGTTCGCAACGATAAGTGAGTCTTGGACCGCATAAGCGCGGCCGTTATAGCCGTTCACATTAATCTGCACATCCATGAGCTGATAATCAGGTGTCATCGGGAGAATCTCACCAATGACACCATTTGATTGGCGACGCAACAGAACGTGGCGGCCGCCCTCATTTAGGCGATGCTCAATCCAATAGGTATCGACGCCATCAATTCTGAGTCCAGAGATTCTTACCCGACGAGAAGTCAAAGTTACCGGCATTAAAGGAGTTTCCCAGGTGCCATAAGGGGCTTTCGTCAAGGGTTTCATTTCGTACCTCCGGTTCGCAGTTGTCGTAACTCAAGGTTACTCCATTGACGAACGATTAGTGTTTGCTAAGTTTGTATGTCGCGTATCAGAGACGAGTCGCATAGAATAATGTGTTTAGGTGCCAGATTGGCTTTATCAATGAGTGCTAAGGAGCGGCGGAGTGGATCTTGAGATGGAATCTTGTCCAGTCCCCTCTGACCTTTTGGCTAGTGTTACCGCACCCTCAGCTCTACGGCGGCTCACCCCATCAGAGCTAAAGCAACTAGCTGCAGATATTAGGGAATACCTAGTTGCTACGGTTTCCCGAACTGGCGGACACCTAGGGCCAAATCTTGGAGTGGTGGAGTTGACAATAGCTTTACACAAGGTGTTTAACTCTCCAACGGACACTATTTTATTCGATACTGGCCATCAGGCTTACGTGCATAAACTACTTACTGGTCGTCATGACTTTTCTACTTTACGCCAGGCTGGGGGCCTGTCCGGATACCCTAATCGGCAAGAGTCCGATCACGACGTAATTGAGAATTCGCATGCCTCGACGGCACTGTCTTGGGCTCATGGAATCGCCCTCGGAAAACACATGTCAGGCGATGAGAGCTACACAGTGGCCTTGATTGGTGACGGGGCTATGACGGGCGGTATGGCATGGGAAGCGCTCAATAACATTGCCGAGGATAGGGTCCGTCGCCTGATCATTGTAGTTAATGATAATGGCAGGTCCTACGCTCCGACTATTGGGGGCCTGCATCATCACCTCAATGGTTTGCGAACTAATCCGATGTATGAAAAGACGCTGTCTCAAGTAAAGGCTGCTTTGCTTGCCAGTGGCAAGCCGGGTGAAGTCACCTATGATACTTTGCGCACTTTGAAACGGGCGTTAAAGGATGTGATTGCTCCGCAGGCGCTCTTTGAGGATTTGGGCCTGAAATATATAGGTCCTTTTGATGGCCATAATATCGAAGATGTGACGGAGGCCTTGACGCAAGCCAAGGCGCTGCAACAGCCTGTGATCGTTCATGTGCGGACCGAGAAGGGAAGGGGCTACACGCCGGCAGAGCAAGATCATGTTGACCGATTCCATGCTGTCGGCGTGATTCATCCGGAAACCGGTCTGCCAGTGGCTCCGTCACGGTTTGGCTGGACCTCAGTGTTCGCGGATCAGATTATGGTTGAGGCCCGTAAACACCCAGAGATTATTGGCGTGACTGCAGCGATGATGGCTCCTGTGGGCTTGGGTCCGTTCTTCAAAGAATTCCCCGATCGGGTTATCGATGTAGGAATCGCTGAGCAACATGCAGTCACTATGTGTGCGGGGCTTGCCCAAGCTGGGATGCATCCAGTCTTTGCGGTATACGCAACCTTCTTGAACCGTGCCTTCGACCAGATGCTAATGGATGTTTCACTTCACCAAGCGGGCGTGACTTTCGTTCTGGATAGGGCCGGAGCAACTGGCGATGACGGAGCTAGCCACAACGGGATGTGGGATCTGGCGTTGACTCGCATAATCCCCAGTATGGAACTGGCGGCGCCTCGTGATGAGCCTACGCTCAGGGCTGCACTATCGAGAGCTCTCCAAGTTGATGACCATCCTACGGTGGTTCGTTACGCCAAGGGTTCTTTGCCGGAACCAATTCCTGCACTAGAGTCAAGATTTGGATTCGACATCCTCTACAGGTCAGATGAATCATCTGACCTGGACCATTCGCCGGTGGTGATTGTGGCAACCGGTGCACTCTGCGGGACCGCCGTTGAGGCAGGTCGTCTGCTCGGCAGGAGAAAACGCAAGGTAATCGTCGTTGATCCAATCTGGCTCTATCCTGTTTCCTCAGACTTGGTTGAGCTTTGTCGGTCTGCCGGGGCAGTCGTGACTGTTGAAGATGGGATTGTGAAATCTGGCTTTGGTGAAGAGCTGCTGGCGAGTGTGGCAGCTCAGGGCCGAGTCCCGGCTTGGCGTAGTTTGGGTTTGCCTCGTGAGTTCCTCGCGCACCAGTCTCGAAATAGTCTCCTTGAAGGTTCTGGCTTGAGCGCTGTATCTATTGCGGAAACTGCTATGTCACTGTAGAGTGCTCCAGTTTCTGAGCAACGGTCTTTTCTGGGATAAAAGTCCCAACTAGCGATTTTTTATGTGAGTTGCTTAACGTATTTTTCTCACTTTTTGACTGGTGTGACCGTACTAACGTGTGGCGTGGATGTGGCCAAAAGTCCTACGGCGTAGTCTTGCATTAGGACCCAAAAGTCCCTAACTATACATAGGAGTTGAAGATGGGAACGACTGATACGACAGCTACTGCTGCCACTCATGAAGAAGCATGGGAGGGTTTTGTAACTGGATCGTGGAACGATGAAATTGATGTTCGCGATTTCATTCAGCGTAACTACGAGCCCTACGAAGGGGATGCCTCATTCCTTTCTGGCCCGACTGAAAAGACGTTGAGAATCTGGGATACCCTAAGCAAGGATTACTTGTCAGTGGAACGTGAGAAGCGTGTCTACGATGTGGATACGGACACTCCCGCTGATGTTGACGCTTTTGGCCCTGGCTACATCTCTGATGACGACGACGTCATTGTTGGTTTACAGACCGACGTGCCGCTCAAGCGTGCGATGATGCCTAACGGTGGTTGGCGTATGGTTGAAACCGCCATCCGCGAGGCCGGTAAGGAACCTAATCAGGCCGTTAAGGACATCTTCACCAAGTACCGCAAAACCCACAATGACGCGGTCTTCGATATCTACACCCCGCGTATTCGTGCGGCCCGCTCATCACACATTATTACCGGTCTTCCTGACGCCTACGGTCGTGGACGTATTATTGGTGATTACCGTCGCGTTGCTCTGTACGGTGTTGACCGCCTGATTGCTGAAAAGATGGCTGACAAGGACCTGGTTGCTGACAAGCCGTTTAGCGAGCACTGGGCACGCTACCGCGAGGAGCATGCCGAGCAGATTAAGGCTCTTAAGAAGTTGAAGAACATGGCTGCTGGCTACGGCTTCGACATCTCCGGTCCTGCGAAGACCGCACAGGAGGCCGTCCAGTGGACCTACTTTGGTTACCTTGCTTCGGTCAAGAGCCAAGATGGCGCCGCGATGTCCTTCGGTCGTCTCTCCGGATTCTTCGATATCTATTTCCAGCGTGACTTGAAGGCTGGTCTGATTACGGAAAGTGACGCGCAAGAGATTATCGATGCGCTAGTCATTAAGCTTCGTATCGTTCGCTTCCTTCGTACGATCGACTATGATGCAATCTTCTCCGGCGATCCGTACTGGGCCACTTGGTCAGACGGTGGCATGGGTGAAGATGGTCGTACCTTGGTGACTAAGACTTCGTTCCGTCTATTGCAGACTTTGAACAACCTGGGGCCGGCTCCTGAGCCGAACATTACGCTGTTCTGGAACAAGAACCTACCCCAAGGCTACAAGGACTTCTGTGCTTTGGTTTCAATCACTACCTCTTCCTTGCAGTACGAAGCTGACGACCAGATTCGTGAACACTGGGGCGATGACGCCGCTATTGCATGCTGCGTTTCCCCGATGCGGGTTGGTAAGCAAATGCAGTTCTTTGGCGCGCGAGTAAACTCCGCTAAGGCACTGCTTTACGCGATGAACGGTGGCCGCGACGAAATGTCCGGCAAGCTTGTGGTGCCCGATCACGAGCCCATTCAGGGCGACGGTCCGCTAGACTTCGATGAGGTTTGGGAGCGCTATGAGAAGATGCTGGACTGGGTAGTTGGCACCTATGTTGAAGCTTTGAATATCATCCACTACTGCCATGACCGGTACGCCTACGAGGCAATGGAAATGGCTCTGCACGACTCTGACGTAGTTCGCACCATGGGTTGCGGTATTGCCGGTTTGTCGATTGTGGCTGATTCGCTATCTGCCATTAAGTACGCCAAGGTTTACCCGGTTCGTGACGAAACTGGATTAATCGTGGACTACAAGACCGAGGGTGATTTCCCGGTCTACGGAAACGACGATGATCGTGCAGATGATATTGCTGCTACCGTGGTTCACACGATTATGGCGAAGATTAAGGCTATCCCGATGTACCGTGACGCTATTCCGACCCAGTCGGTACTCACGATTACCTCGAATGTCGTTTACGGCAAAGCCACCGGTTCGTTCCCGTCCGGTCACAAGGCTGGCACGCCCTTCGCTCCCGGTGCGAACCCGGAAAACGGCATGGATACGCACGGCATGCTGGCATCAATGATGTCTGTTGGTAAGCTGGATTACGATGATGCGTTGGACGGTATTTCACTGACCAACACCATCACCCCGTCCGGCTTGGGTCGTACCCTAGATGAACAAGTAAAGAACCTAGTCGGAATCATGGATGCGGGATTTATCCCTCAGGCGTGATCGAAAATTACACAAAACACAAGGAGTCATATCATGGCAGAAAAAACATTCGAAGAGCGTCTCGCAAGCATGAAGGCATCGCGTGATGCAAATGGTGGTGTTAAGGGTCTGTACCACGCAAACATCAACGTTTTGAACCGTGACACCCTCTATGATGCAATGGAGCACCCGGAGAAGTACCCGCAGCTCACCATTCGCGTGTCTGGTTACGCAGTTAACTTTGTCCGCCTCACCCGTGAGCAGCAGATGGATGTTATCTCCCGTACCTTCCACGGTGACATGTGAGATGCTGAAATCTAAGTGATTTATAATCTGGGCTCGAAGCATTCCGCTTCGAGCCCAGATTCTCTTAGTCCCAACAGTTTTGGACTAAAATAGAAAGCAGAAACTGTGCACAATAGAGGAGGGCAGCACGATGGTAGATGAGAGATTTGATGCTACCAGATACGCAGACGGCTCTACCGGAGAGTACCGACCGGCTCCTCTCGATTACGAAGTACCGCGACTACAAGGTGCGGGTACTGCCGGCGTTGCAGCTGCGCCCTTAATGGATCGACGAGAGCACTTGGAAGCTGTACAACGCGGTGAAATCGGCTCCATGCATTCGTGGGAACTGGTCACGGCTGTGGATGGACCAGGTACCCGGATGACTATCTTTCTCGCGGGTTGTCCGCTCCGTTGCCTCTACTGCCACAACCCTGACACTTTCAAAATGCGCGACGGTCAACCGGTGCGTGCTGAGGATCTACTTCGAAAGATTGCGCGCTATGTGCCGATCTTTAATTCGTCTGGCGGTGGCATCACGATTTCTGGCGGGGAGCCTCTCATGCAACCCAACTTTGTTGCATGGTTACTACGCGGCGCAAAAGATCTAGGTGTACACACGTGCATCGACACTTCCGGATTCCTCGGCCGTAACCTGACAGATGAAATGATGTCCAATCTTGACCTGGTATTACTGGATCTAAAGTCTGGACTTCCTGACATATATCGGCGTACTACAGGCCGTGATTTGCAGCCTACGATTGATTTCGGTGACAGGCTTGCGGCAGCAGGGAAGAAAGTCTGGATTCGCTTCGTGTTAGTCCCGGGCCTGACAGACGGGCCGGAAAACGTGGAGGCGGTAGCTAGCCAGGTGGCTAAGTGGTCTAATGTTGCTAGGGTTGAAGTCTTGCCCTTCCACCAGATGGCTAGGGACAAGTGGTCTAACCTCAATCTTGAATATCAGCTGGCAGATGTTGAACCTCCCTCGAAAGAAGCCACCGAGGCGGTACGGGAAGTCTTCCGTGCTCATGGGTGCGAAACCTACTAATTCGCCGCTCACAGGAGGCAGGAAGGCCTTAAGGAGCACGACTAGCGGTATTAGCGGCGAGGAATATTATGGGTAAGTGGCTCGATTAAATCAATCTGCCACTGCCTACACCCCAGTTCTTCGAGTTCTGCTTCGACATTGGCGACGTCGTCATCGGCGCACTCGAAATCCGCCAGCAACCAACCAAGATGTTTAGTGATGGCAGTTGGGGCAATCAGCATGGGCTCTAAATCCAGCTTCTTAGCTAACTTATGTACCCGTTCCTTGAGTACCTCACTAATGCTCGAAGAGCGATGCCTTAAGTAGGAAGAAGTCGCGTAGCAGGGGAAATAGCTTGGATCAGTTGATCTACGAACCGGTGGCAAATCATCCTCGTCCATCCACTTGGCACGGTCCAAGGCATCCATCCATTCGTCCTCGAACTGTCTTGCTCGCGGTGACCGGAAAGCTGAATTCTTGTTCAACTCGCGGCGGGTGCGCGGCGGATGCGCGGCGACAGAAATCATAGCGCTAGTATTGAGCAGGCGCGAAGGGGACATGTCGATCTCCTCAGCGATTTCTTCCCGCGTCAACCAGAGTTCACGCAGCGTCGCGAACTGGCGGGGCGTGGTCAACTTGCCGGCTGCGCCTTTACGCCACTGATCTGGCTTTTTCTGGCGGGGGGCAAGCTCCATAATCGCGGCGAAGTTCTGCTCAGCCCATTCTAGGCGCCCTAGTTCCTTTAATTTGCTGGACAAGATTTCGTACAGCGGATGCAAAAGGTCAACGTCTAAGGCCGCATAACGAAGCCAATCGCGTGGAATCGGACGGACAGACCAATCCGCGGCCTGGTGCTCTTTCTCTAAAGTCACTCCGAGTAGCTGCTCACATACTGCAGCCAATCCAAATCGGCGCATTCCACATAGCCTCGCTGCCACCTCGGTATCAAAAAGCAGATCTGCTTGCAGACCCAGTTCTGCGATTCCGCGCAAGTCTTGATCTGCATCATGCAAAATCCAAATCCGATTCGAAAGCGCGGCCTGAGCAGGGGAGAGGTCGCTAATCGCAAGCGTGTCGACCAAGAATATTCTTCCGGAAGCGGTTTTGAACTGCACCAGTACGGTCGGTTGCCCATAGCGGAAACCGGACGAGCGCTCCGCGTCTACCGCGACTGGGCCAGGGTCGGCCTCTAGGGCAGAGATCATTTCACTAAAAGCTTCCTCAGTGTCAACGGGGTCCGGGACGCCACCTTGAGGAATAGTCTTGACCATAGGTTCTTCAGTCTCAGCGGACACGGGTTATGCCTTTGCGGTATGGGGGACTAACGAAATGACCGGAACCTCTGCCAATCCCGATTCCTGCCCGGAACAGATTAAAGCCAGACGAGCCCAAGCCTCCAGATGGGCAGACAAATCAAGGGTCTGTGGAGTCCAAGAAGCACGGATTTCCAGGTAGGAAATCTCTTCGCCACGGCGAATCGAACCAAAGGATTCCGAGGTCTCAACCGTCACCGTGCCAGTAGTCTTTTTCGCGCCGGCACCTGCTTGGTCTAACGCCTCATGAAACCACTGCCAGGCAACCTGTTTAATCAGTGGATCAGCAGCCATGGTCAAATCTGTGCGGGTTTGCATCATCATCACAATGCGGAACTTTCCGCCCCAACTCGAGTGCCCTTCAGGGTCGTAAAAAATCACGAATCTTCCATGAGCTGGATGGTCCAGCTCGCCAGTCTCGACCTTCAAAGAGAGTGCAGCCGAATATGGAGCTATTCCGCGAGGGGCAGGAACCTCTGTCAGGCTCACTCCGGCAGGCGTATATGCGTCCCGAAGGCTGTGGAGCGCCGCTAGGAACTCGGAGGGGGCAGACGTATGTTCATTTCGCACAAAATTAGGTTATGTGTTTACAGTCTAAAAACTTGTTTGCCGCGCCGAGAGAGATGTCGATACTCTGGAGACTACTCCCGTAGCTCACGCAGAACCAGAGTGGTTTTGCCAGGCACGGTTAGGCTTTCCCCCTCTTGGTAAACCGTCTCGTCGAAGTCGTCACCCGTGTTAAGCACAGTGATCCAAGAATCCGAAATTGAACGTTCAGGAAGCACAAAGGAGATTTCTTCTCCGGAAGCATTAGTCACCACGAGGAAACTGTCATCGTCGATTGGGCGTCCGTAGCGGTCGGGTTCGCCGATGGCATGTCCATTCAGGAAGATGGTGAGGGCTCTGGCGTAGTCTTGACTCCACTCTTCCTCGGTCATATGGTGGCCATTCGGGTTAAACCACTCAATCTCACGCCAGTCGGATTCTCCACCCCGAGAGGCCACTCCCTTGAAGAAGGAGCGCCGTCGGAATACCGGATGGTCCTTACGCAACTGAATTAGACGGGCCGTAAAGTCCTCCAAGGCAATCTGGTACTCATCACGCTCCCAGTTCATCCAAGAAAGCGGATTATCCTGGCAGTAGACGTTATTATTTCCGTTTTGAGTGCGTCCGTACTCATCGCCATGCAAGAGCATGGGGACGCCCTGTGAGAGCATCAAAGTAGTGAGGAAGTTACGGTGCTGTCGCGCCCGCAGCTGTAAAATCGCGATATCATCTGTGGGGCCCTCTAGGCCGCAGTTCCAGGAGCGGTTATGGGACTCCCCATCGGCGTTGTTCTCTCCGTTAGCCTCATTATGCTTCTCATTGTAGGAAACTAAATCATGCATGGTGAACCCGTCATGAGCGGTGACGAAGTTAATGGACGCCACCGGGAATCTCCCACTGGTTTCATACAAATCTGCTGACCCAGTGAAACGAGAAGCGAATTCAGCTAGCGTGGAAAACTCTCCACGCCAGAAATCGCGAACCGTGTCACGGTATTTTCCGTTCCATTCGGTCCAAAGCGGCGGAAATCCGCCCACCTGGTATCCGCCGTCGCCGATATCCCAAGGCTCAGCGATGAGCTTGACCTGAGAAACCACGGGATCTTGATGGATCAAATCAAAGAAAGCGGAGAGCTTATCGACTTCATGGAACTGGCGGGCCAAGGTGGAGGCCAAATCAAAGCGGAAACCGTCCACATGCATTTCCTGAGCCCAATAGCGCAAGGAATCCATAATCAACTGGAGTACGGCAGGAGAACGCATTAATAGTGAGTTCCCGGTACCCGTGGTGTCGAAGTAGTGGGCCTTGTCATCGTCCACTAGGCGATAGTAGGCCGCATTGTCGATGCCGCGGAAAGAAAGCGTGGGGCCGAGGTGGTTTCCTTCAGCAGTGTGGTTGTATACCACATCCATAATCACTTCAATATCGGCATCATGAAGCGCTCTCACCATGGATTTGAACTCAGTTACCTCAGAGCCAGGGGTGGGATCTGAGCAATAAGTGTTCTGGGGTGCGAAGAAACCAATAGTGTTGTATCCCCAGTAGTTGGACAGCCCTTTTTCAGTGAGGTGATGATCATTCACGAACTGATGGCAAGGCATCAGTTCTATAGCAGTGATTCCCAGTTTTTTCAGGTAGTCAATGGTGGAAGGATGGGCAATCCCGGCATAGGTTCCGCGTAATGGTTCGGGGATGTCAGGGTTTGTCATGGTTAGGCCCCGCACGTGAGCTTCGTAAATGATGCTCTCATGATAAGGATGCCCTGGTGGCCGGTCATGACCCCAATCAAAGAAGGGGTTTACCACCACCGAATGCATGGTGAAGTCTTTAGAATCTAGTCCATTCATTTGGGTGTTATCCCTAAATGAGTAGGAGTAAAGCGACTCATCCGATTGTGCCTGTCCGCTGATAGACTTAGCGTATGGGTCTAGCAGCAACTTAGTTGAGTCACAGCGGTGTCCCTGCGCTGGATCATAGGGGCCATAGACGCGGTATCCGTAGAGCTGGCCGGGACCAACTGTAGGAAAGTAACCATGCCAGACAGAGGCATCGACTTCAGTGAGTTCATAACGGGTCTCATTGAGATCCTCATCCAGGAGACAGAGTTCAACTTTCTCTGCGACGGAAGAGTAGAGTGCGAAGTTCGTTCCTGAACCGTCGTAGGTAGCACCTAGAGGATAGGATTTTCCTGGCCATTTTTCCATAAGCTGAGTATATAACTATTCAGTAAAAACAGCCGGACTAACGAAAAATGATTACTAATGAAAATATTGGTGGGCGATACTGGGATCGAACCAGTGACCTCTTCCGTGTCAGGGAAGCGCGCTACCGCTGCGCTAATCGCCCGAGCGGATGACGGGACTCGAACCCGCGACCCTCACCTTGGCAAGGTGATGCTCTACCAACTGAGCCACATCCGCAGTAGTCGTATAAGTGCTATCTCGGTACTCAAAATGTCCAGCACCGAGTGCTTTTGTCTTACGCAACAAGGTAGAACTTTAGCAAGTAGTTTCTGTTAAGGCAAGTTTGAAACGGCGTGTCTTCACAGCCCGTAATTTGGTCCTTTAAACCATCTGTTGTGCTACAAAGGATAACCAAGTATGTCTCCTCTTGCGCTTCGCTTGTAGATTCGCGAAATAGCGCAGGCCGATAGGGTTTTGGTGGGTGGGGTTAGTCCTAAAGTCTCTGCGAAAGAGTGTAAGTTTCGCGCCTTGTGTGTGTCTCCTCACCGCCCGTAAAGTTGCGTTGATTGCTTCAGCAGTCTAAACTTTCAATCTGCTAGGGCGATTGGCGCAGGGGTAGCGCGCTTCCTTCACACGGAAGAGGTCACTGGTTCGATCCCAGTATCGCCCACGGCTAGTAAGTCGTGATTGTCGATAATCTAGTACTACGCGGATGTGGCTCAGTTGGTAGAGCATCACCTTGCCAAGGTGAGGGTCGCGGGTTCGAGTCCCGTCATCCGCTCGGGCGATTAGCGCAGCGGTAGCGCGCTTCCCTGACACGGAAGAGGTCACTGGTTCGATCCCAGTATCGCCCACCACTTATAGGTGGGTTTTCTATCTGTAAGTAACCATGCGGATGTGGCTCAGTTGGTAGAGCATCACCTTGCCAAGGTGAGGGTCGCGGGTTCGAGTCCCGTCATCCGCTCTGGGACGATATATGTCCTTCCGGTGGGTTGGCCGAGAGGCGAGGCAGCGGCCTGCAAAGCCGTATACACGGGTTCGAATCCCGTACCCACCTCCGTTTGCTCGCCCGTTGATTGATTTGCCGAAGTGCTCAATCTTAGTTTTCCTCTCCGGTTTACTTGTTCCCATCGAACCTGTTTTTATATCTAAAATGCCGCTCTAAGATATTCTTAGAGCGGCATTTTATTGGTGTTATTGCAGACTAGGAAAGCTGAGAGATGACCTCATCAAGCAGCTTGTTCAGGTTCTCCGCCTGACCTTCAGCGGCCTGGAACTTACCGTCAACGACGGTTTCAGTACCAAGGTTCAACATCACCTGGGAGTCAACAGCCTTCATCTTGACGATTGCGACGATATCACGCCAGTGCTTGATTGCATTTTCAGCGCCGTGGTAGGAGTAGCCCACAAAGCCGACAGGCTTCTCGGTCCACTCGGCGAAGAGCAGGTCGAAAGCGTTCTTGAAAGCGGCCGGGGGTGCGGCATTGTACTCAGGGGTAATAAACAAGAAGCCATCTAGCTGAGCAATCTCAGCGGCCCACTTCTGGGTCTTGGGGTTCTCGTAGTTACCGTTTGCAGCACCGGGGTGGGTAGGTTCATTGAGGAGATCCAAATCAAAATCGGCAACCGCAACAGGCACGATGGTGACATCGGTGCGATCTGCGAGGGTTTCGGCAACCCACTTGCCGACGAAGCTGCCAACATTTCCCGGACGGGTGGTTCCGGTGATAACGCCAATCTTCATGTTTATACCTGTTTTCTACTAGACAGTGCACCACTGTTTGGTGCGCTCTCCAAGCATAAAGGACCATAGTTGCGTGCGCAACTATTCGCGTGATTATTTAGAGTTATCCTTCCCACATTTCGCTAGAGAAAGTCCCGAGAATGCGAAAAGGGACGGCTCTGCACACCTCAAAGTAGTTGAAATACAGCGTCTATCGGTGAGCCAGTGCTTTCGCAAAGTTCGGGCTAACCGGTAGCTCTGGTAGTAGTAATGCCTGGACAACGTGATAAGCATCCGGTTTGTCCGGCCAGGTTTGTATTCCCGGCTGATTGTTGGCTGTTAACTCATGCCACCACAGTCCGGGACCGGCGATAAAATTATCGCGGGCATACTTCCACCAGCTCACATAATATTTGCGAAGCAATGCAATCTCTTCCTTATATTGTTCGCCTTCCTCCGTTAGAGTTTTGATTGTGACGGCTAGCGCCCCTATAGCCTCGCAGGCTACCCAGTGCATCCGCTCTCGCACGATGGGTTTAAGATTCTCCCCAATGGTGTAAACGAATCCGAGCTGGCCATCTACACTCCATCCGTATTTAGTTGCCTGTTGAAGAATCGCAAGCGGCGCTGCTAGCATCCACCTGGGAGTCTCTTCTCCTCGTTCTAGCAAAGCGCCGCGCGCATGGAGGCATAAACGTGCCCATTCAAAGGAATGCCCAATAGTGTATCCCCAGGGTCGGAAAGGATGAGCTGGCTGATCACGATTGTAGTCTGGCAGTTCCGCCCAGTCTGAGGAGAAATGCTCAGGGATGAACCAGTCATGTTCTCGCGCTTGAACATTCAATGTCCAGTCCAAAATCGCAACCGCGCGGTCAAGCCAAATCCGACTGCCCGTTGCGTCGTAAGCGGCCAAGAACCCCTCGGTGGTGTGCATATTTGCGTTAACTCCACGATAGGGCTCCGATTCGCTAAAAGCGCGGTCAAATGACTCCTGGACACGCTGATGTTGCGACTCCCACCAGATTTTTTCACTGATATCTAAAGCGTCGTCAAGCAGTTCTTGTGACTGCGGAATGCCCGCACAGACACCGGCAGAGGCGGCCAAGATTACGAATGCATGGGCGTATGACTCCTTCCTCGCGCCGTCGCTGGTCGGGACGCCCTCGTCACCATTGCCAGGAACCGGCTCAATCACGCCAAAGTAGCCCCCATAAACCGGGTCATGCTGGTACTTACGAAGACACGAAATTCCATGCTGGGCGAGCTCAGTTGCCCCCTCAATTCCCAGTTCGGAAGCCAAACAGAACACGTAGGTCATCCGGGCAGTAATCCACAGCTCCACCTTTGAATCGGGAGCTAGCTTGCCATCGCGATTAAGCCGTCCAAAACCGGTTTCGACACGTGACCCTTTCGCTACCTCGATAATCGAATCACGCTCAAACGCCATACCGTCTAGGAGAAGGTAAAAATCTGCTGACGCTGTCATATTTTCCTCTTCATTCAATAGTGAAAGACCCCGCCGAGAAGACTGACTTGTCATCGAAATCTCTGCTCACGGGAGTTGCTTAGTTCCAAGGATGCCACAAGGGGAGTAGATTATGCTGTGATTTACAAACTCAGCTGAGATGCCGGGGCGCTTCTTAAAGCCGGTTTCACCACTAAGCTGTAAACTTTTAACAAAGACATCTTTCATCCTTTAAGGAGTGTACAAATGGTTGACGAAAATCGTGAGGCTATGGTGACGGTATCTGAATCAGGTACGGGCACTGATTTATTCGCCGAACGGAAAGAAGTAGTTGCTCTACGGATTGATGGAGAACTACGTGACTTGTCAACAGAATTAACTCCCGGACAAGAGGTCGAGCCAATCCTCATTACCTCCCCAGATGGATTGAATATCTTGCGTCACTCCTGCACGCACGTTATGGCTCAGGCAGTTCAAGACATTTTCCCCGACGTGAATCTGGGTATCGGACCGTTCATTGAGGACGGTTTCTACTATGACTTTGGCAATATCGATTCGGTGACTCCTGAGCTGCTGAAAGAGATTGAGAAGCGGATGAAACGCATTGTCAAGGAAGGACAGCGCTTCGAGCGCCGTGTCATCTCTGAAGATGAGGCACGGGTGGAGCTTGCCCAGCAACCCTATAAGCTAGAGCTAGTTACCACCAAAGGTGGCGGGGCCGAGGGTGCCTCCGTCGAGGTCGGCGGTGCAGAACTAACCATGTACGACAATATTCGACGTGACGGTACCCGGGTTTGGACGGATTTGTGTCGCGGCCCGCACCTGCCTAGTACCAAGCTGATTGGTAATGGTTTCGCTTTGACTAAGTTCTCTGCAGCCTATTGGAAGGGCGATCAAGATAACGACCAGTTGCAGCGCATTTACGGCACTGCTTGGGCTTCGAAAGATGACTTGAAGGCTTATCAGGACCGGATGGCTGAAGCAGCTCGTCGTGACCACCGTAAGCTGGGCGCAGAGCTGGACCTCTTCTCCTTCCCTGAAGAGTTAGGTGCAGGTCTACCAGTGTTCCACCCGAAGGGCGGAATCGTGCGGCGAGTGATGGAAGACTATGTCCGGGAAGCTCATATCAAGAGCGGCTTCCTCTATGTTTCCACTCCGCATATCTCGCGTGAAGATCTGTTCCACACCTCTGGACACTTGCCATACTACGCTGATGGCATGTTCCCTCCGATGGACGATGAGGGGCAAAAATATTACATGAAGGCCATGAACTGCCCCATGCACAACTTGATTTTTAAGTCGCGTGGTCGTAGTTACCGTGAGCTACCATTGCGCCTTTTTGAGTTCGGTACCGTGTACCGGAACGAAAAGTCTGGCGTACTCCAGGGACTCACCCGGGTGCGGATGATTACCCAGGATGATTCACATTCATACTGCATGCCTGAACAGGCTGCCGATGAAATCAACCACCTGTTGAACTTCATTCTTTCCTTGCTTCGCGATTTTGGCTTGAATGAGTTCTACCTAGAGCTATCCACCCGCGATGAGGACGGGAAGAAGAAGGACAAGTTCATCGGTACTGATGAACAGTGGGAGGCCGCTACTGAAGTTCTACGCAAATGCGCAGCGGACGCCGGCATCGAAACTGTCCTCGATCCCGGTGGTGCAGCCTTCTACGGTCCGAAGATTTCAATCCAAGCGCGTGACGCGATTGGCCGTACCTGGCAGCTCTCCACCATCCAGTATGACTTCAACCAGCCCGAGCGTTTCGGCCTGCACTACACGGGTCCTGACGGTTCACATCAGCAGCCGATTATGATTCACGCTGCAAAGTTTGGTTCCTTCGAGCGCTTCTTTGGCATTTTGGTTGAGCACTACGCGGGCGCTTTCCCGGCCTGGCTGGCCCCTGAGCAGGTTCGCCTTATCCCCGTCGCTGAGGCCTTCGACGACTACTGTCATGAAATTGCGGATAAACTTCGTGCTCGTGGTGTCCGCGTTGAGGTCGATCTCTCCGATGATCGTTTCGGTAAGAAGATTCGCAACGCCAGCAAGGACAAAGTACCTTTCACCTTGATTGCTGGTGGAGATGACAAGGATGCTGGAGCAGTTTCCTTCCGCTATCGCAGCGGCGCGCAGGATAATCAGGTGCCGGTTGATGAAGCTGTTGAACGCATTGTTCAGCACATTGCCAGCCACTCAAATGAGGATTACGCCTAAGACATGACTGACTATGAGGTAGAGGACGGGTATCTGCTACCCGGTGCGCCAGATGCTTTTCAGCGTCTGTGGACTCCACATCGGATGGCTTATATTCACGGGGAAGCGAAACCTGACGACCAGAGCGTTAGCCAGTGTCCGTTTTGTCGTGCCCAGACTCTTGACGACGAAAGCGGACTAATCGTGTACCGCGGGGAGTTGGTTTTCGTGGTCATGAATCTGTTTCCTTATAACTCCGGGCACATCCTCGTCCTCCCTTATCGTCATATCCCTTTCTTTACGGATCTCACCGCTGCTGAACGAGTCGAGTTTGGTGAGGTAACGGCGCAAGCCATGCGGGTAGTGAAAGGCGTAACAAACTGCCATGGTCTGAATTTGGGAATGAATCAAGGAGAAGTGGCGGGCGCCGGAATTGCCGGCCACTTGCATCAGCACATTGTGCCGAGGTGGAGTGGTGACGCCAATTTCTTCCCTCTCATTGCCCAGACGAAGGCTGTCCCGCAGTTGTTGGAAACACAGCGTTTAGAGTTGACGCAAGCGTGGCACAAATTCTGAAGCTGACCTGAGCGGGGGAAATTCGATACCACTGATTGCCTTCCGAGGCGCGCATCGGCTGGAATCTAGTTCAGTGGTTTAGATTGCTCATGCGATTACAGTTCTCTTAGCGCCGATTCATCCTCGGCCCAAAGTCAATAGCGCAATATGACGGGGAGAACCTCGCGGAATAGAATCTGTGCCTGTGCCGGCAGACTGACGAAAGTGAAGACAGTGAATAACTTGAGGAAAACCAGCACCAGAGTCGTCGTTTTGCAAGGTGACCAGATTGTTTTGTTGAAAGGCTTTGACGTTAACGATTCTGCCCGTCGCCCGTGGCTATATACTATCGGAGGAAATGTTGAGCCGGGTGAATCCACCACGCAAGCGGGGATTCGTGAGATTAAAGAAGAACTGGGATTACAAATAACTACTGATGAGCTTTTCGGTCCGGTTTATCAGAGAGAGGCGTGGCGGGATTTTGCTGAGGCTCCCTATGCGGTCACAGAAACCTATTATTGGGTCCGGATACCCGAAGCCGTCCAGTTCAGTAATCATGGTTGGAGCGAATCGGAGCGTTCTTCAACCTTGGGGATAGTTACGCTGAGCCTGCCTCAGTTACAAACCTTTTGTAGCGGCGGGGGAGAGGTCTTCCCACCCTGTTTGCCTGATCTAGTGGCATATCTTAAAGAATCTGGGCGCACCGCTTCTACATTTACGCCTGCCGCGGGATGTTGATAGAATACTGGTGATTAATCTCGTTAGTTTGAGGAGAAGTATTTATGTCGGGACACTCTAAATGGGCTACCACGAAGCATAAGAAAGCGGCTATTGACGCGAAACGCGGCAAGCTATTCGCCCGCCTGATTAAGAATATTGAAGTTGCTGCACGCACCGGTGGTGGAGATCCTGCGGGTAACCCGACGCTGTATGATGCGATTCAGAAGGCTAAGAAGAACTCGGTTCCTGCTGACAACATTGACCGCGCGGTAAAGCGTGGCTCCGGCGCAGAAGCTGGCGGGGCCAACTGGGAAACCATCATGTATGAAGGCTACGGGCCTAATGGCGTGGCTTTCCTGGTGGAGTGTTTGACCGATAACCGTAACCGGGCTGCCTCTGATGTGCGCGTCGCTTTTACTCGTAACAATGGTTCACTGGCTGATCCCGGCTCAGTGGCATACCTTTTCTCACGTTTCGGCGTGGTTCAGGTTAAGCACGAGGGAGGCCTTGATGAGGATCAGCTTTTCGAAGTTGTGCTTGAGGCTGGTGCTAACGAGATTGAGGACGAGGGCGAGTTCTTCGAAATCATTTCTGAAGCCACTGACGTAGTTCAGGTTCGTCAGGCGCTGCAGGAAGCCGGCATTGACTACGAATCAGCGGAAGTTCAGTGGCTTCCCGCAACCAAGGTGGATTTGGATGCGGATGGCATGCGCAAAGTTACTAAGTTGATTGACGCGCTAGAGGATTCTGACGACGTGCAAAATGTCTTCACTAACCTTTCGGTCTCTGACGAAGTTCTTGCTGAACTGGAAGCCGAAGACTGAGTTAAGTGCGAGTACTTGGTATTGATCCGGGTCTGACCCGCTGTGGCATTGGGGTAATTGATGTAGACAGCTCGCGTCAGGCCCGGCTCGTGCATGTAGGAGTAATTCGTTCTGATGCAAGCTTGGCAACTCATTTTCGTCTGCGCAAGATTGCAGACGGCCTAGATCAGGCACTCACCGACTACGACCCTGATGTGGTGGCTATCGAGCGGGTGTTCGTCCAGGATAACTTGCAGTCGGTGACAACCACCATGATGGTGATGGGTGCCGCTATGACGTGTGTTGGTAGGGCCTCCTTACCGATGGCTGTGCATACTCCCTCGGAGGTAAAAGCAGCTGTAACCGGAAGTGGCGTGGCTGGTAAAGCGCAAGTACAAGCTATGGTTGCCCGAATCCTGCGTCTCAATAAACCTCCGAAGCCGGCGGATGCTGCTGATGCTTTAGCTGTGGCAATCTGCCACGCTTGGCGGGGCAATGGAATTATGGGTTCGGGCGCTGATGAGGATTTTTCGGTTTCCCTTTCTGGCAAAGTTTCCTCTCGAAAGAAACTAACTCCTGCGCAACAGCAGTGGGCTCAAGCCCAAGCGGCGACTCGCCGGACAGGGGCCGTGGATCCGAGACGGCGATGACACGCGGCAGCCTTCACTCAGTCGTACACATGTTCGATGTATAATGTCGATAGTTAAGCTAATTTGAGGAGGAGCTATGATTGCATCATTGCGGGGTACAGTCAACAGTGTTACCTTAAATTACGCAGTGCTGGAGATCAATGGAGTCGGATACCTTGTCTATGCGACCCCTACTGTGCTCAGTACATTACAGGTCGGTTCTGAACATGAGTTGCACACGCATCTAGTTGTACGTGAGGATGCTTTGACTCTATACGGATTTGCCGAGTTATCTGACCGTTTCGCTTTCGAAGTCTTGCTCGGTGTCCCTAAAGTTGGCCCAAAGGTCGCCTTAGCCATGCTTTCTGTTTATTCTGCAGATGAATTGCGGCAAATCGTGGCAGATAAGAACTATAAAGCACTTCAGCAGGTGCCGGGAATTGGGGCAAAGAGTGCGCAACGGATCGTTTTGGATATTGGGGAGAAACTTGGAGCTCCCGTACCTGGGGCAGGATTAGGAGTTGCTTCGGCTATTCACCCAGCAGATGAAACAGTGAGCGAGGCTTTAATGGGATTGGGCTTTAGTGGTGCCCAGGCGAACGCAGCGGTCCGTGAAGTACGGGTTCAGCAACCCAATCTGTCCACGCAGGAACTGTTAAGAGAAGCACTGAAAGCATTGCGTAACTAGTCATGACAGAATCTATTATTCAACCTCAAGCCACTGACGCAGAGCGTGCAGCGGAGTCAGCTCTGCGTCCCAAGCAACTAGAAGAGTTCGTTGGGCAACCAAAGCTGAGGAAGCAGCTCCAGCTAGTATTGGAAGCCGCTAAGCTTCGTGGTGCTTGCGCTGATCATATTCTATTGTCTGGCCCCCCAGGTTTGGGTAAAACTACGCTGGCAATGATTGTTGCTTCGGAGATGGGCTCTGCCCTCAGGCTGACTTCTGGTCCGGCGATTCAACATGCAGGTGATTTAGCGTCGATACTCTCATCTTTGCAAGAGGGTGATGTTCTTTTTATTGACGAAATTCACCGTCTGGCACGACCGGCCGAGGAAATGCTATATCTGGCGATGGAAGATTTCCGGGTCGATGTAGTGGTGGGTAAAGGTCCTGGTGCCACCTCGATTCCTCTGACCTTGCCTCCTTTTACTGTGGTCGGAGCAACTACCCGTTCGGGCTTATTGCCGGCACCATTGCGAGATCGTTTCGGCTATACGGGTCACTTGGAGTATTACGAGCACGATGAGCTGGAGAAAATCGTAGTTCGCTCAGCCCGGCTTCTCGATGCAGATCTGGAGCCCGCAGCAGCATTGGAGCTAGCGCGGCGTTCTCGGGGGACACCCAGGATCGCGAATCGCTTGCTCAGACGGGTCAGTGATTATGCCCAGGTGCACGGTAATGGAGTAATCTCGCTGGCTTCCGCCCATGCAGCTTTGGAGCTGTTCGAGGTGGATCCTTACGGTTTGGACCGATTGGATCGGATGGTGCTGGAAGGAATCATCCATCGTTTCAATGGTGGTCCCGTTGGGCTCTCGACCTTGGCGATGTCTATTGGGGAGGAGCCAGAAACCGTTGAGACTGTCTCTGAACCGTATCTAGTCAGGGAAGGCTTTTTGAGTAGGACTCCTCGTGGGAGAATCGCTACAGCCAGTGCTTGGAAGCATCTCGGGCTTAGTATGCCAGCTGATTTATTGAGTGGTTTAGCGTAAACGCGGGCGTTAAAGTTCGCAATTTTGCATTATTATCCCTAGACTTATGGACGGACCTCTACTTTAGGAGAATTATGGGAGAGTTTTCGTCATTTGGACCTATCTTGGTATCTTTGCTACCGCTAGTGATAGTTATATTGATTTTGAGTCGCATGGGAAAGAAACAGCGTGAACGTGAGGCAGCTAAACGCACTGAAGCCTTAGCAGTTGGTAACTGGGTCATGACTCGCGCGGGTTTCTACGGTAAAATAGCTGAAATTGATGGTGATGTAGTAGTCTTGGAAACCCCTCTCGGCGATGAGAGTCTTTGGGATGCAGGATCTGTCGTGGTGCAGAAAGAACCCCCGGTTGCTGAAGGCTCTACTTTGCTTGACGGCTCATTAGAGGTTGATGCTCTCGATGACTTTGTAGAAACTGAACTTTATAACGACGTTGAGGAAGAGGATACAGACGCCTAAACGTGGACGTTTTCGTAACCTTTTGCACAACTCGGCTCCTGCACTATTAGTGTAGAATCTTACCTGTTAAACATTGCGTGGCTATGCGCGGCATACTCGCGCCCGACTAAGAGAAGAAGAAACGTGGCAGACACCCGTACTAAGAAGGCGAGACGGCCGCTAATTGCATCCATGGTGATGCTCCTAGCAGCTGCTATCGCACTGGCTGTTGGTTCAATTTCGGGGAAGACATCCTTGCGCCCCAACCTAGCTCTCGACCTAGAGGGCGGAACCCAGTTAATCCTTACCCCGCAAGCTACCGATGATGCCTCCACAAGTGGTGGACGCACAGAGGTGACCAGCGACGACCTTGCTCAGGCGATTGAGATTATTCGCCAGCGCGTGGATGCCTCTGGCGTGAGCGAAGCTGAGATTACCTCCCAAGGTGGAGAGAACATTGTCGTGTCGCTCCCCGGTAACCCTTCAGAAGAAACGCTAAACCTTGTCCGTAAGTCAGCTTTCATGGTGTTCAGGTCCGTGCTTCAGGTTTCCGCGGGCGCGGATGGTGCAATCTCCCCTGAGTTCTTCAAAGCTCAGGTTAAGCAGATTGAGGCATATACGCCTGAGCCGAATGAGCCCGCAGAGCAGAAGCAACAGCGTGAAGAGCAACTTGCCCAAGCGCGAGAGTTCTCTAATCTGACCGCGGAACAGATCGCTACCAAACTCGCGGACACCAATAAGGACGGGCAGCTTTCAGATCAGCCTGCCAAGCAGCCGGAAAATAACTCCTCTGATGAGTGGATTACCGAACAGACTTGGTACGACTACTACATGTTGAACTGTACGGACGCTCGACGTTTGGCGGAGCAGACTGCCAAACCTGCGGATAGGGCTGTCGCAGCCTGTTCAACTGACGGCTCACAGAAGTACATTCTTTCTCCGGTAGATATCACAGGTACAGAAATCTCCCAGGCTGTCGCTGCCCCTCAGCAGAACCAAGCTGGTGGCTTGACAGGTAAATGGGCTGTCGAATTGAAATTTAATGACGCTGGGGCGCAGAAGTTCTTTGACGTTTCCAAGCGACTCTTGGATTTCCGTCAGAGTAACCCCACCAAGAACCGATTCGCTATCGTTCTCGATGGCAGTGTGGTTTCCGCACCTGGGATTGAAGGTCTGATTCCTAACGGTAACGCTCAGATTACCGGTGACTTTAATCCGCAAAGTGCACGTTTGCTGGCTAACCAGCTTCAATTCGGTTCCTTGCCTCTTACTTTCAAGGTAGAGTCCGAACAAAAGATTTCGGCGACGCTCGGCTCGGATCATCTTGAGAAGGGTTTGTGGGCCGGTCTCATTGGCTTGATTCTAGTAGTTGTTTACCTAGCTTGGTCCTACCATGGCCTATCATTGGTAGCACTTGGTTCCTTGACAGTTGCTGCACTTGCGACCTACCTATCGGTCGCCCTGCTTTCTTGGGGAATGGGGTATCGTCTCTCGCTCCCAGGTGTGACCGGTTTGATTATCTCAATCGGCATTACTGCTGACTCCTTCATTGTTTACTTTGAACGCATCAGAGATGAAGTGCGTGAAGGCGCTAGTCTCCTACAGGCTGTCGAGGTAGGTTGGGAACATGCTAAGAGCACCATCTTGATTTCGGATGCAGTGAATATCCTTGCTGCTGTGATCTTGTATGTATTGGCAGTTGGTGGCGTCCAAGGCTTCGCCTTCACTTTGGGGCTGACTACATTGATTGACCTTGCCGTCATCTTCATGTTTACCCATCCGGTCATGACGCTGCTTTTGAAGATTCCATTCTTTGGGCAGGGTAAGCGTTGGTCCGGTTTTGATGCCGAGACTCTTGGTGCTCCGGAAGGCAAAGTGATTTATGCAGGCCGTGGGCGTGTTAAGACTGTAGGAGGCGCTGACGAATCCGGAATGACGATTGCAGAGCGTCGGGCGGCCCGTCGCGCTCAGCGTGAAGAGGAATCCGTGATTGCTGAGGATGATGCAGCTGAAGCTAAGGAGAATGTGAAATGATGTCATTAAGTGCACTGGGCCGCGACCTGCATTCAGGTCAACGCTCACTTAACGTAATTGGTCTGCGCAAGATCTTCTTGGGAGCTGCAATCTCTGTGATGCTGATTGCTGGACTCGCTACTGCCATCTTGGGTATCAACCCCGGTATCGAATTCCGTGGTGGCTCCGAGTTCACAGTCTCCAACGTTTCTAGCACCGAACAGCAGCCTGCCTATGACGCATTGAAGAGCGCCGGTGTCGAGCAAGGGGTTCGTGTATCAACAGTTGGTACCAGTGCTGTTCGCGTTCAGACTCAGCAACTTGGAGATTCTGATACCTACCGTGTGAACGAAGCTCTTGCAAAGGCCTACGGCGTTTCCGAAGCAGACGTTACCTCCACCTTTATCGGCCCCGCATGGGGTAGCGGCGTTACGCAGAAGGCACTGATGTCTTTGGGCATTTTCTTGCTGTTTGTGTCTTTGCTGATGACGATCTACTTCCGTAACTGGCGTATGGCTGCCGCTGCTTTGTTCGCTCTGATGCACGATATGTTCGTATTGGCTGGGTTCTTCGCCCTCACACAAATTGAGGTTTCCCCGGCCACTGTGATTGGCTTCTTGACCATTCTGGCTTATTCTCTCTACGACACCGTTGTTGTATTCGATAAGGTCCGTGAACTCACCAAGGGATATACAGCGCAGTACCGGTTCAGCTTCGGCGAGTTGGTCAATCTTGCAGTCAACCAGACCTTTGTTCGCTCAATCAATACCTCGGTGGTTGCTTTGCTGCCGGTGACTTCTATTTTGGTGATTGGTACCTGGTTGCTTGGTGCTGGCACACTGCTAGATATCGCACTGGCTTTGTTCGTCGGCATGATTGCTGGCGCATTCTCGTCACTTTTTATCGCGCCTCCGACTTTGACATGGTTGCATGATAGGGCCAAGCGTGGAGCTGAGCACAATGCGGCTGTACAAGCCCGTCGCGCTTTGCAGGCTGAAGGTTCTACAGAGGACAAGGAGCATGTGGCAACGGCAGCGGCAGTCCGCGTGGCTCCGATGCAGTCTGGCGAGCACAAGGGCCAGAAAGCGCAACCCCGACGTAAACCACGGAGCAAACGATGAACACGCATGATCAACTAGCCGAACTGATTACCACCCATCTACGTGAAATTCCCGATTTCCCAGAAAAGGGGATCCTGTTTCGTGATATCACTCCTCTGTTAGCTGATGGGGAGGCCTTCGGCCAGCTGATTGACTTGCTCGCAGCGCGGTATCGTGGCAAAGTAGATGCGATCGCCGGACTGGAGTCCCGAGGGTTTGTCCTCGCGGCTCCTCTGGCAATCAAGCTCGGTGTTGGGATGCTGACCATCCGTAAGGGAGGAAAGCTCCCCGGACCGGTGATCGGTGTCGACTACGACTTAGAGTACGGTTCAGCACGCATGGAAATTCGCCCTGATTCAGTAAGGGAGAACGACCGGGTTCTCATCATCGATGACGTCCTTGCCACCGGCGGCACTGCTAAAGCTGCTATAGAATTGGTCGAACGTTCTGGCGCTTCAGTGACTGCTGTTTGTGTCCTGATGGAACTACTTGCACTCAAAGGCCGGGACCAGCTCAGCGCCTATGAGGTCGATGCTTTCGTTTCTTTCTAAGCTGGGTCTTACGCGCATTTGCGTGAGAAAAGTCCTAGAATAGAAAAATGACTGATTCCACTTCAAACTCGACAGCATCATCTTCGGTGGTGCCAGGTTCGAGGGTGCGTTCATCCTTATTCCGTTTCGGGTCCCGCCGCCAGACTACTGCGCCTGAAATTCAACCCCTAGTGAGGGCGGTTCAGGCGCACCATCCGAAAGCGGATATACACCTGATTGAACGCGCCTATGAAGTGGCTGAGCGTTGTCACCGAGGGCAGTCCCGTAAGTCTGGAGAACCGTACATCACACATCCGGTGGCGGTCGCTACAATCCTTGCGGAAATAGGGATGACCTCTACTACGCTCGCGGCTGCCCTTCTGCACGACACGGTTGAGGACACTGATTACACCCTCGACCAACTGACTGCGGACTTCGGTTCGGAGATTGCCCTTTTGGTCGACGGCGTCACCAAGTTAGACAAGGTCAAGTACGGTGAAGCTGCACAAGCTGAAACTGTGCGCAAGATGATTGTCGCAATGTCCCACGATATTCGCGTGCTGGTAATCAAGCTTGGGGACCGGCTGCACAATGCCCGGACATGGAAGTATGTGTCAGCGGAGAATGCTTCACGCAAAGCGCGTGAAACCCTAGAGATTTATGCTCCTTTGGCGCACCGGCTGGGCATGAACACAATCAAATATGAGCTTGAGGAACTTTCTTTCAAGACTCTCTACCCGGGCCGCTACGCAGAAATCGATAATCTCATTCAAGAGCGGGCACCTGCCCGTGACAAGTACCTCCACAAAGTAATGGTTGCCATCGAGGAGGAACTCCGCATTTCAGCTATTAAGGGAACTGTTTCCGGTCGCCCAAAACACCACTATTCGATTTATCAAAAGATGATCGTGCGCGGCCGCGAGTTTGATGAAATCTATGATTTAGTTGCAGTGCGTGTCTTAGTGGAAACGGTGCGGGATTGTTATGCGGTGCTGGGTGCATTGCACGCAAAGTGGCATCCTTTGGCTGGACGGTTCAAAGATTATATTGCCATGCCCAAGTTCAATATGTACCAGTCGTTACATACGACAGTACTAGGCCCGGAAGGCAAGCCAATCGAGGTACAGATTCGTACCTACGATATGCACCGTCGGGCTGAGTATGGCGTGGCTGCGCATTGGAAATACAAGCAGGACCCGAATGCGCGATCTGGAGATTCAAAAGCCGGCACTCAACAGGAACAGGAGATGGGCTGGCTACGTCAGTTGGTGGACTGGCAATCAGAAACCCAAGATCCGGAAGAGTTCCTCGACTCACTCAGGTACGAAATCAGTGGTACGCAGGTTTATGTGTTCACCCCGAAGGGCTCCATTATTGCCCTGCCGCAAGGTTCCACACCTATCGACTTCGCCTATGCAGTCCACACCGAGGTGGGTCACCGGACTGTCGGCGCCACGGTAAATGGCCGATTGGTGTCTTTGGATTACCAACTCGAAAATGGCGATAAGGTAGAGGTGCTTACTTCTCAGGCAGAGAAGTCAGGTCCATCCCAGGACTGGCTCAAGATTGTCGCTTCAGCCCGGGCAAGGAACAAAATCCGCCAATGGTTCACTCGTGAACGCAGGGAGGAAGCTGTAGAGGCAGGTAAGGCCGAGCTGGCAGCCGCAATGCGGAAACAGAATCTTCCTCTGCGACGCCTCCTGACACATGAGAGCCTGTTGGCTGTAGCTACCGACCTGGGCTACTCTGAGGTTTCTGGCTTGTATGCCGGAGTGGGGGAGCACAAGTATTCCTCGGCTAACGTCATCAAGCGTTTGGTAGATCTTCAGGGCGGCGAAGTCGGGACAGAGGAGACCCTTTCTGAAGCGATTGTGCCGACACAAGTTTCCACAAAACGTTCGGCGCGACAGTCAAGCTCGGGTGTTGAGGTGGCAGGTTTGGAAGGCGATGATGCGCTGGTTAAACTGGCTAAGTGTTGCACCCCAGTACCGGGTGATGAAATCATCGGCTTTATCACCCGTGGCTCTGGGGTATCTGTACATCAAAAGGACTGCCCTAACGCAAAAAACCTTCAGTTAGAACCGGAACGTATTATCGGAGTTCGGTGGATATCCAATTCGAATGCTAGTTTTGAAGTACAAATCGAGGTAGAAGCCTTAGACCGCCCCTCATTATTGGTGGATCTGTCAAAGGTAATTTCTGAATATAAACTGGCTATTCGGTCCGGCTCTTTCAAGTCCACCAGTGACCAAATCGGCTATGCTCGGTTCACGCTTGAGCTAGCAGAGGCCGCCAACCTGAAAGCATTGATAGCTAGCCTGCGCAAGGTTGATGGCGTATACGACGTTTATCGTGTCAATACCGTTAAAGGTAACGGAAAGAAAAAGCAGAAGAAACCTAAGAGGTAAATACTAGCCATGTGCTTCAAAGTATTTGAGTTTGAGTGTATCTAGGCGAATTTTAGGGGCGAACCATTTGGTTCGCCCCTAAGCTCTATATTCAGAGAAATTCAGATCACGAGTCTACAGAATTCTTAACCTGTTCCAGCCAAGCCACCCGAGCGTCACGAGCAGACTTGAGTTCCTCGACTTTATTTGAATCTCCAGATGCCTCAGCTGCCGCAATCTCTTCATTGATCTCCTCAATCAGCGTCTCCAGCTGACCGAGCATGCCCTCAGCACGGGCCTTGGTCTCAGGATTGTTTTTGCGCCACAGCTCTTGCTCTGCATCGCGAATGGCATCCTCTACTGCACGCATACGGCGCTCAACGCGTTGCATATCAGCGCGGGGAACCTTACCTGCTTCATCCCACTTGTCCTGAATGACACGAAGCTTGGATTTCGCAACCTCTAAATCAGTAATAGGCAGCAAAGCCTCAGCTTCTTCAAGAAGCTGTTCCTTAACCTTCAGGTTCTCACCGAACTCTGCATCCATGGCAGAATTGGCGGCGTGCCGCGCGTCAAAGAAGCGCTGCTGAGCGGCACGGAAACGCTCCCAAAGCTGATCATCTACCTTGCGGGAAGCGCGACCCGCCGCCTTCCATTTAGTCATCAAGTCGCGATACGCCCCAGCGGTAGCACCCCACTCTGTGGAGCTGGAGAGACGCTCCGCCTCCGCGATAAGTTCTTCCTTGACCCGCTTGGCTTCATCCTGACGGGCATCCAGAGCTGCAAAGTGCTGACGACGGTTGCGGTCAAACAGAGTACGGGCAGCAGAGAAACGCTTCCAGAGTGCATCCTCAGCGGAACGATCCAGCTTCGGTCCGGACTTCTGATTCTTCTTCCACTCATCGAGTAACTCGCGGAACTTCTGGCCAGACATCTTCCACTGAGTTCGTGCCGGATCTTGGTTAGCTATTTCCTCGGCTGCTTCAACGATTTCCGTGCGAAGCTTAAGAGCCTTCTCTTTTGCTTCTGCGCGAGCCTTGCGGGCTTCTTCCTTACGTTGCTCAGCGGTTTCCGCTAGAGCTTCTACGCGAGCACGCAACGCAGGTAAATCGCCAACCGCGTTTGGCTCTTTTACTCCCTCACGGAGAGAAACCAAAGTCTGGTCGATTTCCTTTGGGGCAAGGTGTGGGAGACGATCAGCGAAAAGCTTTACCTGAGCGAACAGATCCAAGTAACGGCGGACATATAAATCTAGGCCATTCTCAGGAACACCATCAGGGTACTGTCCCACCTGACGCTCGGTTTCGCCATCTTGTACCCACACGTTTCCTTCGTCATCGATTCGACCGAAAGCTAGCGCTGCTTGAGCAATTGCACTATCCGGGGCGTGCGGAGTGGAGGCGGGAGGAACGATAGTTTCAGTTTCCTTCTGTTCTGTGTTATCAGACACGGTGATCCTTTTATTCAGTGAGGGCCGAAAGCTCGGCCGTAATGTAACGCAAGAACACAGTGCGCATGCTGAAAATGGCACGCTGCTGTGTTACCGATAACAGTTTATCCGTTAAGTAGCTTAACGCAAAGCCTAATGGCCTGTTTCTTAGCATTTTGTTATCAACAGACGCTGTAAGTGTGTAAAGTTCACAGGCACGCTAGAATATCTCCATGCGTATTCAAAGATTTACCGCCCCATTTTTTGCGGAGAACTGCTACCTGGTATCAGACTCCGGAAAGGCAATAGTTATCGACCCTGGGGCAGGATCTGGCGACCGAATAAAAGCCGCTGTCTCAGCTCAGAATCTAGAGGTTGTCGCCGTACTGATTACGCATGCGCACGTTGACCATGTTTGGGATGCAGCTGAGTTTTCTGCACCCTGCTATGTCTCACGGCCAGACCTGTATCGGATGAAGGATCCTGCCACGAGTACCTCTGGCGGTAGCCTTCCATTGCCGAATTTGCGGGAACTTTATGGCGATTGGAAACAACCCGAAGACCTTCGTGTCTATCCAATTGGGTTTTTTGAATCTGGACTCAAATTCGCCGAAGGTCTGGTGGTGAGGGGGTTTTCAGTCCCTGGGCACACTGAAGGTCAAGTGTTGTTGCTCTTGGGTGGAGTAATTGAAGCTGGCACCATCCCAGATGAAGTGAGCGTTGAGGCTGAGGTGCTTGAACAGGTTCCCAGCATGATTGTCTTTACCGGAGATCACGTGTTCGCCGGTTCGGTTGGCCGGAGCGACCTTCCGGGCGGAGACAATCGACAGATGCTGCATTCTTTACGTACTACCGCAAATGTGCTCGATCCTAACTCTCTTTTATTGCCTGGTCATGGACCGGCAACACTTCTATCCACACAGTTGTCTACGAATGCTTATATTCGCCAGGCACGCAAACTAGGTTGATATCTATGGCTAAAAACATTGCATCGATTTCCGGTTTCCCTGAATGGTTGCCTGCGGAGCGTCTAGTCGAGCTACAGGTGCTAGACACCCTGCGTGAGACTTTTGAGTTACACGGCTTTTCCTCTCTAGAAACTAGGGCAGTAGAGCCGGTTTCTCAGTTACTGCGAAAAGGTGAAACCTCCAAGGAAATCTATTTGCTTTCCCGTCTGCAAGATTCTAACCTTGATATTGATCGGCAGATGTCGAAGGGTAAGCGTCTCGGTTTACATTTTGACCTGACCGTTCCTTTCGCCCGTTTTGTCAATGAGAATGCCGGTCACCTAGTATTTCCGTTCAAACGGTACCAGATTCAAAAGGTTTGGCGTGGAGAGCGTCCCCAAGATGGTCGTTTCCGAGAGTTCATCCAAGCTGATATTGATGTGGTGGGGCAGGGAGAACTTGCCTTCCACCATGAAGTTGAACTTGCTCTTGTGATGGGAGAGGCCCTCAGTAAGCTTGGTCTTCCCGCGGTGACAATTCGCGTGAACAACCGCAAGATTGTTCAAGGTATCTGTGAAGGCGCCGGAATCGAACAGGTCGAAGATGCTTTGCGGTGCCTGGATAAACTGGACAAGATTGGTGCTGACCAGGTCCGAGAAGAGCTAGAGTCTGTCGGAATCCGGGCAGAGCAAGCAGATGTCTTGCTAAAGATGGCGCAGATTAGCGGATCGAAATCTGAAAGTATTGTCTCAGCGGTGACCGCTTTGGGATACCAGTCAGAGCTTCTTGATGAGGGGCTTGCTGAGCTTCGTGCGATGCTAGAAGAGGGGGAGCGACGTGCCCCTGGATTACTGGTTGCGGATCTGAAGATCGCCCGCGGGTTAGACTACTACACCGGAACCGTCTACGAGTCTTTCATTGAAGGTCACGAAGACCTCGGTTCGATTTGTTCCGGCGGGCGTTACGATAACCTGATTGGTGATGGTAAGAAGAAGTATCCGGGCGTCGGCCTGTCGATTGGTGTTTCTCGCGTGCTTTCGCGCATTATGGCTGCTAACTTGCTGGTTCCTAGCCGTCCGGTTCCCACTGTCGTGTATGTGGCTGTGAACGATGAGGAACATCGCGGTGAATCTAATGCTATTGCTGCTGCCTTGCGCGCCCGTGGCATCAGTACCGATGTGGCCGATAAGGCCGCAAAGTTTGGCAAACAGATTAAAGCAGCGGATCGACGCGGTATCCCCTTTGTCTGGTTCCCCGGCGATGTTGATGAGGTGAAAGATATTCGCTCGGGTGAACAGGTTGTGGCTGATTGTCATACTTGGGAGCCTCCACAGCAAGACTTGAAGGTGCAAGTACTTGCCCCGCCCTTAGATGTTGAGGGCTAAGCCAGTTTCCTAATCTATACTGAAATAAATACTGGAAGAAGGGGACCCAAAGTGGAACAGGGAACATTGTTGCAATGGGGTTCAGGGGACGAGGGTGAGTTCCCGGAACCGCCGGTACTTCAATCGCATGGTCCGGCGCGCGTAATCGCTATGTGTAACCAAAAGGGCGGCGTCGGTAAAACGACCTCGACCATTAATGTGTCCGCTGCTTTGGCTGAGCTGGGGCGTCGTGTCCTCATCGTGGATTTTGACCCGCAAGGTGCTGCTTCCGCCGGCTTGGGGATTAATGCTCATGAACTGGATGAAACGATATACAACCTGCTGATGACCCCCCGCCTAGATGTGCGTGATGTCATTGTGAATACTGCAGTTCCAGGACTAGACATTATTCCTGCAAATATTGACTTGTCCGCAGCTGAGGTGCAGCTGGTCAATGAAGTGGCGCGCGAACAGGCGTTGGAGCGAGTTCTGCGTCCCATCATGAATGATTATGATTTGGTTCTGATCGACTGCCAGCCTTCACTTGGTCTGCTTACCGTTAACGCATTGACTGCAGCACATGGCGTGATGATCCCACTGGAAGCGGAGTTTTTCGCTTTGCGCGGCGTTGCACTGCTGATAGAGACGATTGAAAAGGTGCAAGAACGTTTGAACCCGCGTCTTAAGATTGATGGTATTTTGGCTACCATGGTGGATACCCGGACTTTGCATTCTCGTGAAGTTTTGGATCGTCTACAGGAAGCTTTTGGCGATACGGTCTACCGGACAATGATCCGTAGAACTGTGAAGTTCCCGGATGCTTCGGTGGCAACTGAACCGATTACTACATACGCACCTACCCACTCGGGTGCTGACGCGTACCGTAGTCTAGCCCGTGAAATGATTGCCCGCGGTAATGTTGCGTGATATCCAAAATGGATGGTGAAAAATCTCATCTCCCACAGACCTTTGAAGTGCATCTCGATAACTTCTCGGGTCCCTTTGATTTGCTGTTGTCTTTAATTGCGAAGCGAAAGCTGGACTTAACTGAACTGGCGCTTTCTGCGGTGACAGAAGAGTTTATTGCCTACATGGATAAGGTCACTGACTTTTCGCAAACCAGCGAGTTTTTGGTAGTTGCGGCCACCCTCCTCGACGCGAAAGCCGCTCGTTTGCTTCCCGTTGATGAACAAACTGACGACGACACCCTCGCGGCACTAGAAGCAGCGGATGTGCTGTTCTCGCACCTATTGCAGTATCGCGCCTTTAAGCAGGCAACTGAATTCTTGGCGCAGCGTTTCGCAACCTGGTCCCAGTCAACGCCGCGGGCGGTTCCCCTAGAAGAACGCTACGAACGGATACTTCCCCCCATAAAAATCAACATTGATGTGCGCCGCCTCGCCAACTATGCGTGGGATGCCTTTCACCAACCGGAACCGCAGGTAGAAACGCGGCATGTCCACTCTGCGACCGTTTCTGTCTCTTCCCAGGTCGACACCATCTTGGCGAAGCTCCGCCGGAGCAGGTCGTGCACCTTCACTCAGCTACAGGAAGAAGCACCCACTCTCGGGCACGCAGTAGCTTTGTTCTTAGCTGTACTATTGCTATACCGTGACCGCGTAATCGAAGTGAAACAACCAGAGGTGTTGGGTGAGCTCCTGATTACCCGAAATGACGACCGCATCAAAAACTATTCAGGGAGTGAAGCTGTTGCCTAAATCTGCGCCCCTGCCCCACGTTTCTGCATTGACGGTTCCACCTCAGCTAGCTCAGCTGATTGAAGCTATATTGATGGTTGCGACCGAACCCGCCAGCATCCAAGACATCGCTGCAGCCACCGGGGTTGATGCACAGAGCGTTGAGAATACGATTCTCGCTCTTCAACGAACCTATAACGGTGAAGTCCCCGAACACCCTCGGCACGGATTTGAGCTGAGACAGGTAGCAGAAGGTTGGCGCATCTACGCACGCGATGAGTATTCTCACGTGATTGAACGTTTTGTGATTGGGGAAAAGACTTCGCGTCTTTCTCAGGCAGCACTCGAGACTTTAGCTGTAGTGGCCTACCGGCAGCCGGTAACTCGCGGCCAAATTAGCGCAATCCGTGGCGTGAACGTTGACGGGGTGGTGCGGACTTTGACTGCCCGTGGTTTGATTGAAGAAACTGGAACCTCTGAGAGCGGAGCTTTGCACTATTGCACCACCTCGCAGTTCCTCGAAGCTTTTGGGCTACGAAGCCTAGATGACTTGCCCCCGATGGCACCCTACTATCCCGCTGCCGACCAACTTCCAGATGTAATGGATGAGATTGAGAGTTTAAGAAGATGAATGATCCACACGTACCAGATGGGGTGCGTCTCCAAAAAGTATTAGCCCAAGCAGGGGTGGCCTCAAGGCGGGCCGCTGAGGAGCTGATTGCCCGCGGGAAAGTCCAGGTGAACGGCCAGAGAGTTACCGAACTAGGAACGAGAGTGAATCCTGAAACCGCAGTGATTCATGTTCGCGGCAAGCGCGTATTCTTGGACCAATCGAACGTCACCGTAGTGCTCAATAAACCAGTTGGCGTAGTCTCAACCATGTCAGACCCGGGAGGCAGGCCGTGCCTTGCAGACTATGTGGCTGACTATGATGAGCGGCTTTTCCATGTCGGAAGGCTTGACACCGACACCGAGGGGCTCATTGTCTTGACTAACGATGGAGAGTTAGCGAACCGGCTCGCGCATCCTTCTTGGGAGGTTCCGAAAACCTATGTTGCTACCGTACAAGGACAGGTGCCGAGGGGGCTGGGCCGTATCCTGATGACCGGAATTGAGCTGGAAGACGGTAGGGTCTCAGTTGACGGCTTTACCGTTAAGGGTATCCATAACGACCGCAGCCTAGTCGAAATCCAGTTGCACTCCGGTAAAAACCGCGTGGTGCGGCGCATGATGGAAGCTGCCGGATACCCGGTGCAGTCACTGGTGCGAACACGGTTTGGCACACTGTTCTTGGGGCATATGAAACCCGGTACTGTGAAGCGACTAGAAGGCGACCAGCTGGCACAGCTGATGCGAATGGTCGAGCTCTGATGAGTCGGCATCCTGAGTTTATTAGCCGGCTGGATGGGCCCGTCTTGGTGATTGGGACAGGGCTGTTGGGGACATCCCTAGGACTAGCGCTGAGCCGCGCCGGGGTAGAGGTATACCTTTATGATATTTCGCCTACCTCGCAGCTCTTGGCTCAGGATATGGGAGCTGGGCGCCTCTGGAATGGTGACCTGCCTCAGCCAGCGCTAGTAGTAGTGGCTGCTCCTCCTGATGTTGTGGGAGAGCTGGTTATCGGCGCATTGGAGCAGTTCCCTGAGGCAACAGTTACGGACGTTGCTTCGGTGAAGTCCCAAATTATGAAACAGGTTTTTGCCCATCCACAGGCTGCTCGCTACGTCGGTTCTCACCCTATGGCAGGACGCGAATCCACTGGCCCAACCGCAGCAGACGCGGATTTATTTGTCGGGCGTGCATGGGTGCTGGTGAAGCACCCATGCACTAACCCGCAGGCGGCTCTTCAGGTGCTGACTTTGGCGCAGGATGTGGGAGCTTTTGTGACCGAGCTGGACGCGAAGACGCACGATCAAGCCGTGGCTCTTATCTCCCATGTGCCGCAGTTACTTTCTTCTATTCTGGCGGGCTGCCTCGTGAATGCGCCCTCGACCTCCCTCAATTTAGCTGGCGGGGGATTGCGTGATATGACCCGGATAGCTTCATCCGACCCGAGACTTTGGACTGCAATTACAACCGCCAACGCTCCGGCAGTCGTAAAGGTCCTGAAAGAGATCGTAGCTTCATGCACTGAACTGATTGATGGCTTGGCAAAAGCCCCGGTCGAGCCACCTACAGGAGTAGCCCAAAGTGCTGTGCATTCCGTAATGCTGAAGGGCAACCAGGGGGTTGCTCGGATTCCCGGAAAACACGGTGAGGCTGCTGTACACACTGCAGAACTGGGAGTTCTCGTTCCCGACGCTCCCGGAGAGCTGGGACGCCTCTTCAACGAGGTTGGTGCAGCTGGAATCAATATCGAGGACCTCCGGATTGAGCACTCAGTAGGACAACGGGTGGGTTTAGCTTGGCTGACGGTTCATCAAACGAAAGCTGTCGAGTTGAGTGAATATCTAGAATCTCGAAACTGGCAGGTTATTCCTGCCTAGCCGGAAACTATGATGGAGAGAATCATGCTAACTGAAAACGAACCGGACTTTGCTGGACTGGTGATCGCAATGGATGGTCCAGCTGGCTCCGGTAAATCCACTGTGGCTAAACGCGTAAGTGACACCTTAGGGCTGGACTATTTGGACACAGGTTCGATGTATCGTGCCGCCACGGTCCGTCTCCAAGAACTGGGGATTGACTTGCACAACAGTGATGCCTGCACGGCTGCGGTGGGCAAGATGCGATTCGCGCCTGCGCATGATCCCTATTCCGGTCAGATTCTGGTTGACGGGAAAGATGTTCAGTCGCTGATTCGCACCGAGGAAGTCTCCGCCGTTGTTTCATTTGTGGCAACCAATTTGGCAATCCGTAAGATCATGGTGGCAGCACAACAACAGATTATTAGCGACTCAGTATCCCAAGGCCGAGGCATCGTAGCGGAAGGCCGCGATATTACAACCGTAGTTGCACCCGAGGCCCCCGTCAGAGTGGTGGTTACTGCCTCCCCGGAAACGCGTTTAGCCCGCCGAGCAGGAGAGCTGGGAACCTCAGCTCAAGCTGAATCTGTACGTGATGCGGTGTTGCGTCGAGACCGTGACGACGCCACGGTGGCGCAGTTCGAGGAGCCCGCCGAGGGCGTAGTCTTGCTTGATACGACGGATTTAAGTATTGAAGAAGCCACGGCCGAAATAGTTAAACTGGCCATAGTAGCGAAAAATGACCAGCTTTCCGACTGAGTTGCCCTAGCAAACCCGGTAAGCTGGGTTATCTGTCTTTGTCAGGAGAACGAAATGACTATTCAAGAAGAATTTGATGAGCCTCAGCCGCTAGTGCCTGGCCATGCGCCTACCGAGGCTACTGAGGAGGAAGAGCTTCGCGCTGCTTCTTTGCGTGCCGGCTTGGAGGACTTCGAGCTCACTGAGGAAGAACTAACGCTGCTAGAAGCACAGTTCGATACCGAGGAACAAGATCAATTCGGTGGTCTTCCCGTTCTCGCTATTATTGGGCGTCCGAACGTAGGCAAATCGACCCTGGTTAATCGCGTCCTGGGCCGCCGCGAAGCAGTAGTCCAAGACAAGCCCGGCGTAACCCGCGACAGAGTCTCCTATCCTGCGGAGTGGGCCGGTCGTCACTTCATGATGGTAGATACCGGTGGTTGGGAAGTAGACGTCAAGGGACTCGACCGCTCCGTTGCAGAGCAGGCCGAGCTTGCCATTGAACAGGCCGACGCTGTGATGTTCGTCGTTGACGCAAATGTAGGTCCCACTTCTACTGATGAGAGGGTCGTGCAGTTGCTGCGTCAATCTGGCAAACCCGTGGTTTTGGTTGCCAACAAAGTTGACTCGGATCAGCAAGAAGCTGAAGCTGCCACCCTCTGGTCTCTTGGTTTGGGACAACCATGGCCGGTCTCGGCTCTGCATGGTAGGGGAGCAGGTGATCTTTTGGATCATGTACTCTCCGTCCTTCCCGAAGTCTCTGCCGTATCAGCTCCCAAACCCACTCACGGTGTGCGCAGGGTAGCGCTCCTTGGTCGACCGAATGTTGGCAAGTCATCCTTACTAAACGCCTTAGCTGGGAGCGAGCGAGTAGTTGTCAACGAAACTGCTGGTACCACCCGTGATCCGGTAGATGAACTAGTTGAAATTGATGGACGCGCCTGGTGTTTCGTCGACACTGCTGGCATTCGCAGGCGCATGTATAAATCGATTGGTGCCGACTATTATGCCTCACTACGCACCCAGGCAGCCCTAGAGAAAGCTGAAGTTGCCATGGTGCTGCTGGACTCGGCTGACGAACTATCGGATCAAGATATGCGCATCTTGCAACAGGTCGTGGATGCCGGCCGCGCCCTCGTCATTGTGAACAATAAATGGGATCTGGTAGACGAGGAACGCCAGCGTGCTTTGCGTAGAGAACAAGAGCGCGGTCTGGTACAGCTGCAGTGGGCTCCGCGAATCAATGTCACCGCGCGCACCGGTTGGCACACTAACCGGATTGAGAGGGCTTTGGATGACGCCTTGGAAGGCTGGAGTACTCGTGTCTCCACCGGCCGACTGAATGCCTTTTTAGGTGAGCTCGTTGCTGCGAACCCGCATCCCGTCCGGGGAGGTAAACAGCCGCGTATTCTCTTCGCCACACAGGTGTCTAGCAAGCCTCCACGAATCGTGATTTTCACCACCGGTTTTCTCGATCCGGCGTACCGTCGATTCATTGAACGCCGTTTACGCGAGGAATTCGGCTTTGTTGGCACTCCCATTCGACTTTCCATTCGCATTAAAGAAAAGCGTCGTCGATAGTTTCGATTTGCCGTTTCCCGTCGGGTCGCGATATTATTTCCGAGTCGTCGGCACTCGTGCCAACAACACGGGCTGTGGCGCAGTTTGGTAGCGCACTTGACTGGGGGTCAAGGGGTCGCAGGTTCAAATCCTGTCAGCCCGACAGTCAGAACTTAGGTTCTGGCCGAGCTCAAATGGGGGTAATCAGTTTCTGATTACCCCCATTAACTTTCGGCAGCGAACCGCCACAAGATAGTTTAGTCGCGCACTAAAATACTCATTTGCGGTGATTCTCCCGTGAGATGCCCCTGTGACGCGCGTTAGTCTATTATTGAGCTATGACTCTTACTCGTATTGAAGCAGCCTCTCGGCATGAAACTTTGCAGGTAGACACCTACTCAATCAAGCTCGACTTATCAGGGGCAAAGCAAAAGGATACCTTCCTTTCCAGTAGCACGGTGACTTTCTTCTCAACGACTGAGGAAACCTTCATCGACATCACTGCTGATGAGATTATTTCGCTGGAGATTAACGGGACGCCCTCGTCAATCGAAATCTCCGACAGCAAGTTGAAGCTCACTGGCCTTGATACCCATAATCCCAATACGGTAACCGTAGTAGCCAACTGCATATATTCGACCTCAGGGGAGGGACTCCATCGCTACCATGACCCAGAGGACGGCCGTTTCTATCTCTATACCCAATACGAACCTTTTGATGCGCATCGCGTTTATGCTTGCTTCGATCAGCCCGACCTGAAAGGAAAGTGGTCCTTTAGCATTATCGCTCCTGAAGACTGGATCGTGCTTTCCAATCAGCCCGAAATCGCCACGGATGCAGGCGAAGGTATTGTCCAGCATCACTATGCCCAGACCCCGCCCTTGTCTTCTTACATTACTTGTGTAGTTGCGGGCGAATACGCAAAGGTAGATGGGGAGAGTTGGACAGGGGAGTGTGAAGGCACTGCTTTAGAGATTCCCTTAGCACTGTACTGCCGTCAGTCCCTGCTACCGCACCTCGATCACTACGACATTTTCAAGGTAACCAAAAACGGTTTCGACTTCTTCCATCGGGAATATCAATTCCCTTACCCCTGGGGGAAGTATGACCAGATCTTTGTCCCCGAATATAACTTGGGGGCAATGGAAAACCCCGGTTGTGTAACCTTCACGGAAAGCTACATTGTCCGAGGGGGAGCTACTCGAACTCAGCGAGCTCGTCGTGGTAATATCATCTTGCACGAAATGTGTCATATGTGGTTTGGTGATCTCGCGACCCCAGCTTGGTGGGATGATCTGTGGCTGAAGGAATCCTTTGCCGACCATCAGGGGACCTTCGCTGAAGCCGCAGCCAGCGAATACTCAGATGCTTGGACCTCATTCGCGATTTCGCGAAAGGGCTGGGCGTATATTCAAGACCAGCGCCCGAGCACGCACCCCATCATGGCTGATATTCCGGATCTTGACGCAGCCAAACAAAACTTTGACGGTATCACCTATGCAAAGGGTGCCTCCGTTTTGAAGCAGCTCATGGCATATGTTGGGGAAGAAGCATTCTTTAAGGCGGCACAACAATACTTTGCTGAGAAGGCCTTCACTGCGACCAACTTCAATGACTTAATCTCTGTGCTAGAGAAAACCACCGGGATGGATTTGCAGGGATGGGTCGATAGTTGGTTGAAAACCTCCGGTCCATCTGTGATTACCTGCCGGCGGAATCACCATCAACTGACGCTCACTCAGCATGTGCCAGACCTACCTGGCGTGACGGGTGGCGTGGTTCGTCCGCATAGATTCCGTCTCGACGAATACGGTGTGCATGATGGTGCTTTTACCCTGATTAATTCACGCCCGGTCCTGCTCGATCAAGAGAGTCTTACAGTAGAGCATACAGAAGCAGACTCAATGATTCTGATTCCTAATGCCGATGACGCCACCTATGGAGTTTTCCGACTGGATGAACAAAGTCTTGCCGGGCTCGAAGAGCACATGAGTGAGATTCCAGACTCGTTGACTCGCGCAGTTGCTTGGCAGAGCCTGTGGTTGGCCGTTTACGACGGAGAGCTTGACCCGACCCAGTTTGTGAAGCTAGTCGCTCGGCACGCCGCAAATGAAACGAACCTAGGGCTGTTTGAGGCTTGTCTGAGGTATGCCAGTTCGGCTGTGGAAAGGTTCATGTCGCAGGCTCAGCGGGAACTTGCGTCAGCGATGCTACACGACGCTTCCATCCAGGCTTTGGGGCGTGAAATCGAACCAGATTTCAAGAAGGCATGGTTCGACATCCGGGTTGAATTAGCCTCTAGTGATATGTCGGAGAATGAAACAGAGTGGTTGCTGCAGCAGGCGAGCGACTCGGACGGTCTGCTACCCGCACAAGTATGGGCTGCAATTATTGCTTTAGCGCGGGCCGGGAAAATCACCGAAAAGCAGATACTCAAGCTAGAGGAGTGGGACAGATCCGGCGAGGGCGAGATACTCCGTCAAACCGCACTGTCCTCGATCCCCTCAAGCACTGTTAAACAGCGCGCTTGGCACGCGGTTCACCACGCTGCATTGTCGAACGATTTCCTGACCGCGACTTTGACTGGAATGAACCGTGCTTCCCATGGTGATCTAATGTTGGACTTTGAGCAAGACTTCTTCCGGCAGGTGAGGGACTACTGGGAGTCTCATAGCATCGTGATGGGAACTAGATATGTGTTGGCCGCATATCCGAAACGGGTTTCGATTACAGACGCCCCAGGGTCTCAATGGGAGCGCCACCCCGTTATCGTAAGCAGTGATAAATGGCTTTTTGAAAACGAAGATGCCTCTCACGCATTACGGAGATTGATAATCGAGTTGCGGGATGATACACGCCGGAATCTAGCGGTCCAGGAAGCTTTTAATGGCTAAAAAGCAGAGCAGCATAGATGTCGATGAGCATCTTTTGCGGCAAATCTTTACCGACCCATTGGAGCATGGATACCATCTGGTTGCTTCCGACCACGAGCGTTACTCTGCCAGCACGGGATTTCTCGGTAAGCTTGCGACGGTTGTTCTCACTACCTTACTGGTAGCGAGTACAATCTTTGCCATTAAGGACTTAACTGCTCGAAATTTAGAGAATGATGTTCTCGATCCCCTGCGTACTCAGGTAAGCGACCTGCAAGCTGAGGTCAAGCGGGCAGAGGCCAGCAATAGCTCACTCTCTAGCCAGATACAGAATCTAACCAATGATGAGGACATTCTACAGTTAAATCCGGGGGACATTCCTGCCGTTACCAGCCTCTCAGCGGTGTCTGGCCCGGGCATTCGGGTAGTAATCTCGGATGCTAACTATATTGCTGCTTCAGACCCCGAAGCTGACAGCAAACGGGTGCAAGATCGTGATCTGCAAACGATTATTAACCAGCTTTGGCAGTCCGGAGCAGAAGCGGTAACTGTGAATGGAATACGCGTGGGGCCACAGACCGCTATTAGGGCTGCAGGAGGGGCTGTCCTAGTGAATCTAACGCCAGTGTCCAGTCCATATCAAATCGACGCAATTGGGTCTCGAAATGATCTCCTCAAGGGCCTCTCGACTGGGTCTGCTGCTGACTTCTTAGGAATCTTACAGACTCGATATGGAATCACGACCGAAATCACGCAGCAGACGGATATTCGTATGCGCGCCGGAGCGTACCACTCCTATAAAACGGTTATAATTCCAGAATAGATACTAGGTAGGAGAAAGAAAGTGCTTGCAGTTCTCGGGCTTGTTCTCGGGCTTGTTCTCGGGTTTTTGATTGATCCTACCTTGCCATCTTGGATTCAACCCTACTTGCCTATTATGGTGGTGGCTTCACTCGACGCACTGCTGGGTGCTTTACGGGCATACATGGAAGGCGAATTTTCTGATAAAGCTTTCATTATTTCCTTCCTTTGGAATATTATACTTGCTTCAGCCCTTGTGTTTATCGGCGACAAACTAGGCGTGGGCGCACAGATGACCACCGCTGTCGTGATTGTGCTAGGAATCAGAATTTTCTCAAATGGGGCATCTATGAGACGCTACGTATTTGAACGGCCACGTCATGACTGAGACCTCAGAATTCGGGCGCGATCATGATCTAACAGAGGAACTCGCGCCTGCTCCTGCCCTGGACGAGCAAAGCACCGGGGGAGAGCGCCGCGGGAGATACCACAGTGTGAAAGAGGCTATTCAGCCCCGCAATCATTTTTTAACGCGGATACGGAAAATGTTCTCCGCCAAAATTACTACCTCGCATATTGTGGTGGCCTTATTGCTGATGGTATTCGGATTCTCAATGGTCAACCAACTCTCCACTGAGACCGATCAGAGTCTAGCCCGCCTATCTGAAGCGGACTTAGTCCAGCTCCTTGATGATTTGCGTACCCGCACTGACAAGTTGAACCAGGAGCGCTACGACTTAGAAACGCAGTTGCGACAGTTACAGTCGGACTCGAGTACTCAAGAACAGGCGCGTAGGGCTGCCCAAGAGCGAAAGCGTGTGATTGAGATTATGAGTGGTTCTACCCCGGTGAGCGGATCTGGGATTTTGATTTTGGTTGAGGATCATCGGCGCCAAGTACCTGCCGATGTGTTCGTAAACCTGCTAGGAGAGCTTCGTAATGCCGGTTCCGAGGCGATCGACATCTCTGGACAACGCGTGGTTGCTTCTACCTGGATTGCTAAACGGGGAGACGAACTGGTGGTTGACGGCCAAAAAATTAGCCCTCCTTATCGCATAACTGTGCTAGGCGAGCCTCACACCTTGGCAGTTGCCCTAGGTATCCCAGGTGGCTCTATAGCAAGATTTAAACAGTACGACGCCACAGTCAGCGTGGAAGAGAAGCAGAAATTGCAGATTGATTCGATTCATCAAGTCGATACGCCCCAATGGGCGCAGGTAGTAGAGTAGAAATACCGTTCTGAGTCTCATTTGAACGGAAAACACTGTAATATGATTCAGATAGTACATTAATAACCTGTGCACATGCACCAAAACGTATGAGAGGCACAAATGAGTGAGAACGATACCTTCGATCCGACTTCAACTTCACTGTTCGGTACTGGTATCCATCCGCAGGCGGAGCCAGAAGAGGCACCTGCTGGCCCTTACCAGCTTGGGGGAGATAACGCTGCCGCTGTTGCAGCTCTGCCGGCTGGCTCAGCTCTATTAATTGTGCGTAAAGGTCCCAACGTGGGTGCTAGATTCTTGCTTGATACTGCTTCGACTTCTGCGGGACGGCATGTATCTGCTGATATTTTCTTAGACGATGTGACTGTGTCTCGGCGCCACGCCGAATTCGTGCAGACCTCCACTGGTGGTTTTATGGTTCGTGATGCGGGATCGTTGAACGGCACCTATGTTAACCGCGAACGAGTGGAGCAAATCGATCTCCATGATGGTGATGAGGTTCAGATTGGTAAGTACAGGATGAGCTACCATCCCTCTCAGAAGGCCCTGCAATGACATTTTCGGCGCACAGACAAGAAATTCCTGGCGCCGAAGAACCTGAGCCTTGGCCGCGCGGTGTAAGCCGCAAACCACTACTGAGCATTGGTCAGGTTGTCTCTCGGCTGGAACAAGAGTTCCCCGCAATTTCACTCTCCAAGGTTAGATTCCTCGAAGAACGCGGGATTGTTACGCCTTTCCGTACCGCCTCTATGTACCGAAAGTTTTCAGAGGCTGATATTGAAAGACTCCGTTTCTGTTTAACTGCTCAGAGAGAGTCGTTCTTGCCTCTAGACCAGATTAAGGATCGGCTAGACAGGATGGATGCCGGCGAAGAGGTCGCTGTCGAACCTGTGGCTAGGGTAGTTGCCAGCGCGGGAGTACCAGTCCAACCTGTGGATGGTAGCGTAATCACGCTACGAGAGTTGGAAGACTATACCTCTGCTACAGACGAAGAATTAGAGACACTGATTGATTGCGGTTTGATTCAACCTGACCAACGTGGGCGGTATCCTGCCTCTGCGGTGCGGGTAGTCCGGCAAGCTCTTGCTTTGCGGGCCGGGGGAGTGCCGCTCCGTTCCATGAAAATGATTGGAACTTTTGCTCATCGAATGAGCCATGCAGCTTTATCATCTTCAGTCGTTCAGAAGGGATCTTCTTCAGTAATAGCTGAGCGACGTAGAGCGCAGTCCCAGGATATTGCAAGAGTAGCATCAGAGCTGGTTCAAGAAATTATGCGTGCGGATATCGACCGAGATCTATAATAATAGGTAGAAAAGGTAACAATTAAGTCTCAACCTTAACTTTAAGGTTAAATATTGAGTGTTGGTATTTGACCAATTCTCATTCAACTCTTACGTTAGACTTATTGCTTATACCGACCCAAGGAGATTCCGGTGACGAATTCTGAGTTCAGCTCTGTTGTGGACAGCCCTCAAGGAATGCTGTTCGGCGACGCGCTAGCAGGAATTGATGAAACGACGGGGTTTCGTGGCCCAATTGCCTGTAAAGCTGTCGGAATCACCTATCGCCAGCTCGACTACTGGACTCGTTCAGGCCTAGTGGAGCCATCTGTTAGGGACTCCAGCGGCTCCGGAACACAACGTCTTTACTCCTTCCGCGACCTGCTTTTCCTTAAGGTGGTTAAGCGCCTGCTTGATTCTGGTGTTTCGTTGCAGCAGATTCGAGTCGCAGTTGGAGAGCTTCATAACCGCGGTATCCAAGATCTTGCCGGTATTACTTTGATGAGCGATGGAGCTTCAGTCTACCTGTGCACTTCTGATGATGAGGTTATTGACCTAGTTCGCGGGGGACAGGGAGTATTTGGTATCGCGATTGGTCGAGTTTGGTCTGAGGTGGAGGGTACACTTGCCCAGTTACCCGTAGAGCATATAGAAGAGCATCCCGCTATCGTGGACGAGCTTCAAGAGCGTCGCCGTGCGAAGCGGGATGCCTCCTAAGCGGATTTACTCAGGTTTAGTCCAGAGCGTCAAAACTCCGCACCCAAGAACTGCCGATCGGGTCAGCGTCAGCCATGATTTCTTCATAGCGGTCGGCTGTAATTGCGGCTATCTCATCTATCGAGGTAGAGAGCTCGATAGCTGGATCGTTTTCCATTCTCCGAGCCGCCCGTAGAGCCATTTCCTTGACCGAATCGGCTGTAGTCAAGAATACTACCAAGGGGTAGCCAAACTTGCGCTGATAGCTGTCGCAAAGTTCAATGATTTCTGTCTTCTGGGTCTCCGTAATATCGCCGAGGGCGAGGGAACCACGATCTTTTGTGACTAGGGGTTCTTCAACTACCCGAGCACCAATCAAAGCCGCCAAGTCCGGGTATTCGCGGATCAAGGCTTCTTTTTCTTCAGTGGATGCGGAGGCGAGAGACTGCTGGACTCGCTGCAGTACATCGCGTGAATCGAGGAAAGAGCCGCCTTCTACCGCTCGCGCAACCGGCCAGGTGGCCTGATTGATAAGGGGAGCCAGAGCAGCAACCGCGGCCGCGCGCGGCAGCTTGTTGAGCTCTTCAACCGTGACCGGAACGCCTTTAGAGTCGCGCACGATATTTTGCGAGCGCAAGGACGGAAGGTGGTTGAAGATAATGTTTAAGAAAATGGCTGCCAAAGAGCCAACGGTGATGCCGGAGGCGAAGAGGATTGTTGCCCAGTCGGGTAGTACGCCGGCAATGCCAGGACGCAAGGTGACTAGCATGGCTAGACCCAAAGAGGTGGAGACAATGACGGCATTGCGATCTTCACGCATATTCACTCGAGATAGTGTCTGGATACCGACAATCGCGACGTTGGCGAACATGGCAATAGAAGCGCCACCTAGCACTGCATGAGGAATGGAAGCGACAATGGCACCGGCCTTCGGGAGCAGTCCAAGAACAATCATGATGCCGCCGGCTGCTGCTACAACCCAGCGCGAATGAACGCGGGTAAGGCGAACTAAGCCGACATTCTGTGCGAAACAGGTGTAGGGGAAGGAATTTAGCACCCCGCCAAGTAGAGTGGAGAGACCGTCGGCGCGAAGCGCAGCCTTAATGTGTTCAGAAGTGATGCGTTCGCCTACGATCTCACCGGTGGCAAAGACATCGCCGGTTGTTTCCACCATGGTAATCAGCATTACGATAATCATGGAGATTGCACCCATTAGTGAGAACCTCGGGATGCCAAAATAGAAAGGCGTGGTCACGCCCACCCAGGCGGCTTCCTGAACTCCGCCGAAACTAGCATCGCCCATAAAGAAAGCTACGGTAGTGCCAATGACGAGGCCGAGGAGCACAGTGATGGTAGACATAAAGCCTTTGAAGAACCGCTGAGCCAAAATAATAACTGCCAAAGTACCAAGAGCATAGGCAATATTCTTTGCGTCCGGAGCCAAATTTGGGTCAAATCCAGCGATATCGCCGGCTGACACAGAAATCAACGTGACGCCCATCACGGTGAGTACGGTGCCTGTTACTACGGGCGGGAAAAACTTGATGAGACGGGCGAAGAACGGGGCTGCGAAGAAAGTGAATAAACCCGCAATAATAATTGAGCCGTAAATGTAGGGAAGTCCAGTAGTGCCGCCACCTGCGGCAAGCCCGATCGCGATAATCGGAGAGACAGCGGTGAAGGTGACGCCCTGGATCAACGGGAGGCGAACGCCGACCTTCCAAAAACCGACTGACTGCAAGATAGTAGCGATACCGCAGGTGAAGAGATCGGCATTGATTAAGTGGATGGTCGTCGCAGTGTCTAAATCTAAAGCGCCAGCGATTACTAGGGGGACAACGACAGCGCCAGCATAGAATGCGAGCACGTGTTGAAGAGAGAGAACCGTGAGTTTTCCGGCGGATGGGACTTGGTTTACAGAGGTAATATTTGTCGCGCTCACATTGAGCCTTTCCAATCGTGGTGGGAAGAGACGTAAACAGTTTAAAGTAAGACAGCGGATGTGAGTAGGGTGGGGACACAGCAATTTGGTTACGATTTCGAGGAAGAGCAAGGTAGCGAACAAACCGACATATCTGACATAATGTATATTATCGGCAAACAGGGAATAGGTTTACTCAGCTTCTGGTTATACAAACTGATAGAATATAGCCTATTACCGGGTCAAATAAGGAGGACAACTTGGCTGATAGAGTTTTGCGCGGCATGTCCATTGGGGCAAACAGTTTGGAATCCGAAAAAGGTGTTGTCTTTGTAGACCGCAAGAACGTTCGCTACGACTGCATCTGTGGTGATGAGTTCACTAAAGCATTAGCAGTTGAATCTGAGCCTCCCGCCACTTGGGAATGTGCCAAGTGTGGCGAGCAGGCCATTTTGGTAGGCACTGAGGAACCTGAAGATGAACCAACTACCAAACCGGTTCGGACCCACTGGGATATGCTCTGTGAGCGCCGCACCCAAGAAGAACTTGAAGTCCTGCTTAACGAACAGCTGAAGCTCTTGCGTTCTGGTAAACTCCGCGCAGATACGCGTTACCGGAACTGATTAACAGCTCCTCTAATAGCCTCACCTTATCCGGCCGAGGCTATTATTATGTCAGAAACCGTTTTTTCTGCTCCACACACCAGCAATCCAGCAAGCCAAACCCAATCCTACAATCAGCCAATATTGGATACCGGCGCTTTTCACAGCAAAGGTGAGATGTTGATAACGGCCCACATCCTCGGCCAAAAACCCGCTCCGGTTTAGCTCAGTCTGCCCTACTACCCTACCTGTGGCATCCACCACAGCCGAAATGCCGTTGATTGAAGCCTGCACGCCCCAGCGCTGTGACTCAATCGCACGCAAACGAAGAATCTGCAGCTGCTGATAGGAGTTATCCGAATTTAAGAATGAGGTGTTGTTGGTAGGCACATAGAGTAGCTCTCCCCCATCTTTCACACCTCGAGCCATATGACGTGCATAAGCGACCTCATAACAAAGCCCAACTGCTAAACGGACCTTGTTTTCGTCTAACGGAACGTCTAGTATCGGCGCACCTTCACCCGGAATGACGTCAATAATATACTCCTGTAACTGCGGCGCCAAAACTAACGAAATGGATTTCAGCGGAATATACTCCCCGTAAGGAACCGGAATCTGCTTATCGTAGATGACAGACGCCCCGCCCTCTGGTGTGTCAATAGATCTACCCCCGCGCGAAATGAATATCTCATTCGCTCGAACCAACACGTCCCCTTGACGATAATAACGGTTAGTACCGCCGACTACCGGAATATTTGTGCCCTCAGTTGCTCTTCGTAGTAGCTCCGCGGTCACCCCGTTAACCCGCGGATCGCGATCATAAGCGGTTTCACCCATCAGATAGAAGTCCAGCTTATCGCCGCGATCTAACGAGGCTTTGATTATCGTCATGGCATCCTTTGTAACCTCACCAGGATTAGCAAAAGATCGCTGCCAAGGTGGCGCAACGCCGCCTTGAACTACACCAACGCGAAGGTGCTGAGCGGCTACCGGCGCAGCTGGACCAGGCAGAATAAATGAGGACAATAACAGCAAGGCGGACACAGCTACAGCGTTGAGTCGCCACAGTGATGCGGTGTCCCGCGTGAATAGGCGCGAGACCAGCCAAGACAGCAAGGCGATAACTATGCCAGTACCGACCTCTCCCAACCAATGAATCGCGAATGACCAAGGGCCATCAACACCGCCAACCGCGGTGGTGAGCCAGGCGAAACCAGAGAGTGGGAAGGAAGCGCGGATTTGCTCCCATCCGATCCACAAAAATGCATAGAGGAAAGGCTCCATCCAAGGTTTCAGCCGGTTTCGCCACAGTGCAGTAGCGCTCATCCCAAAGCCAACCAGCACAGCCTCAATACTAGTCAGTAAAAGCCAGACTGACACTAGTCCGACCGAATGTCCAACCCACCACCAGAGAGTGCCACACCAAGCGAATACAAATAGCAGAGAAATCACAAAAACAGACTTCGCGCTTCGATTGCGAATAGCAGCGAAGTAGGCGGCTAGGCCAAGAACAGTAAAACTCCAATGCCCATAGGGACGGTACCCTAAACTCATTACCAAGCCGGCACCAAGCGTCCAATAGAATGCTGGCCAGCCTCTCAGGAGAATCGTATCTGGGGACATTGATACTATTTCTTTACCAAGAGTCTGTCTAGGGCGCAAGATCCGGCCGGTGCTAGACTTTACAGATTTGACCATGCGACCACTCCACGTTTAAGCAGCCCGATTGCCTCGTGTGCGGTGATAGCTAGCTCTGTGGTGGAGGCGGACTCAAGATGCTCTAGCAAATCAATCGTCATCTTCACCCAACGCACGAAATCCCCAGAGGGCAAATCAGCTAGCTCCATAGCAGTGCTCAGAGACACTCCGGCGGCCCATTCATGCATTGCCACCATCAAACCTGGCTCCATCGTCGGGGTGAGCACCTTCGCATAGCGCGCTTCCGCGCTATGTACGCGCTTTTCCACCTCGCGCGACTGTTGCCAAGCCAGCGAAACACGACTGTGCGTACCGCCCGGCAGGGCAACAGCCGGAGCGTGATCCCCACGCGGTTCAAAGACAACAGCAGAAACAAGCGCTGCAAGCTCAATCGGGGTGAGCTCATCCCAAACTCGATGGCGTAGAATCTCGGCTATCGTCAAGTCGCGTTCCGAATAAATCCGCGAGAGCATCACACCCCATTGGTTAGGAGCATCATTTTGATCCAAGTAGCCAAGCTCCGCAAGAACTTTACGAATCCGGTCAAAATCGCGGGCCAACGAGGAAGTATGCGAAGCTACCTCACGCTGAAGCTCACGCACACGCCGCTCATTTTTCACCCAAGCTGAGGCGGCGTGAAGATGTTCATCCTTGTCCTCACACCGTGCAACTGGATGGTTCCCCAACTCAGTACGCAACTTCGCAATCTGATTAGCGCGCGAGTCAAGAGCACGCTGCTCAGCTGGTAGCTTCGCATGGTTTCTAGCTGCGGCGCGCAATGCGCCTTGGACCTTAGCACGGTCGTTGGCAGACTTCGCTTTGAACTCGGGCGAAAGCCTGCGCCGAGCAACCTTTGCAACCCCTTCAGGTGCGGTTGCGACCGAAAGCGTCCGCGCCCGTGACGCCATAGTGACGACTTCGATGCTGGGTTCAGCATCGGCTACACTGGCCTCCCGCGTGACGATTGCATAATTGGTGCGCCGCTGCGCCTCATAGGCGATAATATCGCCGCGCTTAACGTCCTGGAAGGACTCTCTGACCCTTGCCAAAGATGTGGCTGGAGTCGTAAGAAGCGGCGCGTTCTTAGCTTCATCAAGTGCCGCTTTCAAACTGACGTACTCTTGTACGTCACCGTACTGGCACTCTAAATCTGCCGCTAAACGCGCGGATTTACGACGGGCTTTTGCTAGGCTACGCGATAGGGAAACCACAGAACGATCGGACTGATACTGCGCAAAGGACTGCTCTAATATCTCACGTGCCGCATCGACAGAGTGCTGCTGGAGAAGATTTGCCACCATATTGTAAGTCGGATGGAAAGCTGATACCAGCGGGTAAGAGCGCTTTGAAGCAAGGGCGGCAACTTGCCGAGGGAAAGCACCCTCACGGGCCAGTACGACTGCATGACCCTCGACATCAATACCGCGTCGCCCAGCCCTTCCCGTTAGCTGAGTGTATTCGCCTGGCGAAAGAGTGACATGCTCCACGCCATTCCATTTTCTTAGGCTCTCCAGCACGACGGTGCGGGCCGGCATATTAACTCCTAGGGCGAGCGTCTCCGTGGCGAATACAAGCTTAACAAGGCCCGCTTTGAATAGCCCCTCAATCAGTTCTTTCACCATTGGTAGCAAACCAGCATGGTGCGCCGCAACGCCTCTCACCAGGGCTTCACGAATCGTGTGCAAACCAAGCGCGGCGTAATCCATTGGAGGCACACGCTCAAGCACTGCATCCACTTTTTCCGCTATTTCGTCTTGCTCAGCTTCAGTAGTGAGGAACACGCCGGTAGACAGCATAGAACGAAGTGCGTCATCACAGGCAGCACGAGAGAAAATGAAATAGATCGCGGGAAGCAAGTTTCTTCGCTGTAGTTCTTGCACTACCAGCGGTCGTGGAGCTGGGCGCAAACCCCGCTCCCCCCGAGTATGGTACGGCTTGCGTTTACCGGGCCGAGCGCGACTGGACGAGGGAGATACCGCTTGGTCAACAAAGGCGTTCAGCTCCGGATTAACCTTAGTCTGCTCAGTGATTTCGTCGGCCAAAAGAGAAGGCGGATACAAATCGAACAAGCGCGTCCCTACCATCATGTGCTGCCACAAACGCACCGGCCGTTTTTCAGAGACTACCACTTCGCAACCACCGCGAACCTGCCCCAGCCAGTCCCCAAACTCTTCCGCATTCGAAACTGTAGCAGAGAGCGAAACCACCGAGACATGTTCAGGTAAATGCAAAATCACTTCCTCCCAAACTGGCCCCCGGAAACGATCAGCCAAATAATGGACCTCATCCAAGACCACAAACCCAAGATCGTATAGTTCTGCATTACGGTAGAGCATATTGCGCAGAACCTCGGTGGTCATCACCACAATTGAAGCGTCCGGATTCACCGAAACATCACCGGTGAGCAGGCCGACTTCCTCGGCCCCATAGTCACACTGGAAATCCAAGAATTTCTGGTTCGAAAGTGCCTTAATGGGAGTAGTATAGAAGACCTTTTGGCCCCGTTCACGCGCCAGGTAGACAGCGAACTCTCCGACTACAGTTTTACCTGCACCGGTGGGAGCGGCAACCAACACAGATTGCCCATTCTCAATGTGTTTCGCGCCTTCGAGCTGAAAAGTATCCAGTGGAAAACTCTTAGTTTGCGCAAAGCGCCCCACGGCTGAACGGGCCTCAGCCTGCGCGGCCCGAAACCTCGCATAAGCGCCGGCTGCGGACTCTTCTTGAAGCAAATCTCTCTCCGAAGCTGCGTTGCGGCGACGGCGGCGTCTAGGCATCTATCTGTTCTCCTGAACGGCCCCGAACCTGCAACTCGGCGGTGATATCACCATCTACTGAACGGAAGAAACCGATCTTTTGCCAGCGGGTAAGTGCTTGGTTAGCGGAGCGTACCCGGCGGGTCAGCTTCGCTTTCTGCAGTTGGCGACGCCGAATTGCGACTAGAGCGCGGTCTTTGGTGCTGAAGGCTACGCCAGGAGAAAAGCTATAGGGCTCTACCGCTGACGGCACCTCGGCTTCTGAGTGTGTACCCAGTCGATCTAGTGCTTCACCCACCCTCGTCAATCCGCGCAGACCCTCTCTCAGGGCCCAGACTGCGACAGCGGTGGGTACCACGATGATCGCAACCGCGAGGAAAATCCAAATCGCTGTCCACATGCTTATATCGCCTCCAGCCGCTACTCGCTAGCCTGCTCGGGAATGAGTTCAAGAACTTTTGCTTTAACTTTATCAGGTTGAATGTCCAAAACCGACTCGGAGTGCACCAGCAGCCAACGTGTTAGCCAAGCATAATCAGCTACCGGTACCCTGACTTGAATCTTCCCCTCACTAACTAGTTTTGTCTCAGGCCAGCCCAAGGATTCCAATGCAAATGGGGCAGGAGAAACGAGGGTGACTATTGCCTCCTCATCAGCAGAAATGGAGAAGCCTTCCCGTTGAGCCCGTTTCACGTGTGAACGCGGCTGGCCTAAAAGCATAACGTCACTGATGCGATCTAAACGCAAACGTCGCACACCCTGCCTAGTGTGACACCACGCCAGTAGTATTGGAGCAGGTCCAGACCAGTCAACTTTGACCGGGGAAAGTTCCCTCACCGAATGCTTGTGCCCAGCATCAGTATAATGGACCTCCACTCTGCGGTTAGAGCTGATGGCCTCAGCTATGATGCCGCGCACAGTCAGAACTTGCGCTAATTGCTGCTGCTCAGCCTCATTGAGTTTCACTGCTCTGACGGTTCTTTCAGACGGGGCAATCTGGGCAAGTTTAACGGTCAGTGAAGCAGCAATTTCCTGCGGAATCACAGCGAACGGGTACAAAGTAATCAACAAAGAGAGAACCAAATCTGCGTCGTCGGGCGCTAAGCTCAGCGGAACTGCGGCATTTTGCGATGAAGTCAGCAATAGCTCGCCCGCCTCATACGCAGAACCATCAAAGTCAATCATGTGATTTGGCAGCGCTTCGCGTTCACCAAAGCGGCGATAGCCAACAGTCCAAAGTGTGTCCACCCATTTGCGGATCTCAGCAGTGGAAACGCAAAAGGATTGCGCTGCAGTTTCGATGGATACGCCAGGGTTTTTCTCCACATAAGAAAGGAAAGCTAGTCGTTGCGTCAGTGCCGTTAAAGAGTCAGTTCTCACGGTCATGCTCCCCCACTAGAATGGCACGAAGATGAGTAATCTTGCTGTTAACTTCGTTCCTGAGCTCTACCGGTTCCATGATTTGAAGATGATTGGCGTATTCCGCTAGACGCGCTAACCAGTAATCTAGTGGCGCTGCAGGCAAGGAGATTTCAACTAGCTCTCCTCCGCCATCAAGCTCCTTTACTGAACTAGCCAGCTGCAGAATTTCCGGAGCGAAACTTACCGGCAGACGCAAACGCGGAGAAATAGTGGCTTCTTCCAAGGGTTCGGTTTCCCGCTGTTGATCTGTAAGCTGATAGCTGCTGCTCTCACCGATTGATACCGGCGTGGTAATTCGGGAGAGCCGAAAAGTTCGCTTAGCTTCCCGTAGATGGTCGTATCCGACTAGGTAGACTGCGCCTTGTCGAGGCCAGATTCCCCAGATATCAACTCGCCTGGTGGTGGATTCATTACGGGATAGATAACCGAAAGTGGCGGTGGCTCGGCGCTGAAAAGCCAGTTGCAAATCCGGCAGATGCGAAATCCCAGACCCCAGGCCGCTCACAGTCAACTGAGCGACTACTTGCCCGTCTTGGTCTTGCGCACCGACAAGAGACTGGCTGAGCAAGCGAGCAACTGCAATCTTTACCCGTTTCCAATCAGAATCGGCCGGTAATAATTGCGGCAAAGAGGCTAAGTAGGCAGCCTCAGAAGCAGTCAAAGCAACTTCCCCGGCAGCTGTATCTGGTTCGCTGGCACGGTAGTAGATTTCCCCTGCAATATTGGTGGCAATAATCCGCCAGTTGGCCGCCTCCAGCGTCTGCCGGTCACGTTGCAGGAGTTTGCGCGTAGTTTCGTCAAAGTCTGAACCGTAGCCGCTGACCCTCTCAATCAGCTGGTGCGCACTCAGGCCAGGGGCTTGAGCTTGCCTGAGCGTCACTAGTAGATTAAGGAGTCTCTCAACTGAAGTTATTTTTGTGCTCACACCGCTATTTTACGGGACTGGAACAGTAATATCTTCCGCCGTCAAAGTCTTGGTAGTGATCCCTAGCTCGCCCAGGGCTTCCACCATCTTAGTCAACCGCGCAGGGTCGAGGGCGTGTTCAGCTTCAGTTTGCGGAAACAACCTGATCGTCGCCTGCAGCGTGGCTGCAGCAGCCTCGCGATGCTCTGCGACCGCGAGGTCTGGGACGTACTGCGCGGTTGCATCCAAAGCGACTTCAGGATCGGTAACCACCTTCGAAATACCCTGCTGGATACCCGAGATTACTGAGGCAAGTTCCTGTGAATGTGCCTTAGCAAAGTCCTTCGTGGTGATGATTGAAGCACCCATCAAAGGCATGGGGTCTGTCCCTAAAGCAATCTCACGAGCGGCGAAACCTGCCTGCTTGAACTGGACGGCGTCGTTGTTACTGAAACCTACCACTGCGTCGACTGAACCTGTCTGTAAAGCCACCCTCTGAGTGTAGCCGATGGCCTGGATCGTCACGTCTGATTCGCTCAAACCGGCAGCGTTTAATGCGTATTGTAGACCAAACCAGTTCTCCCCATATTTACCGGGAAGCCCAATAGTTTTTCCTTTCAGGTCTGCGACGGATTTAATGGGAGAAGCTTCAGGCACCAAAATAACCACCGGGTAAGTATTGTAGTAGGGTGCGACCACCACCAAGTCGTGCCCTTCGACGTGAGCCTGTGCAGCTTCATCTGCACCCGCAATCACGACATCCTCGTTACCTTGAATCAATGCGGTGAATAGGCCTTCATTCTGACCATGATGACGAAGTTTAACCGGCTGCTCTCCAAAGAGTTTTTGCTGCTGCGCAACATAGAAAGGCGAGAACTGAATATTGGGGATGTATGTGAGACCGATCGTGACTGGTTTTCCTTGCGCTTCCGGGGTGGCCGAGGAAGTCTCACGACTGCTAGAGCAAGCGGAAAAGCCTAGGCCCACGCTCAATGCCAATACGGCACCAATGACGGATTTGAATGCAGCTCTCATAGCTGTTCCTTTCAAGAGATTGACAGCGTCAAGCGATTTGCTTTCCGCTCAAGTTGGCTGATGACGTGATAGACCAAGGTCGCCATCAAACAAAGTACGACAATGGTGGAAAACAGTCCGGTCATGTCAACTGCCGCTGACTGAATGGCAAGCCGATTTCCTAAGCCAGTACCTCCCATGACGAACTCCCCGACCACCGCGCCAGTCACGGAAAGTGTGAAGCCGGCACGCAAACCTGCCAGCATAGTGGGAAGAGCCAAAGGGAATTCGATATAACGTAGGAGTGCCCATGACCCGGCGGTATCTAGTCGAGCCGCGTCGAGGATTTCCTTATCTACCTGGCTGAGCCCCAACGCTGTATTGACCAAAATGGGGAAAAAAATAATGATGGCGCAAAGTACCATGATTGCCTGCAAACCGTATCCAACCCAGATCACCAAGATTGGAGCGATAGCGATAGCTGGGATTGCCTGACTAGCAGCAAAAAAGGGCTGCATGAGCGAAGCCAAAAAAGTAGAGCGATAGATCAGATAGGCCAAAGGGACGGCGACAGAAATAGCAATCAGACAACCGCCCAAAGCTTCAGTGAAAGTAACCCAGGTGGCGGACCAAACCGGCACAGTTAAAACATCCGTACCTAAGCGCGCCAAGGTTTGCCATGGAGTGGGGAAAAGAGAATTATCGCCGACCTGAACGGACACCAGCCACCAGACGACAATCAGTAGCAGGTTGCCAATCACTAAGGCTTCCCAGGGGTGAATTCGGCGTTTGAAAAGCAAAATCCCGGTCCTTCATCAGACACCGGGGAATAGTGCAAACCCAGAGCACAGTATAAACTGCGCTCCGCGAAAGCTAACTACGTGCTCCTACCATCCGGACTTTAACCGTCGGTACTGGAATTCCACCAGTTCAACCGCTAACGCGGGTCGCGGACTATAACCGCCGGTTCAGACTTTCACTGACCCCGGTGCACGCTTTGCACAATGTGAAGATATCACGAGTCGCTGAGGAGAGCAAAGCTATCGCTGAGAGCGTGTTCAACTACAGTGCGAGAATGGCTACTAACAGTGGCAGAAAGGATCTGCAATCTTACGCAGGGCTGCAATCTCCTCAGCTGCGTCCTCGGCTCCAAAAACAGCAGAACCCGCCACGAAGACGTTAGCTCCAGCCTCTGCGGCTTGAGCGATAGTGTGCCGAGACACTCCGCCATCAACCTGGATCTGGATATCAAGATTTTGTTCATTTAGCAGGGCACGGAGGCGCCTAATCTTGGGCAGCATACTTTCGATAAATGCCTGCCCACCAAAGCCCGGCTCTACCGTCATAATCAGCGCCATATCCATGTAGGGTAAAAGCTCCTCAATGGCCGATAACGGGGTTCCAGGTCGAACCCCAACGCCCACCCGAGCTCCGGCTTTATGCAGGTTATGGGCAAGCACAACGGGAGCGCGGGCTGCCTCCACATGGAAGGTCACTGAATCGCATCCTGCTTCAGCGTAAGCGGGAGCCCAACGGTCCGGATCTGCGATCATCAGATGCGCATCAATCGGCATGATATTGCGCCGAATCAGAGACTCCACTACTGGTAGACCCCAAGTTAGGTTCGGAACGAAATGGTTATCCATCACATCGACATGGGCCGCGTCAGCACTGGAAATCCTAGTTAGTTCTCCCGCCAAATCTGCAGTGTCGGAATTCAAGATGGAAGGATGTATCAGACTCATAGACTACTTCTTTCGCAAAACGGCAAGAAACATAGCATCACTACCGTGACGGTGGGGCCAGAGCTGAATACACCCGTCGGTGGTTAAGGCATCGGGAAGATCAACGACTTGAGGTGCCAGGTTGACCAGTTCCAAGGGTAATTCAGCTACTGCCTGTGAAACTATATCGCGGGTTTCTGATAGGTGCGGGCTACAGGTGATGTAGCCAATCAAACCACCCGTACGTACACAATCGACCGCACCACGGAGTAGATTCCACTGCAATGCGTTGAGCTCAGCCAAATCGCGTGGATCCTTGCGCCAACGAGCTTCAGGTCGACGGCGCAAAGCCCCCAGACCGGAGCAGGGTGCATCCAAAAGCACCCGATCATAGTATCCACGCTCGCCGTCATGCTCTGCCATAGTCCTACCATCGCCGACACGAATGCGATAGTCTTCCCTAGAAAAGGCCTTGAGATTCTGGGCTACTAAGCGAGCGCGGTGTTTATGAAGCTCATTCGCCGTGAGACGTGCACCTACCGACCTGGCATATCCGGTCAACAGTGCGGCTTTGCCGCCTGGACCGGCGCATAAATCTAACCATTCACGGTCTGAACCCGTTAAAGGAATAGAGGTGAACACTTCGGTAACATATTGTGAACCGGAGTCTTGTACCCCGGCTCTACCGTCTTTAACTGCCGCTACTCGGCCCGGATCGCCCGCGTCCATAATGACGCTGGTGGAGGCAACCTGGGCTGCGCTCCCTTGATCGCCTAATTCCCTTAGCAGTTGTGCTCTGGTGGTTAACGTGGGGCGGGCTGCCAAACAAACCTTCGCGGGAATATTATTAGCAGAAAGTGCTTCTACTACCTCCGTTGCATCAAAGCTACTGTCACCCAAGGCATCTCGAATAGCTTCTACCACCCATTCCGGGTGCGAAGTAATTTCGGCTGTAGCTTTCCGGCTATCTGACTGACCTTTGATCAGCGCTTCCCATTCACGTGGGGCAGTACGCTGAATTGTGCGAAGCACCGCATTAACGAGTTTAGAGGGACCATCGGAGGTTACCTGCCTAGCCACATCGACAGTTTCAGCAAGGGCAGCATGCTCAGGAACACGCATATTTAGGAGTTGATGACAGCCCAAGCGCAACACATCCAAAAGCAATGGATCAAGCTCCTTGAGGGGACGAGAAGCAGAGCGCTCAATCAAAGCATCATAGTAACCCCGCATCCGCAAAGTACCGTAGGTTAGTTCTGTAGCGAAGGCCGCATCACGGCCTTCTACGCCATAGTCGCGAAGAGTGTCTGCAAGAACCAAATTGGCATATGCATCTTCTTCGCGAACCTGGGCGAGGACGTCAAGAGCGGCTAGACGTGCCGAATCAGCTTTCCTTTTCGCTCGGTATCCACTGCTGTACTTCTTGTCTGACACAGCTACGCCACCTCTCCATGGAAACGACCAAGACGCTCCCCTGGTGCAAGGCGTGCGCCACGAGCCCAATCGGCTGCCTTCATCCATCCTTTTCCGGCAGGGGCTACGGTAGTAAGCTCAACAAGTGCATCAGCACAATGCACGTACACACTATGTTTCGTGGCGGTAATAGTGCCCGGCTCTGCGGGTTCAAGTCCTAACTCATCATAGGAACGCACCAAGACCGCGCCCAGTTTAAGTCGTGAGTCTCCGCGCCATGTGAAAGCACCGGGATGAGAGGTGACAGCGTGGATTGCCCGAGCGGCCATCGAGGCTGACGCTGCGAAACTTATCTCGGCATCTTCACGCGATATCTTCTGCGCATAGGTGACCTCAGTATCAGGTTGGGCTTGTGCAAAGATGCTGCCCTCTTGAATGCCATTGAGGACTTCAACCATGAGACTTGCACCCTTTTGAGACAAATCTGTCAGTACTTCACTAGTGGTATCCAGATCACTCAAGGGGCGCTCTAAGCTAGCAAAGATTGGCCCGGTGTCCAAGCCCTCCTCGAGTTGGAATACGGCAGCCCCAGTAACTGTGTCGCCCGCTTGAATCGCACGCTGTACTGGTGCTGCGCCACGCCAACGTGGAAGCAAAGAATAGTGCAGATTAAGCCATCCATGGGTGGGAAGTTGGAGAGCTGAAGCAGGAATCAAAGCTCCGTAGGCAACGATCACCGCTACCGCTGGGGCATATGATGCCAACTCGGCTTCGACTTCTGGGGTGATCCGGTTCGCTTTAATGACAGGGATGCCGAGATTCACGGCTGCTTCCGCAACAGGTGAAGGATAGAGGGTTCGACCTCTGCCCTTCGGCGCATCTGGTCGCGTTAGCACGGCTGCAACCTCATGGGAGGATTCAGCGAGGGCTTTCAGAACTGGTATGGCAACCTCAGGGGTGCCGGCAAAAATACAACGCATCGTACTAAATCATATCCTATGGCAATACTTAATGAACCCTGACTAAAAGCTTATCGTCATCGCTGGCAGAGGTCACAGCCCGTGCACGCCTTAAAGCCCCTGCAGCGGAGAAACCTTCTGCACGCCGAGCGGAATAATGCACGACCAACGGATTCGACTCACCCAATACTCTTTGTGCTTCATCGGCCTGCTCACCAATAGCAGGGAAAGGACCATACACACTGGAAAAACTGGAGAACTCATCTTCCTTAACTAATTCCGCGAACCGTTGCACCGCACGGGGCGAGCCGAGCACCGTAGCCGCCCATACGGCGGGCGCGAGATTCGCATCTTCATACTGCCGGTACGCCCATCCCGTGAAGAGTTGTGGATTCCATCTAATGAGCGGCTGACCATACTCGGGTGGAATCTCACCGGCAACCATCACAGTGCCGTCGACACGGACTTTTGCCGCTACTTCAAACCAAGTTGCCACCGCTTGTTCAGCGGCATCTGCGGATGGGTGATTCAAAGCTACATTGGGGTCCAAAATCACTGCTGCAGCGAACCCGCCTTCCGCCCGCGGTGCAGCGTGAGCAGTCGCAATCACGATCCGCGGCTTGTTGTTTACTTTTTCAATCACCCTAGTATTTGCCGAGGAAACTGTGATGGGAACTGAGGGGAAAGACCTACCGAACTCCTCCGCTGTCCTCTCCGCACCAATTCGGACGGAACGGATCTGCTTCGCAGAACAGGAAGGACAAGAGAAATCCTGCTGTGGCTGGCCACAATTAGCACAACGATTGCCGTTGTAAGTCCCCTGTACCGGCCCTCCACAGTTGTCGCACTTCACCGGGCGGAAACACTGAGCGCACGACAGCGCGGGAATATATCCAGCGCGTTCAACATGCACCAATACCGGGCCAGAGATAAGGCCTTCCTTAATCACCTGATAGGCCGAAGAAGGTAGTCTTGAGTATGCAGATGCGCCATCACGGAGGCGGAGATAGTCGTCGGGTATCTCTACTCTCGGCACGCTCCGACGGACCAATTCACGTGGAGCAGTCAAGGGGAAGGCCCATGCCTGGTTCTCCCAGCGTTGAGCCCAAGCGGGTAAAATCAGGCCGGCGACAAGCAGGGCCGCTTGATTTTCAATGGCGCGAAGAGCCGCAACCTCGTGAGCAGGAGTATAGGGGCTACGCTGCGCCACCAGACGCTTATCTGAAGCGTCGAATAAAACGATCAACCCAAGCTTTCGCAAAGGAGAATAAACGACATTCCGGGTACCAACTACAACCCGTGTACGCCCCAAAAGGGCATGGAGATGAGAACGGTAGCGTGCCGCTGGGCTGAGTTCTTGGTGGAGGCGACTAACTGGTTCATCGGGAAGCCTAAGCTCAAGAAAACTCGCAATTTCTTCTACCACAGCGGCGGTAGGAGCAACAATGATTGCACTTCTACCTGAAGCCAAGCAGGCCTGCACTGCGTCAGCTACTGGCAGATAGTAGTCAGGAACCTGATATTCATTTGTATATACAGTACTCGGAAGATAGGGCCATAATGCGCGAGGCCCTTCCCCCGCTCCGAGATGCTGCAAGAAGGCAGCGCCCCTTTGGTAGTTAGATAGAGTGGATCCAGCGGGAACTTGCCAGCTGGGAAAATCGACGGGACCTTCGGATAACACAGTTTTTTCGGTACGAGCATGCCGTCCTGGAATGGCCGAACGCAGTATATGCGCTACCGTACCAACCCGTGCCTGCGCCAAGCGCTGCGACAGAGAGAGAATCTCCGGCGTCAATACGGGTGTCTGAGAGACAACTGCCGAGATTGGACGCAACGCACCACCATGACTGGTGCGGTTACTACGACCTACAATCCAACCAAGCTTTGAGCTGGCTCCCAAAGGGACTTTAACCTTAGCGCCTATCTGAGCTGACTGTGTCAAAGAAGCCGGAACCAGATAATCCATCATCTGGTCAAGATGCGCTACTTTTACATCCAAAATCACCTGTGCGACAGGGAGCGGAACCTCAGAGTCGACTACACGAGACGTAGCTGTGAAGGTCGCCTCAGAATCAGGCAGAGATGATAGAAGATCGCTCATACCCTAATACTAGTCACCTAGGCGGGACATATTGACGGAACAGCTACAGAGCAGCTACCGCTGCCTGCACCTGGTCCAAACGGCTGAGCTGCTCCCAAGGGAATTCGGGGCGACCAAAATGGCCATAGGAGGCGGTTTCCTTGTAAATGGGGCGAAGTAGGTCAAGATCTTGAACAATCGCAGCGGGGCGGAGATCGAAAACCTGGTTAATGATAGCATTAATCTTAGTTTCAGGGATAGTCGCGGTACCGAAAGTCTCCACCCACAAAGAAATTGGGCGAGCTGATCCGATTGCATAGCTTACCTGTAACTCGCAGCGTGAAGCCAAACCTGCGGCCACCACATGCTTTGCAATCCAACGCAAAGCATAAGCTGCAGAACGGTCTACCTTAGACGGATCTTTACCAGACAAAGCACCGCCACCATGACGGGCCATACCACCATATGTGTCAACAATCAGCTTACGGCCAGTCAACCCAGCATCGCCAGCAGGTCCCCCAACCACGAACTTTCCTGATGGGTTAATCTGATATGTAATCTGAGAAGTGTCTAAATCCAAGCCAGAATCGGCCAGTACGGGATCAATCACGTGGGTACGAATCGCTGACTGGATTTCTTCCAAGCTCAGAGATTCCAAGTGCTGGGTAGAAACTAGGACTGTATGGACTGCTACAGGACGGTCACCGTCATAAGCCAAAGTCACCTGGGTCTTTCCATCAGGACCCAACCCCTTAACAATTCCCTGTTTACGTACTTCAGCTAGACGCAGAGCCAATCTATGAGCAAGCCAAATCGGTGCGGGCATGAGGTCAGGCGTCTCATCACAAGCATAGCCGAACATAATGCCCTGATCGCCCGCTCCCTGAGAGTCTAAAGTATCTACCACCGCGTCCTGACGTACCTCTAAAGAGTTACTAACTGCGGCGCTAATGTCGGGAGACTGCTGCCCAATGGTAGTCATAACTCCGCAGGTGTGACCGTCGAAGAAAACCTCAGAAGAGTCGTATCCAATCTTGAGGATCTCTTCACGCGCGATTGCATCTATATCAACATATGCTGAGGTAGTGATTTCCCCGGCAACGTGAATGAGACCGCGCGTCGCAAGAGTTTCTACTGCAACATGCGCCTGTGGGTCTTCCGCAAAAATCGCATCGAGGATGGAATCAGAAATACGGTCGCAAACTTTATCCGGATGACCTTCGGTCACGGATTCAGATGTGAACAGTTGCAGTTTGGTTAAATCGACCATTATTTTAAGACTCCTCGCGCGACTCGCGCGCCAAAACAATTTGATTAATCAGTGCTTGTGCTACTTCAATTTTGGTTCCCGCAAACTGAGCAACTATCTCACCTGCCGAATCCATCATGATGAGGCTATTGGGAACATCCCCAAAACCGGTAGACTCGCCGACTAGGTTCAAAGCCAGCAGGTCAACTCGTTTGGCAAAAATCTTTGCCTGAGCTGCCTCTTTAGCATCCTCACCGGTAAGGGTCTCAGCGGCAAAACCAACCAAGAAACGAGAGCCTCTCTCCAGATGACCGAAGTGCGCGAGGACATCAGGATTTTCCACCAGTTCAATCCGGTTCAGCTTCCCGCTAGCTTTCTTTAGTTTCTCTCCGTGATACTCAGCAGGACGATAATCCGCCACGGCTGCAGCCATTACTAGAACGTCTAAATCGTCCCAGACCTGGGCAATCGCGGCTTGCATTTTCAATGCAGTTGGGGCGGACACTACCGTGACGCCCGCGGGGGCACTGACCTCATGGTGCGCGGCAATCACAGTGACCCGGGCGCCCGCAGCTAGCGCTTGCGTGGCGATAGCCATCCCCTGCCGTCCTGATGAGCGGTTACCAATGTAGCGGACAGGATCGATTGGTTCTTTCGTACCACCTAGGGTGACCACAACATGCTGGCCAGATAGCGGCAAAGACGAATCTACCGTTGTGCTCCCTGTCTTAGTGCGGCTAAGCACTGCGAGGAACTCTTGCACAATCTCTGTCGGCTCAGGAAGGCGTCCTCGGCCGGCGTCCCCACTAGTTAATGCGCCAACCGCAGGCTCCATAATGTGCACCTCGCGGGAGCGTAAGAGTGAAATATTGTGTTGCGTTGACGGCGCATCCCACATCTGATGGTGCATTGCTGGCGTAACCATGACCGGGCAGGTACAGGTCAACAGAGTCGTAGTGAGCATATCGTCTGCAATGCCGGCGGCGTACTTCGCAACGAAATTAGCGGTTGCCGGCACTATCAGTGCACCAATCGCCTCAGAGCCAAGCTTCACATGCAATACTTCATCTGCTCCGACAAAGGGATCAGTTACGACAGGGTATCCCGTCACTGCCTCCCAAGTGGCTGCACCCACCATACGCAAAGCATTTTCAGTTGGCACAACGCGAACCTGATAGCCCGCACCAATCAGTTGCCGGACTACATGTACTGCCTTATACGCGGCAATCCCGCCAGTAACCCCAACTAAAATATGCCCTTCAGACACGCGATTCTACTCCACGTCGGCGTCAGAGGTGAAGAAGTTCAGCTTTCCGTCAGCAATTTCGTGCATTGCAATAGACAGCGGCTTATCCTCAGGCTCTGACTCCACCAAGGGCGGAATGCCCTGAATCATGCCAGCTGAACGCTGACGTAGGTAGGTGTTGATTTGGCGGGCACGACGCGAGGAGTAAACCACCAGCGCGTACTTAGAATCGACCTGCTCAAGCAAATCATCAATCGGGGGCGAAGTAATGCCCTCAGGGTGTGCCACAATACCAGTAATCATCTGTATCCTCTGTAGTTTCTTTGCGCAAAACGCATTTCAATCGTTTAAGGCTTGAGCAATCATCATACACCCAAACCAAATTCATACCTATTCTAGTCTAAACCCATGAATTCGGCCAAAGCCCGCACACAGTTATCTACTGTGTCGTTCACGATAACTTGATCGAACTCATCTTGCGCGGCCATCTCAGTCAGTGCGGTTTCCAGACGGCGTGCTTGTTCCTGCTCCGACTCTGTGCCGCGACCAGTCAATCGTTCCACCAGGACTTCAAAGCTCGGAGGCGCTAGGAATACGTGCCGCGCCTGTGGCATGGAAGCTCTAATCTGCCGCGCTCCGGCTAAGTCAACTTCAATCAGCACCGGTCGGCCTGCAGCGATTGCGGCTTCGACAGGCTCACGGGGCGTGCCGTAATAGTTAAGACCATGGACTTCAGCCCATTCCAGCATCATCCCTGCGTCAACCATCTCTTTGAACCGTTCACGGGTGACAAAGAAGTAGTGGACACCGTCCACCTCACCGGGGCGAGGAAGCCTAGTGGTAGCAGAAACCGAATATGAAATCTCTGGGTGTTCCTGTCTTAGCGCGGCCATCACTGTACCCTTGCCAACCGCTGTGGGGCCAACCAATACGGTAACCTGCGGCTGTCCAGTCTGATGCTTTTTCATATCATTACCCATATTTTCAACGCTTAGATGAGGCAATATAAACCCCATCTTCACCATCGGTCACCTTCAACTTGATATCGATGAACTCAGTCCGAGAAGTAGGGAGATTCTTGCCCACAAAATCAGCTCGGATGGGGAGCTCCCGATGACCGCGGTCAACTAAAACAGCCAACTGCACGGATTGGGGCCGCCCCAATTCGCCCAAAGCGTCAAGCGCTGCTCGCACGGTCCGTCCCGTATAAAGCACATCGTCAATCAGAACTACAGTCTTACCGTCGATGCCGCCTTCGGGGGCGGTAGTCGCACCGGGATTCCGGTCAGCCGGACGATCATCGCGAAAGCCGGTAGTGTCCAAAACCCCTACCGGAACCAGATCAGCATGCTGGGCAATCTGTTGCGAGATACGTGAGGCAAGTTCTACTCCACGCGTACGAATTCCCATCAAGACAACTTGGGAAACACCTTTGTTGCGTTCAATGATTTGGAAGGAAATGCGGGTTAGCGACCGCCGAATATCATCCTCGCCCAAAACTAAACGTCCCGCCTGAGACATGAAAACCTCCACCTAGCTAAGAGGGCTGAACTGTTTAGCTCAGCCCTCTTCCACCCTAGTCGTCCAGATACTCATCCACATAAGCGGCATCAATCGAGCCACTCAGCGTCTCCGTATCATCCGCCTCGCTAGCTGCAAGGTCAAGATACTCTCCATCGCTCTCACGCTTTTCTCGATGCGTATTCTTAACTCGGTCCAAAACCGCATTAATGAACGCCGGAGAATCAGGAGCCGATAGCGAATCCGAAATACCGACAGCCTCGGTAATCGAGATTACATCATCAACATCGTCATTGAAGAGAATCTCCCATATTGCCATTCTCAAAATAGAACGGTCAACGCTTGGCATACGACGCCAGTTACGGGAGGAATACGACTCAATCATGTCGTCGATCTCATCAAGATGCGCAGCCACGCCCTCAACAATCTCAATCGCGTACGCGGGCAAAGGAGTTTGCGCCGCTGATACCTCGCGTCGCTGATCAAGCGTATTCCGAATATCTGATGGACGAACCCCCGCATGACGTTCGTCAGTCTCAAAAAGCACATCGATAGCCCGGATACGAGCTTTCGTGCGAGAACCCTTCCGAACGCTCATCAGTCGTTTACGCGGGAAACATAGGAGCCCGTGCGAGTATCGACCTTAACCTTGTTTCCCTGTTCGATAAACAGCGGAACCTGAATCTCGTAGCCAGTTTCCAAGGTCGCGGGCTTGGTGCCTGCGTTCGAACGATCGCCCTGGAGGCCCGGCTCGGTGTAGGTAATCTCCAGCACCACGGAAGCGGGAAGCTCAATAAACAGGACTGCGCCTTCGTACATGGAGACGATAGCGGACTGGTTTTCCAGCATGAAAGCAGCTGCATCGCCAATGACCTCAGCGGAGACCGTAATCTGATCGTAATTGCTGTCGTCCATGAAGACGTAATCTTCGCCGTCTTTGTACAGGTAGGTCATGTCGCGACGGTCAACGGTCGCGGTCTCTACCTTAAGACCGGCGTTGAAAGTCTTATCAACGATCTTGCCTGACATGACGTTCTTAAGCTTGGTACGCACGAAAGCGGGGCCCTTACCCGGCTTAACGTGCTGGAACTCGACTACAGACCAAAGCTGATTTTCCAGCTTGAGCACCATGCCATTTTTCAAATCGTTAGTTGAAGCCACAATTTTTCCTCTCGTAATAACCTGTGGGGTTTGCCCACTATGACGCGCTTATCTTAGCGCGAATCGCAGAAAAAATCGCTTCTGTTTGTCCCGATACCTCACAATGTGAGGAATCTATAATGATTGCGCCAGTCTGCTGCCAAGCCTCGGTACGGGCCCGATTAAGTGCTAGCCAGGTCGCCCGGATCGGCCCTAAACCAACTGGGACACCGGGCTGATTCAAACCGAGTCTGCGCCAGGCTTCTCCGACGCTGGTCGTCACATAGATGATTAAGCTGCCGTTATCTTGGTAGTTCGCCAATAAACTGGCAATCTGAGGAATCTCAGCGATTGCTGCTGGTACTAGCTGAATCTCTTCGGTGTCACCTAGCTTTTCAGCGACCTGCACCCAGGCAGCGATGACATCAGGGCTGGTATGCGCACCTTGATACAGCGAATCTGCCCCCTCCCCCTGCACCGAAAATTCGATGCGCCAGTCGGCGACGGGCATTGCAGAATTAGCCTGCAAAGTAGAATAGCTCGCCTCATCCCAGGCGCCGTCCAGCACTGCCAGAATCACATTAGGCAAGTTTGACCCCCACCTGAACGGCAGCTTGCTTCAAAGCTGCCAAATCAGTAACCGAATGCGTGTGGATTGCACCTTCTTTTGCGGGCATGACAAAGCGGAGCACTCCCCCTCGGACTTTTTTGTCATGCAGCATGGCCTCATACAGGTCCGGCCACGTACCCTGATAGCTAGTTGGCAGCCCCAAGGCCTTGAGCCGCAGACGCAATTGTGAGACTACATCCCGCTCTACTTGCCCGAGGGTGCAGGCTAACTCCATGGCGTAAACCATTCCTACAGCGACAGCGAATCCGTGCTGCCATTTGTAATCTTCGAGCTTCTCAATGGCATGCGCAAAGGTGTGCCCGAAATTTAATATCTCTCGCAAGCCTGATTCCCTGAAATCCGCTCCGACGACCTCCGCTTTAACCGTAATGGCGCGGGTAACCAGTTCACGCAGGGCCAGCTCAGCACGGCTCTCCTTACCCGCTTGACCCAAAATAGAACCGACATTTTCGAGGGCGAGGGAGTCTAGTTTCTCAAGAATACGGCCATCGCGAATATAGCCGCATTTCAAAACTTCAGCCATGCCAGCAGCAATCTGCTCCGGAGCGAGTGTAACCAACTGGCGCAGATCACAAAAGACAGCAGCGGGCGAATAGAATGAGCCAACTAGGTTCTTGCCCGCTGGAGTGTTCAGCCCGGTTTTACCGCCCACCGCGGCATCTACCATGCCCAGCAGGGTTGAAGGGCACATGACAACCGGGACGCCACGGAGCCATGTTGCTGCCAAAAAACCGGCCAAATCGGTGGTCGCTCCCCCACCGAAGGCAACAATCACGCTATCACGACCGTAATTCAGTTCCCCCAGTCGGTTCCAGCCGGCTTCAGCTGAGGCTACGGTTTTCCCAGATTCTGCATCGGCATGCTCCCAAAGGTTCACGGAACCACTGCTACGCTCTGAGATGCGCGTGGCTAGCTCTTGAGCGCGGGGACGCAGGATCGGCGGATGCACCACTAAGACGTCTTTTCCCAGTTGATTGACGCGATGCGCGATCACTTCTTCGAGCCCACTGCCGACAATGACAGAATAGACCCGCTCCGCTCTTACTTGGACCAGATTACGTCTCGCCTGCAACTGGTCGAGGATGTCTTGCGTTACTTCGACCGCTGTTGCGCCGTCAGTAAAAACACGCAGACAGGCTGCGGTTTCGTAATCAGCATGGCGCTGATTGTGAAGTTCTTGAAGCTTAGTAACCATGTCACGGCTGCCCTGTAAAAGCGGTCTGCCATGCGAAATCCCTAGCCGCCTAGCAGCATTTTCTGGCGTCACCTGAAGGTATACCACACGGTTTCCCAACAATATTTCGCGGTTAATCTGCTGAGTCAGCACACCTCCACCGAGTGAGATTACCGCAGGAGTACCCGCCAAAGACTGACGAAGCGCTTGCGTTTCAAACTCACGAAAACTAGCTTCGCCCGAGTCTGAAAAAACTTCAGCTATTGAGCGACCTGCAATCTGCTCTACCACCTGATCTGTATCAATCACGGGCATGCCTAGAGCTTCACCAAGGAGCTGCGCGACCGTAGATTTACCGGCACCCGGCAGCCCGACCAACAAAAGGTGCTGACTATTTGTCATTAGATCCAATCTCCTTTGCGGCAGAAAGCAGGCTCAGGTTCTGACGAACTTGAGAAAGGGTGTCGCCTCCGGTGCGTTGCAGTAAAAAGTCCGCTAGGACCAGCGCCAAAACCGACTCTGAAATCACAGCTGCTGGAACCACTGCAGACACGTCAGAACGCTGATGATTCGCTTTGGCAGCCTCTCCGGTAGCCCAATCTACCGTGCGCAAAGCGCGGGGTACCGTAGAAATAGGTTTCACCGCGCACCGAACCAAAACCGGCTGCCCGTTCGAAATTCCACCCTCAATTCCGCCAGCATGATTGGAAAGACGTAGGATCTTCCCGTCCTCGTCCTTCACAATCTCATCATGTGCCTGCGAGCCAGGCAATCCCGCGACTGCCCAGCCATCCCCAATTTCTACGGCCTTAAACGCCTGTACTGACATCATCGCACCAGCAATCGCAGCATCCAGTCGGCGGTCATGCTGAGTGTGAGAGCCAAGGCCAATCGGTACGCCATACGCTACTACTTCGACTACTCCCCCACAGGTATCACCGGATTTATGCAGTGCCGAAAGTTCCGCCCGCATCCGTGTAGCAGTTTCTTCATCAAGACAACGCACGTCTGAAGCGTCCAAGGCAGCCGTCTGCTCGGGTGTTGCCAGCGGGGCTAAAGAACGCACTGAGCCCAGCTGCCTAACCTGCGAAACAATTCGAATCTGCGCTGCCTGTTCCAAAATTGCTTTAGCCACAGTTCCGAGTGCAACACGGGCCGCGGTTTCACGTGCGGAAGCTCTTTCGAGAATGTTACGCGCATCAGCTTGTTCGTACTTAACTGCGCCAGGCAGATCGGCGTGCCCTGGACGAGGCCGAGTGAGGGGGCGGTTACGGGCGATTTCACGTTCATCTCCGGTGCCGGCATCACGTTGGAGCGCTGCTGGCGGCACCGGATCAGCGCTCATGACAGTTTGCCATTTGGGCCATTCAGAGTTGTGGATAAGAACTGCTACCGGGGCGCCAGTAGTTTTTCCGTGGCGAATACCCCCAGTAATCTCAACCCGATCGGTCTCAAATTTTTGCCGCGCGCCTCGGCCAGCACCAAGTCTCCGGCGGGCTAAAGCTCTTTCAAAATCGGCGGTTTCTAGGCTTAAACCAGCGGGAACACCATCGACTATGCCAACTAGGGCGGGACCGTGTGATTCACCTGCAGTTATCCATCTCAACATGTTGCTATTGTCTCACAAACCCAGTCGGTGTCCTTTATAAAGGAAAAAACGTGGCCAGCGGTAGCGCGATCACCATCCACGGCCCATAGGCTATCCGCTGGTGACGATCCTTGGTCATCACATACACGCCTAAGGCATACAGACCCGGTAAGAGCGCCAGAATCATAATATACGGAAGTAGCAATCCGTTATGGAAAGCAGTTCCTATAAGCGGTGGAATCAGTTTCACATCACCTGCAGAAATCCCCAGCTCAAGATAAGAAAACAGCCAAAATAATGCACCTGCAAAGAATCCTACCGCAATCGCAAAACCAATCTGAGCTACTGGCAAAACCAAGGATGATAAGCAAAAACTGAAAGCTACTGCCAGCCAACATAAACCAACCAGCTGATTAGGAAGATAATGGGTTTGCGCATCTATTGCCGCAGCAAATGCGGCGGGCCCAAGCAATGGAAATAGAGCGAGGGCCGCGCTGAGGTTAACCGCCGTAGCGACAATCCAAGCCACGATAATCAGCATTATCACCAAACCGAAATATAGAGAGCTGGTGGCGCGGTACTGCTCCTGTGCACGCTTCACGTAACGGGGCCTAAGTCTCAAACCAAGGAATACCGAAAACAAAAAGAAAACCAAGCCGAAACCGACTAGTAACGCCTCAACTATGGGGCCCCAGTAGGTATTCAAAATAAAACAGATCCTTGATTAGCGCCGACGAAGCGCAGCATCAAGCGCTGCCCGCATCTCAGGCTCTGGGGCCGGGCAACCCGTCATCAAGGCAAACTGCTGCAGGCCTTGGTATAGCAACATTTCGGTTCCGTGTACGACCGTGGCCCCGGCTTCAGCGAAGGTGCGAGACAGGCATGATGGAGCGTCCGCATATGATGCTTCCATATACACCGCATCAGGACGCGGCTCAAGGCCCTCACAAAGGGAATCTGCAACACCATTCGGGACAGTAGAGAACACTAAGTCTGCCGCCCCGAGGGCGCGCTTAGCGGCTTCGGTCATACGCCAAGGCAAGGGAGTGATACGTACTCCAAGGCGACTTGATGCTTGGCTTACTGTTCCAGGGCCGGAAAGCGACCGTGCGATAACCGTAAGATTTGGGCGGCCAAGTTCCCCCGAGGCAGCAAGCGCTGAGGAAGCTGAGGCACGGCCCCCCAAAATCACCATATTCGAGAAATGAGCGCGCTTAGTCTTCACCCTGATTGCGGTGACAATACCGTAGACATCAGTATTTAAGCCAGTAATGATGCCACCAGCATTGATCACAGTATTGACTGCACCAATCCCTTTAGCCATCGGTTCAATGACATCACAGTACTGCAGAATTTGCTGCTTTAACGGGGTTGTCACGGCAAGACCGTCATAGTAGCTGATTTCCGGCCACTCAGAATCCAAATCCGAAACGTCATGGGTGACGAATTCTGCTTCTATCCCGAGCGCTCGATAGCCAGCTTCATGAATCACCGGTGACAAAGAGTGCGACACCGGATGACCTATGACAGCGTATCGTCTTAACATGATTCTGGGTTACTCTCACAGAACTGCTTTAGCTGATTCTTAGCTTCCTTAAACTGGTCGTATGTATCTACGAAAACAGTTTCACCCGTATTAAGGTTAACGGAAACAAAATACAGCCAGTTACCGGCTTCTGGATTTAAGACAGCCTTGATGGCACCGGTCCCAGGGAAAGCTATCGGCGTCGGCGGAAGACCCGCATGCAGATAAGTGTTATATGGAGAATCAATCTTGAGCTCATCAGCGGTGGGAATCCCGCTAGTACGTCCGGCAGCGTAGGCTACCGTAGAGTCCATCTGTAGCTTGTTTAACACTTCCTTACCGCGTTCAGGATCCAAGCGGTTTTCGATAACCCGTGCGACCTTTGGCAGGTATTTATCAATATTGACCTCGCGCTCCAAAATGGAGGCTTTAATCAGTAGCGCCTGACGCTGCTCTGATGGCACACTGAGGCTATCGAGCTGTTCAATGCGACGCTGAATCATCGACTTGACGAATGACTCAACAGGCTCATCGGGTTTTTGTTGATAGGTGCCAGGCGCTATCCATCCCTCTGCGTTCCCGTTCGCTTCCACGGGAAGGCCAATTGCTTCCGGATTAGCGAAAGCCGCCTGCACTTCAGCTTCAGTGTAACCTCCGCGGGTTTTCAGGCGTTCTTGCAACTGGCTGAGACGGAAACCCTCGGGAATGGTGATACCAACATCTACCCGGTTAGCAGTATCTAGCAGCGCAGCGAGGGCCGCATTTGCACTCATCTTTAGCTTAAGTTCATAGGTGCCTGGCTGGATATTCGTGCCCTCGGGATTCACCGCTAGAACATTAATAAATGCCTGTTTAGTGGCCACCACATCTTTGGCAACAAGGGCGTCGGCGATCTGAGTTCCAGTAGCCCCCTCGGGAATTTCAACCGTCACGGAGGTTGTCCCTGCACCTTCGTAATCGGAGGGTTTCGAGTCTCCGCTAAAAACAAATCGGGTCAATGCATAGTAGACGCCCGCTGCTAAAAGAGCAACCAAAAGCAAGATAACTACAGTTGCAACAGCACTCTTGCCTCGCCTCGGTTTCTTCTTTCCTCCGTCTGGGAGCGCATTGTCTCTGCTGAAAGGTGCGGTCGTCTCAGTTGTTGAGTCGGGTTCACTGGCAGTATGAGTCGGCTCAGCGGCGGATTGCGGGCCGGACTCCGCAGTAGCGTGAAGTGCGGAAGAGCTAAACTCCTGTTCAGGATTTTGTACACTCGAAGATGAAACCGATAGAGCAGGATTCGTCGCAGCTACCTCATACTCTTCAATTACCGGCACGTGAGGGGCCGGCTGTGCGGCAGAGATGCTTGACTCAACCGGCACAGACACCTGTCCACGCTGGGCTGCCTCTTTCTGAGCACGAAGCTCACGACGGGACGGCACATGCGGCCGAGAACTGCCAGTTGATTCACCTGCCACGGCTCATCCTTTCCTTAACCTATGAAAATAGTGTACCCGCTGATTGACCTTGCGCATCTTCTATCGATAGCGCAAAGTCAAGAATCACGGTGGCTGCGGCTTGGTCAATCATCGCTGTCCGGGACGTTCCGCTCACCCCAGCCTCCGCTAGTTGCTGGTGCGCTGATGTCGTGGTGAGACGCTCATCAACCATGCGAATTTCTACTTCGGGGCACCGCTTTCTTAGCTGACGGGCAAACTTCTCCGCCATTGCCACACTCCGCCCGGCGGAACCGTTCAGGTGTAGTGGCTTACCAACGTAGATGATCTCGGGGGCGTACTCTTCGATGTCGGACACAATGTCCGCCCAATGTGACCAGTCACTACGCACCCGATAGGTTCTGGTTGGTAGCGTCACTGAGGTCCCAGAGACGCTACGCGCACCACCAATCCGTGCCTTACCCACATCGAAGGCCATGCGTGAACCAGACGGCATGCTCAGTGTTGCCTCAAGGCCGCGGAAACTGCTTCGCGAGCAATCGACAGAGCGGAAGCATCTTTGATGCCGGCCTGCGCCATATCGGGCTTGCCGCCGCCGCCGCCACCGGCCTGCTTCGCGGCTTCTTTGACCAGATTACCAGCCATCAGATCTTGTTTACGAGCGGCCCCGTTAGTCGCAACAATGAGCATTCCCTTAGCACTCATTTCAGCAGAAAGTGACACTACTAGCGGACGATCGTCATCAAGCTGTTCCCGGATTCGTTGCGCAGCAGTACGCAAAGCATCGCCGCCAGAGATCTCACCAAGGTGAGCGTTCACCAAACGAATCCCATTCACCTCTGAAACACTCTTTGCCAGCTCACCAGCCTTAGCTACAGTGCGTTCAGTTTGTAGCTGGGCCAGCTCCTTCTCAGCGGCTTTCATCCGTGACATCATAGTTTCGATAGCGTCAGGTAGTTCATCTGCCTTACGACCCATCAGAGAGGTCAACTGAGAAACCAGCGCATGCTCTTTGGCCTGATGCGCGTACGCGCCCTCACCTACCAGAGCGTCTAGTCGACGCACACCTGAGCCGATACTAGATTCTCCGAGCAGTGTGATACGTCCAATCGAACCAGTAGTACTCGTATGCGTTCCTGCGCAAAGTTCGCGAGACCAACCATCCCCGATGGTAACAACACGAACGCGCTTGCCATACTTTTCACCGAACAGTGCCATGGCTCCCATGGCTCGTGCCTGATCAATATCCATGACCTGGTCGAAAACTTCAAGGTTCTCCGCCAATCGTTCATTACACCGCTGCTCGATACTGTTAAGCACATCCGGAGAAAGCTGCTTTCCGTGACGGAAATCAAAACGCATCCGTGAAGGCGAATTCTCAGAACCAGCCTGAGTAGCCTGTTCGCCCACAAACTCGTGCAGCGCCTTATGCACCATATGGGTGGAAGTATGCGCCCGAGCAATATCGCGACGACGAATCACGTCAATCTGAGTTTCAACCTGATCCCCTAAAGCGATTTCGCCGGCAGGCACGAACGCGCGGTGCACAATCAGCCCTTTAACTGGCGCCTGTACATCCTTAACTTCAGCCACTACTCCGTGAGCGGTCGTGATAGTACCCTGGTCTGCTAGCTGTCCACCCATCTCGGCCCAGAAAGGAGTCTGGTCAAGAACCAAATCGAATTCTGCCGGTCCGGAAACGACCGTGGCGGGCTGCCCGTTTTGGAGCATTCCCATCACTGTGCCATTCGCCTTAGATTCGGTGTAGCCGAGGAACTGCACCTCACCCCCGACGGCATTTTGCAGGTCGTGGTAAACGCGGGAATCCACATGGCCGGTCTTCTTCGCTACTGCGTCCTTACGAGCACGGTCCTTCTGCTCCTGCATCAGCGAGCGGAAGGCTTCCTCGTCGACTGAAACGCCCTGTTCTGCAGCCATTTCAAGCGTTAAGTCAATGGGGAAACCGTAAGTATCATGGAGAGCGAAGGCGTCCGCACCAGAAAGCACACCCTTGCCGTTGTTGGCGCGGGACTTGGCTTCCTGTACGCGAGTGTCGAGGATGGTCGTACCAGCGGTAAGAGTGCGCAAGAAGCTTTCTTCTTCAGCATATGCGGTGGCCTGAATCGCATCCCAACGGTCGTTCAGCTCAGGATATGAACGAGCCATGACCTCCTTGGAAACCGGAAGCAACTCAGGCAGTACCGCAGTATCAACACCAAGGAGACGCATCGAGCGAACCGCCCGACGAACCAAACGACGAAGGACATAGCCACGGCCATCATTCCCGGGAATAACCCCATCGGAAATCAACATCAGCGAAGAACGCAAATGGTCCGCAATCACACGCATCCGAATGTCGACCAATGGATCGTCATTCTTGCCGTAGGTAAGTCCGGTAAGTTGTTCTGTACGGGAAATCACGGGGAATACCTCATCAATCTCGTACATATTATTTTTGCCCTGCAAAAGTACAGCAAGACGTTCCAAGCCTGCGCCTGTATCAATGCACTTCTTGTCCAGTTCACCTAGCAAAGGATAGTCCTTGCCGGAACCCTCGCCACGCATAAACTGATCAAAAACTAGATTCCAGACCTCAAGGTATCGGTCCCCACCAGGGTCGACGGTGCCGCCGACGGCTTCAGGACCGTACTCGGGACCGCGGTCGTAGTGCCATTCCGCGCAGGGGCCGGCAGGACCGGGCTGTCCGGTATCCCAGAAGTTCTCTTGACGAGGAAGCTTAACAATCTGACGAGGATCAATGCCGATATGTTTGGTCAGGGTGTCGAAAGACTCATGGTCCTCTTCCCAGAGGGTAATCCAGAACCGATCGCCATCAAGTCCGTATCCTCCCTTATCAGTCGGAGAGGTGAGGAGCTCCCACGCGAAATCAATGGCTCCCTCTTTGAAATAATCACCAAAGCTGAAGTTTCCGTTCATTTGGAAGAAAGTGCCATGACGCGTGGTTTTACCAACGTTATCGATGTCGTTCGTGCGAATACATTTCTGCACAGAAGCCACCCTCGGCCACGGCGCCGCCTCTGTACCTACAATGTACGGAATAAAAGGGACCATGCCGGCAATGGTGAAAAGGATGGAAGGATCTGGGGAAATCAATGGAACCGAAGGGGCGATGTGGTGCTCTTTCGACTCGAAAAAGTCCAGCCAACGTTGGCGAATTTCTGATGTGCGCATGGTGAATCCTTAGATCGAAAAAGGGAAGATGGTAAAAGTATTATTTCTTAAGTTCAGAGCCGGTCTCAGCAATAAGTGCTGACCGCAAATCATCTACGCGTCCCTGGTACTGAGACTTCGCGTCCGCGAGCTTGATTTGACGCTTGAGCAGAGACTGAGCGGAGTAAGAGAATGCATTAAGTTTGATCAATGGGGAGCCGACTGATGCAGCTACTAGCGCTGAAATGGCGGAAATATCTTGGGCCGTGTGGCTAGCCGAAGTCGTGACCACATCAATTTTCTCAATTTGCTCGGTGGCTGCCTGCAGTGTGGTGGTCGCCTCACGCACAGTCGCGTCCGCAGAGGCAGTTAGTCGTACTACAGACTCTGAAGTATGTCTAAAAGTTCGCCCTAACTGGTACAGAGGGTAGGCCAAAGCCAGAACCAAAATAACGAATGCAATTGCTGCAATCATGGATGCGATATCGGTCCAGGTCATGGTTTCTCCTTAGTATTAGTGAATCGAGAACAATTATATATCAATCGACCCCGAGGCAGAGCACCTCGGGGTCGATTATGAAAGTCACACAGACAAATTAGCGTGAGTAGTATTCAACAACCATCTGCACGTCACAAGTGATCGGAACCTCGTCACGCTTGGGACGACGAAGCAGGGAGAAGGTCAACTTCTCAAGGTTCACGTCAAGGTAATCAGGCACTGCGGGGAGCACGTCACGGTGTTCACCAGCGGCAGCAATCTGGAAAGGAACCATGGTCTGAGACTTGGGCTTAACCATGACAACCTGGCCCGGCTTGATGCGGTATGAGGGGCGGTCGACGATGTGTCCATCGACGAGGATGTGACGGTGCACAACTGCCTGACGGGCCTGAGCAGAGGTGCGAGCGAAGCCTGCACGCAATACCAAAGCATCCAAACGCATTTCAAGGAGCTCAACCAAGTTCTCACCGGTCAAACCCTCGGTACGACGAGCTTCTTCGAAGACGCGCACTAGCTGTGCTTCACGAATATTGTACTGAGCGCGTAGACGTTGCTTTTCCTTCAGACGAATAGCGTAATCAGATTCGCTACGCTTGCGTGCACGGCCGTGCTCACCAGGACCGTAAGGACGCTTTTCAAAGTAGCGAACAGCCTTCGGTGTCAACGGGATACCGAGGGCGCGGGAGAGTCGAACCTGTCGACGGGTGCGGCTAATTGCCATAATAATTTGTACCTTCCTGTACGAATCGTAATCGTTCATTCACGACTGTGAATGGGATCAGCCTCATTCGGGCTAAGACCCCAGGTGTGTCTGGGCAGTAATCTACCCAAGCACCCAGCTATTCTAATCTACTTCACGTAGTTGTCGCACCCTCTGCATGCGTTGCGTGACATGTTTCTCAAATCCTCGTTGAGTCGGCTGATAGTACTCGGCATCAGATATCTCTTCTGGAAGGTATGTCTGCGGCGCTACGGCATGAGGATAGTCATGGGCATACAGATACGGGGTTCCATCTTTGCTATCTCTTGGCCGGTGAGTATCTCGCAAATATTCGGGAATCGGCGGAACCTTACCAGAATGAACATCTTCAAGTGCTCGATTAATAGCCAAATAAGCCGCGTTCGATTTGGGTGCAACCGCAACAGCGATCGCGGCTTCAGCCAAGATTATTCGCGCTTCAGGCATCCCCACGATAGCAACGGCCTGTGCCGCAGCTGTGGCAGTATTCAACACACTGGGGTCCGCCAAACCAACTTCCTCGGCAGCTGCAATCATAATCCGGCGCGCAATAAATCTAGGGTCCTCCCCCGCTGCAATCATGCGGGCCAAATAGTGCACTGCGGCTTGCGGGTCTGATCCTCGCATCGACTTAATAAAGGCGGAAATCACATCGTAATGTTGGTCGATATCGTAACGCAGCGCGGCACTAGCTGTGACCGTTTCCAACAACTCTAACGAGAGAGGAGCTCCTTGATCCTTCGCCGTATTGGCTGCCGCCTCTAAGATGGTCAAGGCTTTTCTGGCATCCCCTCCGGCCAGCGTAGCAATTTGTGTAATCACAGCTAGGGATACCTCTACCTGCCCAGCAAGACCACGAGAATCCTCAACAGCGCGCAACAGCAAACTCTGAATGTCAGTCTGCGTCAGCGACTCTAATGTCACCATAATAGAGCGAGAAAGCAAAGGGGAGATCACAGAGAAGACTGGATTTTCTGTAGTGGCAGCGATCAAGATGACCCATCGATTCTCGACTGCTGGTAAGAGTGCATCTTGTTGAGCCTTGGAGAAACGGTGAATTTCATCGATGAATAACACTGTCGCCTTACTATGGGATACGAGGGCTCGTTTCGCGTCTGCCACGACTGCTCTAATATCCTTAACGCCCGCCGATACGGCACTTAGCTCTACAAAATTCCATTGGCGCGAGGCGGCAACTAGATATGCGAGGGTTGTCTTACCCGTGCCCGGAGGTCCCCACAGGATAACGGAGCTGGGCGACTCAAATCCTTCCCGAGGATGGACCAATTGGTACAACGGAGTGCCTGATTTAATCGCAGATGATTGCCCAACCACCTCTTCTAGAGTGGTGGGCCGCATCCGGACAGCGAGCGGGGCATGCAGATTCTCAGGCGTGCCATCGGCCTTCTCTAATTGGTTCTCAAATAAGTCCACTCCCACAGTTTAGCCTTCTATTCTCAACTTGGCTGTTGGGTAATCCCGAAGAGAGCACAGACAATTAATGGCACAATAGGTGATGTGAAGAAGATGTTTTTGACCCGACTATACGAAAAGCATCGTATGCTTACTGCTTTGTTTTTCGTACTTGCCACCGCGATGATTCTGACCTTATCAACCGGTTTGGGACTTGGTAACTTGGTGTCGCGAACGGTTCCGGCTGCAGAAAAGGCGCAAACTGCGCAGGTGCACAGGGCTGAAGCGATGCTCGCTGAAACTGGCGAGTCTGACAACTTGACTGCTTTGCTGGTTGAAGGCATCGCGATTGATGAGACCGAGGTCGCCGCCCGTGTCGGGGAGCTCTATGCTGGCTTCCGCTCGGACCTCGAACAGAAGCTGGCGCTACAACCTCGGGTGGAGCTTTTAGACCCATTCTTGTTCGATCAAGACTCAAGTGACTCTTTAAGTAATCCTTTGATTGGAAACCGCGGTCGCTCCTTTATCATCTTGATTGCACCTACCAATGACCATACCCCAGCCGAGTTGGAAGCCATCGACATAATGGTGGAGTCCACCCTGAATCACTTTATTCAGAAGTTGAAACAAGCATTTCCTGAAGTCAGGGTCTCATTGAGTTCTGATTCTCATGCCAATGAGGTGGCTCAGGCGAACACTCTTCGGGCAACTAGTGCGATTGTGCTCTTGGCCTGGCTACTATCTATCATGGGCTTCTATATTTCAACCCGCCGACCTGCCGCAGCTTTAGCCGGTTCGCTCTCAGTAATTGCTGCCGGATTATCCGGTCTATTTGTTTCTTGGGTCGGCACTTTCATAGTTTCCTATCCGGTACATTTGGTTCCTGTAGTCGCTCTTGGGTCGACTACTTTAGGGATTATTATCACCGCTATTGTCCACACTGTAGACTCCCATCGACTACATCGCGCGGGACGCCTCGGGAAGGCCCTTTTAGTTCCGCTTTCCGAAAGAATGGAAGACCTCGAAGAGGAAAGAGTTTCGCAGTTTGCTAAACGAGTACGGGCTTCCCGTCTGATTATGCTCGTGAGTTTTTTGGTTCCAGCAGTAACTTTCCTGCTTGCTTTCGCGGTTCCTCTTCTGCATGTGCGGATCTTCGCTCTCACCATGCTGGCAACCACCGCTTTGATTTGGCATCTCGCAGTGCTCTTAACCCCTGGCGTGCAACTCACTCTCGAGCATTATTTCTCCTCTCATGCCGATGTTGACCGTCCCACTGGAGTGCTCTCAAAAATCGAAATCGCGAAAGCGGGCGGCAAACCAACGCTTAGTTGGTTTGAGAGGGCTGAACAGTACCTCAACGTCACATACTTAGATACCGCATTTTCTAAGAATATGGGAGCTCCAGCTATAGCAGCCATCATTCTGCTGTTGACATGTCTACCTTGGGCTCTGCTCTCTCCAAAAGCTTCCTCTTCAGCTGAGCTGTCGAATGCAACCGATATTGTGCACTTTCAGTCCGTAGCCCAAGAGAATTATCCTTCCTTGAGCTCTCCCGCATTTTCTGTAGTTGCTAAGAGCTCCCCCTCGCAGCTACAACACTGGGCTGACCAGGTTGCCTCCAAGAGCAGCTTGCTCAAATTAGTTTCTTCCGCTATTACGGTAGGGAATGAAAAATTCGCTACCGTTGACTTCGATTTTCAAGTCGCAAATCCCACCTACACAGAGCAAAGCGAAGCCTTTAAAGACTTGGCGGAAGAAGAGAGCGAAGTTGAACACGCTGTCTATTCTGAAACTAGCCGGAATATACAGGTAATTGATGCCACCATAGAAAGCCTAGTCTGGCTAATACCCTTGATGGTGCTCGTTGCGGCCCTTGCCCTCTATCTCCTGTTCGGAAACCTCCTGATGACCACAATCCAGCTGGTCACAGGGCTTTTAATGTCTGCTGCCAGCATCGGCTTGGCCATCCTGATTTCAAGCTCTGGTTTCTTAACACTTCTGCCAGGCGTTGGATTCAATGTGAAGCTGGATGTCACCGGTCTAGTGATTGGCAGTTTCCTCTCTGTAGTCGTAATCGCCGTTGTCCTGCTAGAACCCCATGTGATGAGTCGCCCCGCCACTTCAAGAGCAGTTTGGCTAGTGGTTGGTGCTGGCGGAATCGTAGCCCTATTTAGCGGCCAGCTAGTCGCTGCGACAATTGGTCTGCTCCTGATTAATACGATTATCGTGACCATGCTGGGCACACTTTTGATTATTCCGCAGATGCTGTTCCTCGCTTCGAAACCAGATAGCAAGCTACGAGCACGCAACTCGCAGATTTCAAAACTACATTCACATACCCGCACCTATCTGCACCGACTGTTCGACGCTGCACCGTATAGAGAACACAGGCAAAACTCCGATGTCAACGCGGAGCAAATACCCGTCAAGGCTACTGATACTCCCCCACCGGCTGAAAATGACGGATTGTCCCCGACAGAAAAATCTCGGCAGATGCTCAGTCGTGTCCGTCATCGCCGAAGGCGCAATCTAACTGCAGAAAATGCGCAACCACAATCCGATTAGGCGGAAACTGCAGCTGAATCAGAAGAGTATTAGTTCTCAAAAAGCTGGTAGTCTCCCGCTCCCTTACGGGTAATACTGGGCGGCGTGACAGTCATATCAATTACGCTAGTTGGTTCGGTCGAACTAACGGGGCCATCTACCACTGCGTCCAAAAGATGACCCAGTTCGTCCTGGACTTTCCACCCTTCCGATTCAGGTTGATCGTTTCCGGGAAGAATCAAAGAAGACGACATAATGGGCTCACCCATTGCTTCCACAATGGCAAGCGCAATCGTATGCTTAGGAATTCTCACGCCAACAGTTTTCTTCTTTGGGTTTAGCATCACTCGAGGAATCTCCTTTCGTCCTTCAACGATAAAGGTGTAAGGCCCTGGGGTTAGATGCTTGATAGTTCTAAAGGCAGAATTGTCAATCCAAACGAGCTGTCCCAACTGCGCAAACTCGGCGCAAACCAGGGTGAAGTCGTGCTTATCTCCCACTTGGCGAATGGCCCTGATCCGGTCCAAACCTGTCTTATTCCCCAAGGCACATGCTAACGCATATCCCGAGTCAGTTGGATAAGCAATCAGCCCATCCGATTTCAGAATCTGAACAATCCGATCAAGGAGCCTGGGTTGCGGGTTATCTGGATGCAATTCAATAAAACTAGACATACCCCCATTGTGCCGCAGGACACATTCAATGTCTAGCACTTTGACCTACCCATATGCAAGAGTGGCGACCAGCTCAAAGCTGGTCGCCACTCTAACTACTACAGAAATCCTACTCTTCGTCTTCGTTAGGGACGAAATCGACTCCGGCTTCCTTACGCTGCTCATCCGTAATCGGGGCGGGAGCATCCGTCAAAGGATCCCAACCTGCACCAATCTTCGGGAAAGCAATCACGTCACGGATTGAAGGAGCTTTAGTCAGCAAGCTAACCACCCGGTCCCAACCGAAGGCGATGCCGCCGTGAGGGGGTGCACCAAACTTAAACGCATCAAGGAGGAACCCAAACTTTTCTTGAGCCTCTTCCTCACCAATCCCCATCACTTTGAAGACCCGCTCCTGCACGTCACGACGGTGAATACGGATAGAACCGCCACCAATCTCGTTACCGTTGCACACGATATCGTATGCGTAGGCAAGAGCGTTACCGGGATCTTCTTCGAAACGATCAATCCACTCCGGAGTCGGAGAAGTAAAGGCATGGTGAACCGCCGTCCAAGCTGAGTTACCCAGTGCGACGTCGCCTTCTTCCTCGGCCTCGTTGGTGGACTTGAACAAAGGTGCGTCCACGACCCAGACGAAAGACCATGCGTCCTCGTCAATCAGATTGCAACGACGACCAATCTCAAGACGCGCAGCGCCGAGGAGGTCACGGCTCGGCTGCGGCTTACCAGCAGCAAAGAAAATGCAATCGCCAGGCTGAGCGCCGGTAGCGGCGGCAAGACCGGACTTCTCTTCCTCGGAAATATTCTTCGCAACCGGACCACCCAAGGTGCCATCCTCGGCAATGGTGACATAGGCAAGGCCACGCGCCCCTCGAGCCTTGGCCCACTCCTGCCACTTATCAAAAGTACGACGAGGCTGGGAAGCACCACCGGGCATCACCACAGCGCCAACATAATCATTTTGGAACACGCGGAAAGGCGTATTTACGAAAAACTCAGTCAAGTCAACAAGCTTCAAATCAAAGCGCAAATCGGGCTTATCTGAACCATACTGCTCCATCGCGTCGCGATAGGTCATGCGCGGAATCGGAAGCGGAATCTGGTAGTCAATCTCATTCCACATGGCGGCCAAAACTTTTTCCGCCAAGCCGATAACATCCTCTTGATCTACGAAAGACATCTCAATGTCAAGCTGCGTGAACTCAGGCTGCCTATCTGCACGGAAATCCTCATCACGGTAGCAACGAGCAATCTGATAGTAACGTTCCATACCGCCCACCATCAGCAACTGCTTAAACAGCTGCGGGGATTGCGGGAGCGCGTACCAAGAACCCGGGTTCAAGCGAGCCGGCACCAAAAAGTCACGTGCACCCTCAGGGGTAGAACGGGTCAGGGTGGGGGTCTCAACCTCGCAGAAATCCTCAGCGTCCAAAACCTCACGGGTGGCGCGACCAATCGCCGACCGTAAACGTAACGCATGCTGCATGGAGGAACGCCGCAAATCTAGGTAGCGGTAGCGTAAACGTGCCTCTTCGCCTACCTTGCCAGAATCCTCGGCGTTATCAGAAACCTGGAACGGGAGTGCTGCCGCCTTATTTAAAATCTCCACTTCAGAGGCGATAATCTCAATCTCACCGGTAGGGAGATTCGGGTTCTCATTACCGTCCGGACGACGCTCAACAGTACCTACAACCTTGAGGACAAACTCGGCACGCAAATCATGCGCCCCATCCTCTTCACGAATAACCACCTGAGCGATGCCGGAAGCATCCCGAAGATCAATAAACGCTACTCCACCGTGATCGCGTCGACGATCCAGCCAGCCAGTCAATGTTACTTCTTCGCCAATATTGGCAGCGGATAACGATCCGCAATGATGTGTACGAAGCACTCCATATTCCTTTCTATTGTCGCACCGCGAAACGAGCGGGCGCAAAGTTCATTCTAAACCCATCCGAAAACTTTCACAGCGCAAGCCCAACTAAGCTAAAATTGTGTGTTACACCCCATCAACGGATTGCCTCGGCTATTCGTTGGACTTTTCTCCTATTTTCCGTGCACAATAAGGCCAATGTCGAAAGAAACCACCTATCAACCGAGACTGGCGATTTTCCTGCTAGTTGGAGCCAGTATCTCCATTTGCTTTGCAGGTTTCGCCACCCTCGGTGTGACCACGATTCTGCCTTCCATTGCACGCAGTCTTCACGGTGAGGTCATGTACCCACTGGCGAATGGTATGGCCTTGGCCGGACAACTATTAGCCACCGCAGTCGCCGGAGCGTGGTGCGATGCCCGTGGCGCCTTGAAACCACTACTACTGGGTTTGGTCACTTTCGTACTGGGACTGTTGATCTGCGCTATTTCGCCTACCATGCTGGTCTTTATCATCGGCAGAACCCTACAGGGACTCGGCGGCGGCTTCTTGATGGTGTGCATGTACGTTCTGGTGGGAGCATTAGTCTCCCCACACCAGCGTCCTTTCTTCTTTGGCGTATTTGCCGGCGCGTGGGTTGTACCCGCACTGGTTGGGCCCTATATCGCGGGCGTAATCGACGGCTACTTCGGCTGGAGGGCGGTTTTCTATATTCTGATTCCCGCAATCTTGTTGGCAGCCGCAATCTTGCTTCCGCTCCTAAGGCACGTGCCCAGAATGAATCAGGCGCTCACCATGCGCGCAAAGCGAACCATCAAGGCCGCCACTATCGCTTTCCTTTCGCTCACTGTGGCGCAGCTGGGATTCACCCTACCGATTTCTGGCGGAATGATCCTGGCCCTAGTCGCCCTGACTGTGCTGGTAGCTTCAATTCACCGTCTCTTCCCGGAAGGTACTTTACGTCTGCGCAAGGGGATTCCCTCAATGGTTGCTTCCCGCGGTTTAATCAACGCGGGCTACGTCGCGACGGAGACTTTCATTCCGCTGATGTTAACTCAGGCTCACGGATGGTCAGTGAGGGATGCTGCCCTAGTGATTTCGGCTGGTTCTATCACTTGGGCGCTTGGCGCAGTTGTGCAGTCGAAGATCCAAAATGATAACCATCGCAGACATCTGCCCACTCTAGGAGGCATCCTTGCTGCGGCTGGTGGCCTAGCTACAGCAGCGGCGGCGTTCCCCATGGTTACACCATATATTTCTGTAGTCGGCTGGTGTATTAGTGCTTTTGGTGTGGGCCTGTCCTATCCAGCTCTTTCTGTCCTCGCCCTCGGCGCTGCACCGCCCGAGAAACACGGCTATATCTCTTCGAGTTTACAGCTGGCCGACAGCTTAGGCGGAGCGGCAGCGCTAACTATCATCACCTCCGCCTTTGCTTTCTTAGCCCATATGCCAGCCCCCGGTCCTTTGCTTCCTGCCATGTTGCTGGCAGTCTTGTTGGGGGCTCTAGCGGCCTGGGCGGGCAAGCGAATTGGTGCTCTTAAGGTTGTTTAACAACTGTTAGCTTCGTCCCTTAATCCGGCAACTTCATAGCTTTTACCGCCACTTTCTAGGATTTTCAAACTTCGGGTGAGCGATACCACGCGCGTTTATATTCACGTTCTGCCGCTACCCCTATAGGCTGAGTAGGTGGTGCGTTGTTTGTGCACCTGTTATTTATCTTCAACGATTGGTTATTTTTTGTCTGATACAACCTTTGCTGACTTGAACCTGCCTGCCGATATTCTGCAAGCCGTTCAAGACATGGGTTTCGTAACTCCCACCCCGATTCAAGAACAAGCGATCCCGCATTTGCTGGACAAACATGATGTTGTCGGCGTGGCACAAACCGGCACCGGTAAGACCGCTGCTTTTGGTTTACCTCTTCTCGCTCTCGTAGAACCGCACGCAGGTGTACAAGCCTTGGTTCTCGCACCCACCCGCGAGCTCGCTCTGCAAACCGCAGAGTCTATTGAACAATTCGCAAACCGTAGCCGCGGTGTTAACACGCTGGCAGTTTACGGAGGATCGCCCTATGGTCCGCAACTTGGTGCCTTGAAAAAAGGTGTCGAGGTTGTTGTCGGAACGCCAGGTCGCGTGATTGATCTGATTAAGCGCGGTGCGCTAGATCTGTCTACCATCCGTATGTTTGTCTTGGATGAAGCAGACGAGATGCTTCGCATGGGCTTTGCTGAGGATGTGGAGACGATCGCCTCATCGGTTCCTGATGATCGCGTCACGGCACTGTTTTCTGCAACTATGCCAGCAGCCATCGCTAAGGTCGCCGAAAAGCACTTAAGCAATCCGGTTAATGTCAGTGTCTCACGTCAGTCATCTACGACTACCACAGTTCATCAAACCTACGCAGTGGTTCCTTTCAAGCACAAGATTGGTGCGCTCTCTCGGGTACTAGCTACCCGCGCAGCAGACGCAGTCTTGGTGTTCGTGCGTACCCGTGCAGATGCCGAAGAGGTCAGCATCGATTTAACCGCCCGTGGTTTCCGCACCGCTGGCATTTCTGGCGATGTTGCTCAGCGCGAACGTGAGCGCATTGTGGAGCGCCTAAAGGATGGCTCTCTCGATGTGCTAGTGGCTACTGATGTAGCTGCTCGTGGTCTAGATGTTGACAGGATTGGTCTGGTCGTAAACTTCGATGTTCCCCGCGAAGACGAAGCATATGTGCACCGGATTGGCCGTACCGGCCGCGCCGGCAGGTCGGGCACCGCGCTGACTTTCTTTACTCCGCGTGAATCTGGCCGTAAGCGCAAGATTGAGAAGCTAACCGGCGTGCCTTTGGAAGAAGTCGCCATTCCGACTCCAGTAGAGGTAAGCAATTTCCGTGCCCGCCGCATGTTGGATTCATTGAGTGGGCGTATTGAGGCAGGTCGTTTAGATCTTTACTTCGATCTCCTGCACGATCTCACTACTACAACCGATATTGATATCTACGATATTGCAGCGGCATTGCTAGCTAAGTCGGTCGGAGACGAGGGCCCACAGCAACAAGCCGACACCCGCGGCAAGGGGCGAATCCGTCGCGAAGAGCTGGTAGATGATGAAGGTAACTTCGTTGCCGCACGTTTTGAGCCGGGTCGCGATGAACCCCGGAAGGCTGCCCGTCACGGTGGCCGTAGGGATGTTCGTACCGTACACAGCCCGGGTCAGATGCGCCGCTACCGTGTCGAGGTTGGACACCGCGACGGCGTGCGTCCTGGTGCGATTGTTGGCGCAATCACGAACGAGGGTGGCGTCGATGGACGTGACCTCGGCAAGATTGATATCTTCCCGTCCTTCTCTCTAGTGGAGATTTCTGGCAGCCTCGACGAGGAAGCTTCGTCGAGGATTGCCCACGCGACCGTTTCGGGTCGTCAGCTTCGCATCTCTGAAGACCATGGCCCTAAGGGCGGTAGTGAGCGTGGAGATCGCAGAGGAGACGACCGTGGCGGTTTCAAGCGCAGCGGTTTCCAGGGCGGTCGCAAAGAACGCTCCGGCCGTGGCGACAAAGGTGGCCGCAAAGGTAGTTTCAAACGTCGTAAGTTCTAATCTATAGATAGTTCTTATCTGGGTGCCCGTATTCCCTTTGGTGGATACGGGCACTATCTTTTTATAAGGCCCGAGGATGGCTTTCTACATAGACATCACGGAGCGTATTAGCAGTCAGCTTAGTATAGATTTGCGTGGTGTTAACGGAGGCGTGACCCAAAAGTTCTTGTACCACGCGCACATCGGCTCCCCCCTCTAACAGATGAGTCGCGAAAGAATGTCGCAGCGTGTGTGGGGATACGGACACGGGGAGCTCAGCCCGATCGGCTGCGACTTGTAGAATCTCCCATGCACTTTGTCTACTGAGAGCTTTACCTCGCTTATTCACAAATAGTCTGGAAGTACCCTCGCCTTTTTGCACAAGCGACGGGCGACACCGAACTAGATACTGTTGTAGCGCAGCTGTGGCCGGGCCACCAATCGGAACCAACCGCTGTTTGTTTCCTTTTCCGGTGACTGTGACGAAAGTGAGGTCTGAACTAGTATCGATGTCATCCACGTGTAGCTGCACCAACTCAGACACCCTCGCCCCCGTGCTGTAAGCCAACTCGAGGAACGCACGATCTCGCAAAGCCACTTTCGGGTCACCCTCTGAGGCCGCCGCTAGTAGCAACTCGACTTGTTCGATAGTTAAAGCTTTCGGCAATCGCGGTTGTTGTGCCCGGGTAGGGACTTCCGCGGCGGGGTTATTGGTGGCGTACCCCTCTTGTACCGCAAAGCTGTATAGTCCACGAATCGATGCCAATACGCGTGAAATTGAGGTGGGCGCCAGTGCCTGCTCTCCCCTGCCAAGACTGGCTACGAATTCCCCCACTTTTACCGCAGTGACCTCATTAAGATCGGTTATATTCTGACTTTGTAGCCAGGCAGCATAGCGAGTGCAGTCTCGTTGATAAGCTTCCACAGTATGCTTAGACGCGCCGCGTTCTACGGCCATGTGGCTAATGAACTGCCGGATTGTGGACTCAATCTTCATGACATCGAGTGTAGTTGTTCGCGCCCAAGAGCCCAAATTTGTGGGATTTGTAGCTGCACTGAATGCCCATATCTTTTCTATCTTAGATACAATACTAGTGAACTATGTTTAAAGGAGGAAAACGTGGGTTTTCAATGGACAGATCGTGACCAAACTGCCGTAAAGATGCTCAAAGGTCTGGCTGCAGACGCGGTGGAAAAGGTCGGAAATGGCCATCCTGGAACTGCTATCTCATTAGCAGCAGCAGCTTACGTACTTTACCGAGATCATCTTCGCTATGATCCGAAGGATCCACACTGGTTGGGTCGCGACAGGTTTGTTCTCTCCATCGGACATGCCTCTATCTTGCAGTATTCCCAGCTCTTTTTACACGGTTTAGGGTTAGAGCTTTCAGACTTACAGCAGTTCCGGACTCTTGGGTCAAAGACTCCGGGACACCCTGAAGTGTTCCACACTGATTTCGTTGAAATTACTACCGGTCCACTTGGTTCCGGGATCGCTTCAGCAGTCGGCATGGCGATGGCCTCACGCCGCGCCCATGGCATGCTTGATGGCGATAATTCATCTGATTCTATCTTCGACCATAATGTGTACACCATCGCCGGCGATGGAGATATGCAAGAGGGAATCACCCATGAAGCCTGCGCTCTTGCCGGCACTCAGAAGCTGGGAAACCTAGTCGTAATCTATGATGATAACGACATCTCCATTGAGGGACACACCTCGATTGCTTTTACCGAGGATGTGGAGGCTCGCTTCACCGCCTACGGATGGGATGTACAAACTGTTGACTGGACTAACGGCGGAAGTACGTATCAGGAAGACCCCGAGGCTCTTTCTGCGGCTATCGATCGCGCCAAGCGGGTCAACGATAAGCCTTCTTTGATTCGCCTTCGCACTATTATTGGCTGGCCCAGCCCAACCAAGTCGGACACAGGCGGCATTCACGGTGCAAAGCTGGGTGCCGAAGAGCTAGCCGGTCTGAAAGAGCGTCTCGGCATTGATCCGGAAGTCCATTTCTGGGTTGATAATCAGGTGGTCTCACAGATTCGTGAAGCTAGCTCTGCTCGCGGCCGTGAGCTACGCTCAGAATGGGATGCGCAGTACGGTCAGTGGCGTTCAAGTCACCCTGCTGAGGCTAGGCTATTGGATCGCCTTGTCGCGCATGAGCTTCCTGAAGGCTGGGAAGATACACTCCCCCAGTTCGACAGCAAGCCGGTAGCTACCCGTTCAGCTTCTGGTGCTGTTATTAATGCGCTCGCCCCAGTCCTACCTGAGCTATGGGGCGGTAGCGCTGACTTGGCCGGTTCCAATAACACGGTGATGAAATCCGAGCCCTCCTTCATTCCGGAAGATTACAGTACTACTGAGTTCACCGGTAATCGCTTTGGTCGTAACCTGCACTTTGGTATTCGCGAGCATGGCATGGGCGCAATCTTGAATGGTATCGCGCTGTCCGGCCTGTTTAAACCCTACGGCGGCACCTTCATGGTGTTCTCAGACTATATGCGCGGCTCAGTTCGATTGGCAGCCCTGATGGGGCTTCCTGTGACCTATGTGTGGACTCATGACTCTATTGGCGTGGGCGAGGATGGGCCTACGCACCAGCCGGTGGAACACCTGGCCTCACTCCGTGCTATCCCTGGTCTTGACGTGGTGCGTCCCGCAGACGCAAATGAAACCAAGGCAGCATGGAAACACATCGTGAAGCATCAGGCTCGTCCCACGGCACTAGCTCTAACTCGCCAGAATGTTCCCTGCCTTGATCGGGCTGCAGAGGGCCTAGCGGATGCAGAGAATCTCAGCCGCGGCGCCTATGTGCTGCGCGACAGTGATCAGGTTGATGCGATTATCATTGCCACCGGCTCTGAGGTCCAGGTGGCTTTGGCTGCGCAGAAGCAACTGGAGTCTGAAGGCATTGGTACGCGTGTGGTTTCTGCTCCTTGCCTGGAGTGGTTCGATGAGCAGGATGAAGAGTATCGCGAGTCCGTCATACCCGCCCATGTTAAGGCTAGGGTGTCTGTTGAAGCTGGGATTGATATGCCTTGGTTTAAGTATCTTGGGGATTCAGGTAAGGCGATTAGCCTGAACCGGTTCGGCGCCCCTGGCTCAGGTGAAGAGCTATTCGACCTGTTCGGGTTCACTGCGAAGAACGTGGCTAAAACAGTTAAAGGATTGCTTTCGTAATCTAGTTTCGGCGGCAGAGTAGTTTTAGCTCTGCCGCCGGATATAGCAAAAGGGCTGCTCTGAGAGTGACAACTTTCAGAGCAGCCCTTTTTATTCGAAGTACAGTGGAGAAAGACTACCTTGATGGATGTCTTTTGTTAATTTCGGGTTTTAGACTAGGCGGCGAACTTAATCAGGACGCCCAGGAGAATAATCAAGATCACCCATGCTGAGGTGGTAGTAACCGTGATTACGCGCAGGTTTCGCGCTGCCACTCCTGATGAGGCAGCTGTGGACGAGACGCCACCGCCGAACATATCAGAGACGCTGCCATTGCCCTTGGAGAGCAGAACCAGGCCAATCAAGATGAGTGACAAGATGAAGACCAGGATCTGGCAGATCAGGATCAATACGTCCACAGTTATTTCCTTCTAGTATTCGTTTATAGACTTAACAGCACTAGGTTAGTCGTTTTATGGTTTGTAATCAAAACATCACGTTGGGTACAGTAACTTTGTGAGTCACTGCACCCAACGCGTGTAGATGAATCAGCCGTTGAAGTTCGCAATCTTAGCGAATTCGTTAGCCTTCAAGGAAGCGCCGCCGACCAGCGCGCCGTCAACGTCTTCCTTTGCCATGATTTCAGCAACGTTGGAGGATTTCACAGAGCCACCGTAGAGGACACGGACGGTGTCAGCCGTGGTCTGGTCATACAGCTCAACGAGGCGGCCACGAATGGCGGCGCACACTTCTTGAGCGTCCTCGGGAGTCGCAACTTCGCCAGTACCGATTGCCCAGATGGGCTCGTAGGCGATGACGCACTTGCGTACATCTTCCGCGCTCATGCCTTCGAATGCGCCGTCAATCTGGGAAAGCACATGGTTGACATGCTCGCCGGCCTGGCGTACCTCTAAGCCTTCGCCGCAGCAAACAATCGGAGTCATGCCTGCGGCGAGAGCGACGCGTGCCTTTTCGCCAACTAGCTGGTCAGACTCATGATGGTACTCACGGCGCTCAGAGTGACCAACCACAATGTAGGAAACGCCCAGCTTGGAGAGCATAGTGGCGGAAACTTCACCGGTGTAAGCTCCAGCTTCGTGGGTGGAAACATCCTGAGCGCCGTAAGAAATCTGCAGGTTATCGGAGTCAACTACAGTCTGCACGGAACGAATATCGGTGAACGGAGGAATGACAACCACGTCAGCGGACGAGTAGTCAAACTTCATATCAGCCAGTTCAGCTGCGAGACCCTGCACCAAGGCGATTGCCTCAAAATGGTCCAGGTTCATCTTCCAGTTGCCTGCTAGCAAGGGTTTACGTGTCATTTTTCAGTCCTCCAGAACTGCGATACCGGGCAGAGTCTTACCTTCGAGAAGCTCGAGAGAGGCTCCACCACCAGTGGAAATATGTGAGAACGTCGACTCATCGAAACCGAGTTGACGGACGGCTGCGGCAGAGTCGCCACCACCGATTACGGAGAAGCAGTCGCCTTCCGAAAGTGCCTTAGCAACAGCCTTCGTGCCCCCTGCGAAGGTGGCGAATTCGAAGACGCCCATCGGGCCGTTCCATGCGATTGTCTTAGCGGAAGCAATCTTGGAAGCAAAAAGTTCCTGCGACTTCGGGCCAATGTCCAAGCCCATACGATCAGCAGGAATCTGATCGGCAGCGAAAACGATCGGCTCTGCGTCAGCTGAGAACTCTGCAGCGGTAACAACATCGACCGGCAGGACGATTTCAACGCCCTTTTCCTGCGCCTCTGCGAGGTATCCCTTAACCGCCTCAATCTGGTCTTCTTCCAGCAAAGAGGTGCCAACTGAGTAGCCCTTAGCGGCGAGGAAGGTGTAAGCCATACCGCCACCGATCAGCAACATATCTGCCTTCGAAAGCAGGTTGGCAATCACGCCTAGCTTATCGGAAACCTTTGAGCCTCCGAGCACCACTCCGTAGGGGCGCTCAGGCTCACCGGTTACGCGGGACAGGGAGTCGATCTCCTTGAACACAAGCTTGCCAGCAGCGGCCGGGAGGAGCTTGGCGATGTCGTAAACAGAGGCCTGCTTGCGGTGTACAACACCGAAACCATCGGAAACAAAGCAGTCAGCGAAAGCAGCTAGCTCAGCGGCCAAAGCCTGACGCTCTTCGTCAACCTTGGAGGTTTCACGAGGGTCGAAACGAATGTTTTCCAGCAAAAGAACTTCACCGGGAGCCAGCTCGGCAACTTTAGCCTTAGCGTCTTCGCCGACGGTGTCGGCGGCGAACTTGACGGGAGCTTCCAATAGCTCACCGAGACGCTTTGCGACAGGAGCGAGGGAGAAGTCGGGGTTCACCTTGCCCTTCGGGCGACCCAAGTGGGCGGTAACAATGACTTTTGCGCCTGCTTCAAGCAGAGCATTAAGAGTGGGAAGAGCAGCCTTGATACGTCCATCATCGGTGATGCGCTGGCCGTCCAGGGGGACATTAAAATCGGAGCGAACGAGGACGGCTTTGCCCTGCAAATCGCCCAGAGACTCGATAGTTTTCATTAAAACTCCTATATATGGATGGTGGGTCTCATCAGTGAAGACGCCCGCGCACGTCAAACATGCGCGGGCGTCTTTTCACACTAGATTAACGCAGGGAGATCAGAGACGCTCGCCTACGTAAACGGTGAGGTCAACCAGACGGTTGGAGTAGCCCCACTCGTTGTCGTACCAGGACACAACCTTGACCTGATCGTCGATGACCTTGGTGAGAGGAGCATCGAAGATGGAGGAACGGGGGTCGGTCACGATGTCGGTGGAAACCAGTGCGTCCTCGGAGTAACCCACGATACCCTTCAGTTCACCCTCAGCAGCAGCCTTCATAGCAGCGTTAACGGACTCAACGGTAACCGGCTTCTTAGCGGTGAAGGTTAGGTCAGTAACGGAGCCGGTGATAACGGGCACGCGAAGTGCGTAGCCGTCCAGCTTGCCCTTCAGCTGGGGCAGAACCAAGGACACAGCCTTAGCAGCACCAGTTGAGGTGGGAACAATGTTGACGGCAGCTGCACGGGCGCGACGCAGGTCCTTGTGGGGAGCGTCGTGCAGGCGCTGGTCACCAGTGTATGCGTGGATGGTGGTCATCAAGCCACGCTCAATGCCGAATGCCTCATCCAGAACCTTTGCCATCGGAGCGAGGCAGTTGGTGGTGCAGGAAGCGTTCGAAATGATGGTGTGGTTGGCAGGATCGTATTCGGTGTGGTTTACACCCATAACGAAAGTGCCGTCTTCGTTCTTCGCGGGAGCGGAGATGATGACCTTCTTGGCGCCACCATCAATGTGCGCCTTAGCCTTGGTAGCATCGGTGAAGAAACCAGTGGACTCGATAACGATATCGACGCCCAGCTCGCCCCACTTAATGTTGGCCGGATCGCGCTCAGCAAGAGCAACAATGCGGTGCCCATCAACGGAGATGGATTCATCATCGTAGGTTACCTCGGCATCGAGGCGGCCCAGGATAGAGTCAAACTTCAGCAGCTGAGCCAAAGTTGCGTTATCAGTGAGATCGTTGACGGCAACAATCTCAATATCTGCACCCTGAGCTAGGATGGCGTGGAAGTAGTTACGGCCAATACGGCCAAAGCCATTAATGCCAACGCGGATGGTCACTATGTCCTCCTGATGTGTGCTATCAGCACACTGTAGACGTTCATAAACTAAAACTCTAAGAGTCTTAGGCTCACAGCGGTTTGCTATGATTTGCACTTCTTAATCTACACGACATTTAGCGGAAAAACAGTAGTTCTCAAGGGTGTTTTCGCTTGACGAATAATTGCCCCTTTTGGGACTAAAGACGGAGTTTAGTCATCCAGCATTTCTGCAGTCACAACACTGTTGGTATCAGGGATCTGTAAGTCGTGCGCCTTCTTGTCAGCCATCGCAAGAAGACGCCGAATTCGCCCTGCTACCGCATCCTTGGTGAGAGGAGGAGTTGACTTTTGTCCCAGTTCTTCCAATGAAGCCTCTTTGAACTGAATCCGTAGCTTGCCAGCTTCGACCAAATGCTCCGGCACGTCCTCGCCCAAAATCTCAAAAGCGCGTTCCACCCGCGCTCCTGCAGTAACTGCGGCTCGCACTGAACGCCGCAGGTTGGCGTCATCAAAGTTCGCCAATCGATTCACGCTACCCCGAAGCTCACGGGCCTTTCTGCGCTCTTCCCAAACCTCCCTGGTTTCTAAGCAATTCATCAGAGAAAGCATCATGGAGATCTGTTCCCCGTCACGTACCATCACGCGATCAACGCCCCGAACCTCGCGAGACTTCGCTACCGCACCCATACGTCGGGCGGTACCCACGAGGGCTAGGGCAGTTTCAGGACCAGGACAGGTAATTTCCATCGCTGATGACCGTCCCGGCTCCATCAAAGATCCTCGCGCCATAAAAGCCCCCCGCCAGCAGGCAGTTGCAATGTCGCGGTTCCCAGCAACTAAAACCGGGGGAAGCCCTCGAACCGGGCGGCCGTGCACATCAATCAGACCGGTCAATCGCGCTAACCGATCGGCACCGTGTACCACCCTCACCACGTAGCGGTCTCCCCGACGAATACCTGAAGAGGTCACTACCACCAGTTCTGAGTCCACCTGGTAGAGCGATTTGAGTTCGGCTTGGAGATACTCCGCCCCTTGCCGGTTATCAAGTTCTGCCTCAATAACTACCCGACGTGCAACCAAATGCAGGCCACCGGCAAAACGAATTAGCGAAGCGACATAGGCACGCCGTTGCTCCACCACAGTTAGCGGGGTGCGAGCGATTTCGTCTTTCAAATCAGTAGTTAATGACATGCTTCCTCATAATAGGGTTCGAAAACTAGAGTATTGTCATCTTAGCCGGTTACAGGCGCAGAGGAAAAGGGAAGAGATTATTCTTTGCCCATATCCCGATGCACCGTGGTGACAGCATAACCATTGGCCAGTAGGCCTTGAGAAATGTACTCTGCACTAACCACAGAACGATGCTTTCCGCCGGTGCAGCCCACAGCAATAGTCACATAGGGTTTAAGCTCCGAAATATACCGGTTAAGAATCGGAGTAAACAGATTTATCCATCCCTGCAGGAAGTCCGTCGCCCCGGGTAATCCCAAGACGTACTCGCGGACACCCTCGTCAAGCCCAGTGTGATGACGCAACTGTGGAACCCAGTAGGGATTAGCCAAGAAACGCATATCCACCACGTGGTCTGCATCGACTGGGATACCGTATTTGAAACCGAAAGACATAACCGTTAAACGCAACTTGCGTTCTTCGCCGGTAGTGACAGTTTTAGCGACTGCTCTGGCCAAATCGTGAACCGAGAGTGCAGTCGTATCGATAATCTGATCAGCCTGCTTACGTAAGGGCTCCAACAATGCCCGTTCTTGCGCTAGCGCATCGAGAATTCGGCCGTGCCGTTGGAGTGGGTGGGGGCGCCGATTCGTTTCGAAACGACGTACCAGTTCACGGTCAGAAGCCTCAAGGAAGATGATCCGGTAAGCCACTCCGAGGGTGCGCAGCTGCACCAGAACCTCTTCCAGATCCTTAAAGTACTTTTGCGAACGCACGTCGACGACCGCGGCCAGCTGATGGACGCCACCACCGTCGGGTGTCATCATGCCGGCAAAAGCCGGAAGCATTTTGGGTGGGAGATTGTCCACCACATACCAGTCGAGGTCTTCCAAGGCCATGGCCGCCCGGGAACGCCCTGCCCCAGACATGCCAGTAACGATGATAAGCTCCGGAACCGGCTCCCGATTCAAAAGAGCAGAATCTGGGATTTGAATCCCCTCTGGAGAAGTATCAGTATCTCCCCCCAGTCGAGCTGATTGACCGCTTTGTGAATCAGAATCAGTCACTTTTGCCTCTCCCTAAAATATGCTGTTGACACTGTTATTTTAGCCTAATCATTAAGTCACATTATCCCGATTCGCCCGCTAGATTCGCGACGATACTTTCTGCCAAGGCAGGGCCGATACCTGCCACTTCCTGTAGCTGTTCAACGCTAGCTAAACGTATCTGCTTCATGGAAGCAAAATGCGACAAAAGGGCTTTTTGACGCTCCGGACCAAGACCAGGAATCTGATCCAGCACAGACCGAGTCATCGCTTTTCCCCGGCGGGCGCGATGCTTGGTAATAGCGGCACGGTGCGATTCATCACGAAGATGCTGCAACAGGTAAAGAGCAGGTGAGCTCCGCGGCAAAATCAAAGGAAAGTCATCGTGGGGAACCCAGACCTCTTCAAGACGTTTTGCGAGGCCGACCACAGGAATGCTCAGCCCGATGTCCTCTACCACCCGTTGCGCGGCATTAACCTGAGGTAGTCCCCCGTCAATCACCAACAAATCTGGACGATAAGAGAAACGCCGCGCCTTCCCAGTCTCTGGATCAACCGGACCAGAACGCAGCGGTACACCGTCCTCATCTTCGCCCTCTTGATCTTGCTCCTCAGCTATCAGTCGGTTTAAGCGCCTCGTCAATACCTCTGCCATCGCTTCTGTGTCATCCTTAGCGCCGCTACCTTGGTGCCCGCGAATATTGAAAGTACGATACTCGCTCTTTCGAGGCATCCCATCCTCAAAGACCACCATGGAAGCCACCTGATAAGTCCCCTGAGTGTGCGAAACATCGAAACATTCAATTCGTAGCGGCGCCTGCGACAAACCCAAGGAATGTTGGAGTTCTTCCAAGGCCTGCGTGCGCCTCGTCATATCACCAATTCGCTTCGCTTTATGCAGGCGCAGATTCTCTGCAGCATTTTCTTTGGCCCGTTCCAAAAGGGCTCTCTTCTCCCCTCTTTCCGGAACCAGAATCTGCACCTTGGCCCCTCGCCTCAACTGCAGCCAGCTTGCCACAATGGGTGATTCCTCCCAGAGGTTCTCCACCAATACGAGAGCGGGCACCTCTTGGGTTGATAGGTGCTCTACATCATCAACGCTGGCTGGTTGCTCTTTCAACCGTTGCGCCCTCGTCCCGGCTGGCACCTCTGGCAAGTCCCCGTAAAGATGCTCCAGAGCACGCGAAACAAAGTCGCCCAGTTCCTGATCACCCGGGCGTTCAACTACCCAGCCACGGACGCCGCGAATCCGGCCGCCGCGAACGTGCAACACGTAAACTGAGACCTCAAGTTCATCTGACTCGACGCCAACTACATCAGCATCCACCCCGTCGGAGACCACCACGGTATTGCGTTCAAGCACAGAATTAAGTGCCGCAATCTGGTCACGAATCCGTGCGGCTTTCTCATATTCTAGGGACTTTGCGGCGGCATTCATTTCAGCTTTTAACTGGCTTAACACGGGGCCGGTACGCCCCGACATGAAACGCACCAGTTCTGAGGCTAGTTCGCGATGTTCCTCCGTGCTAACTGCACCCACACACGGAGCCGCACACTTTCCGATATGTCCTAATAGACAGGGCCTACCGCTGCGTTTGGCCCGAGAAAACACGCCTGCAGAACAAGTCCGCACGGGATACATTTTGAGCAGTAGTTCTAGCGTGTCACGAATCGCTTTAGGTTGCGGGAAGGGGCCGAAATAGACCACACCCGGTTTCCGGTTCCCCCTCATCACGAGGGCGCGCGGATACTCTTCGTTCATAGTGACCGCAAGATAGGGAAAAGACATATCATTGCGGTTATACATGACATTGAAATGCGGAGAGAATTCCTTAATCCAGGAATACTCTAGGGTCAGCGCTTCGAGTTCCGTAGCCACTACCGTCCACTGCACAGAATGCGCTGAGAACACCATCTTTCGGGTCCTGCGATGCAGCCGGTCGGGATCTTGAAAGTAGGAGGATAACCTGGCGCGAAGGTTCTTCGCCTTGCCCACATAGATGACCCTCCCCTGTTCATCGCAGAAACGATAGACACCTGGGGACGCAGGGATGTCACCAGTTGCAGGGCGATATGATTGTGGGTCTGACACGCTTATATGATACCCAACCAGTCGCGTTTCCCTCGGGCCGAGTAGCCGCTGGCGAACATGCGCAAAACTGAGAGTATACGCATTAGCGTGCAAGCAGTTTCACATCTTTCAACTAGAGGCGACATATGTTAAAGAAATAGCAAATTATTCTTGAACCAAGTACTATTTCGTAGTAGAGAACAACGATTTTCGAAAGAGGGCTCAAATGTTTGAGACTGCGCAAGACGCAATGGAGTACATTCGGCAAGAATCAGTAGAGTTTGTGGACGTTCGTTTCTGTGATCTCCCTGGCGTGCAGCAGCACTTCACCATCCCGGCTCAGACCTTTAACGAGGATGTATTCGAAGATGGACTCATGTTTGATGGTTCCTCAATCCGTGGCTACGCGGCCATTCACGAATCCGATATGTGTTTGATGCCTGATGTTACCAGCGCATATATTGACCCCTTCCGCAAAGCTAAGACTCTGGTTTTCACTTTCTCAGTAGTTGACCCCTTTACGAAGGAGCCTTTTAGCCGCGACCCACGTCAGGTAGCCGCAAAAGCTGAAGCCTACCTACAGTCCACCGGCATTGCTGATACCTGCTACATTGGCGCAGAAGCCGAGTTCTATCTCTTCGATTCAGTTCGCTACCAGACCACCCCGAATCAGTCTTTCTACGAACTTGACTCTCGGTCTGCCCCTTGGAACACCGGCGCGGACGAGCCAGGCGGCAACAAGGGATACAAGACTGCAGTAAAGGGCGGCTACTTCCCCGTGAGCCCATCAGATCAATACGCTGATGTGCGCGACCGGATGGCTAGGTACATGGCAGAAACCGGTTTGATTGTCGAACGAGGTCACCATGAAGTTGGCGCCGGTGCGCAACAAGAAATCAACTACCGTTTCGATTCCTTGCTCCGCGCTGCCGATGACATGATGAAGTTCAAGTACGTAATCAAGAATGCAGCTTGGGAGGAAGGCCTCACCGCTACTTTCATGCCGAAACCACTGTTTGGGGATAACGGCTCAGGTATGCACCAGCATTTCTCCCTCTGGAAGAACGGCAAACCCCTTTTCTACGATGAAAATGGTTACGGAGGCCTGTCCGATACTGCCCGCTATTTTATTGGCGGTCTCCTAGCTCATGCCCCTGCCCTTTTGGCTCTTACGAACCCGTCTATTAACTCTTTCCGCCGGCTAGTGCCAGGTTTCGAGGCACCCATTAATCTGGTCTATTCTGCCCGTAACCGTTCTGCTTGCATCCGCATCCCGGTGACCGGCACCTCCGCCGCCGCCAAACGAGTCGAGTATCGCGTCCCGGACCCCTCGGCAAATCCATATCTGTCATTCGCTGCCTGTTTGATGGCCGGTTTGGACGGGATTAAGAACCGCACTGAACCACCTGCTCCGATTGATAAAGATCTCTACGAGCTTCCGCCGGAAGAATACCTCGACATTGAGAAGCTGCCCTGGAGCCTAGACGCGGCATTGGAAGCTCTTGAAGCCGATCATGACTTCTTGACTGAAGGCGACGTATTCACCCCAGATTTGATTGAAACATGGGTGTCCTACAAGCGTGAGAAGGAAATCGCCCCGATGCGCCAGTACCCACATCCTTACGAGTTTGAGCTTTACTACAACCTGTAAGTTTTCGGAGGCAAATGATGAGTTCCCGACCTGTCGCTGTCATCACCGGAGCCTCAAGAGGTATTGGCGCGGCCATCGCTTTGGAGCTGTCACCTACCTACCAGCTGGTGCTACTGGGTAGGGACGAAGATGCCTTACGATCTGTCGCACAGAAATGCGAGTATGCGCAATACCACTGCTTGGATATAACCCATCCGCAGCAACTTGCTGAGCTTGCTGGTACTTTGCAGCGAGTCGACGTGTTGGTAAACAACGCAGGTGTGGCCCACTTCTCCCCAGTAGTAGATACCACCTGGGAGAATTGGCAAAGTAGCTTCACTGTCAACGTCTTTGCGGTTGCTCAGCTGACGGCCTTACTGCTCCCACAGCTACGCAGCAGCCACGGCGACATAATCATGATTAACTCAGGCGCTGGAAAGTTTTCTGGGCCGGGCATGGCTGTCTATGCAGGCACAAAACACGCCCTCCATGCTTTGACCGTGGCATTGCGTGAAGAAGAGCGCGGGAAGGTCCGCGTCACGGCGATTCACCCGGGGCGAGTCGATACTGATATGCAACGAGCACTGCAAGCAGGCAAGGCCTACGACAAATCGGAGCATGTATCGGTTCAGTCAATCGCCAAGGCGGTTCATTTTGCCCTAGAAGCTACCGACGAATGCACGGTTGAAGAGATCAATGTGCGACCAGTCGTCAAACAAGTCCACGGCTGATTCTCCGGTCTGTCACTTTCAGGCTACTTCTTTAGCGCCTCAATCAGGTACTGCCCGGTGTAGGACTCTGGCACTTTAGCCAAGTCCTCTGGAGTTCCGGTAGCCACAACCGTTCCGCCACCAGAGCCACCCTCAGGTCCCATATCAATCACCCAATCAGCGCACTTAATAACGTCCAGGTTGTGTTCGATTACGATCACCGTATTGCCTTTATCCACCAAGGATTGCAGCACCAGGAGGAGCTTACGGATATCCTCAAGGTGGAGGCCCGTGGTGGGTTCGTCGAGGACGTAGACGGAACGGCCATTAGAGCGTTTATGCAACTCGGAGGCCAGCTTGACACGCTGCGCTTCACCACCTGATAGTGTGGTCGCAGATTGACCCAATGTCACGTAACCCAAACCCACATTCACCAAGGTGTCTAAGTGGCGTTTAATGGCGGGAATATTCTCAAAGAACTCGGCTGCCTCGCTAATCGGCATATTCAGCACTTCGGAAACATTCTTGCCCTTGTAGTTAACCTCAAGGGTCTCCCGGTTGTATCGTGCGCCGTGGCAAACTTCGCAGGGCACATACACGTCAGGAAGGAAGTTCATTTCAATCTTGATGGTGCCGTCACCCTTACAGGACTCGCAGCGACCACCCTTGACATTAAAAGAGAATCGCCCCGGGCCGTATCCGCGGACCTTTGCCTCGGTAGTGGAGGCAAACAGCTTTCGAACATGATCCCAAACACCCGTATAGGTAGCCGGGTTAGAACGCGGCGTACGCCCAATCGGCGACTGATCCACATGCACAATCTTGTCAAGATGCTCAGTTCCAGTAATGGTCCGGTGTCGTCCTGGAACCAATCGTGCTCCGTTAAGCTGGCTGGCCAAAGAACGGTACAAGATTGTGTTCACCAAGGATGACTTGCCTGATCCGGATACACCCGAGACGGCAACGAAACATCCCAAGGGGAAGGAAACATCAATATTTCGGAGATTGTTCTCCCGCGCACCTTTCACCACTAGCTTCCGTTTAGGATCGGGTTTACGCCGCGTCTTTGGCACTGAAATGCTTTCACGTCCAGCCAGATATGCGCCGGTAATGGACTGCGGACAATCCAACAGCCCTTCCCGTTCGCCAGAATAGACGATCTCACCGCCCTGCACTCCTGCTTTGGGCCCGATATCAACAATCCAGTCGGCATGCTCAATGGTTTCTTCATCGTGTTCCACCACGATAAGAGTGTTGCCAAGGTCGCGCAGGCGCTCCAGTGTGCCAATCAATCGGGCGTTGTCCCGCTGATGTAGACCAATCGAAGGTTCATCCAGCACATAAAGCACACCCACCAAGCCGGAACCAATCTGGGTGGCCAGACGAATCCGCTGAGCTTCACCGCCAGAAAGAGTGCCAGCTGAACGCGACAACGTCAAATAGGTGAGGCCTACATCCACTAAGAAACGCAAGCGTGCCCGCACTTCCTGCACAATTGGCGCCGCGATCTGTGCATCACGACCAGTTAGCTCCAGTTCATCAATGAAAGTTGCAGCTTCACTAATCGGCAAGTTAGAGAGATCAGCAATGGAGAGATCATTGACCGTGACCGCTAAAACTTCTGGCTTGAGGCGTGCACCCTTACAGGTGGGGCAAGGGATCTCCCGCATGAGAGACTCTAGTTTTTCTGCTGACCAGCTGGAGTCGGTTTCTTCGCGCCGACGTTCAATATAACGGATTGCACCCTCGAAACCTGTAGTAAAGCGCCGCTCACGCCCCCACCTGTTGCGATAGCTAACCTTTACCTCAAAGTCTTTACCGTAGAGGATAGTGTCACGTATCTTCTTCGGGAGTTTGCGCCACGGGGTATTCATATCGAAGCCAAGATCTTTAGCAAGGCTATTAAGAACCCGCTGATAGTACTTGTTGGCACCCGTCCAAGGGGCTACCGCACCCTCGGCCAAACTCTTTTCTTCGTCCGGAACCACCAGTTCAGGATCAACCTCAAGCTTCACGCCAATACCGCTACAGTCCGGGCAGGCACCATAGGGAGCATTGAAGGAGAAAGTACGTGGCTCAATCTCCTCCAGCTGAAGGGGATGCTCATTCGGACAGGAGCGTTTCTCAGAGAACGTGCGACTGCGTTTCGGATCTTCTGGGTCTAGGTCAACGAAATCCGCGATCAGCAGCCCATCGGCCAGCTCCAAAGCGGTCTCTACCGAATCATTTAACCGAGACCGAACCGAATCCTTAATCACAATCCGATCGACCGTCACTGAAATATCGTGCTTAAGTTTCTTCTCCAAAACAGGAGGATTGTCTAGGCGAATATCCTCACCGTCAACCTTCGCCCGAGAGTGCCCCTTCGCCCGTAATTCATCGAATAAATCCGAATACTCGCCCTTACGACCACGCACCACCGGTGCCAGTAACTGAAGCCGGGTCCCTTCCGGGTAGGCCATCAGCCGGTCAACCATTTGTTCGGCTGACTGAGCGACGATTTCTTCGCCGCAGATAGGACAGTGCGCAATCCCCGCACGCGCGTACAGCAAACGTAGATAGTCATGCACTTCCGTTATGGTGCCGACCGTAGAGCGTGGGTTTTTGGAGGTAGATTTTTGGTCAATGGAAACCGCCGGGCTTAGTCCTTCAATGAAATCAACATCAGGCTTGTCCATTTGACCTAGGAACTGCCGCGCATAGGAGGAGAGAGACTCAACATACCTACGCTGCCCTTCAGCAAAAATCGTATCGAACGCTAAGGAGGATTTACCAGAACCAGATAACCCGGTAAAAACAATTAGGGAGTCGCGGGGTAGCTCTAAATCGACGCTTTTCAAATTGTGCGCGCGGGCACCGCGAATAATCAGGTTTTCTCTCATCACCACGATTGTAAAAGTTTCTGCTCTCTTCTGCCCCTTGGCGGGCGTATTCTCCCCTATTAGCAATATTTGACACGATCGAGAGCGCAGACCTAGACCGATTGAGTTTGCCTGCTCTTCCGCCTGCGCATTTTTGGGCATATCATATTGCTATGTCTATTTACACAGTTGAGTACCAGTACGATCCCACTAAAGCCGCTGAGATGGATGAGGTTCGCCCCGACCATCGCACCCATTTGCGTTCACTTCATGAGCAGGGGCTAGTTATTGCCGTCGGTTCTTGGCCGACTCCAGCACCAGGCGCATATCTGTTCGTAGAAGCTGAAAACGAAGGCCACGCGCTGGATATTTTGGCGGAAGATCCCTTCCTTGCCCACGGTTTCATAGCGATGCGAACCGCGCATCCTTTCAATCTGGTAATCGGTGAACTCAAGCAGGACAAGTAAACCCAGTTTACTTAAGCCTCTCAGCCCATCATGCGTGCAGCATGGTGGGCTGCGTATTTGGAGTGCCAACGCCCCAAAATTTCTAAGCCGGTGAAAGAACCAAGGACTAGAACGAGAGTCCAAACCCAGGCTGTCGGAGTCAGCCAGGCAAGTTGCATCAGCTGACGTAAGGCAGGCACTATCATCGTCACTGCCACTCCTGCGAGCATTGCGCCGAGCAGTACTTGATGCCACCATTGCATCGGCCGTAACAGTAGTGAAAGCAGGTAGAGAGCGGTACTGATAATCACCAAAGTCGCCACGGTTTGCCCTTGACTGCTGGGGTTGATGGCATAACCCAGTAAGGATGCGGTCGACATGATTAGTCCCGCGGGTACAGCCAAGGAAAGAGAACGGGGCAAGAATCCAGGCCGGTAGCGTTGCGCATTCGGAGCTAGGGCCACCACGAATGAGGGAATACCGATGGTTAATGAGCCTACGATGGTTAAATGACGGGGCAGGAAGGGATAGGCCCAACCCAGCAGTGCCACCACAATAGCAATCACCGCTGCGTAGGTTGTTTTTGCGAAGAACAGCGAAGCTACACGTTCCATATTGGCAATAATTTTGCGGCCTTCCGCAACCACTGGGGGAAGAGCGCCAAAATCGCCGTTGAGCAAAACTAGTTGGGCTACCGCCTTGGTAGCGGCAGATCCGGAACCCATGGCAATACCCAAGTCTGAATCTTTTAGCGCCATCGCGTCATTGACACCATCCCCGGTCATCGCCACCGTGTGCCCTTGGCCTTGCAAGGCTTTGACCATGGCACGCTTCTGCTCTGGGGTGACGCGTCCGAAGACCCCGTTTTCTTGTACGGCTTTCGCGAATGCTGTTTCGTCATTAGGATTGGGTAGCTGGCGCGCGTCCACTGCGGGCATCGGCTGCTGGTCTTTCCCCGTGATACCTGCGCGCCTAGCAAGTGCTGCCACTGTGACGGGATTATCTCCGCTAATCACTTTCATCTCCACGCCCTGGCCACGGAAATACTCCATGGTTGCGGCCGCATCCGGACGAAGCTCCTCTTCCAGCATGATGAGCAGAGAGGGTTCCATTCCTTCGGGTAAGCTCTCCTCCCCTGCTTCCTGTGAGGAAAAGGCAAGGACGAGGACGCGTTCACCGTTACTTGCCGCTGCTTCCACCCGGTCTAGCACTGTTTCAGCTTGCGGATATTTAGCTAAGACAATTTCGGGTGCTCCCAGCACCCAGGTACCCGATGTAGTTACACAAGCAGACCATTTTCGGCTCGAGTTAAAAGGAATCTCCCGCGTCACCTCGATTGCGGGGTGGCCGCCGAGGATTTCCCTGATAGCTTCAGCAGTGGCGTTCTCTCCCTCTGCCACTAAAGTCGCGAGGGCAGACTTTGCGTGACCGACGGTGATTTGATCTCCCCTAGCCCCGTTATGTAATGCAACTGTGTCATCCTCGGTTTTTACGTCTACCATCGGGGAAATCTTCCGCACCTTCACGGTGCCCGTAGTCAACGTGCCAGTTTTATCCGTACAGAGTACGTCCACTCGGGCCAGAATCTCCACTGCCGGAAGTTCTTGCACCAGCACCGATTTTCGCGCCAGAGTCGCGGCAGCCAAAGCAAAATTCACGGAAGTGAGCAGCACTAGACCCTGCGGGATCATTCCGACTACACCGGCAACCGCAAGAATTAAAGCCCTCGACCAATCCCAGCTATCAGAAATCCTGACCTGCGACCACACGAGAACTAAAACCGTCGGAATGATTGCCCATGAGATCCAACGTAGCACGCGGTCGATGCCGGCGCGTAACTCCGAGTGAGACAAGCTGAACTGTTTCACCTCACTGGCCATTTGCTCAGAGTAGAGCTCTTCCCCCACCGCCTGGGTGAGGAAAGTAGCTGAACCAAAAACAACCGACGTACCAGCCAAAACCAAGTCACCCTCGGACTTGATTACCGGCACAGATTCACCGGTCAGCATTGATTCGTCGATCGCTAAACCCCTAGCAGCTAAAACCTGCCCGTCCGTGGGAATCTGCTCGCCCATACTAAGACAGACAATGTCACCCCAAACCACCTCTTCACGGGGGATTTCAAGCTGCTTCCCCTCCCGTAGTACCGTTGCTGTAGGTGAAGCCAAAATGGCTACCTTGTCCAGGGTACGTTTAGCTTTAAACTCAGCCACAATGCCAGTTAAGGCGTTAATCACCATCACCCCGCCGAAGAGCGCATCTAGAGGACTCCCAACGATAAGCACAAGAGTCATAGCTCCAGCAAGGATGCCGTTAAACAGAGTGAAAATATTCGCCGCAATAATCGACCAGACACTGCGGGAAGTACGTGCCTTAACTGCGTTTGAGAGACCTTGGTTTTGGCGAAAGGCTGCCTCCTGCAAGGACAGGCCTACATCCGGATCAGTGTCACTCAATGAAGCAGTTTGCGAGGGAGACGGCTCACTAGGAGACAGATAAGAATGAAGTTTTGTGGCCATCGCAAAGCAACTCTCTACCCTTAAGAAATGGATTCAGTTACTGAGCTAGTTTACCTTGTTTTCGAGAGTAAATAAGGGAGGCCACCACAGTCGCGGACAATACCACGACAATAAAGATGAGTGAAAATTCTGTGGAAGGCTCCCATAGATGAGTCGGTTCTCCACCATTAATGAAGGGCAGAGTGTTCTCCGCCAAAGCGTGCAGAACCAGTTTCACCCCAATGAATCCCAAAATGGCGGCCAGACCATAATGCAAGAAAGCTAGCCGTTCTAGCAGGCCATCAATTAAGAAGTAGAGCTGACGCAGACCAAGGAGGGAGAAAGCATTCGCAGCAAAGACCAAGAAAGGCTCTTTGGTAAGACCAAAAATAGCCGGGATTGAGTCAACCGCAAACATTACGTCAGCAGTACCAATCGCGAGGATGACCAAAAGCATCGGAGTAATATATGTTTTTCCGCTGTGCCGGTGCAGCATCTTATCGGAGACGAAGCCCTCGGTAACTGGGAAGACTTTGCGTACCCAGCGGGTAAGGAGATTATCGTGGTACTCCTCTTGATCTTCTGAGGGTTGTTCGAGGCCCTCCATGGCTTGCTTGATTGCCGCCCAGAGCAAGAATGCGCCAAACAGATAGAAAACCCAAGAGAAACGCTCGATTACTACGACACCAATGAGGATGAACACAAAGCGGAAGATTAGCGACAACACGATGCCGATTAGCAGCACCTTCTGCTGATAGGCGCGGGGCACCCGGAAGGCCGCTAGGATGATTACGAAAACGAAGAGGTTATCTAAACTGAGGGACCATTCTGTAACCCAGCCGGCCCAGTATTGAGTCGCATAGTTGAATCCCCAAAAGAACCAGACAATAAAACCAAAAGTTACCGCCAAAGCGATATACGAGGCAGACCAGATGCTGGCTTCTTTTAGCGTGGGTGCGTGTGGAGAACGAACGTGCCCCACGAAATCGACTGTCAAAAGAACAATCACCAGCGCGATTAGTAGCAGCCAACCATAGATATGTACGGACATTTATACTCCCCGGTACGAATAAGTTAAGGTACCGGAGGTCTCCTTCAGCTCACTCAGTCGCAAGCCTGAATGCCGGGCCAAGGCCGTGATGACGACATCCAAGTTTTGAGAAGTACTCCCCTCCAACTGTGCTATTCTATCGTGGCAATGCAGGTTTAACGTCGTCAGAAATGATAACCGACCGCAACTGAGTGCGATTTCACCCTTCCCGTTTCATCTGTCGAAGTTCCTTCTTTAAGTCTGCTAGCTCATCGCGTAACCGGGCCGCGACCTCGAACTGAAGCTGGGCTGCTGCCTCATGCATCTGCGCGGTAAGTTCCTCAATCAGCATCACGAGGTCTCCCTGAGCGGCAGCATTCAATGGGATGCGATGGCTATCAGCAATGCCGCGAATAGTCTCTTTAGCCTTTTCCCCTGTTGCTTTGCGCGAATTCCGGTAGCCTCCGGCCAGCAGTGCCTGGGTGTCGACTTCTTCACGCTGGATCATGTCCGTGACATCAGCTATCTTCTTCCGTAAGGGCTGTGGATCAATGCCGTGTTCCTGATTGTAGGCAATCTGTTTCTCTCGGCGTCGTTCAGTCTCTTCTATGGCTCTGGCCATCGAATCCGTAATGGAATCAGCGTACATATGGACTTCCCCGTTTACATTTCGCGCCGCACGCCCAATTGTCTGCACTAAGGAAGTGGTTGAGCGGAGGAATCCTTCTTTATCGGCATCAAGGATAGCAACAAGGGAGACTTCCGGTAGGTCGAGGCCTTCGCGAAGCAGGTTAATACCAACCAGCACATCAAATTTGCCCATTCTGAGTTCACGGAGTAGTTCGACCCGGCGTAAGGTGTCAACATCAGAGTGCAGATATTCGACTTTCACTCCACGCTCAGCAAGGTAATCTGTGAGGTCCTCTGCCATGCGTTTGGTCAAAGTGGTGACGAGGATTCTCTGATCCAGTGCCGTGCGCTGCAAAATCTCATCGTAGAGGTCGTCAATCTGCCCCTTAGTTGGTTTGACAACGATTTTTGGGTCAACCAGACCGGTCGGGCGAATAATCTGTTCTACGACGCCGTCACTTTGCGCAAGTTCGTAGCTGCCGGGAGTTGCTGAAAGATAAACAGTCTGACCGATCCGCTCAAGGAACTCATCCCATTTGAGCGGACGGTTATCCATTGCCGAGGGTAAGCGGAAACCATGTTCAACGAGCGTCCGTTTACGGGACATATCTCCCTCGTACATGGCGCCAATTTGCGGCACGGTAACGTGAGACTCGTCGATAACCAGCAAAAAATCATCCGGGAAGTAATCTAGCAGGGTGTGCGGTGCGGTACCCGGCCCGCGTCCATCAATATGCCGCGAATAATTCTCAATACCCGAACAGGTACCAATCTGCCTCAGCATCTCCAAATCGTAGGTGGTACGCATACGTAATCGCTGCGCTTCCAGTAACTTCCCTTGGCGTTCAAACTCGGTCAGGCGCTCTGCTAACTCTTCCTCAATAGTTTCAATCGCATGCTTCATTCGCTCTGGTCCCGCCACGTAGTGCGTGGCAGGGAATAGATGCACTTGCTCAGTTTCATGCAGTACGTCCCCAGTCAGCGGATGCAACATGGCAAGGGACTCAATCTCATCGCCGAACATTTCGATTCGGATAGCCAGCTCCTCATACACTGGGATGATCTCAATGGTGTCGCCTTTAACCCGGAAAGTTCCCCGCTGGAAATCTAGATCGTTTCTCACATACTGCATGGAGACAAAACGACGGAGGAGTTCATCACGGTCGATTTCCATCCCGACTTCTAGCGTGATCATACGGGCCACATATTCTGCCGGGGTGCCCAACCCGTAAATGCATGAAACCGAGGAAACTACCACTACGTCGCGCCGCGTTAGCAACGAGTTCGTCGCAGAGTGACGCAGTCTCTCCACTTCATCATTGATCGATGAATCTTTTTCAATGAAGGTGTCAGTCTGCGGTACGTAGGCTTCCGGCTGGTAGTAGTCGTAATAGGAAACAAAATATTCAACGGCGTTATCGGGGAGCAACTCGCGCAGTTCTGCCGCAAGCTGCGCAGCCAAAGTCTTATTGGGTGCCATCACCAGGGTCGGTCGTTGCATCTTCTCAACCAGCCAGGCTGCAGTAGCTGATTTACCGGTGCCGGTTGCACCCATGAGCACGACGTCTTTCTCTCCCGCAGTTAGCCGCTCAGTTAGCTCCGCTATGGCTTTAGGCTGATCTCCAGAAGGTTGAAATGGTGACTTTACAACGAAGGGTGCTTGAGAACGTTTAATCTGAGTGCTCATATACTCATGCTACAGTAGGAGGGTTGCTATCCGCCCTCGCGCGGTTACGCTACGAACTAATTTGGAGATATTTGAAGGATTTGTATGAGTGAGACTAAATCACCCGACACTGACATTACAACCAAACCAGACCATGCTTTATCTGCTTTAAGGCCTTGGGTTTTCTGGCCAGCTGCGATTGCTTCAACAGTATTCGTCTTACTGGCACTGTTCATCCCTAAACAGCTCAATAGCATTATTCAGACAGCTAAATCCACCGTTATTTCGAATACCTCTTGGTACTTTGTGGCTGTAGTAACTGGCTTCGTTGTGTTTAGCGTCATCTTGGCTGTTTCCAAAGCAGGAGACACCATTTTGGGCGATGACGAAGATGAGCCTGAGTACTCGACCGGCTCTTGGTTTGCCATGCTTTTTGCCGCCGGCATGGGTATCGGCCTAGTCTTTTGGGGGGCGGCTGAACCACTTTCTCACTTTATGTCTCCTCCTCCGGGAATCGGTGGGGACGCTGCCTCGGTAGCGCGCGCAGCGATGTCTCGCACCTTCCTGCACTGGGGTTTACACGCTTGGGCTATCTACGTAGTTGTCGGTTTGGGCATCGCCTACGCCGTGCACCGTAAGGGCCGTCCGGTCTCCATCCGTTGGGCGCTGGAACCTTTACTGGGCGACAAGGTTGATGGCTGGATTGGAAACCTAATCGACGCGATTGCTATCATCGGTACTTTGTTCGGTGTCGCAACCTCTCTCGGTTTCGGCGTGCAACAGGTGGCCTCAGGCCTGTATACGACCATTGGTCTGGAATCGTCTTCTACTTTGTTGGTCGTCTTAGTGATCGTAATCTCTGGTCTGGCTGCGCTTTCAGTGGCGACTGGTTTGGATGCGGGCATCAAGTTCCTTTCCAATACGAACCTGATTATTGCTGCAATTTTGGCACTGGTAACTTTAGCGGTGGGTCCCACTACCTTCTTGCTCTCCGAGTTCGTCCAGTCGATTGGTAACTACTTAAATAACTTCATTCACCTGTCCTTCCAGACTTTCGCTTTCGAAGAGGGAGGGTTCGGTTGGCTCTCTGGCTGGACCAGCTACTACTGGGGTTGGTGGATTTCTTGGTCACCTTTCGTGGGTGTCTTCATTGCCCGTATTTCCCGAGGGCGTACCGTTCGCCAGTTCATTGTGGGTGTGCTTTTGGTGCCCACGCTGGTGACCTTCCTCTGGTTCTCTATCTTTGGCGGTTCAGCGCTCTATCAGCAGATTTTCCTAGGTATCTCTTTCACCGGCGAAGACGGTAGTTTGAACACCACTACTGCTCTATTCCAGATGTTTGAAAATCTGCCTGCTTCGCTGGTTATGACCATCGGGGCGATGATATTGGTGATTATTTTCTTCGTCACCTCATCCGACTCTGGTTCCTATGTGCTTTCGATGATTTCTACCGGCGGCAACCCTAATCCGCCGCTTTGGATCCGTTTGACCTGGGCTACCCTGTCGGGTGCTATCGCAGCAGCCTTGCTGGGCAGTTCGGGTTCAGGCGATGGCATGTCAGCCTTGCAGACAATGTCCATTCTTTCCGCGCTTCCCTTCTCCCTCGTCATGATTGGTATTTGTGTTTCTTTATGGAAGGCCCTCAACCGAGAGGTATCCGATGCTAAGAAGCAAGAGCGCGCCATGCTCCGAGAGCGGATGGCCAGTACGGTCGCCGATACTGTGCGTGAGCAGGTGCTCTCCGACGTGGTTAGGGCGGCCCGCTCCCATCCGATTGAAACCCCCGACGAGGTCAGGGCTTTCCAGCGGCGACTGGTGCAGATGGCCGGCCTGGGTAAAGGATCCCAAAAATCAAAATCGAAAGCAAGTAAATCTACTGGCAGCGAGGGCACTTCTACGCCACCAGAAACCAAATAGGCGAAGCCGCGGTTAGTGACCGCTAAGCATTCCATTCAGCTGCCGATACAGTTCCTGAGCGCAAGCCTTAGTATCGGCAGCTGAACCATTATTAAGTAGATTCCAATGCGCATATCTGAGCCGCTCTTCGTCGCTGAGCTGTGCTTCCATCCGAGACTGCGCATCTGTCCGGCTGAGGCCGCGGCCCTCTAGCCGGTCAAGTCTGAGTTGCTTATCTGCCGTTAGGACACAGACGGCATCGACTTTCTCATGTATGCCTGTCTCAATCAATAGTGCAACATCAAGAATCACGACAGGGCGCGAAGATTGTTTAGCGCGCTGTAACAGGAGGGAAATAATCTGCGGCAGCATGATGGAATCCAGCACGGCACGATTGCTCAGATTATTAAACACCAATCCGGCTAGCGCGCTGCGGTCGAGCGATCCGTCTGCCAGGAGGAGTTCCTCCCCCGGGAAAGCTGCAACGATTTCGGTCAATGTTGGGCTACCTGGTTCTACCAGTTCGCGGCTAATCAGATCCGCGTCAACGATGTACGCGCCACAGGCTGCCAGGGTCGCTGACACAGTAGATTTGCCGGCCCCAATGCCGCCGGTAAGGCCCAATACCACCTTGTCAGTGACGGCTGGCCGGAAACTTAAATCTGTGCGAATTAGGGCGCTAGCGCCACGAAAGAAGGATAAATCTGAATCGCTCATGCCGGTAGTCTACTCCATCGACCAGAAAGTTTGAGGCCCAGCACCTCTCGGTGCTGGGCCTCAACTATGACTCTAGATTAGGTGAATCAGTTGTTGGTCAACTTCTCACGCAAAGCGGCAAGAGCCTCATCGGAAGCGAGCGTGCCGCCGGGATCTTGCACATCAGAGCTGTAGGATGCGGGTGCCGCTGAATCTTCAGAGTCACCTGCAGGAGCTTCCTCAGCGGAAGCTGCGTCTGCTTCAAGAGCGGAAGCAACCTGAGCCTTGTGCTCTTCCCAACGCTGCTGAGCGAGGGCGTACTGGGCTTCCCAAGCCTCGCGCTGAGCCTCATAGCCTTCCAACCACTCGTTGGTCTCAGGATCGAAGCCCTCTGGGTACTTGTAGTTACCGTTCTCATCGTATTCGGTAGCCATGCCGTACATTGAAGGATCGAACTCTTCAGCATTGGGGTCTACACCCTCATTCGCCTGCTTCAAGGACAAGGAGATGCGACGACGCTCAAGGTCGATATCGATGACCTTAACGAAGACCGGGGTTCCCACCTTGACAACCTGCTCCGGCAGTTCAACGTGACGCTGAGCCAGCTCGGAGATGTGGACGAGGCCTTCGATGCCGTCTTCAACATGCACGAACGCACCGAAGGGAACCAGCTTGGTAACTTTACCGGGCACAACCTGACCGATTGCGTGGGTGCGAGCGAAGGTCTGCCACGGATCTTCCTGGGTTGCCTTGAGGGACAGGGAGACGCGCTCACGGTCCATGTCGACATCCAGCACCTCAACGGTGACTTCTTGGCCAACTTCAACAACCTCACCCGGGTGGTCAATGTGCTTCCAAGAAAGTTCAGAAACGTGAACCAGACCGTCTACGCCACCGAGGTCAACGAAGGCACCGAAGTTAACGATGGAGGAAACCACACCAGTACGAACCTGGCCCTTCTGCAAGGTGTTGAGGAAGTGAGAGCGAACCTCAGACTGAGTCTGCTCCAGCCAAGAACGGCGAGACAGGACAACATTGTTGCGGTTCTTATCAAGTTCAATAATCTTTGCTTCCAGCTCACGGCCAATGTACGGAGCGAGGTCACGCACACGACGCATTTCAACGAGGGAAGCAGGAAGGAAGCCGCGCAGGCCGATGTCTAGGATTAGACCGCCCTTAACAACCTCAATAACGGAGCCCTTAACAACGCCGTCTTCTTCCTTAATCTTTTCGATGGCACCCCAGGCGCGCTCGTACTGAGCCCGCTTCTTGGACAACATCAAACGACCATCTTTGTCCTCTTTCTGCAGAACGAGGGCTTCAATGGTGTCGCCAACGTGCACGATTTCTTCAGGAGAAACATCATGCTTGATGGACAGTTCGCGCGAAAGAATCACGCCTTCAGTTTTGTAACCAATGTCGAGGAGGACCTCATCGTGGTCAACTTTAACAATGGTACCTTCGACGATATCACCGTCATTAAAGTACTTGATGGTGCTGTCGATAGCTGCGAGCAGGTCCTCGGTAGAACCAATATCATTGATGGCAACCTGAGGGGTGCTCGGCTGCTGGTTGGTGGTGGTCATATAGAAAAGACTCCGAAAATGGACTGAAATAGTTTGGACAGATACAGTGGCATTCGCACCAAGTCAGTCGGCTAGGCACAAACACCATGCTCAATACTACCGGTTTTTCGCGAAATTGCTAGCGGGAATGCCCTAAATTTGCTGTGATTTTCTGTAATCCTCAACCCATTTTAGCGACTGTTATCCGACTGTAATCAGCTCAGCCTGCTGGGTACCACTAATGCGCCGCAGCCCGCCAGTTGGCTCCAGTGCCCACCGACACCTCCAGGGGCACATTCAGTTGCATGGCTCCGCTCATCGCTTCACGCACCTGCGTCTCAACCACCGCGGCTTCCTCGTCGGTCACTTCCAAAACCAGTTCGTCATGGACCTGCAGCAGGACACGAGAGGATAAACCCATCTCAGAAAGGCGCTTTTCTACTTCCAGCATCGCCAGCTTTATCAGGTCCGCGGCGCTCCCCTGAATGGGTGCATTCAAGGCGGCACGCTCCGCCATTTCCCGGAGCTGCCGCTGGTTTGACATCAGATCGGGTAAATAACGACGCCGCCCAAATAGAGTCTCGGTGTATCCGTCCAAACGGGCCTGCTCAACCACCCCATCAAGATAGGCTTTCACCCCGCCGAAACGAGAGAAGTACACCTTCATCAAATCCTTGGCCTCCCCTACCGGAATGTTGAGCTGATTGGACAGGCCGAAGGCTGAGAGCCCATAAACCAGACCGTAACTCATGGCTTTAATCTTGGAGCGTTGCGGACCGCTGACCTGATCCGGGGTGGTCTGGAATACTAGGGCCGCCATCGAGGAGTGAATATCTTCCCCTGAGTTGAACGCAGCGATTAGCTCCTTGTCATCACTCAAATGAGCCATAATCCGCATTTCAATCTGCGAATAGTCAACCGTCATCAACATGTCATAACCGGCTCCGGGAACAAAAGCCTCACGGATTCGCAATCCTGCTTCCGTTCGCGCCGGGATATTCTGCAAGTTTGGCTCAGTTGAAGACAACCGGCCAGTCGCGGCAACAGTCTGCTGGAAAGTAGTGTGAATCCGGCCATCTTCAGCGACCGCACGAGATAAGCCTTCTACGGTTTGCCGGAGCTTAATCTTGTCACGATGCTCCAGCAGGGCACCTAGGAAAGGATGCCCGGTCCGTGCGTGAAGATCTTTGAGCGCTTCCGCATTCGTAGTGTAGCCAGTCTTAGTTTTCCGGGTCTTTGGCATATCTAAACGACCAAAGAGAATCTCCTGCAGCTGTTTCGGGCTAGAAAGATTTACCGTGTCGTCCTCGATTGCTGCGAAAGCAGCCTGCTGAGCCTCATTGACCAGATGGTCGAGGTCTTGCGTGATTTCCTGCAAGGTCGGCGCAGAGATCGCAATCCCCCTCGCCTCCATATCGAAAAGGACCTGGCTAATCGGGATTTCCAGTTTATTCATGAGCTTCGTGGCGCCCCGTTTTTCTAGTTCTGGGACGAGGGCGTCTCGGAGCAAAAGCAGGGAAGCAGCGGCCCGACCCGCAGTATCTAATCCACCGGAGAGGTCAATCATCCCAGACTCTGGCGCGAACTCAACGACTTGGCCGAGGAAGCGTTCCACCAAATCTTCCAGCTCATAGCTGCGCGCATCAGGGTTGCACAGATAAGCAGCTAGGACGATATCGAAAGCCACTGAGCCAACCACCAGCCCTCGGGCGGAAAAAGCATGCATCGCCGGTTTCGCATGATAGAAAACTAGGTCATCGCGATGCCGTAAAATATTGGCGAGGGTTTTCTCATTTCGTTCAGAAATCTCAGTCAAATCGATGACGAGGGCGTTTTCTCGGGTAGCCAGAGCCAAAGTATGAATATCTGGGTGGCTGGGGTTCAAGTCTCCGAGGGGGTACACCGCAATCCCGTCTGTACCCGCTGACTTCAACCATGTTGCTAAGGTCTTCGGATCGTTATCAAAGCGTGCTGAGGCGACCTCCGGCAATTGTGCTGCAACGTCCCCCTCAGGCGCAATAGGCTCTTCCTCAGCGAAGGTATCATCGCTTTGCAGTTGCTTGTCTGTGGCTAGGACTCGGCCACGTAAAGTAGTGAAACGAAGCGAGTCGAATAGTTCAATCAGTCCAGCACGGTTAATTGGTTTTCTCGCTAAGTCACTAAGCTCGACTTCGAGTTCTACATCATTGACTAGTCGGTTCAAACGTCGGTTCCGCTTGACATCGTCGAGGTGTTCACGAAGTGCTTCACCACGTTTCCCCCCGATTTCTTCGACATGAGCCAAAAGATTATCTAAACCGTCATACTTGTTTAGCCACTGTGCGGCGGTTTTCGGGCCGACACCCGGCACCCCGGGTAGGTTATCGGAGGCCTCCCCCACTAGCGCCGCTAGTTCCGGATACCTCTGCGGGTAGACATCGTATTTATCCTTGACTGCCTGGGGTGTCATATGACGCACGTCGGAGGGTTTTTGGCCAGGCCAAAGCACTGTTACTTGCGAGTCCACCAATTGGAAAGTATCCCGATCCCCAGAAGCGACCAAAACTTCAAATCCGGCTTCCTTTCCACGTCGTGCGAGAGTTGCCAAGATATCGTCAGCCTCGTAGTTCTCTTTAGTGAGAACCATGATACGCATTTGCTTCAGAATCTGTTGGATTAGTGGGACCTGGCCAATGAACTCGGGTGGAGTCTCTGAACGAGTCCCTTTATAGTCCGGATATTCTGCGGTCCGGAAAGACTGTCTCGAGAGGTCAAAAGCTACTGCCACATAATCAGGATTTTCATCTTTTAGCATCTTTACCAGCATATTGATGAAACCATGGACCGCGGTGGTTGACTGACCATCGGGGGCCGTCATAGCTTCCGGAGGAAGCGCATAGAAAGCACGAAATGCCACCGAGTGACCATCAATGATTAATAGCTTGTTACTCATTCTCCTAGGCTATCGGGGTGACGGCGACAGGGCAAGGTGCACGCGCTGCCACCTCAGGTTTAGCTTCCCTTCTAGCTACAGCTACGATTAAACTGATCTCATGACGCAAAATATTATGGATGCAGCCAGAATCAATCTTGTCTCCGTCAGCCCTACCGAGGCCTCTGCCACCATGCCAGTAGAAGGTAATACGCAGCCCTTTGGGGTTCTACATGGTGGTGCTACTGCCCTACTGCTTGAGACAGTAGGTTCTTATGCAGCGCATGCGCACGCGCAACTGTCCGGGTGTGTGGCGGTGGGCACTGAACTGTCGGTTTCTCATCTGCGCTCAGTCCGCAAGGGGACAGTACATGCGTTTGCGCAGGCACAGCACACAGGTAAAAGCTCCGCCGTGTACGTTATTACGGTCCGTGATGACACAGAGCGAATCATTGCAACAGGTCGTCTAACCTGCCGGATTCTAGAAGCGCCAGCGCAGAGCTAGTCCTAGTCCTCACCAATCTGGTCGATAACTGCATCTGCAACTTCACGCATCGAAAGACGACGGTTCATCGAGGTTTTTTGAATCCAGCGGAAAGCTTCCGGTTCACTCAGGCCCATTTCTTTCATTAGTAAGCCCTTGGCGCGGTCAACACGCTTACGTGTCTCAAAGCGATCCGTCAGGTTCGCAATTTCGTCTTCAAGGGCGAGCATCTCACTCTGACGCGAAAGCGCAACAGTAATCTGCGGAAGCAAATCACTCGGGGTGAAGGGCTTGACTAGGTATGCCATTGCTCCTGCTTCAGCTGCCCGCGAGACTAGTTCCTCTTGTGAGAAGGCAGTGAGCATCACGACCGCTGAGGAGGTCTCTGACATGATTTTCTCGGCGGCGCTAATCCCATCTAGCTTAGGCATTTTTACGTCAAGGATGCATAGGTCAGGCTCTAGCTCGAGTGCTCTTTCAACGGCTTCTTCACCGTTAGAGCATTCTGCAACGACCTCATAACCAGCACCGACTAGAGTCTCTACGATATCCATCCGGATTAGCGCTTCATCTTCGGCCACCAAAATTGTGTGCCCGGTTTCAAAAATCTCAGTATCAGGGTTTTCTTCATTCACATTCATGCGATAACTATAATACTTTGGCAGCTATCTAGCGATACGCAACAAGCCGCTTCACAAAGATTGGGAAACGATTTTCGATTTGCCTAAGCAAAAGTGCGTAGGCTAAGATAGTTCTGCTCAACAAGAGCAAGCCCTGGTGGCCCAACTGGCAGAGGCGGTCGACTCAAACTCGGCATGTTGTGGGTTCGAATCCCACCCGGGGTACCAAAAAAGTTCCTCATCCTAGTTTTCTAGGGTGAGGAACTTTTTATGTCTGCTCTAATTGGAACAGTTCTGCCTATATTGATCCAGCCAATTGAAAAAACCTTGAGGGGATTTCCCTCAAGGTAGCTCAATGCTAATAGCTGGCTTATCATGAGCTACGCCGCTGGGAGCAATTCCAATCCCAGTAGTTTCATGGCTTCTTCGCGGGTACGCGAATCTGCTAAAGCAGTAATCGCCTGTTTAATGGCCGGCTGATCCAAATCAGCGAACCAAGGTCGAACAGTATCAACCACGCTGGATTCCAGCAGGTTATGTGCCTCGTAGGAACGGTTCACGTCCCTGAGACTAATCTTTGATTGATTCATCTCAATCTCCTTTTCTTCTAGCTTATGAAGGGAACCCATGGGCTCCGGTTCAGGTTGACACAATCTACGTGTCGGTAGCCTTAAACATATGGTTTCCCTTCCGGCACTTGAGCGTGCTGGGAACCTCTGGTTAAAACAACAGCTGCAAAGACGCATTTATTCCAAATCTACGGCTTTATCTTGCTAACCAATCTGAACTGTACGTTATATCCGCACGGATTGCAAAAGCAAAGGGGCCGCTTGTCAATGACAAGCAGCCCCCAAACTCAGATTCTGAATCAGTTATGGAAATCAATCTCTTCACCGATAGTGTGAATCCGAATCGAGTTTGTAGAACCACTTGAGCCCGGAGGCATGCCCGCCACGATGACAATCTGGTCACCCGGCTCAGCAAGATGTGTCGCTTGCAAAACCTGATCGACCTGCCACACCATATCGTCAGTGTGCCGAACTTCGGGAACCCGATAGGTTTCCACGCCCCACGACATAGCCAGGCAGTTACGGGTGGATTCCAGAGGCGTGAAAGCCAATAAGGGGATTCGTGAACGCAAACGTGACATCAAACGGGAAGTGGAACCTGACTGCGTGAAAGTAACCATGAACTTCAAGTCCATCATTTCGGCGATCCGGTTCGCGGCATGAGTAATAACACCTGAACGAGAGTGAGCAAAAGAACCCAAATCTGCGATTCGATCACCGCCGTTTTCTTCAACGTTCTCAATAATACGCGCCATGGTACGGACAGCTTCAATCGGGTACGCGCCAATCGAGGTTTCACCAGAGAGCATGACTGCGTCGGCGCCATCCAAAATAGCGTTGGCACAGTCGGAGGCTTCGGCGCGGGTGGGGCGCGGATTGGTGATCATTGAATCCATCACCTGGGTTGCCACAATCACGGGCTTGGCTTCACGTCTGGCGAGTTCAATGGCCTGCTTTTGTACCAAAGGAACGGCTTCAAGCGGCATTTCCACACCGAGGTCGCCACGAGCAACCATAATGCCATCAAAAGCCTGGACGATGCCCTGCAGGTTTTCAACTGCCTGGGGCTTTTCAATCTTCGCAATGACAGGGACGAACCTGCCTTCCTCTTCCATAATTGCGTGAACATCTTCAATATCCACGGCAGAACGGACGAAGGACAAGGCGATTACGTCAGCTCCCACGTTCAAAGCCCAACGTAAATCTTCCTTGTCTTTTTCAGAAAGAGCCGGAACTGAAACTGCTACCCCGGGAAGGTTCAAACCCTTATGGTCGGAAACATATCCGCCAACCTCAACGGTCGTGATCACGTCGGTCTCTGTGACCTTAGTGACACGAACCGCGACATTACCATCATCAATGAGAAGACGGTCGCCAGGCCGGCAGTCGCCCGGCAATCCTTTGAAGGTGGTGCCGACGCGTTCCTTGGTACCTTCAACATCGTCAGTGGTAATGGTAAAAGTATCACCGGGTTCCAATAACTCACGGTCATTCTTGAAGTTACCGAGACGAATCTTGGGTCCTTGCAAATCAACCAAGATGGCAATTGCTCGACCTGAGGCACGCGCCGCACGACGAACTTCTGCATACACCGCTTCGTGGCTTTCTTGGGTGCCATGACTGCGGTTAATTCTGGCCACATCCATGCCGGCGTCTACCAGAGCCTGGATTTGCGATGGAGAGTCGGTCGCAGGACCGATAGTACAAACAATCTTCGCTCGACGCATTGGTTTTAATTACACCCTTCAGAGTAGCTTAGCTGTGTCTTCAGTCTACTGACAACTAGGCCAGTGCGCTATTGGGACGCGCATGATTTAGCCTTCGGCATCATTATTTCTGTTTGGATTCAGCTTCCTCAGCGGCGTTCTGCCAATGTTCCACCTCAGTCTTGGTTAGTTTGGTCGCAGCTCCAAGCCGGCCAGCCCACCAGTAGCCGACTAAACCGAGCAGTACCATACCCAGACCAAACCAGGAAGCTAAACGAAGCGGGCCAACCCAGTGGGCAGGCTCGTCGATACGAAGATGCTCCACCCAAGCCCGACCCAACCCATAGATGGCAACATAGAGCCACATAATCTGCCCGGAAGCAACCTTGTTCTTCCGCCAATAATCAAACCAAATTAAGAATGCCGCTCCCAACAGATTCCAAATCAGTTCATATAAGAATGTGGGGTGGAAAAGACTGCCGGAAGCATACTGCACAGGTAGATGCGCATCATCAATTTCAAGCCCCCAGGGCAAAGTAGTTGGCAAGCCAAACAGTTCTTGATTGAAATAATTACCGATACGGCCAATCGCCTGCGCAATCAAGACTCCAGGGGCCAAAGCATCAGCAAAGGGCCCTAGGCGCTGGCCAGCCCGACGAACCGTGATAAAAGCAACCAGTGCCCCGAGCAAAACCGCACCCATAATGCCCATGCCCCCCTTCCAGACCTGGACCATCAGTAGCGGATCTCCGGTGGGAGGAAAATAGCGTTGCGGGGAAGTAAAAATTTCGTAGAGGCGCCCGCCGATGATGCCAGCCGGAATCACCCAGATCGCTACCGCGTAGAGAAGCTCGGTATCTCCCCCGCGCTCAGCATAGCGCCGTTGCCCCAGATAGATTGCCACGAGGATACCAATGAGGATACAGATGCCGTAGGCTCGCAGAGGAATGGGTCCCAAATACCAGACGCTTTCAGAAGGACTAGGAATCGAGGCCGGGAGAATAACGGCTAGGTCGAACAAAATATTACTCCTGCTATTTAGTGGAAATGATTCCAAGAATATCAATCATAATAATAACTGGAATATTTCCATCTGCTTCAGCTGCTGGCACTAAAACTACCAGTCTGCTTCCTACCTTCTGATCTGTTAGCTCATTGCTCAGTGGCTTCATCAGTTCGCTCATCTGGACTTTTTTCGGCGTTTTATCGCCGCTCCAAGTGGAGTTAGTAATTTCGCCCGTCTGTGCGTTCATCACGGTATATTGCACTAACAAAGTATCGCTTGGCCCGACCTGCGCCCCCGTACCGGTGATTACAACCTGGCTGATTGATTTACTTAAATCAAGAGAATCAACTTTCGTAATCTGAGGAATCTCAGCAGTACCATCAACCCAGATAGTCAGATTCTCTGGAGCTGGAGCAAGCTCTCCATGCGCTTGAGTGTACATAATGTCAATGATTGAAATCTCAAACTCTGGGGATTCATCTTGACCAATATTGTGCACTACCGCGATCCTGTCGCCCTCGTGCTTACCAACTACGCTGGTATAGAGAAGGCCCGGCAGTAGTTGCTCATTAGCTAAACCGATACGTTCAATGGGCTGTAAGTTTTTGGGTTCGCCAGAGGCAGCGGCAAAGTTCGTGACCCGGGTGAAGACCGGCTCTCCTGGGGTAATTTCACGGCCGCGCCCAGATTCAATCACTTGGGCGCCATTCTCTTTTGCGGTGATTTCTCTGTCCACCTGCAAAGTCAAAGTCGCACCGTGTCGACCTGTCACAGTAAATGGGTCCGTTTCGGTGACCACTACGGCTCGCGTGCCTGCCCACAGCCATATCACCCCGATGATTAACAGCAGTAAAGCTAGCGTCACAATCAGTGCAATAATCCGGCTCCATTTTGAAGAAAAAGAGGGAAAATGCAGTGGAAGTTTTCGCGATTTCTGCTTTGCTTTGCGCCTGTCCAAAGAGGATTGATTACCTGGCTTTTCCCGATTCTGTGCGCGCCGCGAGGGAATCTTCGGATGAGCAGAAAGCATCGGAACTTCAGTAGTTTTAGTCAGCTCAGGTGTTGCTGAAAGCAGATCAACAGGCTGTCCCTTAGCCGCTTCACTGGTAGCGGTCTGCTCTTGCTGACCCGCAAGATTTGCCTCAGCCACCGGTTCGTGCCGTGACAGATTCCGTCGGGAGGGGAATTGTCGTGGCTGAGACTCCTGATTAGAGTCATGCATGATTCTCCTCCTTTAACCTAAGGATTCTATTCTATGCACGAGGGTCGCTGTCTCGCTCTGCAGAGGCTCGAACGGGTCAGGCAGATCAGCTTTGACCTCTCCTTTCGACCCGACGGTGATTCCCGTCCAATCCGCGCGATAGTCGCGATGGCACCTACGAGCGGCCGCGATTAGAGTTCCGCGCGCGTGCGCCCGGGTAGTTGCAGGCGGGAAGTTGACCGCGGATTCCACGTCCTCGTCCCGCGTGAGGCGAGGTAGGTGCCCCAGTTTTTCAAGCCGCTCCCGCAGGCTCCCGCTCACGTCATGATACGCCCAATCCAGTTCACGAAGCCGAGGGTGAGTCCACGCCAAACCCTCCCGCGAGCGATATTGATCAAGTAGCTGCCCCTTGGCAACCCAATCCACGCTGCGGGCTAAAGCCGAGAAATCCTGTGTACGGGCCGCCTCGGTCATTTCCTGCCACTGTTTCCCAGCGACAGTCACGGTCGGATCTGCGGTCAGATTACCGAAGGCGTCTACTCCTCCGAGTCGTCTAATAATCTCAGATTGAATCTGGGCTGCACTCATTCTTCGCCCATCGGCCAGTTCAAGCTCCGCGCCACCCTCCAAATCCAAACCTACTGTCCGCAGCGCCGCCAGCGGATTAGCTAAGCTCAGGTCATCCCAGTTAATCCCGGTCTCTAGCGCAGCCAGAACCAGTAAGGTGGAAGCGATTTTCATAGCTGTGGCAGTTTCTGAAACATTCGTATCCCCTGCCATCACATGCACACGACGATACTGTAATGGATTAGCTAAAGGCTGGTCTCGCGTGTTGATTAACGGTCGCTCACTGGTGGAACGGGATGAAAGCATCGCGTCCAGCAGTTGTGAGCGGGGAGAGACTACATATCGAGGGCGGGTGATTCTCGCCGCCTGATGCGGTAGCATGATTGCTCCGGCGCCAGTCAGAAGGGTTCGCGTAATTAAGAAACTGAAGAAAGAATCGCTCAAATGTGCGGTTTCCTCTCTGCTAACCAAATAGTTTTCGTGGCAGCCGAAAGAATTGCCGTGGGCGTCTAAGTTATTGCGAAAAATACGTAGACTCTGACCGCTATCTTCATGTTTCTCATTGAAAGCCCGCACCCTCCGTGAAAGCATGAGATCGCCGGCACGATCTTGCACTAAGAGGTCTCGTAGGCTGTCACACTCCGCGGTGGCATATTCTGGATGGTCACCAACATCCACGTATAAGCGCCCGCCATTGCCCAAAAAGGTGGAGGCTTGGGAGTCGTAGTTAATCCCGGAGAAGAGTTGCCGTACAGCTGCTGAGACACTCCAGTTCGGGTCTGAGCTGAGCCGGGCCACACCGTATTCAGTTTCGAGCCCGTATATGCGTTGTTTCACTGTCCGCCCTGTTGTACGTAGCCGCGAGCTAAGGCTTGAGCGTCTTCAGTGAGGACCGAGTCGATGTCATCTAGAACCGCGTCCAGATCCAGATCCTGAGTGTTTTGCGTGCCTGTCCAAGCTGGGGTGATGGCTGTTTCTTCCTCAATCTGTGCTTGTCTTTCGATTTTGATCTGTTTCGGCATTGTCTACTCCTCAATCTCTATCGCGGACCGCGCAAATTTGGCCAGCAACTGCGGAATCGTTAGTTGATCAATCCCGTGCTGGTCACCGTCTTCGATTATAGCTTGCTGATTGTCCGCGGCACCTAAAGGGATTCGGTAACTTCGAGAGTTTTGCGGATCAGCCAAAACTGCCGTCGTCCAGCCTGCCTTCACGACTGCGGGATGTCCCATCAGTTCCGCTCGGAGAGTGCCCCGAGTTCGTTGGGTGCCCCTTCCCACAGGCGGGGCCAGTATCGGCATTTTTCGCCGGTATATCTCGAATAGCGAGTTGGCGGGATCAAGGTCAGCCCATTTAATGTCCAGTGCCGCCAGTCGCGGATCTTCCCAGCCGCTTCCCCAACGGCCTCGTTGCCGGTCCAGAAGCTGATACTTCGCCAGCCACTCAACTCTCATCGCGGCTTGGCTTAAATCAGTTTGAAGCAGATGCAGGGTTTCATTCCAGTCATTGATTGCCTGCTGTACGCTACTAGCTTGCAAATCTAGTTGTTCCGCCGCCCTAGCCTGCCAGGTCTGGGTGATAACTTTCGCGTATTGCGCCAAAACTTCCAGCGCCGGCAGAAGGCGCCCGTCCATTAGCTCCACCGTGCTAGCCAAATGTGGGTCTGCTGCGACCTGATGCGCAGCCTTGACGGGATCTTTCAACAGCCAGGATTCGAGAGAGCCGAGATGACTAGTTTCCCACAGGCTGGCAACCGTCCAGAGGAGCAAACTGGTCGACGTAACACGCAGATAGGTGGAATATGCCAAAAGGTTAGGATCACCGGCAATGATATGGAGTCTTCGCCATTGCTGCGCATGGTCATGTGGTTCGTCTCGCGCATTTACGAGGGGCCTTCGGTAGGTGGTTTGGAGGCCTTGTATGCATTCAAGATGACGGGCTCTTTGGCTAATTTCATATCCGGCTGGCCGGGTTTTCGAAGATGTGCGTACCCATCCTGCACCGCAGTAAATGGGGCGTAAAGCCAAGAAAGAAGCCAGGATTGGCACAATTTTTTTCCAGGGCAGAGACCGACTAATCCGATAGTTTTCGTGATGCCCCCAAGTGTGACCATGTTGGTCGGCAACGTTCTTGATAATGCGATAGCGATTACCCGCAAGACGGTTGGCTTCGCAAATTATGCGATCGTTCTCAGCATCTTCCAGCACCGCTTGCACAGGCCCGTAGCATTCCGGGGAAGACACCTCAGGATGCGAGTGGTCAACGTAGAGGCGTCCCCCTCGTCTCGTTACGGCGTTAGTAGCGAGGCGAGACGAGGGAGCCAGCCGCCCATGCGCACCCAAAGGAGCATCGGTGGCGACTCCACCATCTGGGCTTATCTGCGCAGGAAGCACTGCGATTTCTAAAGGAACATCTGTGAGTTGTGTCGGATGGGCCTGGCGCCGATCTATCCTCATCCCGCGCATGTCATTCAGTGGGTCTTCACCCTGGTAATCCCATCGTGGGCTACCGTGATACTTTGCGTATGCATCCACTATTTGAGCTGAACCGATGGTGGGATTCGTGCTGGCATCCTCGGCGATAGCTTGAATCCCGTATTCGGTTTCAATTCCTACTATCTGGGAGAAGGGGGAGGCTGTATTCATTGGTTCACCGGAGGGGATGGAGACGTTTTACTTGACCGTATTGCAGTCCCAGAGTGCGGGCCCACTGGGCGGGAGAATCCGCTGCGGCAAGGTCGCTCAGCTCAGCTAGTTCTTGACCGACGGCTTGTTGAATATGAGAGCTGGAAAGGCCCTCACCATTGCCAACTAGGCTCTCATTGATGGCGGCTTTCTTGGCTTTTTCAATAATTCCTGCAACTGCCGCGCCAGACATTAAATGAGAGGCCCGCACGGGCATGATTTCCCCGTTTTCTAATTCCGCATTAAGGAGCGGCGTTTCACGATCATAGATTTCACGGATCAACGTGGAGATTAACTGCTGCGGCGCGATATTGTCCCGGCGGGGTGTTTCTTCGGTCAGGTAGATACCGGCGATTTGCGCGGCACCTTCACGAGTGGGACGGGAAATCTTAATCCTGACGTCAAGCCTGCCAGAACGTAGCACTGCTGGATCAATCATATCTTCGCGGTTCGAAGCTCCAATCACCACCACATTTTCCATGGATTCAATGCCGTCTAGTTCGGACAGAAACTGCGGTACCACAGAGGTTTCCACGTCAGAAGAGATACCGGAACCACGCGTCTTAAACAATGCTTCCATCTCATCAAAGAAAATCACCACGGGACGATCGTGACGGGCGAGTTCACGGGCACGCGCAAAGATTGCCCGAATATGACGTTCGGTCTCCCCCACAAATTTATCCAAAAGTTCTGGACCCTTTACGGAGAGGAAGTAAGCGTTAGATCCGTCAGTTTTCCCATTCGCCAAAGCAGTCGCAATAGCTTTTGCCAACAGGGTTTTACCGCAGCCGGGAGGACCGTATAGTAGCACGCCACGCGGCGGCCTAATCCCGTAGCTTTGAAACAGCTCTGGATGCGCAAAAGGAACCTCGACCGCTTCTCTGAGCTGAGCAATCTGTCTTTCTAGCCCGCCAATTTGCTCATACTGCACGTTCGGTGTGCGCGGCGTTAGTAGTTGTTCGACTCGTTCACGAATCAGCTTTTCAAAAGCAAGACCGGCCCTTAAATCTACTCTCAGCTCATCGCCGATAGAAAGTTTGCTTTGTCGCAGGCAGTGAGCTATCTGCAAGACATTTTCGTGCCCGGAACCGGTGTCGACAATGACGCGGTCCGCCCCTAGCACCTCGACCACAACCGCAATGCTCCCCTCCCTGCGGGCAGGCGCAATACCTGCGAGGACGAGAGAGTCGTCCACTCTAATGCGATCTCCGCAGCGAAGCGAAGCTAAATCAACTTGGGGGCTAACGGCAACTCTCATCGGCCGGCCCAGAACATATACCTCAGCTTGCCTCTCAGCCGGGTAGGTGGCGATTAAATATCCGAGGTGCGAAGGAGGTTGCTGAATCTGGTTGATTTGCTTCTGCAAATGTGTCAGCTGGTCACGAGCCTTAGCCAGTGCAGCAACCATTGCTGGATCGTTATTGTACCCGGGTCCCTCAGATGTTCGGTCCTTAGTCATTGCAATCAGTCCTGATCTGTGCTCTGCTCAGATTCCTCACCAGCCCAGCGGTGTGCGCGGGCAGTCACATCGCGATGTACGCGCCTCACCTTACGTTCAGAGATATCTCTTTGCCCAATCGCCGGTAGTGACCACTCTTCAGTCTCATCCCATTGTCCGGCTAAACCCTGTGCTTCTTTGGCGGGGCGACGGGAAACAGTGGGTGGCTCCACTCCGGCAGCCATCCGGCGCGCAGTTAAAAGGAATCCGGTATGGGCCACCATGCGATGTTCAGGGCGAACCGCTAGGCCTTCCAGATGCCAGTCTCTGACCATGGACTCCCAGGCTTTTGGCTCAGTGAAAAGACCGGTGGCACGCAAGTCTTCAGCCAGACGGGATAGCTGTGTCACGGTGGCAACATAGCAAAGTAGCACTCCTCCCGGCACGAGGGCTTGGGCGGCGGACTGCAGATTCTCCCACGGAGATAGCATGTCCAGAACCACACGGTCAATGCTGTTGGGCTCGACTTCTTGCTGCACGACATCCGCGAAATCGCCGACTTTCACAGTCCAAGCTGGATGTCGCTTCCCAAACCAAAGATCGACATTTGCCTGCGCGATTTCCGCAAAGTCGGCTCGTCTTTCAATACTGGTTAGCTCACCTTCCGCGCCGACTGCGGACAGCAAGGAGAGCGTCAATGCGCCTGAACCAACCCCGGCCTCCAAGACACGAGCACCAGGGAAAATATCTGCATACTGCACGATTAGGGCGGCATCTTTGGGATAGACCACTGCGGCCCCGCGTGGCATAGACAGAGTGTAGTCGCTCATTAGGGGACGCAGACATAGGTACTCCCCTCCGCCGCGGGCCGTGAGTACAGTCCCTTCATGCTGACCGATTAGCTCTTCATGACGGAAGGAATATTTATGGGTATTGAAAGATCCTCCCGGCGTCAAAGTAATAGTGTGCATCCGGCCTTTAGAGTCGGTGAGTTGCACCCGGTCACCCGGTTGGAAAGGGCCCCGACGGGCAGCTTGGCCCAGTTGTGAATCAGAGCGGGAAGAATCTTGCGGTATTGCTTGCGTCATGGGGAATATTGTACCGCCTATCCACCCGCTTAGAGGGCTACTGCGATTGCGTCAGCGTGAAGCACATCAGCCAGCAAGAGGACGGCAATTGCAGCGGCCAAGGCGACCCGGTAGATGACAAAAGGCATGAAGGAGCGGGTAGAAACCAGTTTTAGGAACCAGACTATTACTGCGTAGCCAACCACAAAGCAGACTAGAGTTGCCACTAGGGTTGGACCCCATGCCACTGCAGCCCCCTCAGGACCAGTAAAGACGTCATAGGTCTTGTACAGTCCGGAAGCGAAGATAGCTGGCATCGCCAACAAGAAAGAGTAGCGCGCCGCAGCCGGACGGGTAAATCCCATCAACCGTCCGGCGGTGATGGTGCCACCAGAGCGGGAGACACCCGGGATTAGAGCAAGAGCCTGCGCTAAACCGTAGAGGATTGCCTGCAACCAGGTCATCTGTTCGAGGCTTCGTTCACGACGACCGTAGATGTCTGCCACCCCAAGCAGGAGACCGAAGAAGGCGAGGGTGAACACGGTAATCCACAGATTCCTAAAGGATGAATCAATCCAGTCCTCCAGCAGCAAACCGAAGATACCGATAGGCAGGGAACCCACAATAATCATCCATCCCAGTCGCACATGCGGGTCCGAGGAGGGAATCCGATTTACCTTAATCCAAGGTAGGGAGCGCCACCATTTCGTCAGGATTTCGACGATATCGTGCCAGAAATAGATTAAGACGGCGATTTCTGTACCGATTTGGATAATAGCGGTGAATCCAGAGCCCGGGTCACCGATTCCCAGCAGGTCGGTAGAAACCCGAATATGAGCGGAAGATGAAACCGGCAGAAACTCGGTTAAGCCTTGCACAATGCCGAGAATAATCGCAGAAAAGTAATCCATGCGGTTAAGCATAGCGAATCGCCAGTACCGGCTTCAAATCTCCTAAGCGTGTTGACTTAGGAGTGGTAGAGGCCGCAAAATCAGGCGGGCTGGAAGTTAGTCTTCCTCGTCCTCGTCATCCTCGTCGTCATCTTCATCGTCGATGTCGTAGAAGTCATAATCATCGTCATCCTCGTCGTCATCCTCATCCAGGATGTCGAAAGGTAACTCTACGTCATACTCGGTAAAGAGCTCATCATCATAAGTAAAAAAGGCATTTCTCAGCTGTAATTCAGCGCGCGCCAAGGCCTCATCGGAAGCGCTCTCGCTGACAGAGACTTCATAGTGATTCTCAAATGCCTCCAGGAGGCGGTCCAGAGCGATGCGTGCAGATTTACTCATACCTTAAGAGTAACCCAAATGAGGCCCTAGGTGAAAACCCAAGACCTCATTTAGATAACAATTTGGTGTCAACCCATTGAGGGGTGCGCAGATTACGGCAAACGCAGCTGCGAACGAATCATGGAAACCATTAAATCCGTACCTTTAATCTGGGCAGTCTCATCAGGTCCCACAATGCGAATATCACCATTGGGCTCCACCAACTGGGAAGCGCCACCATCGGGGCCAAGCGGGAGAATAACCCACTCTTTGCCGGCGGAATAGGTGGTTGAGGGGGAACGGCCCTCAATCTCATCGCGAATATTGGCCACTACCACGCGAGCGTGAGCGCGAGCAGCATCCGCGCGCTTTGATTCCTTCACGTCGGTGATGTCACCAACCGCGTAAACATTATTGTGGCCCTGCACGCGCATGTACTTATCAACGGAAATCTGGCCGTTCGGGCGCATCAGGTCGGAGAACTCGTGAGCCAAGTAGCCTGAAGCAGTCTGCGCCCCATAGCACTGGAACCACATATCGGCTTCAATCTTCTCACCGTTGCGGGTCTCCACCTGGAAACGGCTCAAGGCACCCATGTCCACCGGCGGGTTGTAAGCCAGCGGGGAGCCGGCCACAATCTTGATGCCGCGTTCTTCAAGCTGGGCATGAATGACCTTACGTAGCTCATCAGTGTAATCGTGGGTGGGAAGGATCCGCTCTTCCTTTTCCACCATGATGATTTCCAGATCGGGATACACCGAGGAGAGCTCACCAGCAAACTCGATGCCGACGGTGCCAACACCAACCAGCAGGACGCTCTTGGCATGCTTCAGGTTTTCCCGTGTCTGTGTTAGGCGGGCCTGCGCCACCTTCGCGGTGGAAACCATGTGCTTGGCGGGGTACGGGTAGGTTGATCCGGTTGCCAGCACAATATAGTCAGCCTCAATCGGGTCATGTCCGGCCACGTAAACTTTGTTGCCTTCAATCCCCATGGCTGGTGCATGAATCACCTGACCGTTGCGAAGCAGCCGGTTATAGGGCATGAAAATCGTCTGTGACCAAACGGGATCCACTGCGGCCCGCAAGGCGGCTGCGTGGTGAACAAATTGATCTTTCTGCTCAACCAAAATAACTTCAGCGATATCGTCCAGACCACCGGCGACAGTGATACCTCCGTATCCGCCACCAATCACAACTACACGTGCCATCTGCTCACCTTTCAATTTTTCACTCATGTCCATATTGTGCCACGAAAATAAGTTATCTAGTTACCTAAGCCTAAGACTTTCGCGATTTCAGGGCCAAAGAAATCTGGGCCCTTCAAAACTTTGCCATCCTCACGGTATTTCACTGACCCGTCGGGCATCAGTTTAGACATATTGGAAGCCTGTACCTGCGACAACACCGCCGGGAGGTCAATTCCGAGTTCAAGGGCCGCACCGTAAACCACGTAGACGATATCGGCAAGGGCGTCAGCAATCTCAACAATGTCGCGAGTGCCGTCATCGCTCTCTAACGCTTTCACCCAAGCGGATTCAATCAGTTCACGGGCTTCCTGCCCATAGGCCGCTCCCACCAGTTCAGCGGTTTCTTCCAAAATCAATCCCATCCGCATGTGGATACGATCGGTACTGGCATCCGGGGCATCCACCACCGGCAGACCGTAGACCTGATGGAATTGCCTCACTAGGTCATCGGGACGATTCGCATCAGCTAACACGACCGGCACATTCTGACCGGAAATCGGGCCATGCCAACGCCCCCTCGGCTCCATCTTTTCACCCGGAAGTAAACTACCTACCCAAGCATCCATAAGGGGGTCATCACCCTGAGAAAGCCTAAACGCAGACCGTGGTTCACAACGGCGAGAAACGCCCTCGAACTTGAATCCAGCTTTCCACGCTACCTTCCGGGAAGCCCAGTTTCCCACTCCAGCCCGCCATTCAATGCGTGGCCAACCCAGAGTTTCAAAGGCGTAAGCGCAAGCGGCTTTTACCGCTTCAACCATGAAACCCTGGCCCCGGTATTGCGGTGCAGTCCAGTAGCCTACGCTCCCCCCAACAGACTCTTTCCTTAATGCCAGGGTAGCTACCAAGGTCTGATTATCAGACAGATAGACACCATAGTTGCGTCCACCTCGCGCAGTGAGTTCTTCCGTGACGGTGGTCAGAAAAGACTCCGCATTAGCCCGCTCATAAGGGAAAGGAATCCCCGTCCATTTAGCGATCTCTTCATCCTGACAGGCTTCATAGACAGCCTCAGTATCAGCCAATGTGGGGGTGCGAAGGATTAGTCGTTCTGTGCGAATCTCATTAGTCATATTGTGATTCTACCTGCTGCCGAAGCTGGCGGTATCGAATGTTTCCAGATACACAAAAGGCAGACCAACCGGTCTGCCTTTAACGTGTGCGCGGAGGGGGACTTGAACCCCCACTCCCGAAAATGTGGGAACTAGCACCTCAAGCTAGCGCGTCTGCCTATTCCGCCACCCGCGCATGGGTGTCATCTTGCGACTGAAAGAGAATAACACGGTTTTTATTTGACGCAAAACGATAACCCACAAATGCCGCATTTTCCCCTCTCACGGGCGAAGATTTTGCTCCTAACCGGTAGGCTTAAGAGTATGAAGTCAAATATTCTGCCCCAGCCTCCGTTTTCAGCTGTCTTGATTGACCTTGATGGGACTATCACTGACTCCAAAGAGGTCATCATGGCTGCTTTGCGGGCGGTGTTTCGCAAATATGGTGTCAAACATGACACTGATGAGGAGCTCAATACCTATATCGGTCCGCCGTTAGAAGAATCCTTCCGTGAACTAGCTGGTTTTACAGAAGACGAAGTGGATGAGCGGATCGCTGAATTCCGCGCCGAATATAACCGCATCCTGTATGACACTCCCCTCTATGACGGAATGGCGGAAGCTATAGTCCAGCTTTACGAGGCGGGAATCCCGCTCTCTTTAGCTACATCAAAGAATGAGAAGATTTCAGTTCGCCTGATGGACTATCTAGAGCTGAGCCAGTATTTCGCCACTTTGGTGGGATCTGATGCAGCCGCTGGACGCACTCAAAAGAGTGAGGTGGTGCAGACCGCCCTCGCCCGCCTGAGCCAGCAGGGTCTAGATATTTCCCGCCCGGTTTTGGTGGGTGACCGAATTCACGATGTGGAGGGTGCTGCTGCGAATCAGATTGCCTCCGTCATGGTGAGCTGGGGTTATGGCGATGAGGATGAGAGAGCGCGGGCAACCTACCGGGTTGACAGCCCGCAGGAGCTGGTCGCTTTCCTAACTGGTAAAACCGACTAAATTGAGTGTCTCTTAAGCATAATTTCGAGCGGGCATCCCAATCGGAACAGTTAGCGCTCTGACCTGATCCGCCAAAATTGTGTGCGCACCCGCATGCCAATCACAGATTCCTCGCACCAGCAAGGCGGATGCAGTTTCTAAGGTTTTGGCATATTTTTTCCACATTCCTGGGGTGCAGAGCACGTTTACTAATCCGGTTTCATCCTCCAAGGACAGGAAAGTTACCCCGTTTGCAGTGGCGGGACGTTGCCGATGGGTGATTACTCCAGCTACTTTGATGCGGGTCCCGGACTCTACCTGTTTTAGTTCTGTAGCACTGAGGCAACCTTCAGTTAGCAGCTTTGCGCGAAGTAGTTTCATTGGGTGAGAGCTCAAAGCTAGACTGGTGTTTTGCAGTTCTAAGCGAAGTAGTTCAGATTCAGAAAGGGCCGCTAGTTCAGGAGCATAGGCTCCTGCCGCGGTCCCTGGGAGGGGTGCTTGATACCAGCTGTCAGCATTTTTGACCCCAACAGCTCCAGCTTCCCAAAGCCCCTGTCGGCGGCTCACCCCAAGGCTTTCTAAGGCCCCCGCCAAGGCTAGTTTTTCAAGTTCTCGAACGCTTAGTCTGGCTCTGCTAGCTAGCTCTTCAACTGTCTGGAAGGGCCCCTCCGCTTTGCGGTTTTGCACAATTCTTTCTGCGCCTTTCCCAAGCCCTTTGACGGAGTGCAGCCCCAGTCTGATCCGCCCTTGCGAAGCCACTTCATCAGGCAGAGAGGCCGTAGCTTCCAACTCAGAATATTGCACGTCCACGGGTTCCACTACCACTTCATGGCGCCGGGCATCTTGGACGAGGGTGGCGGGACTGTAGAATCCCATGGGCTGACTGGCTAGAACTGCAGCGTAGAAGAAAGCTGGATAGTGAGCCTTCAACCAAGCTGAGGCATAAACAATATAGGCAAAGCTGAAAGCGTGGGATTCAGGGAACCCGAAATAGGCGAAGCTTTCAAACTGGTCGATTAAAGATTCTGTGTCAGCTGCGCTTATTCCTTTAGCTTGGAATCCTGCACGCAATTGGTTACGCAACTGCACGGCTTTTTCGGCGCCCCGTTTGGAGCCCATGGCGCGACGGAGTTCATCTGCTTGTTTAGGCGTGAAACCGGCAAGCACTACGGCAAGTTGCATGAGTTGTTCTTGGAAAAGGGGAATACCAAGGGTCTTTTCAACTACTGGGCGAGCTGCTTCATGTGGGTAGGTGACGGCCTCTTCTCCTCTGCGCCTACGCAAGTAGGGGTGCACGGTCTGTCCTTGAATGGGGCCGGGACGGACCAGAGCCACTTCCACCACAATGTCGTAAAAGCAGCGTGGCTGTAGTTGCGGGAGCATATTGATTTGTGCCCGAGATTCCACCTGGAAAACCCCGATGGTATCCCCGGCACAAAGCAGATCATAGACTTTCGGGTCATCTTGTCCGATTGAGTGCAGGCTAAGGGTCTGTCCTCGCTCCCCTTTGATACCAAGTTTAGCCAATCCAGAAAAGGCAATTTTGAGGGCGGTAAGCATTCCTAAACCCAGTAGGTCAAATTTCACCAGTCCCGCGGCGGCACAGTCTTCTTTATCCCATTGCACTACGGTGCGGTTTTCTTTTGCTGCCCACTGAATGGGGACAAGTTCAGGAATCGGACGGTCCGCAAGGACCATACCACCGGAGTGAATCCCTACATGCCGCGGCAGATTCAGGAGTCCCTTACTGAGCCTAGCGACTTGCGCAGGTAGCTTTTCCGCCTGGATTTTTCTGTGTCCCTGCAGGTGCGTAAAGCGGCTGATTTCCGTCTCAGAGTAGCCGAGCGCTGCGGCGGTTAAGCGGATTGCCGATTTTGGTCGGAGGGTAATAATATTAGCTACTTGCGCGGCTTGCTGACGGCCGTAGGTACGGTACACATACTGGATGGCTTCTTCCCGGCGGCCTGATTCGATATCTAGGTCGATGTCTGGGTATTCTTTACGATCTGGGGAGAGGAACCTTTCGAAGAGCATTTTGTGCCGCACGGCGTCAACTGCGGTGATTCCCAGCGCGTAACAAACCGCTGAGTTTGCGGCAGAGCCCCGGCCTTGACAGAGGATTTCTTGTTTTTCGCACCATTGCACAATGTCGTGAACGATGAGGAAGTATCCACAAAAACCTAAACCGGTAATAATGTTGAGTTCTTTTTCGATTAGTTCCCAGGCTGCTGGGGCTTCTGCCCTATTGCCGTAGCGGCGAGTGGCGCCGGCGATCACCAGCTGTCTCAGATAGGTGGCGTCATCAACGCCATCAAGATGCTTCAGTCTGGGTAGTTGTGGCCACGCGTTCGCAAGGTCGAAAGCTAATTGGGCACCAAATCGACCAGCATTGTGGAGGGCTTGCGGATAGTCTCGGTAAAGCCGAGCCAGCTGTGCCTTGCTGCGCACAAAGTTTCTTCGCGCCGGCAGTTCAGACTGACATTCAACTAGTGGTTTCCCTAGCTGAGCTGCCTGCATAAGATCCGCCAGCGGCACCTGTTCAGGTCTGGTGATTCGGATAGCTCCGGTAGCAATCAGGGGAAGCCCGTATTTTTCACTCAGGTAGTTGAGTTGGCGGGCATATGCGGCATCTCCCGGGTAGCCGCTGAGATTTAGTTCTATACCAAGGCGGTCTTTCCCGAATTGTTCGATGAGCTGCCCAAGATCTGCTTCAGTTTCCGCAGAAGGTGTCGTGACGTCAAGATTCAGATGCTTTCCCAGCGGGCCGCGCCTAGTCCCGGTGAGAACAAACCAGTCTCCAGATAGTTCACTGAGTGAGTAGCTGGGCGCTTTTCTTTCCCCGGCAGCTAGGTTGTGCACGGTGATGGTACGGGAGAGTTCTTTATACCCTTCGGGCCCAGTTGCTAGGACTGGAAGGCAGCTACCATTTTCGAGGGTGAGTTCTGCCCCATAAATGCTGTTTATTTGCTGCTCTTTACAGGCCTCATATTGTTGGATGACGGCGTACAGACCGTTATGGTCGGTAATAGCGAGGGCGGCATACTGAGCTTTCGCCGCTGCTTCCGCTAGCTGCCGTGGGGTGGCAACGCCATCCAGAAAAGAGTATGCGGAATGCGCATGCAACTCACTATAATCGAACATATGTTCGATTATAGGTAATGTGTGCAAGGTTTGCTAGGAAGCTAAATGCCCGCCAGATTCTTCTAGATAGCAGGCACCACAAAGAGATTCGTAGGTAACCATGACCCCATCAATTGCTACTTGGTCGCCGTCGAACACAAATTCGTCCCCGATTTTTCGGGCGTTAAAGATGGCTTTGCGACCGCAACGGCAAATTGTTTTCAGCTCCTCTAACGTGTGCGCAATCTCTAAGAGCCGGCGCGCTCCTGGAAAGGCTTCAGTCCTAAAGTCTGTGCGAATACCGTAGGCCAGCACGGGAACGTTGTCCAGCAAAGCAATCCGCATCATGTCATCTATTTGAGCAGGGTTCAAGAATTGTGCCTCATCAACTAGCAGTGCAGCCACAGGCTCCATTTCCACATGTTTAACCAGAGCATTAGGATCATCTCCCCGTGCGACAGCATGGAAATGATCGCGGAGATTGTCATTGCTGCCAACTAGGAAGTCAACTTTCCGAGAAACCCCTAAACGGGAAACTATGTAGGATTCCCCTTTGGAATCAATCTTTGGTTTGGCTAATAGTACTCTTTGCCCGCGCTCTTCATAGTTATAGGCGGCTTGCAGAAGCGCAGTGGATTTCCCAGAGTTCATTGCCCCGTATCGAAAATACAATTTAGCCATGGCTCCCCCTCCGCATTGTTTTAGTCCCTGTATAGGATAACTGTTTTATTTCCTCTCTAGGTATAAACACCGTCAATTAACCACCCTCCTTGCTGGTAGCACAGCAAAATATCAATCTTTTTCCCACCTAATGAAGCAATTAAATAGGCCCTAGGGTTTTCATAGTTACCTTCTTTAACACACCACCATTGCCCCCAAACTTGCCAAACCGGAGACTGCTTCTCTATTGCAACGCAATCTCCGCCCAAAAGTTCCCTTAATATGCGACTTTCAGCCGCCTTAATCCCCTTTCCGATCTTCAGCCAGGCCGGAGTGGAACTCATTTCCCCTGCCGCATCAATTAGAATGCTTTTATCTTCACTGTCCACTACCTGCACCGGAAGAGGCCTTTCCAAAACGATTTCGGGCCACTTACCGATTTCTCTAAGCGCCCCTTCCCTGTCCAGTTTTAGCGCCCCCAAAGCTAGGTTTCTAGGGGCGTGATATTTTTCTACTTTGACGGCGCTACGGGGATCATATCCACCTTGATAAAAAGGCTGTTTAACCTCAGCCTCCCCAAGTGTAGTTTGTAGCCTACTGATTAGTCGGTAAGCTGCAGCCGTTTTCGCGTTAGCTGTCCCCCACAGGCTCTCTCCCACCTCTCCTGCCGGGTATGGATCCACTGCTACCAAGGTAAGCTGCGTAATTATTTCTGCCAAACTTCCATTTTGTAGCCATCCTTGCAATTGCCATCTCACCCGATCTCTGATGGCGACCGCACTTTTTTCTCCTAATAAAAGCCAGGTTCGTTCTAGATGTTTAGCACTTTCAGTGACCGCCTGGATTGTGACGCCACGCAGAGAGTAACCCCTACCCTGCAGTTTTGAAATCAGCAGGTCCGCCGCCCGCTTCGCAACGAACCCTGCCATTTCAACCGTTTCCAACCCGGGATCGCAATCAATTTGAACTCTGATTTGCGGCGTATGCTGGGATTTCGCAACAACTGCAATATCGTTGCCGCTGGCCAGATTCCAAAGTTCCAGTCCCAGATCCCCAAAACGGGCATAGACGGCATTTTTAGGCGCCTGAGCTAGTTTTCCACAAGTATCTAACCCCAATCCCAGCATGACCGCTAAGAGGTCATCGAGCTGCGCTTGCGAATAATCTAATAAACCCAAATGGACCACTTCACTAAGCGTGATATTGGATAAATAATGAGCGGTTTTCCCAGGTGGAAGAATCCGGTTTTCTTGGGCCGCCAACCAGGCCGCCGCCAAGGTGTCCGCTATCCCAACCATTACCTCCGCCCCCGTGGCAGACACTATGGTCTCAATCAAGAGTTCTTGCAGCTGCAGTTCCCCTCCCGCCCATTTGCTTGGTCCGACAGCAGGAGCCGTGAGAATACCAGGTCGCAAGACTTCCAGATTTGCCGCCAATTGAGCAGCCGCTGACACGACAGGTTCAAAGGCTCTTCCTTCCCGGGAAGGGTCGGGCGATAAATCCACCAGCTCTGGACATAGCTCATGTGCCTGCACAGCTCTCATTTTCGCTACAACGCCACAATTTTTAGCCGCATGATTAGGCAATAAGATTCTTCCTCGTCCTATAATCGCAGCCGGCATCCCAACTGGAACCTCCACCTCCAAAGCTGCCAGTGGCCAATCTGGAGCCAGCACGCAAAGCCATCTCATGAGGCTTTAACCTCTCGCCCCAAAACCTGTTCCCGCTGCCTTTGTAGCTCTAGAGAATAAGCCAGTAAGAGGGTGTCGCGAGCCTTCGCTTTAGCCTCCAGTCTAAGCAACTGCGAAGAAGTAAAAAGCTCTGCCTCATAAACCACTACCTCCACCGCCCCCAGCATTGTTTCCATCACCCAAAGAGCCCGCTCTTCCGGCGAAGGTAAATAAAGAACCCTGCCTAAATCTATGCCCATTTCCGCCCAGGCGGCCCAACCGATTGAAACCCGCCCCAGTACCGCCGCCCAACCGGAGGTACCCATCACAGTTTTTACTCGCTCCGACAGGCTAATATTGCTACCTCCCCAAACTTTCGATGGCTTCGCTTCCTGTGCAAAGTCTTGCAGGAAGGCCCGGTCCTTTAACCCAAAAGCAACCTCTGCCTGGTTTAAGACCGAGCGCGCCAACCCCAGTCTTTGCTGCTGCTCCACCGTTTTTGAGCTTCCTTCCATCAGCTTCCCACCTCCTTTGATAGAACATATGTTCGATAATATCGGAAGGGTGGGACAAATTAAAATGAAATACTTTCCTCCCCCATCGTTATCCCGTAAAGTACCAAGTGAAAGTCAAAAAATAGTGATAGGAGACTTTGATGAACCTGAACGATCGCCCTCTTGCTCCAGAACCTTATGGACTTCTCCCTAAAGTTCCTTCGTTCACTTTGACTTCACCCGATTTCACTGAAGGAGGGGACCTTCCCGCCGCCCAGACCGCCAATGGCGGCAACCAATCTCCCGCTTTGAAATGGGAAGGCTTCCCACCCGAAACGCAGTCTTTTGTGATTACCTGCTTCGACCCGGACGCCCCCACGCCGGCCGGATTCTGGCACTGGTGCATTCAAGATATTGATGTCGCCGTCACGGAACTACCCGCCGGGGCCGGCCACTCAGATTTAGAATTGGACGGGGCAGCTTTCCACTCCCCTAACGACACTGGAGCCGCCAACTACTATGGAGCAAACCCTCCCGCCGGTGATCGTCCCCACCGCTACATTTTTGCGGTTCATGCGCTTGACGTGCCCAGCTTGGAACTAGATGACGAAGCCACCCCGACCGTGGTTTCTTTTAATGCACTCTTCCACACCATTGCGAGGGCTACTCTCACTGCCACTTTCACCCAGTAGGAAGAATGCTTCCCGCTCGCCTAGCGAGCTAATCGTGGCACAATGGTGACTATGCTTCATATCATCTTCTACGAACCTCGAATTGCTGGAAATACGGGAGCAGCCATTCGTCTCTCTGCCAACACTGGCTCCATGCTTCACTTGGTGGAACCGCTCTGTTTCGAGATGGAAGATACCAAACTGCGTCGCGCCGGTTTGGACTATCACGATCTGGCTCACGTGAAGGTACACCCCAATTTTGAGGATGCTTTAGCCGATATACCTGGAAAGATTTATGCCTTCACAGGCAGAGGCCAAACCTACCATACTGCCGTGTCTTATCAAGACGGCGACGGCCTGCTTTTTGGGCCAGAACCTACCGGACTACCTGATTCCGCTATGGAGCATCCGCGGATTGAGGATTTGGTTCGCATCCCGATGCGACCGGGGAATCGCTCTTTAAATTTGGCAAACTCTGCAGCGATTGCAATTTATGAGGCTTGGCGACAACTAGATTTCGTTGGCGGAGAGTAACCTCATCCCTGCGGTTTCCAAGAATTATTGTTATCGGCGAATCTTGCACTATAAGAGTGCTACTACTGTTTAAATTGCATAGAATGCCGGTATGACAAATTTCAGTTTATTCACCGATGACATTTCTACTCTTAACGTAAAAACCATTGTTTTAGCAGTGGCTAAGCAGGGCGAAGAAGCCGCTATCTGCCAGTCTTCTCTCGACAGTCAGATTATTGCTGAGCTTGACACCCATCTTCCTGCCCTAGGCATGGATGGTTCCGCCGGCTCTGTGGTTACCACTATTGCCCCGGCAGGAATCTCAGCCGAGACACTGACGTTGGTGGGCGTAGGGAAGCTAGATGAGCTTGACGCCGAAGCTTTCCGCCGGGCTGCCGGCGTGGCTACCCGCATCACTAAGGCTGAGAGCGTGGCTTTCGATATTGCCACTTCAGATACAGAGTTCGCCGCCCTAGTTGAAGGCGCCGCCTTGGGTGCATACCGTTACGACCGTTACCTCAGCAAGAAGGCTACCCGTATCGAGTCGGTTTCTTTTGCCGAGGAAGAGGGCCGCCAGTCTCAGCTGGACGCAGTCTTGAAGGTGAGTGCCGCGGTTAGCCTGACCCGCGACCTGGTGAATACTCCTTCGCTTGATCTCTACCCGGAGAAGTTTGTGGAGCTAGCCCGCGAAGCTATCGCAGACCTACCCATCGAAATCGAAGTTTGGGATATGGAACGGCTGCGCGCCGAAGGCTGCGGTGGCATTGTGGGGGTTGGCCAGGGTTCATCACGTCCCCCGTTTATGGTTCGCCTCTCCTACTCTCCCAACGCCGCAACTTCGCATATTGCCCTGATTGGCAAAGGTATCACCTTCGATTCGGGCGGTATTTCCTTGAAGCCCGGCTTGAATATGGAGAATATGAAGTCCGATATGGCTGGTGCTGCCACCGTTTTGAGCGCCACCGTTGCGGCCGCCCAACTGGGCTTGGACACTAAGGTGACCACCTATCTAGCTTTGGCAGAAAACCTTCCCAGCGATACCGCGCAGCGTCCCTCAGATGTAGTAAAGATTCGCAATGGCAAGACCGTTGAAGTAATCAATACAGATGCTGAAGGACGCATGGTCATGGCTGATGCACTGAGCCTAGCTACCGAATTGAATCCGGATGCAATTATCGACGTCGCCACCCTGACTGGAGCGCAGATCATCGCCCTCGGCAATCGCACTGCAGGCCTAATGGGCCAAGGCGAGGTTCCCGATGAGCTAGCGGTTTCTGCGCAGGAAACTGGAGAGCCGATGTGGGTAATGCCAATTCCTGAGGAAACCGCAGAAGCCAACTCCTCTACAGTTGCGGATGTGCAAAACACTGGCGGCCGCCCCGCCGGCATGCTAGTAGCCGCCAACTTCCTCTCTAACTTTGTGGCAGATTTCCCTTGGGCACACATGGATATCGCCGGACCTTCCTACAATACGGGGGCTCCTTGGGGATTCACCCCGAAAGGTGGAACCGGCATGGGCGTGCGGACTTTGATTGACTATTTGATTAGCCGGCAGCCCGCCTAATCAGCAAAATGTGATAATAGACATTACCAAAGAAAATAATTCACATTTTCTCGCCTTTGGTGAGAGACTAGACACAGTGACTCTAGGACATCAGTCCCTGAGTTGTTATAGATTCAATTACAAAAAGGAGACCTGCAGTTGAGTGAGACACTGTACGACATTGTCATCCTAGGTGGCGGTTCTGGCGGCTACGCTACTGCTCTCAGAGGCGCACAGCTAGGCATGAAAGTGGCTTTGATCGAAGGCGACAAGCTCGGTGGTACGTGTTTGCATCGCGGTTGCATTCCTACGAAAGCCTTGTTGCATGCGGCAGAAACTGCCGACACTATCCGCGAATCCGCGCAGTTCGGTGTTAAGTCAACTTTTGAAGGCATCGATATTGCCGCGGTAAATCAATACCGTGACGGCGTAATTTCCCGCCTTTACAAGGGCCTACAGGGCTTGGTTAAGTCCCGCAAGGTTGATTTCATTACCGGTTGGGGCCGTCTGGTAGCTCAAGACACCATTGAGGTCAACGGCCAACTAATCAAGGGCAAGAATGTTGTTCTAGCTTCTGGTTCTTACTCAAAGTCTCTACCGAGCCTAGCGATTGAAGGCCGTGTCATCACCTCCGAGCAGGCTCTCATGTTGGACTGGGTTCCGCAGCGTGCAGTCATTTTGGGTGGCGGCGTGATCGGCGTTGAGTTCGCTTCCGTGTGGGCTTCCTTCGGTTGTGATGTGACCATTATTGAAGGCTTCGACCACTTGGTACCCAATGAGGATCCTTCAGTCTCTAAGGCTTTGGAGCGTGCTTTCAAGAAGCGCGGCATCAAGTTCCACACTGGTGCTCGCTTCCAGTCAGTTAGCCAAGATGAAACTGGCGTACACGTAGTAACTGAAGACGGCACCGAAGTTGACGGCGACCTAATGCTGGTTGCTGTGGGACGTGGGCCCGCCACCGCTAACTTGGGATACGAAGAAGCCGGCATCCCGATGGATCGCGGTTATGTGCTGGCTAATGAGCGTCTCCACACTGGTGTGGCAAATATTTACGCAGTGGGAGACATTGTCCCCGGCTTGCAGCTAGCTCACCGCGGTTTTGCCCATGGTATCTTCGTCGCTGAAGAGATTGCCGGCTTGAATCCACGTCCGGTGATTGATGCTGAGATTCCCCGCGTCACCTACTGCGAGCCTGAGATTTGCTCTGTGGGACTTTCCCGCAAGCAAGCTGAAGAGCGTTACGGCAAGGACGGCATCAACGTTGTTGAATATAATCTTGCTGGTAATGGCAAGTCTCAGATTCTCGGAACTACCGGCTTCATCACTTTGATCAGTGAAAAAGACGGCCCCATTGTTGGCTTTAACGCATTCGGCTCGCGTGTTTCCGAGCTGGTTGGCGAAGGCCAGCTAATGGTGAGCTGGGAGGCATTCCCTGAGGATCTAGCTTCCCTGATTCATGGTCATCCAACTCAGAATGAAGCAATCGGCGAGGCCGCTATGGCACTTGCTGGTAAGCCGCTTCACTCCCACAATTAATCCGTTCGATACGAGGAGAATAGACATATGTCAACGTCCGTAACAATGCCCGCTTTGGGCGAATCGGTGACTGAAGGAACCGTGACGAGCTGGCTTAAGTCGGTGGGTGATGAGATTGCCGAGGATGAAGCTATCGTTGAGGTTGCTACCGACAAGGTAGACTCCGAAGTTCCCTCTCCGGTAGCCGGCGTACTTTTGAAGATTCTGGTAGCCGAGGATGAAACCGTTGAGGTAGGCACTGAGATTGCTTTGATTGGCGATCCTTCAGAGCTGGAATCAGCAGACTCTGCTCCGGCAGCTCCGGCAGCTGAGCCTGCCGCTGAACCTACTGAGGTAGCTGCTACTGTAGCTGTTGATGAACCAGCAGCCCAGGTGGCTTCTGCGACCCCCGCCGGCGACATTACTGAGGTCACTATGCCGGCACTGGGTGAGTCAGTATCAGAAGGTACTGTTACCACTTGGCTGAAAGCAATCGGCGACAAGATTGAGGCGGATGAACCTATCGTTGAGGTTGCTACCGATAAGGTTGACTCTGAGGTTCCCTCCCCCACTGCTGGCTACCTAGTTGAGATTTTGGTGCCCGAGGATGAGACCGTTGAGGTAGGCACCCCGATCGCCAAGATTAGCTCTGCTGCACCGGCTCAGCCGGCTCCCGAGCCCGCTCCCGCTCCGGCCCCCAAGGCTGAGCGCACCGTGGATGAAGTCCCGGGTAAAGACATTCCTTCCCGCGTGCGTGAAGGCGAAGATGGTGACAAGGTAGTCGAGTGGGCCAGCCCGGCTGCGCCCGCTGCACCTGCCGCTTCGGCTCCTGCCGCACCTGCCGCGCCCGCAGCTCCTGCCGCACCCGCCGCTTCGGCTCCGGCCGCTCCGAAACCGACTCCGGCAGCATCGTCTTCTAGCTATGTAACTCCGATTGTGCGACGTCTGGCAGCAGATAAGGGCGTTGACTTGGCTACCGTTACCGGTACCGGCGTTGGCGGTCGGATCCGCAAGCAGGACGTACTCGATGCTGCCAAAGCTGCTGCCGCACCAGCGGCTACACCGGCTGCCGCACCAGCTCCTAAGGTCCGAGAAGAGATTGTTCCTTCACCTCTGCGTGGCACCACTGAGAAGATGTCAGGCCTACGCAAGGTCATTGCCAAGCGCATGGTTGAATCCTTGCAGACTGCGGCTCAGCTAACCACGGTGGTTGAAGTAGACGTCACCAAGATGGCTGCTGTCCGTGCTGCAAACAAACAGAAGTTCCAGGAGCAGAAGAACACCAAGCTGACCTTCCTGCCCTTCTTCGTGAAGGCGGCCACGGAGGCGCTACTGGTCCACCCGAAGATTAACGCCACTATCAATGATGACAACACTGTCACCTACCATGACGTGGAAAACATTGGTATTGCTGTTGATACTCCTAAGGGCCTCTTCGTCCCTGTCATCAAGAATGCCGGCGACAAGGATATCCAGGGCATCGCAAACGCAATCAACGATCTAGCCGGCCGCACTCGCGACGGCAAGATTGGTCCGGATGAGCTCTCTGGATCTACCTTCACTATTACCAACACCGGTTCTGGTGGCGCTTTGTTCGATACTCCTGTACTGAACATGCCTGAGACCGCAATCTTGGGTGTCGGTACCATTGTTAAGCGCCCTATGGTGATTAAGGATGCTGAAGGTAATGAGGCTATCTCGATTCGTTCGATGGTTTACCTTGCGCTTTCCTACGATCACCGCCTGGTAGACGGTGCTGATGCTGCTCGGTACCTGATGACGGTTAAGCGTCGTTTGGAAGAGGCAGATTTTGATGCTGATTTGAATCTCTGATTCAAAAGCTTAGTTGGGGTGGTTACACTGTGTAACCGCCCCAACTTGTTTTTGCCTTGTTTGGGCTCTTTTCTCACTCTGACGCAATTTCGGATAGTCGCCAGGGGGAAGGAACTAGTCTCAGCCGAACCTGTCGAGCTGGGAGCCGCGCTATCTCAACGCATTCTTGTGCGCAACGTAGGTGCTCGCTTTGCGATATCATGGCCGTCACTTCAATCCAATCAGCACCCCGTGCCGCTATCTGCACATCTTCATAGGTCGTTCGATAGCCTTGCACGCGGTTACCGTCTTTGATGAGTGCTTGAAAAAGGCCATTTTCGACCTTTGCCGCGGAGGAACCAACAACCGTCAAAGCCTGGTATTCTGCCTGCTTAAGCTGGTTTATCGCATCGTCACGGAGTAGAGCCAGGGCACCTATCACTCGGCTTGCGGTCTCATCAGTCACGGCGTCAATCGACACAGGTGTGTTTATAATGTCGAGGGCGTTTTCGTAGTGTTCAATCGTTGACTCAGGTACTCCCCAATCTAGCTCTACTGTGCTGTGAGACTCGGTCGTAGATGACATATCTGCAGCTATGTCATGATTGGGCGAGGGCGTGAAATAGGTATCTGCCAGCCAGACAGCTCCAGAGAGCAGTCCGCCTAGACCCAGAGCTGCCGCAGCTAGCCAGGGCGCTTTTCGCATCGGGGTTTTTGCGGCTGTTGTGCTTGCTCTTATCGACGTAGCCGCCGCAGAAAAGTCCGTTGTTTCCGGCGCTTCCACGGGTTCACCTTGCAAGGTATCCCGTATGATTTGCTCTAGGCGACCCAAATCAGCGATGTCTCTCGCGATGTCGCCGCCTCGCGCAAGCTGTTCTCCACCTGGTGATTGGCTGAGACTATACAGAGAAAGCCTAATCTCTCCATGTTTATCAACTAGAACATCGTCAATATTCAAGGTGCCGAGGGAAAAATCGTTTCGATGGAGTAGTTTTAGGGTCTCATTGAGCTGGTTCCACAATGAATCTAGTTCATCGGGCCGAACTTCAGTAGCTGACAAATAGGCGCGCAAAGAGATTCCCTCATGGCTATCAGTAATCAGAACTGTTTGCTGTTGTTCCCGAAAGAACGCCACGATTAGGGGTAAAGCCTTTTGCGGATGCAGATGCAAGAACCTCACAAAGGCGCGAAAGCCTGCACTGTCGCATTCGTCTAGGATTTTCAGACGTTCATAAATTTGCCCGTTTTCGCTTAGCACTCTTTCAACTTGACCAAGCGACGTCTTCCGAGCTGCGGAAATTACTGTGTAGGAGTCTGGCGTCATACTGTCAGTCTAAAGCCAGACAATAGCTAAAACCGGCTAGTGATTCGCACATGTGGATAACTTACAGGTAAACTATTACCAGTATGTCTTAGTTAAAGAACACTAAGAGCACCTATCAAGGAAAAGGTAATGGCGACTGATACAGAGACAGAGGCACCGAAGAAACGGCGTTTCTACCATAATCTCAAAGATGCCTACACAATGGTGCACCGCACCTACAAGTGGTTGGGCTGGGCTCTGCTAGCAATTTCCGTTGGCCTGATTGGGCTGTCAATTGCACTGGGAATCATTTTTGACCACTGGATTGCTTACCCAATCACTGGCATTATGCTGGCTTTGCTGGCTGATTTGACTCTGCTAACGGTTCTTCTGAACCCTGCACTCTATGATCAGCTAGATGGTCGCCCAGGGGCAGTGGGCGCTGTCTTGTCTCGGCAGTCAAAAGGCTGGATTGTTTCTGATACTCCAGCCGTGATCACTAGGGATCAAGACATTGTCTGGCGCGCTATTGGGCGCCCCGGGATTATTTTAATTTCCGAAGGTCCCTCCCATCGTGTAGGTCGCTTGCTAGAATCTGAGCGCAAACGGATTCGGCGGCTGGTCCCAAATGCTCCGATTCACATGATTCAGTACGGCCATGAAGAGGGGCAGGTACCCTTGGCTAAGCTAGCTAAGAAGATGCGTTCTTTCAAGCATTCTCTTTCGAAGAGCGAAGTACCTGCAGTGGATCGCCGTCTGTCCTCTTTGCGTGGCCCTGAGATGGGGATTCCGAAGGGAGTCGACCCCACCAAGATGCGAGCTTCGAAGCGCGCGATGTATGGACGCGGCTAAGAAAACCTACGACTTATACACTTAGTTTTGGCGGGTGTTTTAGCAGAAATGCTGAAACACCCGCCTTTTTGTGCCACACCTCATAGCTTAGTTATGCGGCACAGTGTATAACTATGCGGTAGAGTGTATGTATCAACAACTTTAAGGAGTCCTCATCATGAAAAAGCCAATCCTCGGCATTATTACTGCCAGCGCCCTAGCTCTTAGCCTGACCGCTTGCTCTGCCAGTGATCCTGATACCTCGCCAGCAGGTGGAGCCTCCAACGAAGGTAGCAGCCAGACTGTCAAGTTCGATCTCAGCTCTGTTTCGGCAGATGAGACTCTTGCCAAGCAGGTACCCGCCAAGTTGCAAGACTCGAAGACCTTAAATATTGCTACCTCCGCAGACTACGAACCTGCAGAGTTCATGGACCTTGATGGGCAGACTCCGATTGGTTTTGAGATTGATCTAATCAAGGCTATTTCTAAAAAACTCGGTCTCGAACCACAGCTAAGCCATGCACCTTTCGAATCTATCATTCCGGCTGTCGGTTCAAAATATGACGCCGCGATTGCATCCTTTGAAATCAATGAGAAGCGGATCGAGGCAGTAAACATGTCTTCCTACATGAAGTCTGGCTCAATCTACCTCATCAGCAAGGATAATCCCGCAAACTTTGACTCTGCGAATCTTTGCGGTATGCGGTTGGGCGTACAGTCCGGTTCCGCCCAGCAAAATGACATTGAAGCAGCTTCCGCAAAATGCGTAGCCGATTCCAAGCCGGAAATCACTATTTTGCCGGAAACGGACGCTCAGGTACTATTCACCAAGCTCAAGGGAAAGCAACTTGATGCCGCATTCGTCGATAATATTGCTGCAGCGCTAGCCAAGGAAAAGAATCCTGGCGACTTCGACACCTTCGGTGACGTTGTCGATGCTTTCCCAGCCGGCATTGTGACTGGTAAAGAAGATACTCAGCTTGCTGAAGTCATCACCAAGGCAACTCAACAGCTCATTGATGATGGCACTGTCGCAAAGATTTTCGAGGCATGGAACGTCGACACGTCCTCGGTCATCCCGACTGCAGAACTGAACCCCACAGGCCTATAAACAATGTCAACACAATCGGACTTTCCCGAGCTAATCAACGCTCGTCCAGTTCCCAAACCATCACGGTGGCTCAGTGCCGCCGTGGTGGCGCTCTTGGCCGCAATGTTCATTAATGGCCTCGTAACCAATGAAAAGTATCGTTGGGATGTAGTAGCTCAATGGCTTTTCGCACCTACTATCGTCAGGGGTGTCCTAGACACCTTGCTTCTCACAGTACTCGCCATGCTTCTAGGGATTGTTCTGGCGATTACTGCCGCTACCATGCGGCAGTCAACGAACCCGATTATGCGTAGCGTGGCTTGGGTCTACATCTGGTTCTTCCGCGGTACCCCAATCTACACGCAGCTCATCTTCTGGGGGCTACTCCCCACCCTATACTCGCAGATGAGTCTCGGTATTCCCTTTGGCCCGGAGTTCTTCGTTTTCGACACCCAGACTGTTTTCACCGCTTTCGTCAGCGCGGTGATTGGTTTGGGGCTTAACGAGGGCGCGTACTTGGCTGAAATTGTCCGCACTGGTCTTAACTCAGTAGACAAGGGTCAAACAGAGGCAGCCCAGGCTTTAGGAATGAAACACTCCACTATTTTGTGGCGCATTATCATCCCGCAAGCCATGCGCGTGATAGTCCCACCGACCGGAAATGAAACCATTTCCATGCTGAAGACAACTTCGCTGGTTGTGGCCATCCCGGTCACAACAGAGCTGACATTCGCGGCTTCGCGGGTCGGACAAAGGCTCTACATGCCTCTACCAATGCTCATTGTGGCAGCCCTCTGGTACCTTGCGATTACCTCAATCTTGATGGTGGGACAGCATTACCTAGAAAGCTACTATGGCCGCGGCTTCAATGAAAGCGACATCAATAGCAACGGTAAGCGATCACGCTCACTCTCCCGTAAACAGGCTGCCATCTTGGCTGCCGGAACCACCTCAGAAGACCCATTTGTGGAGTACACGCCATGACCACCCCAATGGTAGAGATCCAATCAGTACACAAAATATTCGGCGAACTACACGTCCTCAAAGGGGTTGACTTAACTGTTCAACCAGGTGAAGTCTGTGTCCTCCTCGGCCCTTCAGGCTCTGGAAAATCAACGCTGCTTCGCTGCATCAATGAGCTAGAGTTCATATCATCCGGGCGCATCTACATCGAAGGCGAGATGCTGGGCATGTATGAAGCGCCAGCACCAAAATGGCGTTTTTGGGGACAGCACGAAGGAACTGAACTGCGCCGTTTGAAAGACAAACAGGTCGCCGCGCAACGCTCCCGTATCGGCATGGTATTCCAACGCTTCAACCTTTTCCCGCACATGACGGCCCTAGAGAACGTGATGATTGCGCCCCGCAAAGTAAAAGGGATAAGCTACGAAGAAGCCAGGCAGAACGCGCAGATTCAGCTAGAGCGCGTCGGCATGGGTGACCGCATGAATCACTACCCTGCCCAGCTTTCTGGCGGTCAGCAGCAGCGTGTAGCGATTGCTCGCGCATTAGCTATGGACCCTGAAATCATGCTCTTCGATGAGCCTACTTCTGCACTTGACCCCGAGCTGGTAGGTGAAGTCCTGCAGGTGATGCAGAACCTCGCCAATGATGGCATGACCATGATTGTGGTCACCCATGAAATCGGCTTTGCTCGAGAAGTAGCAGATCAAGTCGTGTTCATGGATGACGGGATGATTATTGAGTCCGGGACTGCACAAGAAGTAATTGATAATCCCCAGCATCCGCGCACCCAGGACTTCTTTGGGAAAGTGCTGTAAGCGGTATTTACTCTAGGTGACTGCCGACAGCGGGTTCTGTGATGCCTTGAAAAAGGCGCACAAACACGCTACGCGCATGTCTGGCAGCTCTCAGGTAATCCTCTTCGAGTTGCCGCTCTGCACCTGCAGGGTAACCGAGGATACGAGCCACCGCGCTGCGCTGAGCATCGGTAGCCGGCAGGATATCAACTTTGTATCCGCGTGTCCTGCCCAAGGCTAAGGCATTTGCCGCTCTAATTTTTGAGGCTAACACCCATGCCTCTCTTAACTGCTTTTGGTCAGAGTCACTGACCAGGCCAGCATCGGTTAAGGCGGCTAAAGCTACCAGCGTGGAGCTTACCCGCAAACTGGGATGGAGGCGGGCGTGCTGCAGCTGTGCGAGCTGCACAGTCCACTCCACATCGCTTAATCCCCCCGGGCCCAGTTTGACGTTTCGGTTGGGTTTTTGCCCACGAGGGAGTCTTTCCTTTTCCATCCTCGCCTTGAGTAACCTAATCTGTTTAATCTCGTTGTCAGTCAACGGCTGATGCCACCTGCGCTGGTCAACAATCCGCAAGTAGCTTTCCTGCACTGACTCATCGCCGGCAATTGGCCTAGCTCGTACCAGAGCCTGCCGTTCCCAGGCTACCGACCAGTCCTGATAATAACGCTCTAGTGACTGAAGTGACCTTGCTAGCGGACCTTGCTTGCCCTCTGGGCGCAAATCAAAGTCAACTCCCAGCGAATTGGGTTCCGCCTGGAGAATCTGACGTAACTGGGTAGCCACTGCGGCCCCGATGCGAGTGGCCTCGGACTCTTCGCAGCCTGCATCATCATGGATTAGCACTAAATCAGCATCGGAACCATAACCGCATTCGCGCCCGCCGAGTCTTCCCATCGCAATAACCGCCATCGGCAAGGAGTCCGCTCCTTCGGTGGCATTCCGCGCCACCATCAAGGCATTCTCAATAGCCACTTGGGTACAATCAGCCAGTCGCCTTCCGCTAAGGGCAACATCCATGCCAAAAATCATGTCCGCACAGCCGGCTCGAGAAACCTCACGCGAACGAATTGAGCGAATTCTTTGGCTGGCATCGGCGAGGGTTTCTTGCCGGGAGATTACCGCCTGCGTTTCAGTGCGTAGCTGACCGATTGATAACGGCGCAAGCTCATCTTCACCGTCTAGCCAACGAATCAAAGTCGGCTGAAGTTTGATGGCATCGGACAGATACAGGGAACTAGACAGGATTAAGCACAGGCGCTGGGCGGCCTGTTTTGAGTCACGGAGAGTTCTCCCGAACCACTGACTGCCTCCCACTTCCTCGGCGATAATCCGAAACTCAAGTAAACCTCGGTCCGGGTTAGCCCCATCAGCCAGCCACCCCAGCATGGCGGGGAGAACCTGGCGGACAATTGAGGCTCTCCTCGACACTCCTGCAGTCAAGAAACCGATATGGCGCAAAGCAGCCCTCGGATCTAGGTAGCCGATAGCTTTGAGACGGTCTTCAGCGGCACTCTCAGAAAGACGTAAATCCTCATTACTCAAAGCTGCGGTTACTGAGAGCAAAGGACGATAGAAAATCTGCTGGTGGAGCTCCCTGACCCGAATCCGGAGCCGCTGCCACTCATTCTCTAAGTCTTCAGCGCTCAGCAGTTCTGTCCTGTCCAGTTCCCCCTCACCGGATAGTCGAGCACAAAATGAGCGGGCATATCTACGTAACCTCTCGAGGCTATCTGGCACCACATGACTTCGTTTCAGCTTCTCCAACTGGATGCGATGTTCTAGCGTCCGCAAATAACGGTAGGCATACTCCAGTTCTGCCGCCTCAGCGCGCCCAACATATCCCCCTTCACATAACTGGGCCAGTGCCTCCAAAGTATTAGGAGAGCGAACTGACTCATCAACGCGGCCATGAACTAGTTGCAGCAACTGGACAGTGAACTCTACATCTCTCAGCCCTCCGGGACCTAACTTGAGGTGGCGTTCACGCTGTTGCCGGTTAATATTAGATTCAACCCGCCGACGCATCGCACGCGACTGTTCCACAAAATCGGGACGTGCCGAGACCTCCCAAACCAGCGGGCGTACCATAGCGACGAAATCACGCCCCAAGCTAAGGTCGCCTGCGACAGGACGCGCCTTCAGCAGAGCTTGAAACTCCCATGGCTGAGCCCACTTCTGGTAGTAACTGCGGTAGGAGTCTAGCCCTCGTACTAAAGCACCATCCTTACCTTCTGGCCGTAAAGCAGTGTCAATCGGCCACAACGGACGCCAACGACCCGGACCTGAAACAATGGTGGAGAGTGCAACCGCTAGACTAGTAGCCGCAGACAAAGCGGCTCCCTCAGTCATTTCTTCGGGCCACTTCGCCACGAAGATAAGGTCAACATCAGAAATATAGTTGAGCTCTCGTGCGCCTGCTTTACCTAAGGTTAAAACCGCCAAAGAAAGTCCCTCATTTGCTTGGGGAACCTGCCTTCGAGCCAGTGTCAGCGCCGCCTCCAAAGTGGCGTCAACAAGCGTTGAAATACGCCAAGAAATCTCAGGGAAATCGGATGTGGAATCGGCAGCGAATAGGTCACTGACTGCAATCTCAATCAAGAGAGCGTAATATCTTTCCCTAATCTCATCTACCCCACCGGCAGCATCTGACATCTGCGCGGCAAAGCCTGCTGCGATGTCCTCATGGCTGTGCAACGACCCCAAGACTGGCAATGTCAGGGCTGACAGCAGATCGGGATAGGCGATAATCAAATCTGCTAAGGCATCTGAAAGACCTGCCAGACGCAAAAATCTTGACCAAAGGACTGGAGTTTGTGAAAAGCACTCAACCGCGTCAGCGTCGGCCTCTTGCAGACGCAAAAGCGCCAGTACGGCCGCGTCAGGGTCACCGCAATACTTTAGTAGCGGCCAGTACTCTTCAGGGAAATTCAGTTCCCCTTTCTCCACCCAAGTTTGGAGCTGTTCAGGCCGACGCAGACCGAAAGCGCGTAGTTGAGTATTGTCGAGAGCAGCCATGGGACCTAGTTCGTGATATTCAAGAAGTATTCGTACTCCCAGGCGGTAATCTGGCGTCGGTACTCTGTCCACTCGGCCCGCTTGTTACGCTGAAAGTACTCGAACACTTCTTCCCCCAAAGTGTCAGCAACCAAGTCGGAATTAGCCATTAGATGGACAGCTTCCGACAGCGAACGCGGTAGCGCCTCAATTCCCATAGCTTGACGTTCCCCGTCAGAGAGCATCCAAACATCATCTTCAGTTTCGTCGGGCAGCTCATACTTCTCAGTTACACCGCGCAACCCGGCGGCCAGTACCACCGCAAGTGCTAGATAGGGGTTTGCGGCGGAGTCCATGCCTCTGAACTCGATTCTTGACGAGGAAGATTTCCCTGGCTTATAAAGCGGTACGCGTACCAAAGCGGAACGGTTGTTATGTCCCCAGCAAACATATGAGGGGGCTTCTCCCCCGCCCCATAACCGCTTGTAAGAGTTCACGTGCTGATTGGTGACTGCGGCGATTTCACGGGCATGTCGTAAAATACCTGCCATGAAGCGGCGTCCAGTAAGTGACAGCTGATACTGTCCCGACGGCGAGTAGAAGGCGTTCTCCTCTCCCTCGAACAAGGACAGGTGTAGGTGCATCCCCGACCCGGGCTCATCACGGAAAGGTTTTGGCATGAAAGTGGAGACAACCCCCTCTTGATTTGCCAGCTCATTGATTACTGTGCGAAGCGTCATCATATTATCCGCCGCACTCAACGCATCCACAGCTCGTAAATCAATCTCGTTCTGCCCTGGACCGCCTTCATGATGGCTAAACTCCACATTGATTCCCATGTCCTCCAAGGTGGACACCACCTTGCGCCGGAAACCGTGCGCCATTCCGCCAGAGACATGATCAAAGTAGCCGGCACGATCCAAAGGTTCTGGTTCTGATTTTAAATCCGTAACCGCTCGTAACAGATAGAATTCAATCTCAGGATGAACCCGGAAAGTAAAGCCTAGCTCCTCTGCTCGTTTAATCTGACGCTCCAGCACACCCCGTGGATCTGAGTAGGCTGGTTCCCCATCGGGGCCCAGCACGTCACAAAACATACGGGCCATTCGGTGTTCTTCATCCCATGGCAACATCTGGAAAGTTGAGGCATCCGGACGTAGCAACATATCGGACTCATAGATACGAGTCATGCCCTCAATCGATGATCCATCAAAACCGATGCCTTCGGTAAAGGCATCTTCCAGTTCGCCTGGATCAATACTGACACCTTTAAGCACACCGGAAACATCAGCAAACCAGAGCGTCAGAAAACGAATGTTATTCGCAGCCACTCGGCTGAGTACTTCTTCTTGCATCTGGTTCATTATGCTTCCTCTACAATCTCAATAAATTTAGTCCATGATAAGATTCCCTCGGCTCAGAATTACTTTGAGCCGAGGGAATCAACATCAGCTAGTTTTGGCTTTCGCTTTTACCGTTGAAGCCATTCGTGATCGACTGCAAGGCTGCGGTCAGTTCAGTCGGAACCACCCACACCTTCGAGGCCTCACCTTCGGAAAGCTTCGGCAGCATCTGCAAGTACTGGTAGGCCAACAGTTTGGGATCAGGATTGCCAGCATGAATCGCATCGAAGACCTTTTGGATGGCTTCAGCTTCACCCTGTGCCGACAGAATAGCGGACTGCGCTTCGCCCTCGGCTCGCAAAATGGCGGACTGTTTCTCACCCTCGGCGGTTAAAATCTGTGATTCCCGCAAACCCTGCGCCTTCAAAATGGTGGCGCGCTTATCACGCTCGGCTCGCATCTGCTTTTCCATGGCCTGCTGAATCGAGGGAGGCGGCTCAATCGCTTTGAGCTCCACCCGGTTGATCCGGATACCCCAGTTTCCGGTGGCCTCATCGAGGACTCCACGGAGCTGCCCGTTAATATGATCACGGCTAGTCAAAGTGGCTTCCAGGTCCATCGAACCAATCACGTTACGCAATGTAGTCACAGTGAGCTGCTCAATCGCTTGTGAAGTTAGCGATCTCGTAGGTGGCTCTGGCCGGCTGATTAACCTGATAGTAAACAACAGAGTCAATCGAAACCGTTACGTTGTCGGAAGTAATTACCGGCTGCGGCGGGAAAGACACCACCTGTTCACGCATGTCAATACGTGCCACCACTCGGTCAATAAACGGAATCAAAACATGCAGGCCACCGTGCCATTCTGCCTGGAACTTACCGAGACGTTCCACCACGATAGACCGCGACTGGGGCACGATGACAACCGCTCGTAGCATGATGATGACAACCAAAACGACGGCAATAACCACCAATATAGTTGTCAGGAAAGACTGTGTAATATCTCCCATTACCCCTCCAGATTATTCGGATTGTGATTTATCGTGGCTCGTTAAAGAGATGACTGCAGTAGCACCATCAATCCCAGCGACAAAAGCTTGAGTACCTGGCGTAATCACCGAGCCATCTTCTGAACGAGCAGACCAGATCTGACCGCTGATTCGAACCCTACCAGAATCCTTAGTGACAGTTTCAGTTATCTCAACACTCTTCCCCACCAAACCAGCTACGTTGGTTACCAGATTGGGACTGCGTTTCTTAAAATGGGCGCGCGCCCATGGTTTCACACCAAAAAGCAAGAGGAGTGAGACCACAACGAAAACCACTACTTGAATGGTAAGGCTATCTGGTTTAACCCATGCCGTGATAGCGCCGCTAAGGGCGCCGCCAGCAAGCATGAGGAAAGTCAAATCGACAACCATTACCTCAATGATTACAAGGACTAAGGCTGCTAGCAGCCACCAGATTGGGTTCATTTATTTATCGCCTTCCGTGAGCCCACCAACGGCCTTGGGATGATTCAACCTGAATCTCCATACCGAAGGCTTCACTCAAGTTTTCACTTGTTAAAGTAGCGGCAATTTCACCTGAGTGTAATACCCGCCCAGCCGACATAATCAGGACATGGGTATATCCAGCCGGGATTTCCTCGAGGTGATGAGTCACCAAAAGCATAGCCGGGGATCGGTGATCGCCCGCTAGTTCGGTCAGTGCCATCAGCAAGTTTTCACGCGCCCCCAAGTCTAGACCTGAAGCGGGTTCATCCAGAATCAGTGCCTGAGGATCTGCCATGAAAGCACGAGCCACCTGCACACGCTGTTTCTCTCCATTAGATAAGGTGCCGTATAGTCTTTCAGCTAGCTCCGCCACCGAAAAGGCAGCGAGCAGGTTATGCGCCCGCTCCAAGTCGATATCTTCATAGCTTTCCCGAAAGCGGCTTGTCCTGCCCTGCGCGGCAGCTAGCACCACGTCCAATACAGTCTGCCGAGCCGGCAAGCGAGTAGCCAAAGCTGATGACGAATAACCCACCAGAGAGTTCAGCTCCGCACTGGGGACTTCCGCTACTGGCTCACCAAGGATGTCCACCGACCCGCTGGTGGCAGGCAGACGTCCCATCAGGAGTTTCGTCAAAGTGGTTTTACCTGCGCCATTCGGACCCAGCACAACCCAGTGTTCCCCTACCTTCTGACGCCAATTGAGCGCAGTTAAGATAGCAGTATTATCGATATTGACATTAACGTCGTTGAGTGAAAAAACTGTGTCCATGTAAATATTCTACTTGTTATACTCCGCCAACACTGTCTCATATACGGCAACGGTACGTTCAGCGATACTGGCCCATGAGAAATGTTCCTCTACCCGGCGTCGTCCAGACTCACCCATCTGTTTAGCAAGCTGAGGATCTGCTAGTACGCGATTGATTCCGGCAGCCAGATCAGCCACAAACTTATCTGGGTCTAGAGGCGTTCCAGTTCCGTCCTGAGCCTGTTCGATGGGAACTAGCACGCCAGTTTCTCCGTCAACAATTACATCCGGAATGCCCCCGGTAGCGGTTCCGACCACAGGCAAAGAAACTGCCATCGCTTCCAAATTCACAATGCCTAGGGGCTCATAGACTGAAGGGGTGACGAACACAGTCGAGTTATCAAGTACCGCGACAAGATCGCGACGCGGCAGCATATCTTCAACCCAGATCACCTGTCCACGCTCTTCGCGCAACTGGTCAACTAGGCCCACCACTTCACGCATGATTTCTTCGGTATCGGGAGCACCCGCACAGAGGATGATTTGCACTTGGGGAGGTAGCTCATGCAGTGCCCGCAACAGATAGGGCAATCCCTTCTGACGGGTAATCCGGCCGACAAAAACGACAGTGGGAATGCCAGCTTTAATACCAAGACGTTCCAAAGTTGCAGCCGCGTGCGCCTGGCCGGCCTCACTATGATCGGGCAACCAGCTCTCAAGATCAATCCCGTTATGGACGACATGCACCTTAGCAGGATCAATTTCTGGGTAGCAACGCAAGATGTCGTCACGCATACCGTTCGAAACTGCAATGATTCCAGCCGCACCTAGGTAAGCGGTCTTCTCAGCCCAAAGCGATACTTGGTATCCACCGCCAAGCTGCTCAGCCTTCCAAGGACGCAGGGGCTCCAGAGAGTGAGCGCTAATCACGTGGGGTACCCCGTGCAACAGGGAAGCCCAGTGCCCGGCCATATTGGCATACCACGTGTGGGAGTGGACTAAATCTGCTCCGGTGGCTCCGGCTGCCATTTGTAGGTCTACGCCGAGGGACTGCAGGGCCGGGTTAGCGTCTTTAAGTTCAGAAAGATTGCTGTAGCCGGATACACTCGGGTTGTCTGTACGGGGGCCATCGAAGGCATGCACATGAACATCAACATGTTCGGCAAGTACTTTCGACAATTCTTCTACGTGTACTCCAGCTCCGCCATAGACATGAGGAGGGAATTCCCGGGTTAAAAGATCAACTCTCATTTGCACAACCTTTCTAGTTCTACCCATATTGTACTGTCATTTAGGACACATGACAGTGATTTAGTCGTTAGAATACGACTATGAGTAACCCACGCGTATTAGCAATTGTTCTCGCCGGCGGCGAAGGTAAGCGTCTTATGCCCCTCACTGTGGATCGGGCTAAGCCTGCAGTCCCCTTTGGCGGGCATTATAGATTGATTGATTTTTCTCTCTCTAATATCGTCAACTCTGGTTTCTTGCAGGTTGTCGTCTTAACCCAGTACAAATCGCACTCTTTGGACCGTCACGTTACTTTGACATGGCGCATGTCCAATCTTTTGGGCAATTTCGTGGCTCCGGTTCCGGCGCAGCAACGAATGGGCAAGCACTGGTTCCTAGGTAGCGCCGACGCCATCTACCAGTCCATGAATATTGTTGAAGATGAGAAGCCCGACTATATTGTCATCACCGGTGCAGATAATATTTACCGGATGGATTTCAGCCAGATGCTGGATCATCACATCGCTTCCGGTCTGCCTTGCACGGTAGCTGGTATTCGCCAGCCTTTGTCTTTGGCCAACCAGTTCGGCGTGATTGAGGCTAAAGACGGGGTCATCACCAACTTCTTGGAGAAACCTGAGAATTGTAAGGGGCTACCCGATGCGCCCGATCAGGTGTTAGCCTCGATGGGCAACTACATTTTCACCACCAAAGATTTGAAAGAAGCACTATCGATAGATGCCCAAGATTCTGAGTCAGCACATGACATGGGCGGCAATATTGTCCCCTATTTCGTCTCCCAAAACGCTGCTGGCGTGTATGACTTCATTGATAATGACGTCCCTGGCGCATTGGACCGCGACCGCGACTACTGGCGTGATGTAGGTACTTTGGATGCCTACTATGAGGCGAATATGGATTTGGTGTCAGTGAACCCGGTGTTCAATCTGTACAACCAAAACTGGCCGGTATTCACAGGTCTGTCGGGTTCTTTTGCTCCTGCTAAGTTCGTTTACGGCAGTGCGGACCGGATGGGCGTGGCAATTGATTCGATTGTCTCCCCTTCGGTGATTATTTCCGGCGGTAAGGTACAACGTTCAGTTCTCTCCCCCGGCGTGTATGTGCACTCTTGGGCAGATATTTCTGGCTCCGTACTGATGCACTCCACCAAGGTGGGCCGCGGTGCGGTAGTACACCGCGCTATCTTGGATAAGAACTGCGTGGTTGAGCCGGGCGCTCAGGTCGGTGTCGATCTGGACCGTGACCGGGAACGCGGTTTGACCGTGACAGAATCCGGAATTGTGGTAGCCCCCAAGGGTCTAGTAATCCGCAAGTAGCCTGCAAGTCACTGTGCCCTAGAGCTGCGGTTCTAGGGCACAGTTGTATGTAGTACCTGCACTAGTTGACAACTTCCGTAGTTGATTTCCGAGGGCGTTAGGTCGCAATCAAGCACGACTGCGGTGGCTGTGGGAACCCCATGATTGAAGATTTGTGCTTGTGCTTCATTAGCTACTAGTTGAGCAGCGGTCGCTGAAATAGTCGGCTCATGTCCGATGATTACAGTGGTCGCGGTTTCACTCAACCTGATAATTTCTATCAGGTCATCCATCCATGCCTGATAGATTTTTCGATCTTCCACAACGTCAGCGAATGACTGACTTGGTTGTATCGCCGCCAGGGTTTGCCGCGTCCGCAGAGCTGATGACACATACACCGTTACTGGATCTACCAGATAATCGCCAAGTAGCCTGCCGAGGGCGGCCGCTTGCTCTTTACCGCCCGTAGTGAGAGCTCTACCGTGGTCTCCAGAATCGGAGTATCTCTCAGCAGTAGCATGCCTGATTAGAACGATACGAGTGCCCATCTGTCAACTTTCTGAAAGTCGTTTGAATCTAGGTCAAGGTTACCAAATCTAGATAATCTTCCGACCAAAGGTCCTCATCCGCATCAGGCAAAATCAACACTCGGTCAGGATTGAGAGCTTCAACTGCTCCCGGATCGTGGGTGACTAGAATAACTGCTCCCTCGTAACTAGCTAAAGCTTCCAAAATCTGTTCCCGCGAGGCAGGATCTAGGTTGTTAGTAGGCTCATCGAGTAGCAGCACATTCGCAGCAGAGACTACGAGCGTGGCCAGCGCCAGGCGGGTCTTCTCACCTCCGGAAAGAACTGCAGCAGGCTTGTCCACGTCTTCACCGCTGAAAAGGAACCGCCCTAACACATTGCGGGTTTGAGTATCATCAAAATCTGGGGCGGCTGCAGCCATATTCTCCAAAACGGTAGCGTGCACATCGAGGGTTTCATGTTCCTGCGCGTAGTAGCCGAGTTTAAGCCCGTGGCCGGCGATTACCTCACCGTCGTCAGCTTCCTCGACCCCAGCTAAGATACGGAGCAAGGTGGTCTTACCGGCACCATTCAAACCCAAGACAACTACTTTTGAACCACGGTCAATCGCTAAATCCACGCCAATCAACACATCCAGTGAGCCGTAGGATTTAGTAATCCCGCGCGCCTCCAGCGGTACTCTACCGGAAGGCGCAGGGTCGGGAAAACGAATATTCGCAACCTTCTCCACGGGAGCAGATTCCTCCACCGAAGCCAACAGCTCCTCAGCCCTACGTAGCATCTGCTGAGCGGCAACGGCTTTGGTTGCTTTTGCTCTCATCTTTTCGCCCTGTAAACGCAGCGCGGCAGCCTTCTTTTCCGCGTTAGCCCGCTCCCGCCGTCGCCGGCGTTCGTCATCAGCGCGTTGCTTTAAGTACTCAGCCCAACCCAGATGGTAAATATCCATTACCCCGCGTGAGGCATCCAAGTAAATGACTTGATTAACTGTCTCTTGGAGGAGCTTGACATCGTGGGAAATAATCACACAACCACCAGGATAGTTGCGCAAATATTCTCTCAACCAGATGATGGAGTCATGGTCTAGGTGGTTTGTTGGTTCATCCAAAAGCAGCACGTCAGCCTCTGAGAAAAGCACTCTGGCCAGCTCTACTCGCCGGCGTTGGCCGCCCGAAAGAGTGTGCAGAGGCTGTTCCAGAACCCGGTTTGGCAGCCCTAAAGAGTTCGCAATTTGAGCGGCTTCCGCGTTTGCTCGCCATCCCCCGGCAACCGTAAATTCGTGATCTAGACGGGTGTATCGTTCCATCGCTTTGACCTGTTTATCTCCGGTCAAAGTCCCCATATCGCGCTCGGCTTTCTTGATGCGAGCAAGTAGCTTATCGATGCCACGAACCTCAATAATTCGCGCCCTAGCAGTCTGTTCAGGATCTCCCACGCGAGGATCTTGGGAAAGGTATCCAACGGTTCCATTCGAGTGGACTGAGCCTGAGAACTCCACAATGTCTGAGTTAGAGTTATCTCCCGCAAGTAGCCGCATGGTGGTGGTCTTCCCGGCACCGTTACGTCCCACCAGACCAATCCGCATGCCCTTATCTACTTTAAAGGAGGCCTCTTTGACGAGGGTGCGCGCCCCGATTCGTACGGATAGGTTAGATACATTAATCACTGGCTCATTCTAACTGCTTAGAGTACGATACGCGGAGAGCAGACCGCCTAATGTGACCCGCTCCCCTAAGGTAGAACAGCGAGCGCCTAAAAGGGTGTAGGGGTAACATTTAAACGTTGATTAGTTCCGCCACGGGCATGGGCGTTGAAGGAGAACCAGTGGTACAGAAAAGTATTGCAGAGCAAGCTCACGCACATTACGACCGTGGGGTTCCTTTTGAGATACCTCTTCCCACTAGGTCTTTATATTTCTTACTAGAGACCTCCGCACGCTACTATCCAAACAATATTGCGATTGATTTCTTCGGCCGCACCTGGACTTATGAGAAGCTACTGCGTGAGGTCAACCAGGCAGCACAGGTGCTCTATCAGATTGGTGTCCGTAAGGGCGATACCGTTGCTTTAGCAATGCCAAACTGCCCGCAGCATTTCGTCGCTTTCTACGCTCTCATGCGCTTGGGAGCTGTGGCTGCGGAGCATAACCCTTTGGCTCCTGACGCACAGATTGCAGGCCAGTTGGAACGCAATGGCGCGAAGGTAGCGATTGTATGGGAAAAGTGCGCCTCCTCCTACACACAGATTGTGGAAGATGGAGGCACCGTATTCAGCGTAAACCTATCCGCATCAATGCCCGCAAAGTATCGTTTCGCTTTGAATCTACCCGTCAATAAGGCTAGGAAAAAGCGCGCTCAAGTAAGGGCAGATGTACCTGCAGAGTACCTCAGCTGGGATAACGAAGTCGCGAACTCGCGTCTGCTCGCTGCCACGGTTCCGCATGCCGAGGTTGATGACATCGCAGTTATTTTGCACACCGGCGGCACTAATGGAGTCCCAAAATCTGTGCCGCTGACACATCTTAACCTAGGTGCGAATGCTAACCAGAATATTTTCTGGGTCTGGAAGCTACACGAAGGGGCAGAAACCTTCTGGTCCCTACTTCCCTACTTTCATGCCTTCGGCCTGACTTTCTTCCTGATCTGTTCCGTGGCTTTAAGTAGCACCCAGGTCATGCTTCCTCAGTTTGATGTGGATGCCGCCCTCGATGCGCATAAACGTCGACCGATTTCTTTCTTTGTCGGTGTTCCTCCAATGTTTGACCGCTTAGCCAAAGCCGCCCGTAAACGCGGTGATGACTTGACATCGATTAAGTTCGCTATCTCCGGCGGAATGCCGCTTTCTCGGGAAATCGCAGAGCTTTGGGAACACACCACCACGCACTACATCATTGAGGGCTACGGAATGTCAGAGACTGCACCCACCATGTGCGGCTCCCCACTCACGCCTGAGCGCAGACACAGTAGTTTGGGATTACCCTTCCCCTCAACTGAAATCCGACTTGTCGACCCGGCCAATCCCTCCATGGATGTGGAGGACGGGCAACCTGGCGAAATTCTAGTCAAAGGTCCACAGGTTTTCTCCGGATATCTAGACGCCCCCGAAGAAAACCAGCGCGTATTCCATGATGGCTGGCTGCGCACCGGCGATATCGCACGCAATGAAGACGGCTTCCTAGTCATGGCTGACCGTCTAAAAGAAATGATCATCACATCCGGTTTCAATGTCTTCCCCTCAGAGGTAGAAGCAGTATTTAACCAGATGGAAGAAATTGAGTCCTGCACTGCGGTTGGAATTAGCGACCCAGAATCAGGCGAAAAAGTGGCTCTCGCCATTGTTCCCGCTGAAGAGCAGGAAGGTAGACTCACTTTGGCCGATATCAGGGCTTTCGGTGAAGCGCACCTGCCTCACTATGCGCTACCGAAAATTGTGGAGCTATTCGAGTCACTACCCGTCTCACAGTTAGGCAAAGTGCTTCGCCACACAGTGCGGGACCAGATTACCCAGCGGCAAGGTAAACCTAAGGCCTGAAGTCACAAGTACATCAGGCCTTAGAACTGAACTAGCAGTTTCGATTAAACGTTGAACCCCAGAGCACGAAGCTGCTCACGCCCATCGTTTGTAATGCGATCTGGACCCCACGGTGGCATCCATACCCAGGTAATGGTGACACCGTTAGCAATCGGTTCAAGCACCATCTGCGCCTGCTGCTCAATCACGTCAGTGAGCGGGCAAGCCGCAGAAGTCAAAGTCATATCTAAAGCAACATGATTATCTTCTTCTACTGCCACCCCATACAGCAAACCCAAATCAACTACGTTAATGCCGAGCTCCGGATCGATCACATCACGGAGAGCCTCTGCGACGTCCTCAGCTGCTAAGCTCCCCCGAGAAATCATATCGGGGCCATCTGAGGGCTCCGGCTCCGGCAGCGTGAAACGCTGGCTTACCGGCTCAGTAGCAGCCATCGGATTCACGACCTGGCTGGGATCGTTAAAATCTTGATTTGTCATTAGGATTCCTTCGTTTCAGCAGTAGCAATGGCATCTCGAAGAGCCATCCAGCCTAATAGTGCACACTTCACACGTGCCGGGAACTTAGAAGCACCGCTTAGCGCAGCTGCGTCCGCAAGTTCATCGAGGTCATCTTCACTCAGTTCGGCGCCTCGCGAATGCATCATCCGCGAGAAAGTTTCCGCAAGATGTTCACGCTCTTGCGTGCCCATCCCCACTACCATCTCAGACATCATGGATAAAGAGGCTTGAGAAATCGAACAGCCTGAGCCATCCCAGACCAATCGTTTCACCGAACCATCCTCGGCCAAATCAACGCCGAGAGTGACCTCATCACCACAGGTAGGATTAACCTGATGACTGCTTCCGGAGATGTCTTCAGGAACAGATCCGCTTCCGCTACGGGCACGTGCGTGATCTAAAATCACCTGCTGATAAAGCTGTTCAAGTTCCGACATGCTACCCTCCAAAAAAGCGGATGACCCGATTAATACCAGCTACTAGCCTATCGGTTTCAGTCACGCTTGTCGTTAGTGAGGCAGAGGCTCTTGTCGAAGAGCGAACACCAAAATGGGTGTGCAGAGGAATCGCGCAGTGATGCCCAACCCGAACCGCTACATCCTCGTCATCTAGAATCTGCCCAACGTCGTGAGGATGTACTCCCTCAACCTCAAAGGAGACCACCGCGAGACGAGAATCCATTGATTTTGGTCCCAAGATGCGCACTTGCTTGATCGCTTTTAACTGATCCAGCAGATGCTCACCAATTGCTCGCTCATGCTTTTCGATCCGGCCGAAACCAACCTCATCATAGAAATCAAGTGCTTTAGCCCAACCAACGGCTTGCGCAACCGGCTGCGTGCCAGCCTCGAACTTAGCGGGAGCCTCATGGAAGGTAGCTTCCTCCATAGTCACCCAAGTCACCATGGAACCACCGGTCAAGAAGGGAGCCAGATGCTCCAGTACTTCGGCGCGCACATATAGAGCACCAATACCGGTTGGACCCATCATCTTATGCGCGGAAAATACCGCCGCATCCACCCCCAAATCATGGAGGTTAATAGGCAGATGAGCAGAGGACTGGCAGGTGTCAAGCACTACTAGAGCGCCCACCCGTCGAGCAGCCGCAATGATTGGTTCCAAGTCAGTAATCGCGCCCGTCACGTTAGAGGCGTGCGTAATTGCCACAATCTTGGTGGAGGAATTGATTTTTTCCGCCAGGCGCGAAGTATCAATTAATCCATCTTCGGTTGCATCCAACCAAGTGAATTTAGCTCCTGAACGCTGACAGGCTTGCTGCCAGGGAACAATATTGGCGTGGTGCTCCACCACTGTAGAGCAGACCTCATCACCGGGTCCAAGCGTCCACGGGCTAGCTTTCCCGACTCCCGCCGAGCAGACGAAAGCCAGCAGGTTGAGACCCTCTGTGGCGTTCTTGGTCCAAATGATTTCTTCTACATCTGCACCGACAAAATCGGCCAACCGCTTCCGAGCCTGTTCAAAGGCCACAGTTGATTCATCAGCCAACAGGTGGGTTCCCCGATTCACCGCCGCGTTATTATTCGCATAGTAATCCGAGACAGCGGAAATTACCGACTGTGGTTTTTGCGAGGTCGCTGCAGAGTCAAGATAGGCGATGGGGCGCCCTCCTCGCCCTGTCCGAGACAGGATGGGGAACTGCCCGCGCAGCTGCTCTAACTCAAGAGCGGTAAAACCAGACCCTAGTCCAACTGAAACCTCAGACATGACTCATTTGACCAGGTACTTGTCGTATCCGTCAAGCTCGAGCTTGTCAGCCAGCTCCGGCCCACCCTGATCAGCGACGCGACCATCCACGAAAACGTGGACAAAGTCAGGCTTAATATAGTTAAGGATGCGAGTGTAGTGAGTAATCAACAAGATACCTGAGCCAACATTATCGTGAACCCGATTAACCCCCTCCGAAACGATGCGTAGAGCATCCACGTCAAGACCGGAGTCAGTTTCATCCAAGATTGCAAAACTAGGCTTGAGTAGCTCCATTTGCAAGATCTCGTGGCGCTTCTTCTCGCCGCCAGAAAATCCCTTATTGACGTCGCGCTGAGCGAAGACCGGATCCATACGGAGCTTTTCCATTGCTTCATTGACGTCTTTCACCCATTGACGCAGAGCCGGAGCTTTACCATCGATAGCGGTCTTAGCGGTACGGAGGAAGTTGGAGACGGTTACGCCGGCAACCTCGACAGGGTACTGCATCGCAAGGAACAGGCCTGCGCGAGCACGTTCGTCAGCGGTCATCTCACCAAGATCTTGGTCATCTAGATAGGCGTGACCGGAGGTGATGTGGTAGTTGGGATGGCCGGCCAGAGAGTAAGCCAGCGTGGATTTACCAGAACCATTCGGTCCCATCACGGCGTGGATCTCACCAGATTTAATCGTCAGATCCACCCCCTTCAGAATCGGCTTCGGTCCGTCTTGAGTTTCCACAGAAACGTGGAGATCCTCAATCTTTAATGTTGACATGTTGTTTTCCTTCCTAGGCGCCTAGGTCGCAGCCAAGGCTTCTCTCCAGAGCTAAGATAAATAAATTTTCGAGGGGGTTTAGACGGTACCAGCAGCAATTTGACCGGTCATCATGAGTTCTTCCTCAATCTTTTCCATCAGGTGTTCGTCGACTTCAGGAACTCCAATTTGGTTAATCAGTTCGCCGAAGAAACCAAGCACCACTAGGCGGCGCGCATCAACTTCAGGAATACCGCGTGCACGTAGATAGAAGAGCTGCTCATCATCGAAACGACCGGTTGCGGACGCGTGGCCAGCGCCTACGATTTCGCCGTTTTCAATTTCCAAGTTCGGCACTGAATCTGCTCGGGCGCCTTCACTGAGAACCAAGTTACGGTTTAGCTCGTAGGTATCAGTACCGAAACCTTCTTTACCAATCAGTACGTCGCCAACCCAGACCGCATGGGCATTCTTCCCCTGTAGCGCCCCCTTGTAGGTGACTCGAGAAACACAATTGGGCTTTGAATGGTCAACGAAAAGTCGATGTTCGTGATGCTGTCCAGCGTCGGTGAAGTACAGACCCAAAAGTTCAACATTCGCACCGGGCTCAGAGAAACGCGCATCAGTGCAGATGCGTACCAGGTCGCCACCCAAAGTCACCACAATATGCTTTACCTCAGCATCCTTCGCGGCCGTAATCCGGTAATTTGCCGCGTGAATAGAACTCTCATCCCACTCTTGGGTAGTAACAACTGTTACCTTAGAGCCCGCGTCAGCAATAATCTGTACAGTCTCGTTGTAGAGAGCATGACCATAGTGTTCAAGCACGACAATCGCACTGGATTGCTCTTTCACGTGGATCAGGGTGCTACCAGCTGCTGGCCGTTCGTGGGTGCCGGTCATCTTCACGATTACCGGGGTGTCCAGCTCGGTGCGAGCAGGGACTTCAATCATCATGGTTTCTTTCCAGTTTTCCCAGGCCAGTGCCGAGGTCCTATCCTGCGGACCACCAGCTAAGGCAAGCTGCGGGGCGTGAGAGCAATCCAGATATGACACACTGACATCATCAGGAGCCTGGATTTGAGCAGCGGGAACTTCTCCCTCATAGTTTTCTTCCATGAGTGGCCGAATCCGCTTCATCGGGGTGAAACGCCATTCTTCCTCACGGCCGGTGGGGAGAGGGAAATCTGCTGACGAAAACGAAGTGGGACGCTCCGCGCGAGAACCGGAAGGTTTGACGGGCTTTTGCTGAGGGCGCGCCACGCCAGGGGTAAGTTCCTGGTTGTCAGGGAGCACAGTATATTCAGTCATTAGCCAACGGATCCTTCCATTTGCAGTTCAATAAGTCGGTTCAGCTCTAGCGCGTACTCCATGGGGAGCTCACGAGCGATTGGCTCCACGAAACCACGCACGATCATTGCCATTGCTTCGGTTTCCTCCATGCCTCGGCTCATCAGGTAGAAGAGCTGGTCTTCGCTGACTTTAGAGACCGTAGCCTCGTGTCCCATTTCAACGTCATCGGTACGCACATCTACATATGGGTAGGTGTCAGAACGTGAAATCTGGTCAACCAGCAAGGCATCACACAGTACGTTGGACTTGGCGTGATGGGCACGAGCCATCACCTGCACTAATCCACGATAGGCACTCCGTCCGCCATTGCGAGCCACCGATTTCGAGACGATTGAGGAGGAGGTGTGGGGCGCCATATGCACCATCTTGGCACCGGTATCTTGATACTGGCCTTCACCGGCGAAAGCGATGGACAGAGTTTCACCGCGAGAATGCGGACCCATCAGGTAAACAGCCGGGTATTTCATAGTGACCTTAGAGCCAATATTGCCATCTACCCACTCCATTACGCCGCCTTCTTCTACGACGGAACGCTGTGTCACCAGGTTATACACGTTATTTGACCAGTTTTGGATGGTGGTATAGCGAACGCGAGCGTTTTTCTTGACGAAGATTTCGACCACTGCAGCGTGCAGTGAATCGGTGTCGTAAATCGGGGCGGTACAGCCCTCAACGTAATGAACATATGAGCCTTCATCCGCGATAATCAAAGTGCGCTCAAACTGACCCATATTTTCGGTATTAATGCGGAAGTAAGCTTGGAGGGGAATCTCCACATGCACGCCCTTCGGGACGTACACGAAAGAGCCACCGGACCATACCGCGGTGTTTAGAGCAGCAAACTTGTTGTCTCCGGCAGGTACGGCTTTGCCAAAGTACTCTTGGAAGATTTCAGGGTATTCACGTAATCCAGTATCAGCGTCGAGGAAGAGGACCCCCTGTTTTTCTAAGTCTTCGCGAATCTGATGGTAAACCACTTCAGATTCATACTGGGCGGCAACACCAGCAACTAGGCGTTTCTTCTCTGCCTCTGGAATACCAAGTTTGTCATAGGTACGTTTGATATCTTCCGGAAGATCTTCCCAGGTCTGAGCCATCTTCTCCGTAGATTTAACGTAGTACTTAATCTTGTCAAACTCGAGATCGGAAAGATCTGCACCCCAAGCAGGCATCGGCTTAGCTTCATAAGTCTCTAGTGCCTTGAGACGGCGCTGGAGCATCCATTCTGGTTCGTTCTTGCGACCAGAGATATCGAGAACAGTCTGCTTAGTGAGGCCGCGTGGCGCGCTTTGGCCTGCAGTATCAGAATCGTGCCAGCCGTACTCGTAGGCACCGATAGATGCAATAATCTCTTCATCAGATTGTTGGGCATCCACAGGTGGAGTAGGTGATGGAGTCATCGATTTCCTTCCTTGATTGATGCTGCCGCTGCAGCTATACGCGTTCCTTTTCGAATTGTCGGCATGCCAACTGGAACGTGGGTGGTACAAACATGTTCACCGCCTGCCAAAGTAGCAAGACGTTGCACATGAACGTTGAGTAGTCGTGAAAAAGCCGCAGTCTCCGCTTCGCAAAGCTGTGGGAATTCGTGTGCCACATTCTGCACCGGACAGTGTCCCTGACAGAGCTGAATCGCAAAACCGTTGCCGACTTTCCGAACTGTCGCAGCGTAGCCATCTGCGGTTAGCGCATCAGCTAGCGCGCGGGCACGCTCCTCTGGGTCATCCCCCACCTCACGGACCACTGGCGCGTACTTGCGCTCAATTTCACGAGACCGTGAAGCAGCGAAAGAGTTGATTGCATCTCGCCCTGCTACCTGTCCCATGTATTCCAAAGCTCGCGAAGCCAACTCTGCATAGTCTTCCGCAAGGGAACGGTGAGCGGCCTTAGTCGCCACATAGTGGCGTGCTGGGCGGCCTCTCCCCCGTGAAGTTTCAGTGGGAATCTCCAGTACTTCGATGGCCCCATTTTTCTCTAGAGCGGTAATGTGTCTACGCACAGCTGCCGCAGTGAGATCTAGGATTTTTGCAAGCACAACCGCAGTGACTGGCCCTTTTTCAACAATTAAGTCCAACACTGCCTGCCGGGTGCTTACATCATCGCCGCTACTAGCCATGAGTAAACTCCTTCCGCGTGGCGTCAAACTAACAACACCAGCATACCCGTAATTGGGAAGCGTGGCGTTGCGTAATTACTGTTAGCTGACAACCCGACAGAAAATAAGGTTTACCTAAGCCAGCGAGATTCCGCTGGTCTTAGCGTGCTCCACCCTTTTTCACGTGAGTAATATGTGACTAACGTCCCAGTTACGGCAGAGGGGTTATGTAGCTTTCCTGCAGCCACCGCAGCCGCAGCATCATCTAAATCCACCCAAGCCCATTCGAACAGCGCTTCTTCTTCATCTCGCTCAAAGGTTTTTTCCGCCTCGGGAATTTCTTCCAAATCACGAGCTAGAAAGATTCGCAGGGATTCAGTGTGACCGCCCGGGGTCGCAAAGTAATCAACTAGCACATCCCACTGATTGGCGTGCAAATCAGTCTCTTCTGCCAACTCACGTTGAGCCGCCTGAAGATAGTCCTCCCCCGCAACATCCAGCAAGCCGGCAGGGTACTCCCACAGTGACACCCGCACAGGATGGCGATACTGCTTAATCATAAGAACCTGTTCACGTCCGTCCACCACCCGCAAAGGGACCACAGCAACCGCACCGGGATGCTTAACGTACTCACGACTAACCGGCTCACTACCTTCAGTCAGACGCACCTGGTCTTCATGCAGTGAGAAAAATCTCCCCTGCCAAATATCCGTGGTGTTTTCGACGGGCTTTGCTATCCGTTCATCAACTAGTTGACTAGCCTCCAACACCGGAATATTCATCAGTCTTCCTCGGATCTGCGATGCGACTTATAGACCTCAGCCTTGCGTTCCAAAGCAGCCTTAACCAAGCCTGCAAACAAAGGGTGCGGACGGGTGGGACGTGACTTGAACTCAGGGTGAGCCTGCGTCGAGACGTAATACGGATGCAAGGAACGATCCAGCTCAACAAATTCCACCAGACCACCCTCGGGTGACTGACCTGAAACCAGCAAACCATGTTCAGCGAGCTGTGCACGGTATTCGTTGTTTACCTCAAAGCGATGCCGGTGACGTTCACTAACCTCAGTTGAGCCATAAACTTCAGCAACCAAAGAGTCAGGCTGAAGGCGAGCAGGGTAAGCACCCAAACGCATAGTGCCGCCTAAATCTGCCTGCCCGGAGATAGCTTCCAGCTGATCATTCATAGTGGCAACCACCGGGTATGGCGTATTCGGATCCATCTCAGTACTGTTAGCACCCACAAGACCGAGGAGGTTACGAGATGCCTCAATAATCATGCACTGGAGGCCCAGGCAAATACCCAGGGTAGGCACCTTGTTTTCGCGAGACCAACGCAGGGCACCCAGCTTGCCTTCGATACCGCGCACACCGAAACCACCCGGCACAAGCACGGCATCCACGCCGCCTAGTGCGCGAGAAGCCCCCTCCGGCGTTTCACAGCTATCGGAAGGCACCCAACGAATCTTCACCTTGGTCCAATGAGCAAAACCGCCAGCAATTAGAGCTTCCGAAACAGAGAGATAGGCATCATGCAGGTCAATGTACTTACCAACCAGCGCAATCTCAACCTCATGGCGGGGCTCACGCACACGCTCCAAAACTCCGTCCCACTGACTCCAATCCACAGGACCAGCGTCAAGGCGAAGGCGATGCAATAGGTATGAATCCAGTCCTTCGCGATGAATTGTCTTAGGAACCTCATAAATCGAGGCCGCATCCGGACACTCAATCACGGCATTACGATCGACATCGCACATCAAAGCAATCTTAGCCTTGACACCTTCAGGTAGCTGACGATCAGAACGGCACACCACTGCATCCGGAGTAATACCAATTGAACGCAACTGAGCAACTGAGTGCTGGGTAGGCTTCGTCTTGAGTTCACCAGCGGAAGGAATATAAGGAATCAACGAGACATGTACGAACACACAGTTGTCGCGTCCCAGATCCTGGCGCACCTGGCGTGCAGCCTCAAGGAAGGGCAACGACTCAATATCACCAACCGTACCGCCGATTTCGGTAATGATTACGTCAGGAGGGGTAGAGCCATCGCTCGGGTGTGCCTGAGCGCGCATTCTTTCCTTAATCTGATCGGTGATATGAGGAATCACCTGTACGGTATCCCCCAGGTATTCACCGCGACGTTCTTTCTGCAACACCGTGGAGTAGACCTGACCGGTGGTGGCATTCGCACTGGCGCCAAGGTTTACGTCAAGGAAACGCTCATAATGGCCAATATCAAGGTCTGTCTCGGTACCGTCTTCGGTCACGAATACTTCGCCATGCTGGAATGGGTTCATAGTGCCCGGATCGATATTGATATACGGGTCAAGCTTTTGCATTACCACGGATAAACCACGTGAACGAAGCACGTGCCCCAACGAGGAAGCGGTTAATCCCTTACCTAGCGACGATACGACACCGCCGGTAACGAAAACGTGTTTGGTAACGATACTCTGAGATTCAAATTTGGTGTCCACGGGCTTTAATCCTAGCACAGTCTAGTTGGCTTGTGTGTTGATGGTGAGGGTGGGAACAGTCAAGCTAGCACCCTGTTGCGAACCGAAAGCACGCTGCTCGGTTGAGGCGGTTTTGAGAGCTTGCGGAAGTGAGACAAAAGCTTGAGATGATGGGAAGGAGTCCACTGTAGTGAGCTGCGCAGCTTGGTTGCGAATGTAGCTCAAAACCGCATCACTGGTTTGTGCGTCTCCCAGCACAACGGCTGATTGCGGGGCGCTCGCAAAGGGCGTAATCAAGCTTGCATAATCAAAGACGGCGGCTTGCACCTCCTCAGCTGTCACCGCCTGAGCGGCAGGTGTCTCAGGCTTAACAGATGGAGTCAAAATCACAAAAGAAGTCGCTTTGATAGGTGCTCCAGGAAGGGTAATGAGTGGATTATCCGGGTTGGTCAAAATATTTTTCAAAGTTGCGTGCTGGTCGGTATCTGCCAAAGCAGTCATGACCGCCAGGCCCATGATTTCCTCAGTGCTGGCATCACCACTCGGCGCAGTCTCTAAATAGCCCACCAGCTGCGGCGCCAAGGATGAGCGATACTGAGAGAATCCAGTATTCAAGAGCTTCTCGGTTAGATTCACCACGCTCACTTGAGCACCCGTAGCAGTTAGACTCTGCACTGTCTTTTCCACATCTGCACTGGCCACCCCGGGGAATACCAGCAGAGCAGTTGAGTACCCGGACAGAAGATTGTGGTTTACTTGTTTGCCTAGCTCGCTGAGGTAATTCTCCGACCGACTAATATCGGCCTGAAGTGAACGCACTTCCTCGTTCAAATTGGCGTTTTGCTCCCGCACTGAGGCGACTTCCCCGCTGAGAGCATCCGATACCGTGGCTTGAAGCGGGCCCGCACCAAGAGCTACGCCGATTCCGAGGGCGAGGAACACCGCGGCTAGTGAAGTAAGATGGTATCGGTAGTCAATCATGGTTTTCTCCTCAGCAATGATGCAAGCATTGCAACGATAAGTAATACTCCCGCAACAGCTATAATCCCGATCCCTACCGGCCAGGACCACTCACCGCCCAGCAGCCAAATTGACTGCCCCCACGGGGTTAGCATCCAAGCTGAGCCTAAAGCGATGAGAGCAGTAAGCATCAGCAACCAGACGTACGCTGCGCGCATCGGGCGCGCATACAGGAGTTCCGCAGCACGTGGGGTGGCGATAGTCCCGTTCGCAACGAGATGGGTAAAGAACGAGGAAGTCATCCCCTGTCGGCCCTGATCAAGGAACTCATCGAAAGAGTTGTAATCCCCCACCGGGATGACTAGAGATGAACCTTTATGAACACACAGCATAACAGCCGTGTCTAAATCGGTTAGTCCTGAAGTGATGGTGTGATAGTTCAAGCCAATCGAATCAAGCCGCGAATCTTTGAGGTGTTCTTGGAAGGTTGAGCGCAACACAATCACTGCGCCTGATCGAACAGCCGCATCAGAGGCTGCTTTCACATTGCCTGTGATTAAGGAGGGACGATGCCCCTGCCTAATCAGGGTATCTGCACCAGAACCCACGCCAACTAGGATGGGCCGGTGCTCACGAATCAAGGTGCTCAACCTTCGCAACTGTTCTTCTGCTTCAGCACCGGGACCGACAACAATCGAAATCCGGTCTTTACAACCCAGCGGAATCTGAGAAAACCCGGTTCCTTCAAGGAGAGCATCCTGCTCTCGACGCAAAAATTCTTTGGTATTAGCAGCGAAAGATTCCAGCTGCTCCCCCATCCCGAATCTTGCTTCACTGCTGAGCTCAAGATAGCGAGAAGGGGTCATGATTTCACCCTCGGCGACCAACTGGTCAGCGAGATAGATGCGGTTTTCCGCTACCGAAACCAGCTGCCCCTCCTTCAGCCCGAGTACCGCGGTACCCAAAGAATCTAGTAAGGGAATACCTGCATCCAAAAGCACATGTGGGCCGCGGTTCGGGTAGCGTCCCGTGACGGAAGGAGCCGCATTGAGAACGGCTGCCGGACGAGCCTCAGCCAAAGCTAGCGCCGCCGCCCGATCAAGGTCAGGATGGTTGATAACGGCAATATCTCCGGCTTCAAGCTGAGTCGCCAAGGCCACAGTATCGTCACCTAAACGAATCCGGCCTGAAACACTCAACGGACTGGATTCCGAAACAACTACTTTTTTACTCATGATTGTTTCATCCTAGCGGCATTTAGCAGTTCAAGCGCGTGGGCACGCGCAACATCGGGAGTTGAGTCACCTGAAAGCATTCGGGCTAACTCCTGCACGCGTTCGTCCTCACTCAAAGTAGTCAATTCTGTGCGGTTATCTGCTTTTGAGACCAACACATGCTGATCGGCATATGCTGCTACCTGCGGTACGTGAGTTACCACAATCACCTGATGATTTTGGGCTAGTTGCGCCAATCGAGCGCCTACCTCAACGGCTGCCTGGCCACCGATTCCTGAATCCACTTCATCAAAAATGAAGGTGTGATGACGAGTATCTTTACTGGTGAGGCTGGCGGCTACTACCTCTAAGGCCAGCATTACCCGAGATAACTCACCTCCGGAAGCCCCCTGCGCCAGCGGCCGCAAAGTCGCTTCAGGATGGGGTTGCAGAGAAAAGACCACATCTTCTAGACCATAGGGTTTGGGTTTGTCTTGAGTCACCAAAACTGCTTCGAAGTGTGCATCTTGCAAAGCAAGATTATCTAGTTCCGCAGTGACTTGACTAGAAAGTTGCGCCGCAACGTGAATACGTTTCGCGCTTAACTGTTTACCGGTTTCAATCACCCGCTGCTGAGCAGTTTTCAACTCTGCCTCATAGGTAGCTGTAGTAGATTCAGGATCTCCAATCAGTTCCAAGCGGATTTGGGCCTGCTCTGCCCAGTCTAGGAGTTCTTTCACAGTGGTGGCACGCCCTCGCATTGCCCTAGTGAGTTGCGCCCTGCGCTCATGCGCAGCAGAGAGTGCGCTCGGGTCACTTTCCAGTTGCGAACTATAATCCGCTATCTGTTCAGAAAGATCCGTGATTTCAATCAACAGCCGGTCTAGGTTTTCGCTAATCTCACCTAAAGAGGCATCGTTATGTTGCGCCTGCCGCAGTGCTACCAGCGCCTGCTCAAGCAAAGTGATTGCGTCAATATCGCTATCGCCATGTCGCAATGCCCGCAAAGCGGTGACCGTTTGCATCCGCAAATCAGTTGCATGTGTCAGGCGGTCAATCTTAGCTTTCAGTTCCTCTTCCTCGTCCTCGGCGGGATCTAGGGCCGCGACTAACTGGCACCCTTCCCGCAAAGACTCAGCTTCCAACTGATGAAGATGCGCATTTTCGGACCACTCATCCAAGCGCCTTTTCGCCTCCACGGCCCGTTGCCAAGCCTGCTGATAGGTGGCTTTAAGCGAGGCCAGCTCTGCGCCCCCGCAACGGTCAAGAATCTCTCTTTGCACCTGTGTTGAGCGCAAAGCGACCTGATCAGATTGCCCGTGAATAGTCACCAATTGTTCAGCTACCTCGGCCAGTATCGCAGCTGGGACCGGACGCCCCTGTAATCTAGCGCGCGAGCGACCATTAGACATGACCGTGCGAGAAGCTAATAGCTCGTCCTCTTCTAGATCAAGTCCAGACTCTTCTAAAACCGACTGTAGCGCAAGATCTTCCTCCGCCACCACAAAGACGCCATCAACCTGGGCTTTATCGGCGTGATTTTGCACATTATGAGAATCCGCCCGCTGCCCCAAAAGCAAGCCGATTGCCGTCAAAACAAGGGTTTTTCCCGCCCCAGTCTCACCGGTAACCGCCGTAAACCCAGAGCCCAGCTCAAGACGTGCCGATTCAATAATGCCCAAATGAGAGATATCAACTTCGGAAATCATGCGCTAGTCCCAGACCTCCAGCCATCTACAGGAAGCTGGAATTTAGAAACGAGGCGGGCACTAAAGGGAGCCTCGGAAAGAGCCGCTAACACAACCGGGTTGGGCGAGATCCGGGCCTCCACCAGAGCGCCTGGCTCAACCGGAAGCATTCTTTGCCCATCAAACCAGATCTCCAGATGATTAGGCTGCTCCACGTCAATCTCAACCTGCAAGACAGAATTACAACCAACCACTAGAGGCGTACGGAAAAGACCATGCGCCGCCAATGGAACCAACAACATGGATTCAACATTTGGCCACACAATAGGCCCACCTGCCGAATAAGAATACGCTGTGGAGCCAGTGGGCGTTGCGATAATGATCCCGTCAGCGGCATAACGTGATAAACCCAGCCCATCCACGCCGACTGTAAAATCAGCAGGATGGTCCAAACCCGAGTGCATGACAGCCGCTTCATTAAGAGCCCAGCCTTCTTCGACTCTGCCATCGCGGTGTTTGACGGTGACTTCGATGGTTTGACGAATATCTAATGTGAAATCCTCTTCTGCTAGACGAACCAAGGCCGCCCGAAAATCCTCCGCCCCGACTTCGGTCAAGAAACCCATCCGACCGGTATTGAAACCGATGATTGGGACCCCTTGTCTACGCCCATAATCAGCTGCGGCAAGTAGAGTTCCATCTCCGCCTAGGGCGATAACCAAGTCGACTCGAATATCGGGGTTACGGTCGATGGCAGCCCGTTCAACCACTTGGAGGCCTAAACTGGCGCAGGTTGCCCGCACCACTTCGCCGCCTTTGATGGCTTCTTCACGGGTGGCGTGCTGAATCAGCAGGATCGTCCTAACCATTCTTTATCTCCCGGGCGCTAACTTACTGACTTATTATCACCCGCTGGGCCTTGAGCTACTGCGCGTCGAATCGCGGCTTCATATTCGTCAGCAGCTAAAGCTTGGGGATGTTGTTTTCGCATTGCTAAGAAGTACTCTACGTTCCCTGCCGGTCCAGGTAAAGGACTTGCCGCCACCCCGTAGATATCTAGACCAAGCTCATGAGCACAATTCGCTACTTTGAGTACGGTCTCAACATGATGATCTAGGTTTCTCACGACGCCACCTGAGCCTAATCTTTCTTTCCCAATTTCGAACTGGGGTTTCACCATCAGGAGGTAGTCTGTGCTTTCCCCACCGCACTTCACTAGGGCAGGCAAAATCAACGTCAGGGAGATGAAACTGAGATCACCCACTACCAGCTCAGGCGTGTAGCCGACTTGCTCCGGCGTCAATGTACGCACATTGGTGCGGTCCAGTACTGTCACGCGGGGATCGGATTGCAATTTCCAGGCTAGCTGCCCATATCCGACATCTGCTGCGACCACATGCTTAGCGCCACGCCGGAGCAAGACATCGGTGAATCCGCCGGTCGAGGCGCCCGCATCAAGACAGTTTCGTCCCTGTACCTGCGGGGCGAGGGAGCCGAGGATGTTTAGGGCCCCAACCAGTTTGTGCGCTCCGCGAGAGACGTAGTTTACTTCATCACTTTCGATGACAAAAATCGGTTCCGCAGGGTTAATCTGGCGTGCCGACTTGAACACTTCCATCCCGGAAACTTTTACCCGCCCAGCCTGAATCAGTTCTTGGGCGTGGGCACGCGAATGCGCCAGTTTACGGCGCACCATTTCAGTGTCGAGTCTAGCCAGTTTAGCCATGGGTGATACGTGCAGAGTCCAAGCTGGCAGCCAGCTGCCCGCGAAGCGAATCTAGAGCCTGCGCTTGCTCAGTAATCGGCAGCGCGCTAATTTCCTGGAGTCTTGATTCGACTTCAGGTAGCTCAAAGTTCTCCCCCAGCCCACGCGCCAAATCCTTCGGGTTTGGAATGGGGGTCGAGGGAGAATCTGAATCAGTCATCTAAATTTTCCAGCTCGGGGTCAGCCTCAGGCTGGTCTAGTTCGAAAAGAACGGCGTCCGTTTCTTCTGCATCTTCAACTTCAGCGGAGTCAATGGCAGATTCTTCAACTTCAACTACGAGTTCAGCATCGACAGTTCCGGGTTCCTCTGTCTGTGCTACTTCCTCGTTCTCCTCAGTTTCTACCTGCTCTTCGCTGGTGAGTTCTTCCGCAACGGCTTCTTCTTCAGCTTCAGTTTCCCGCTCTGGGACGGGAACTAGCACGTTGCCTTCTTCGTTCGTGACTACCGTGAAGTTGGGGCAGCGAACCTTGTGGCCGTTATCAATGGTTTCCCAAGCTGCGGCCACCACCGCGCGATAGTTGTCGAGGGTAATAGCAGATCCTTCAGTCAAAGGATCCTCATCAATGAAGATATTTCCCCACCTGTCGACATGTACGGACTCAGACGAGCCGCAAGTCCAGTGCCCATCGGTGTGGTGACGCGGGTGCGGATGCGGCTCAGCCAACTGACGCATATCAATCGCCAAGTAGGCAGGACGCTGGTTGTAGTCACTCAGGACAATATCGCGTGCGGTTGAGACACCGGTGAGCACGTGCATTGCAAGGTAACGAGCAGCCCGGGCACCTTGAATATCAGTATCCAAACGGTCACCAACAGTGAGGACCTGTTTGACATCGCCAGCCAGTTCAGCTGCCTTACGGTAGATACCGGGGAAAGGTTTACCGCCGGCAAAGGCATTCCGTCCAGTGCAATGTTCAACTGCCTTCACTAGGCTGCCGTTACCGAGGGCAAAACCTCGTTCTTGGGGTAGCGAAGCATCAGTATTGGAAGCGTAGAATCGAGCACCATTATTAATAGCGTAGCTAGCCTCCGAAAGACGGGCCCAGTCAATATCGGCCGACCAGCCCTGCACCACCGCATCAGGATTATCGTCAGCTGATTCAACGATGGTGAAACCGGCATCGCTAATGGCTTCGCGCAATCCATCTCCACCGATAACGAGGATTTTGGCGCCAGCTTCAAGGTCACCTGCCATAATGCCGGCAATATCCATAGCTGCGGTCATGACGTTCTCTGCTAAGGCTTCGATTCCCAGTCCCTGAAGCTTTTCAGCTACCTGAGCTGGGGTGCGGGAAGCATTATTCGTAACGTAAATGTCCTGCAGTCCATTTTCCTCACGCGAAGCGTTAATGAACTCTGCTGCGTTGGGGATCGGCTCATTACCGCGGTAGCAAACTCCGTCGAGGTCATAGAGGGCGGCATCGTAAGCCTCAGCCAAAGGAACCTTGCAACCGCGCACTGCGGAGCGGACATCATCAATATCTGATTCAACGATTTCCTCTAGGTCATAAATGTCGATGTCCTCAGGAATTTCAGGAATTGCCGCTTCCAGCTCATCAGCTTCGGCTTCGCGACCGAGTTCACGGAGACGATCGACCTTCACCGACATCAGGCGTCCGCGCACCTCATCATCATAGTCTTCGGGGAGTTGCGAAAGTGCATCATCAACAATCACCAGTGCGGCTTCATTCTCACCCAAGTCAGCGCGAGCGGCTGAAGCAACAATAATCAGTTCAGCCTGCTCAGCGGTATCTAAGGATTCAAAGTCGGTCTCATTGATAATTTCAAGAGCCTTTTCTGGCTTACCTGCAGCGCGCTCACAATCAGCTTCAACCGCCCGAAGAGCATCTGAGCCGGAAAGTCTGCGAACTGCACGAACTTCCTTCAAGGCTTCATCGTATTTACCGACTGCGTATGCGGTCAAAGCCGCAGCTTCACGCACTACATCTACGCGGCCAGCGCGAGCAGCGGCAGCCTGAGCATGCTGGTAAGCAAGTTCTGGTTCATCATCAATGAGTCTGCCGGCGGCCACCAAGTGACGGGCCACGGTTTCAGCATTAACACCTGATAGTGTGCGTAGCTGGGCCTGAACTTGACGGTCAAGATCTTCTGCTTTGATATCGCCAGGAATCTCCGGTTCGTTATTGCTACGCGCAGCGCGAGATGCTTGGCTTTCACGCCGCTCATCGAAACGACGTGCACCCTGGTCATCACGGTCGAATCCGCGCCCACCGCGATCCCCACCGCGATCATCACGATTAAAGCCACGGCCACCACGACCACCATCACGGCTACCGCCCCGATCATCACGGCCAAAACCGCCACGCCCTCGACGATCATCACCATCATTATT